>JASMKR010000046.1:0-4602 GCA_030749075.1 Candidatus Thalassarchaeaceae archaeon | reverse complement strand
TTGCATGTACAAACGAGCGAATGATTATAGCGCGCTCTCGCACGCTTGCGCGTATCCGGGGGAGCGTGATGTTGGAATCAGCGGCGCATGTTGGTCTGCAAGCACCCGACGGCCCCTTGTCGCTGGACAAGTTCGGTGCCGAATCGGCTAGGATAGGCAGGGAGGTTGCAGACGGATACCACCGCTATCACATAGATACCGAGGAGGTCGATGACGTGAATCCCTTGCCACACAGGTTCCTAGTCAAGGTCGGCAAGGTCGGTCTGGGGAAGCTAATCGCCACGGAGATGGTGACCTACTTCCGGCCTTGGAACGCCCAGTTCGACGTAATCCTCTCTAGGCCATGCACCTATGGGGTATTCTCAGGGCCTGTCGGCGGCTTCGTTCCAAGGCCCAAGCTATGCGTCGGTTGCCTCAGATGCGAGGTCCAGCACCCGGACTTCGTGAAGGTCCTACCCAATCCGGATCTGCTCAAGATGGGGGACTCGTACACGACCCACGGGCACATCGCTGCTATCGACGAGGAAGCGAAGAAGGGCATGGTCCCGGTCCGCGGTCAGGGCTACAGGGGGCGCTTCGGCGGCCCGGGTTTCGATGGCATGCTAACCGACATGTCCGAGATTGTGCGGCCCAGCAGAGACGGGATCCACGGCCGCGAACTGATTGGCACGGCGGTGGACATCGGGAGTAAGCCGATGCACCTGTCATTCGACTCCGATGGCAAGCTCTCGGGGAGCACACCTGAGATGTTCACCATACAGGTCCCGTTCATCTTCGACCTGCCTCCTGGTAACCTCGACTCAACTAGGTTGGCCGAGGTGGTGGAATCGACGAGCAGGGGAATAGACACCCTAGCGTGCCTGGATGCCCACACCGTCGCCAGAAACCGGTTCGACGCGCCCAACGTGGTACCTGTCCTTGACAACGCCGAGGCATCTCGTGCCTCCGAGTTCCCCCGAGCCCGGCTGATTGAGCTGCGTTCAACACCAGGCAGACCCTGGGGCTGGGACGCGGGGGGCTTCGATCTAGCAAGAGAGGTCAGCGACGCAATCATCGGCATACGCATTCACTTCGAAGAGGGCTGGCAGGACAGGATGACCAAGGCAGTAGAATCAGGGGCCAAGGTGATTCACCTGCTGGCTGACCTGCATGGTCGCGGTTCAGACGGTACCTTCGTCACTGAGCTGTTCAAGGAGGCCCACATGATTCTGGTAGAGCAAGGTCGTAGAGACGCTGTGACCCTGCTCGGAGGGGGAGGAATCGTTGGGGCCGATCACGTCCCGAAGGCCATAATCAGTGGTCTTGACGCTGTCGCGCTCGACCTACCTGTCTTATTCGCCCTGCAGGGACGCTCCAATGGTTCACTGAGGCATCGGGAGAAGGTCGCCGGAACGCTGCCAAGGGAATTGGATCAGGAGTGGGCGGAGCAAAGGCTGACCAATTTGTGCGGCTCGTGGAGGGACCAGTTGCTCGAGATACTGGGCGCGATGGGGATTCGCGAAGTCCGCAGACTGAGGGGCGAGTTCGGGCGCTCGATGGTGGTAAGGCACCTCGAGGACGAGGCCTTCGAGGAAATCGCGGGATACGTCGGAGGTAGTTGCTGATGGCCTTGCTGCAAGATTTGATGGATGCCTACCAAGGCAAGGTAGTGAAGCCCAGTGATGCTCTGCTGCACAAGACCACCACTCTGTTGCAGGAGGGGATGAACGCCAGAGCGTTCGGCGAGTTTGAGAAGCCAGAGGCACTGGGCGACGCGCGTTGGACCGACGAGTTGATTCTCTCCACATGGTACATGGCAGAGACAGGAGAAGTACCGGATAAGTTGAACTTCAAGACCGGCGAGAGTGACGGTGGCTTCGACAGGCTGGATTTCCAGTTCCTTCAGGAGGACGATTGGCTCGAGCACTCCGATGCCATCGACACCAAGCTGCCCTTGAACCGCCGGGGCGATGGGAAGAACGAGATCGAGATTGACATCCCGTGGTACGGCGGAGGTATGTCGTACGGGTCGGTGTCGGTCAACGTGATGATGTCAAGGGCTAGAAACGCCAAACACTGGAACACTCTGATGTCCACCGGCGAGGGTGGCTACCCGCCAGAGCTGTACGAGGTCAAGGAGAACGTCATCACTCAAGTGGCGACCGGTTACTTTGGCGTCGAGGAGGAGACCATCCAAGCGGCCCCTATTATCGAGTTCAAGTATGCGCAGGGCGCGAAGCCCGGACTCGGTGGCCACCTGCTGGCAGCCAAGGCTGGCGAAGAGGTGGCGAAGCTCCGAGGTTCGGTCCCGTTCGTCAGCCTGTTCAGCCCGTTCCCGTTTCACTCAACATACTCAGTCGAGGATCACTCAAAGCATCTAGACTGGATTGAGACAGTCAACCCGAAGGCACTTCTCTCAGTCAAGGTCAGCACACCTCACGACGTCGATATGGTCGCGGTCGGTTCGTATTACGCCGGGGCACACATCATCCACCTCGACGGTGGCTACGGGGGCACTGGAGCAGCGCCGGAGATAGCGAAGAAGAACATCGCAATGCCAATCGAGCTCGCAATTCCCAAGGTCCACAAGTTCCTGCAGAAGGAGGGAGTGCGCGACAAGGTCACTCTCATCGCTAGCGGAGGAGTCAGGACCGCAGACGACATTGCGAAGGCAATCGCGCTCGGTGCCGACGGCTGCGTCCTTGGAACTACAGACCTCGTCGGTATGGGTTGTACCCGCTGTTCCAACTGTGAAGGAGGCCCTTCCGGGCGCGGCTGTCCGTGGGGCCTGACCACTACGGACATAGAACTGCAGGAATGGGTGCAGCAGGACTGGGGGGCTAGGAGGCTCGACAACCTATACGCCGCATTGCAATGGCGGCTGCGTGACATCCTCCGTAAACTGGGTCTTAGCAACGTTCGTGAGTTGAGGGGCCGTACGGACCTTCTGAGTTACATTTCGAAGGAGACGGGCGAATGATCGATCCCTCTACGATAATCAGGGCTCGCCGGGAGATGACGGCAAGTCACCCTAGGTTTGAGCGTAACGAGGAGGATGCGGCTGAGGGCGGATGTGGGGTGGTGGGGCTGGCCTGCGAGGTGCCCGTGGCCGGCCGCCACCTGTTCGACTCGCTTGAGCAGATGAGGAACCGGGGCAACGGAAAGGGCGGTGGCGTGGCCATGGTGGGGCTGGACGCCAATCAGTTCGGAGTCGACGAAAAAATACTCGCGAACTCATATCTGTACTCCATCGCCTACCTCAACTCCGCGGTCCGTGACGCTGTCGAAGAATCATTCATTCATCCGAATTTCCACGTCGACCACGTCCACGAGATGCCGGCCTTGGCCACGTGGAAGGAAGACCTCCCCTCCCTTGACACCCGTCCACCTGACGTCGTGTGCTACTTCCTAAGGCCCCGAGAGTCATCCCTAGATGAGTTCGTTTCCACGAAGCTGCAGGAAATCATCGACCCGAATGACAGGGAGGCCGCCACTCAGGAATTCGTCTTCCACGTCACCCATTCGCTTAACGTCGAGTTCTATGCCAAGGACGGTAGGACGGACGCATTCGTGCTGAGCCATGGAAGGGACCTTCTAATCCTCAAGATCGTCGGCTACGCAGAGGATGTAATCCGCTACTACTCTCTCGAGGACATGACCGCTCACGTCTGGATTGGCCACCATCGCTACCCGACTCGCGGGAGAGTCACCCACCCGGGAGGTGCTCACCCGTTCGGACAGGGCATCGACTGCGCGCTGGTGCACAACGGCGACTTCTCCAACTATGTATCGGTCAAGGACTACCTTGCCCAGAGAGGGATGGAGCCGCTGTTCTTCACCGACACAGAGGTCGGCGCGCTGGCATTCGACCTGCATCGACGGGTCTATGGATACAGTATGGAGCACGTCATAGAAAGCCTCGCTCCCACCAGCGAACTCGACTACGTCATGCTACCCGAGGACAAGCAGGAGGTCTACTCTGCCATCCAGAGGACACACATTCACGGCAGCCCCGACGGTCCGTGGTTCTTCATCATCGCACAGTCCGAAGACAGCACCCACAGGCTGATTGGTATCACCGATACCAGTATGCTGAGGCCCCAGGTCTTCGCCTACCAACGCGGCGAGGTCGGAATAGCGTTCTGCGGCTCTGAGAAGCAGGTCATAGATGCTGTTCTGGAGAGCCTCGCCTCGGAGGACAGAAGATTCTGGCGCCGAGCCGATCAGTACTGGAATGCAAGAGGCGGCTCATATACCGACGGTGGTGCCTTCCTGTTCGACGTAGTCCGGAGGGAAGACGGCAGCAAGGAATTGGTCATGACGAACAAGTTTGGGGATGTGGTGGACACCCATCCACCCGGGGACTACATGTCCACCTTTGCTACCGAAGAGTCGCCCTTGGGTTTCTCTGACACGGAACCCATCATCGCGTACCAATCGGTCTTAGAGGCACTGCCGCATATGAGTTGGCCCGAGGCTCTTGCTACCATCGAGGCCATAGAGGAAAACGCCTCATCAGCGGGTCGAGAATGGTCATGGAAAGTACTCACCCTGCTCCTAGACAGAATGTATGACACCGGTTCGTTGAGACGTAGCCGCTGGCTTGATTCGGTTGAGGCGTCG
>JASMKR010000045.1:0-12609 GCA_030749075.1 Candidatus Thalassarchaeaceae archaeon | reverse complement strand
CGCCTTCGAGATTGAGATCGGGACTGACCCGCTCCTACCAGACACTGACGGCGACGGCTACTCCGACTACCACGACCCATACCCCCTTGACTCGAAGAGGCACGAGGAGAGTTCTCTGCCTGGATTCGGTTTCGCCTCGGCGCTGGGCGCTTCCCTGTTTGCCGCTGTGGCCGCGAGAAGGGAGCACTGCCCACAAGCGGGCTAACTACTCTTCCTCGTCTCCAGCATGTCCGGGCTTAAGCAAGTACGCCATGAGTGGGAGGCTCAAGAACCACCAAGAGACTATGGCTCCCGGACCAGCGACTAGCTCTCCGTGGAATCTGATGAGGGACTCGTGGCCGGGCTCTCCTTCCCCAGGGGGGGAGTCGATGACCGCCTGCCTCTGATCCTCCTCCAGGAGTCCGAGGTCGTATCCCACGGAGTCGTAGGTGAAAACGAGGCCTCCCGCGGACACGCCCCCTCCAGAATCGGATGAGAAGTGGGCGAACTGGTCGACTGATACCGAATCATCGGTCTCGGAGTCGAAACCCCCTGTGGACGAGCCTTCTGACTCTCCCTCGCCTCCAGAGAATATCCCGAAGTCGGCTGCAGCTGCCAGCGGTACAGCTACTGCGATAAAAAGGAGGCAAATCATCCAGGTAGCGGCGGCCAGGGATTTGGTGGCCAACCTGGGCCTTGAGGCAGCGGCGACCAGGGATGCCATGAACGAGGCCATCAGTAGCCCTAGAGAGGTGCGTGCCCAGTCCATGCAGGAGCCGGAGCACGGCTCTTCGGCACCCTCCTCCTCGGTTGATTCCGAGGGAGCCTGCCCTCCCTGCTCCTGTGGCTCGGACTGGGGGGTGACGTCCTCCCTCTGCAGCCAGTAGAGTAGGAGGGGGGTCGCGTTGTCTATTGACAGCTCGAACGTCTGCTGGTCGTTGTCTATGGCATACTGGGTCCTGATGGTGGGCTCCCTGTCAAGCCCCTCGGTGTAGGTTCCCGTTGCGGTGATCTCGAACCACGGGCTGGACCACGCCATCAGCACGAAGACGGATGCCATGACCAGGGCTGCCTTTCGGCCGTCCTCCATGGTGCCGAGCCCTAGTCATCCCTTCTAGAGATGAGCATGGCCGCGGATGCAATCACGGAGATTGCCGCAACGAAGCCCGGTGCCGGCACGTTGCCGGAGGACTCCTCCGTTACCACGGCGGGCTCGGGGTCATCCCAGTCGAATATTCCGTCGTTGTCGTCGTCGGTGTCGAAGTAGTCAATCTTGCCGTCCCTGTCGGTGTCGGTGGTGTCCAGGTCAGGGATGAACTGTGGGCCTAGGATGTCGTAAAGGCCCTCTATGTCGTGCTTCGAGGGAGGGGCCATCTCGGCCATCTCGTCTACGGACTGGGTGCCGGACTTGGCGTCCCGCGCGGCCTGACCAGTTAGGAACTCGACGTTCAGGGTCACTGGATGCGTGTTTACGCCGCTTATCGACGGACCCATCAGGACCCGTCCCTCGAGTACCATGACCATTCCCAGAGACCTGAGGTCTGAGGTGCTCCAGAGCATCGTAGCGCACATGTCCTCCAGGTCGTAGAGGGGATCCTCGGGGACGTTGTCCTCGAGGAGCGTCTCGAGCCTGTCGCCGAATGCCTCCATCGTCTTCTCTAGGTTCGATGCATCGAGCTCCTCGGCCATCCGCTCGTACTTGTCGGGCTCGTCCGGCTCCGCCGACACTGAGTCAGGCTCGTCTGAGCCGTCTTCGCAGTCCACCTCCCCGTCGTTGACCTTGTATCCCGGGACATGCGAGTCGGGCTCGCCGTCGCCGTCGTAATCGTCGCACCTGTGGGACAGTAGGTCAACGAAGTAGGCTGCTTCGTATTCCTGCAGGGGTTGGGCGATGTACAGGTAGTCGCCCGACCACTCGTATCGCGCCCATCCTATGCCTTCCTCGAAGATGAGCTCGCCGTCGGCGCTTGCTGAGTCGGATCCGTATATCGGCTCTGCGCAGAGCCCTTCCCCGGAGTCGAGGTTGTGCCAGGTGTGGCCGTAGTACTCGCAATCATCCTGATCGTGCCAAGATTGGAAGAAGTGGGTCGCGTTCCTCGCCGCTACCTGAGGAGGCGAGGTGTAGAATGACCCGAAGATGTCCCCGGGTGGTGGCAGGGCGGGCTCCTCGGTGTCATCTATCTGCAGGGGACCCTCGATATCGGCGCCGCACCACTCGGGGTATCCCGGGTGTGCGTCCACCTTGCTCTGGAAGGAGCCCTCTTCAAGGTCCGGGAGGGAGTCGATGTTGACATCGACCCTGCAGTGCCAGATGGCGTCTTCCAGATCGATAACGCCCTCGTCGGAGTTGTCCCCGCAGTCGTCCCAGCCGTCGTTGACCCAGTAGTCTGGTATCTCGTTGCCGTTGTCGCACACGAAGGTGCCACCCATGTCGCCCCCGTCGTCGCCCAGGCCGAGCTCATCGAAGAGCTCCTCGGCCTCTCCGACTACTGCCTCGCCGAGCTGCTCCACGCCGCTCTCGAATGCCTCGGCCATTGACAGGCCCATCATCACGCCCATCCCCCATGGGACGGGTGGAGTAAGGCCGCACTGGGCCTGCACGTCCTGGCCATCCACCGATATCGTCTCTGTCCCCATCACTGGAGGGCAGTCCATGCCCCAGATGGCACCTGCGAAGAGGGGCATCTCGTCGAAGAACACCCCCTCGTCGGGGATGCTGTCCGAAAGTGCCAGGTTGAACACGTCGATGTCGATGTCAATCTCCTCGGTTGGGATGCCTGCCATGGACATCTCGAGGGAGTAGCTGGACAGGCTGTTGTAGGAGCCGTCTATGAAACCGACTTCACCGTAGTCGACGCCTGCCGCAAGCTGTTCCTCGTCGAAGTCGTAGCCTGGCTCGTCCTTGCCGGCCACGACCATGGTCTCGGAGTCCTGTTCGTTCGGCTGCTTTGCCATTAGGAAGTGGTAGTCGATTGGTTCGAAGACCTGCCAGGTCGAGTTGACGCTTGGTATGTCGAATGCCAGGGAGACTTCCGAGGATATGTCCGGCGAGACGGTCTCGTTGGCTGCAGTCACCCCTATCTCAACGTCGAATCCCGTTGAAACCGAGAACTCCCCGTCCATCGAGAGCTCGGCCCCGTACACCAGCAGGTTGCTGTCCACGTACTCGACGTAGTGGGCGTTGATCACGGCGAGCGTGTCCTGGTAGGCGCTGACCCAGACCGTGATCTCCTCATCGGTGTATGACCAGTTCGATGCCATCCCCGTGTCGGCCATGCTGCCGTGCCTGACGGTGAGCTCCGTGATCCTCTTGCTAACGGTGTGGGAATTCCCATCGACGTCCTGGACGGTGAACGGGCCTGCCTCGTCCCAGGACTCGACGAAGAACTGGGTGGTTCCGCTGAGGACCTGGTCGTACTCCAAATCGAATCCTGCGTACGATGCGGCCTCCTCCAGGTCCCGGTTGATCTCGTTAACGTCGACACCTGTCATGTTCATCATGTCGCCCTCGAAGTGGGCCCAGTCGTAGGAAATCCCCCAAATGGTGGACTCCTCCTGTCCCTCGGCTGAAGCCACGGGAGCGTAGGAGGCAATCATAAGCAGGCACATCGTCAATGCGAGGCTCTCTCTCTTCATGGGACTCCCGGCAATTGCGTGGTTATAGAATTGGTCCCTGCGCAATCCTTCGTTTTGGTTCAGAGTTGCCTGTCCGTCCAGCAGTCGGACCACAGGTCGTAGAGCCTGACCTCGAACTGCATGGTGGAGTTCGTACGTATCCTGTACTCGTCTATCGAGGAGAACAGGCCCGGCGTCCCCGCGTCGAGCCAGATGATGCTCCACCAGGTGCCGTCGTCCGCCGTCACGTTCGCCTCCTCCCAGTCGAGCCTCATGCTAGCTGCCGTGTCCCCGTCCGACCATGTGTGAATCACCATCTCAGAGAGATCGGCCTCATGTGCCATTCCCGCCGGCACCGAGCCGAACAGGACCGTCGTATCCCCGTATGTGGCGACGAGGTCGGGCTCCTGGGGGACGAACGGGACCTGGGACCTCGGTAGTCCCTCCTGCAGCTCTATGGAGACCTCTTCCCCGGTAGTTACCCGAATTGTGAACTCGTACTCGTCCCCGGAGTACACCTCAATGGCCTTGATCCGCGGACTGAGCCCGTAAAGCTCGACGATGAAATCGTGAGTCCCGTTGCTTGCGCTGGCTACTTGCTGCGAGGAAAGCGCGTCGCCGGTAATGGTCCAGCTAAGTCCCGAGAGGGCCGACGTGTCGAAGTCGAAGGGGGGCCAGAGGCCTCCGGGGTCAAGGGTTGCCTTCTGGGCGAGCTCGAGGAACGGGTCACCGAGGTTCGGTTCTGCATCCCTGCCCTGGTACCACTTGGAGCCTGAGCGGACGTTAGTGGTCCCCTGGCCGTCTATCATCTCGGTGTCGATCAGTATGGTCCCCGCTACGACGTACCTGGTGGAGACGTACCTCAGACCTGCAGTTTCGTCCTTGGCCACGTCCCAGACTATCTCCCCGCGCTCGCCATTGTGCTCCTGGACCAGGGTGCTGCGGACCCTGACCCTCTCGTTGTCGGATGCCAGTGCAAGGACGTCGAAGGAGCCCTCCTTCGATATCAGTGTGTCGAAGGCATCGCTGGTAAGTGGGAAGCAGGTGTCGTCGGGGCAGGGCCGGACGGTGGGTACCTCTAGGCAGCCCGAAGTAAGGGGCAGCAGCACGAGGAGAGCGGCAAAGAGGGCCTGTTTCACGCCAACACGCGGCTTGGCATCCGTCAAGAGGGTATGCCAGTCGCGTCGCGCTTGGCCAGCGATTCTGCGTCGCGCCTATATGGGAGGGCCCACGGAGATGGGGCAGGAGGGCGCTGAAATGGGAGAGGATGTTCTCGTCGTATACAAGAAGAACTTCGAGGAGGTTCACGACCAGTCTCTGAGCGAGGTCCGTAGGGTGCTGGACGGTATGGTCGAGGAGAGGGGGATTAACGTGGGCTACACCGCGAGGGAGACGGTCAGGAGGGCCGACTTCGCCGAGCCCGACCTGGTTATAGTCCTTGGAGGGGACGGGACGCTGACTTCGATAGCCCACTCGGTGGATGACAGGACCCCCGTCATGGGCGTCAACAGCCATCCACGGGGCGACTCTGGCGATGGGTCGTACGGATTCTACATGGGTAGCGACCCCGGGAGCTTCGAGGAGGACCTGTCGTCGGCACTCGGAGGGACTGCCGTGGTCAACGTACTCCCCAGGCTGCAGGCCGAGATAGAGACTACCAGCGGAAACAGGATCAGGTGCGATCCCGCACTGAACGACCTCCTGGTAGCGAACACCCACCAGTACCAGCCCTCGAAGTACCGCCTCCGGAGAGGGGGTATCGACGTGGCGCAGCACTCGTCGGGGTGCCTGTTCTCCACCTTCATGGGACAGGGGGCGTGGTTCAGGCACGTGGCCGACATCGAGGGGGAGTCATTCCCACCCGGTCAGGTCGATGATCACTACCTTTTCGTGGCGAGGGAGCTGCCCCGTCCCAACAGGACCGAGGACGGCTCCTACTGGGAGTGGGTGAGCGAGCCGACCGTGATCTCCAGCGACATGCACAGGGGCTACGTCGTGGGCGATGGCTGGGACGAGACTCACTTCACGAGGGGGGCCACCATCACCGTGGGCCTGGACGGGCCCACCCTGAGGCTACTCACTTTCAGGGGCACCATGATGGACAGGGTCGCCCACTGGATAGGGTGAATCAGAGTATCTGCTCTAGGAAGAGCTTGGTCCTGTCGTGCTTCGGCTTGGAGAAGAACTCCTCGGGGGTGTTCTCCTCGATCAGGTGCCCCTCGTCGAACAGGATGCACCTGTCGGCTACCTCCTTGGCGAATCCCATCTCGTGAGTGACCACGATCATCGTGATGTCCCTCCTGGCAAGGTCGATCATGACCTCCAGGACCTCCTTTATCATCTCCGGGTCGAGGGCCGAGGTGGGCTCGTCGAAGAGCATTATCTTCGGGTCCATGGCAAGGGCCCTGGCAATGGCCACCCTCTGCTGCTGCCCGCCGGAAAGTCCGCTTGGGTACTTGAATGCCTGCTCGGGGATGCCTACTCTCTCCAGGAGCTCCATTGCCCTGGCCTCCGCTGCCCTCTTTGGCACTCCCTTGACCTTCATCGGCGCTAGGGTGATGTTCTCCATTATGGTGAGGTGCGGGAAGAGGTTGAACTGCTGGAAGACGAACCCGATCTCCGAACGCACGTACTTGAGGTCGGCTACGGTGGTGTCGTCGTCCACGGTGATTCCGTCTATCTTTATCGTCCCGGCGCTGTGAGGCTGGAGGCGGTTCAGGGTCCTGATGAAGGTGGACTTCCCTGAGCCCGATGGGCCGAGGATGACGATTATCTCGCCCTTCCTAACCTTGATGTCCACTCCCTTCAGTGCCCAGAAGTCACCGAAGTTAACCTTCACTCCCTCTGTCTCAATTATCATCTCGTCGCTTTCACTACTCATGCTGCTTCTCCTCCTCCTTCTCTAACCAGCCCGAGGTTCTTCTCGACCTTCATCGAGACCCTAGACAGGTAGAATGCGAAAATCCAGAACACCACTGCGGTGACGTAGAGCGGCTCCAGGAAGTCCCCGAGGAACCTCAGGTCGGAGTTTGGTAGGTCCTTTGCGAGCTTGAAGAAGTCGAGGATGTTGACGATGAATAGTAGGGTCGTGTCCTTCCATAGCCCGATGAAGACGCTGATTATCGATGGGAGCGTTGTCCTCACCGCGTTGGGGAGCTCGACCTGCAGCTTGGTCTGGAGGGGGGAGAGCCCGAGGGCCGCTGCGGCTTCCTTCTGTCCGCTGTCGACTGCCTGCAAGCCCCCTCTCAGGACCTCGGCGATGTAGCACCCGCCGAAGATTCCGAACATCAGCAGCATCCTGATGATGTCCTCGGCGTTGTAGAATGGGTCCATCAGGTCCGGCATCATGAACACGGCGAAGTAGAGCCAGCAGATCAGGGGGCCCGAGCGCACCAGCTCGATCACGGCGATCGACGGGATGCTGAAGAAAAGCTGGTCGCTCTGCCTCCCGAAGGCCAGAACGACCCCTATCGCGAAGCCTAGGACGCATCCGGCGGTAGCGATGATCAGGTTGACGAACAGGCCGCCCCACTGGGATGCCTCGATGCCGTTGCCAGCGAGCTTGTCCAGCGTAGATGGGACGCGCTCCCCGGCGATTATCTCGTCGCTGAAGGACTGCGCTGGCGTCCCCCCGAGTGAGGCTGCCCCGTCCTTGACTAGCTGGGGAGGGTCCATTATCAGGATCGCGAAGAAGAAAGTGGCCACGGCGGATGCCGCCAGGTATGACTTCAGCCTGTTCACCTTGTACTCCTCGTTGTTTTTCGCGTACCAGTACGCGAGGGAGTAAGAGGCCAGGGCCCAGATGGTAGCGATACCCAGCTTCTCCACGACCGTGTCAGTCTTGTAGCTCACCTCGGTGGGATTGTGTGCGATCAGGGTCACTACTGCCATTAGGGCGATGAAGGGTAGCAGGAACCTCCGTGGGTTCTCGCCGCTGGTCCCGTATGCCCCGCCCAGAACCCCGAATGTGAGGTAGAGGGACCACCAGAGGCGGAAGTTCTGGTTTATCCCGTAGCAGTCCGTCTCGTCGATGCAGACGTGTGAACCGGGGGACTGGGTCATCTGCTCCTTCATCAGCTGGCCCATCATCACCAGGTCCCTGTTCGCCCATACCACCACCCAGTCTGCCTCGACCAGAGACCAGTGGATCAGGAATGTGGAGACGACGAAGATTATCCATGCGGTCGCTATCCCCAGCAGGGCCGTGGATGTGGACTTCAGCCAGGTCATTTTCACAATGGATGAGATGGTCACCCAGTACGTGAATGCCGCAAGCAGGAAGTACATGATGGCCAGGAGGTCTGCGTCACCCACGGACTGCCCCATAATCGGGTTCAGCTCAATCCTGGCCTCCCTCCACGATTCCATCGAGAAGACCATTGCCATGGTGATGGATAGCCCAGCGATTAGGGAGGACACCGCGCTTTCGTTCTGTTCGTTTATCAGTGGATTGCCGTTTTTACCGACTACCGATTCCTCGAATTCCCTCATGCTGACCTGTGGCTTGAGGCCCGAAGGCACCATTGCCCACACCTGATCGAGAAGCTTTGGGATCGTACTCATATCTTCACGCTCGTTACTCTGGAGTTGTACCAGTTCATTATCACAGAAATCGTAAGGCTGCCTACCTGGTATGTGACCAGCAGCAGCAGGAACAGCGGAATTAGCTTCCCAACGTTGTTCATCATCACCAGTATGACGTAGAATATGTCGGTGTAGGCCACTACCACGGCTAGGCTGGAGTTCTTCCAGACGTTCATGAACTGGTTGTTCATCAGCGGGATCATGCTCCTAAGCGCCTGAGGGAGGATTACCAGCCTCAGCCTCTGGTATGGGTTCAATGAGAGGGATATTGCGGCCTCCACCTGCCCCCTGGGCAGTGACTGGATGCTCCCCCTGACGATCTCAGCCACAACCGATGCCGTGAAAAGCGTCAGGCCGAGGACCATCGCGAGGAAGAAGGGCGTTATCTCGAACCCAGTGCCCTCCACTATCCCCCAGCTACCGGGCTGGTCCTGGACCCCGTCGAGGTTTCTGTCCTTCGTGTACTCGGGCATGGACAGGGCCTCGCCGACCTCGTACATCCCTCCCGCTAGGGTGAAGCCGAGGGCGACGGCGAAGGCCAGGACCCAGAGGGTGAACCGGCTCCTGATGCCCTCTTCGGAGTCGTCAACCTCCAACGCGTTCATGCCGTCGTCGTCTACGTTTGTGGAGACAAGGAGGGAGTAGATGATCAGGATCACTCCCAGCAGTGGGCCTATTGCTATCCTCGCGTTATTCTCTAGCGTCTGCACGTTGGTTTCACCATCGGGTAGGAAACCATCCGGGAAGCTCCCCAGGAATGGCGAGAAAAGTGACTCGAACAGGGAATAGCTGATCACGCCGGGGGAGAATTTTCCCGAGGGGGTCGTGAACAGCGCTTCGCCGATTAGGCCCCTGGTAACGAGTAGTGTGACTGCCAGGATGATGAAGAGGTCGGCTGCAAGTGGCTCGAGCCTCCATCCCAAGGAAGCGAAGGGCCTCCTTAGGCTGAACCCGGTGGGGGCCGTTATTACTCGGGGCTCTACCCTGTCTCTGTGCCGGAGCAGGGCCCTCAAAATGGCGAGAGCTAGGATCGAGATTGCGAGAGCGCCGTAAGAGGCTACGGTGGTGAACCAGATTCCCTTGTTGCTGTAGTAAATCGCGCCCCCGAGGAGGTTCTTCTCCTCTGGCATCATGGGGAACTGCAGACCAATCTGTGTTGCGAGGAGGAAGAGGAGGACTGCCAGAGGGAGGTTTCTGAATATCTCGACGTATGCAGTGGCAGCCGCGGAGGTGAGCTTGTTAGTGGAGAGTCGGGCTACTCCGACTATTATCCCTAGTATAGTGCACAAGAAGATGCTGACCAGGGTCACTCTGACGGAGTTTATGATTGCGGCCTTTAGGAAAATCCACCTTGCATCGATGTTTGGCTCTGCTTCTAGCGGCCATGGGTTGATCTTGAAGGTGTTGCCCATGTCCATGAACTCGTACCTGACCTCCCAGCGGTTGAGCATCACGGGATTGGTCCCGTCGTTCTGCAGGAACACCACCCTCAGGAACAGGTACATCAGGAATGGGAAAATGAGGAGGAATGCGAATGCTGCGGTCCTGTGGGACTGAACGGAGGGATTGGAGCCCTCCTTGGAGAGGATGAATGACCAGATGGTCATTACGAAGAGGGTGATGAGCGTCAGGAATGAGGAGATGTCCTGGGAGATGATTGGGATCATTGACACATTGAATACCAGTCCTGTGAAGGCCATGATCGTGAGCAAAGAGACTGCCACGGAAATCGAAGTGGGGCTCCTGTTCGTGTAGTCTCGGAAGTTATGTGGTCTGATTGACATCAGGTCCTTCAGATTGTTCTGCAGAAGGAGGATTCCGGAGACCACGCCCGCACCTAGGAACAGGAACGGGACCTGGGTACTGGCCGAAAGTTCCAGCGCTGAGCCGGAGTTGGGGGCAATTTCTGCGCTAATTGCGTAGAACAGCAGGAAGATGGAGATTGCAAAGAGTGTTGTGGAGACGCCGTAGATTCCGGTCTCATCGGGACCCTCTGCCGGGTTCGTCCCATGGTGGACTTCCGTGACTACCTCTACTTCGCCGACCTTGACTCCGGTTATCGGGTCTATCCTGTCTTTGTTCTCGGGTGACGCCTTCACTGTGGCGGAGTACCACTCTCCGAAGGACTGAGTGGCGGCCTGCTTTCCCTTATTCGCCCAATTGAACAATGCGGAGAATTCATTCTGGACCAGCAGGAAGCACAGCAGGATGAATCCGCCGAAGATCAAAACCATCCTGTCCATGGGGTAGAATGCGAGGTTCTGCTGGGTGTCCAGCACACAGCCGAATGCCTCGTTCTTGCAGGGGATGTCGGTGGCCATCTTGGAGAGGTAGACCGAGGACATATCGAGGAACTTGTACGAGTACCTCCAGTAAAGAGTGGGGAGCGAAAGCATCACCCCGAGCGTTAGAGTGTCTCGGATGCCCCACTCGTTCTCGAAGCGAGAAAATATCCCAGAACTCCCTGCCTCGAGTTGGGTTCTCGATTCCCTGTGGAATGCCTTTGTAGGAAGAATGGGGTATCTGTCTACTGCTCGGAAGAAGATCCCGATTCCTAGCAGGGATGCGAACAATGTTGAGAATGGCAGGGGTGACAGGATGCCGACATAGGGGCCCGATAAGATGACATGAATAAGCCCCAGTAGCACCGCGACGTTCGTAGTCCTCTGATCCGGCTTAATCGATATCTCGACAAGCAGGGACCTTAGCTCTGAGAGATTGTGAGGGAGGCCCATTCTACCACATGCTCATCGCTGTCATCTCTTGATGTTTGAGGCCCCCGGGGGAGTTGACCCCCCCGGGGGCTTTCGTTTTGCCAAGTTGCCAATCTAAGTGATCAGCGCATTGGTGGTGCGTACTGGATGCCGCCCTCTGAGACGAGGGCGTTCAGCGTACCAGCGCGCGAGATCAGGCAGTCGTTCATGGCTGCCGATCCGCTGACTCCGTCGTAGTCGCCAGCGCAGAAGGCGTCATCGTACGCCTCGCCGTAGTTTCCGGCAGCGTCTAGGACTGCTGCCATCCAGGTTCCCGCGAGCGGGTTGGTTGCGGTGCCCAGACCGAGGTTCTCGGTCAGTAGGCGGCACATCCCTGGGTCAGCGGCCGAACCAGCGTCGTTGACGGCGCAGGCCGTAGTGGCCATGGCACCGTGGTTGCTGGACGTTACGCCCATCTCCTCTGCGGTGACCATTCCGTACCAGACCCAAGCCACGACGTCCTTGAAGTCGGAGTCCATGTCGCGGGTTGCCGCGCCTAGGGGCTCCTTGGACATCAGCTCGGATGCAATCCAGATGTCGACTCCGTTCATTGAACCGTCGCCATCCAGCTGCCACTTCTTGGCCACCATCGCGGACATGTCGCCAGTGAAGGCGTCGCACGAACCGTCGATGAACTTGGCAGTCGCCTCTGCAGCGTCAGCCACGGGGACGGAGGTGAACGAGATGTCCCTTGAGGAGAACCAGTCCACCATGTTGCCCTCGGTCGTGGTGCCTATTCCGACGCAGATGTTCGCGCCGTTGAGGCCAGCAGCCGAGTTGCCAGCAGTTGCAGCCGAGTACGCGTCCTCGCGTACTAGGATGCCCTGTCCATCGAAGAAGTTCATTCCAGCGAAGTCGGCGTTCAGGTCCGCGTCACGGCTGGTCGTCCAGGTCGTGGTGCGGATTAGCACGTCGATCGTTCCGGAGGCCAACTTGTCGAAGCGGTCCGAGCCCGAGGCCGGGATGTACTCGACATCCGTGTCCGGGTTCAGCCCTAGAGCAGCGGCAACGGCCCGGCAGTATGAGATGTCCAGACCAGAGCGAACCCCAGTTCCAGCATCCAAGTATCCCATTCCGTACTGGGATTCCTTAACTCCGCACTTCATGGATCCACGATCGATGATCGTGTCCAGAGTGCTCACGGGCGTAGCTTCTGCAATTCCAGCAGCCCTACCTTCCTCTCGCGCAGCATCGACATCTTCCTGGGTGATATCGCTACCAGCACAGCCCGCTAGGGCCGCAGTCATCATTAACAGCATCATTGTTGAAGCGAGCAAGCGTCGCATGTGCCTTTTCACGAGGTATGGGGGGTATATACCTTCGCCTAGATGCGAAAAACGCACTGGTTTAGCCCAGTCCGTCGTATTCTGAGGTTGGAAGACGGGGCGGCCGAAGCCGCCCCGCCCCCCGGGTTCCGAGTTTCGTAGGAGGTGATCCATCTGCAGGTTCCCCTACAGATACCTTGTTACGACTTAACCCTCCTTGTCGAAGGCAGGCTCGAATACCCCATTCAAAGGTAGCCTCACCCACCCCCAACTAAGATGGTTTGACGGGCGGTGTGTGCAAGGAGCAGGGGCATATTCACCGCGCCCTGTTGAGACGCGATTACTACCTAATCCAGCTTCATGAGGGCGAGTTACAGCCCTCAATCCGAACTACGAACGGGTTTCGGGATAGC
>JASMKR010000044.1:0-42651 GCA_030749075.1 Candidatus Thalassarchaeaceae archaeon | reverse complement strand
AAATTGAGGATTCCGTCGTCCAGTAGATCTGCCATGATGTCCTCCATGCTCCTTCCTGTGATCTCGGAAACCGCCTGTGCCTCGAGGCGCTGAATATGCATCCTGACGGTGTTCGCCTTGTCTTCCTGGCCCATTGCATCGAGCACCGTAGCCAGACCCCGCCAGTTGTCAGGATTCTCGGCATCATCGACCGTGTGTTTCTTCCACACTTCCAGAGCGCCCTCGAAGTCACCCTCCCTCATCATCTTGGCAGATCTGACCTCGGGATCCTCAGAAAGAGTAGCCTTCTCGAGTAGGTCTTCCAACTCCTCGTCGACCTCCGCAGAATCGTCGGTGTCAGCGTCGTCTTCACCATCGCCTGAATCGGCTTCTTTGCCGTCGTCCGAATCCTCTTCGTCGAAGTCGTCGAAGTCGTCGAAGTCGTCGAAGTCGTCTTCCGCGTCATGGGCCTCAGCCTTCTCCTCGGCGGCAACGGCCTTCTCCTCGGCGGCAACGGCCTTCTCCTCGGCGGCAACGGCCTTCTTCTCAGCGGCCTTGGCCTTGGCCTCCGCGGCCTTTATCTTCTTCTCAGCGGCCTGGGCCTTCTTCATAGCGGCCTTGGCCTTATGCGCCAGTCGCAAGGCGACGTCCTCGGGAACTTGCTTCTTGCGAGCCATGTACGCTACCGGAATGTGTGGAACGTGGAATCGCATTTAATTGTCGCCCAGAGGAACGGACGATTGGGGGGCGAGCCGTTATGTTCAGGATAGTTCGTCGGCGTGCTCCTCGCATGCTCGAGCACGGCCCGGGCGACCTGCAGAGGCGAAGTATGATGCGATTCCCCTCCACACCTCAGGGTTCCCTCCGTCACTGCTAATCCTGCCCTTCCAGACTTCAAATGACACCTCCGAATCGACCGAGTCCTCGTGTCCCCCGACGTCCGGTTCTTCTTCTGGGACTTCGGCTGTCTCATCGATTGGCTCCTCGGCCTCGTGAGTGTCAATTTCCTCCTGGGGTGTCTCGGATTCTTCCTTTGATCCCCGTAACTTGGAGAACAGGCCACCGCGCTTCTTGGCAGGCTCCTCATCCGCCTCCTCGGGCTCCTCATCCGCCTCCTCGGGCTCCTCGGCTTCCTGAGTATCATCGTCCTCCTGCGGGGTTTCCTCCTGAGAGATCTCGGATTCTTCCTTTGACCCTCGAAATCTGGAGAACAGGCCGCCACGCTTCTTGGTCGGCTTCTCTTTAGTTTCGTCTCCATCCTGAGTTCCTTCTTCCTCAGAGTCCTCGGACGCATCTGCTTCCAGCTTTCCATACTTCTTCTCGGCCCAGCCAATCAGCCCTTTCCAGCGACCCTCAAACTTGTCCATCCTCTTGGGGATGCTGGAAATGGCCTTCTCGAGTTCGTCGCCATCAAGCGAGGCTGTGAAAATATCCTCCAATCTCTGAGCGACCTCGTCTCGATTCAGTTCTTCGGCCATATCATGCAACCCCATCAATCGCGTGACCATGTTCGGCTTTAATGCGCCGATTCACGAATCACTCCTCCTCGTCTCGCTGCTTGAACTTTCCAATGTCATCGACCGAACCCGAGAAGTCCTTCCAATACCGATTTTGCTTTCCCTTGGGATGAGTGAGGTTCTTCCACTTGTTGAATGCGCTCTTGACGTTGCCGTCATCTAGGGAAGCGGCAGCCAGATTGAGTGAAGCTGCAGCGCCCAGCATATTGACGAGATCGGTGAATGCGCTGTTTATCCGAGAGGCGCCCTCTTCGACATTGCTGCGTTGGAGCCTTTCGGACTTGTCGGAGTTAACCCAAATCCTCTCGATGGCCGTCCCCGATTCCATTAGGACGAGTCGGGAGGCGTCTATCTTGATTCCTTTGCGTAAACCCAAGAAGAATAGCAGGATTAGTATGGTCAGCTCAGCGTAGTCCTGAATCGCCCATTCCACTAGCTCGAAGTCCAGGGAGCCCCCAACTATCCATCTGCCCTCCCTGTCACCACCATCGACATTATTCGCCAATCCTGCAATCTTACCGGTCTTGTTTGCGATCGATAGCAGCCCGACGAGCAGCGAGAAGATGCCTAGCCTCAACCACCTCCTGGATTTGACGGAGACCAGTCGCTTCTTCTTCTTCTTCGGCCTGTACTCCCCCTGCTCTCTAGGCCTGTGCACCAACAGGCCAATGAGATTGTAAATCAGAAAACTCACGATTATGTAATCCCGCCAGTCGAGTCTCAGAACGCCCCAGACCTCCATAGAGAAGCCTGCTGGAATAATCAGGAGTTTCTCATTGGGGCCGTTCGCGCTATCCAATAACTGGAGTTTGTAGGCAATGTCATCAATCATCCCGAAGGTGTTCAAGAACTCGAATACGGCCAGAATTGTGGCCAGCACCAAGCCTAGTGCAGTAGGCTCCTTGAAGGTGTCTTTCAAGCCGACGCAACCGCCCCCGTTGCCGCTAGTCCGCCTCAGCCTATCAAAACACCGAAAAAATGGAGCAACATTCCAAACTGTGCCCTCACTAGCACCCGCATGCTTGCGCACTGAACCGAATATGTCTAAGAACAACGAAAGGGAGAAGGCAGCGATGGCGGACTATCTCGACAGGATTGGGGCGGGCAAGGTCCTGCTGACCAAGGAGCCGTTCTCTTACGACTGGACTCCTCCAGAGCTAATCGGCAGGGATTCTCAGCTCGGCGAGCTCGCGTCCATGTTCATGGGGGTAGAGAACCACAGTGTCAGCTGCAGAGCGATAATCACGGGAAACGTCGGCTCTGGCAAGACCGTACTGACACATAGGTTCGGACTCGACCTCAGCAGCAAGCTCGAAGGGCGCAGGAAAATAGTGCTTGCCCATGTCAACTGCAGGAACCACCCCTCCACATCCCAGGTCCTGCAGCAAATCGCCCTGTCTCTCGACTCGAGACACCCGGAGCGAGGGTTCAGCTCGGGGGAGATAATCCAGAGCATTCGCAGGAATCTGAGGGCGCATGACAATCACTTGCTCCTGGTACTCGACGAGGTGGATATTCTGGTTCGCAGGGACAGCTCCGACCTGATTTACAAATTGCTCAGGATTGACGAGGGGCAGGACGAGTGGGGGTCTGTGTCGTTGATCCTAGTGAGCCAGGATAATACGCTCTTCAATCTCTTCGAAAGGGCCATCAAATCGCGGCTTGGAGGGAGCACAGTTTTGATTATGCCATCATACGATGCGGTTGAGTTGGTCGGCATCGCGAGACAGCGCTACGAGGCCGCCTGCAGGCTGGGATCCGTGGGTGATGAGACGCTGGAGAAGATCGGCAGATTCGCCGCCGAGGCAGGCGGAGATGCCCGTCTGGCCATCGAGCTACTCGAGGCAGCGGTTCGCCGGGCTGAGAAGGCCGGACGCGGTGACGTGTTGTCCGAGGACGTCAAACCTAGCACCCGCAGGGCGGCGGCTATCGAGCCGAGTCAGGTCCATGAGTTGAGCAAGCACCAGAAGCTGGTCCTCCTAGGAATCTGCAGGAGGCTCAAGAAGGCTGAGGAAATTACCAGCGGGGATGCTCGGAAGCTGTACGAACTGGTATGCGAGGAGCACGGTTCCAATCCTCGTGGATACACTACCTTCTGGAAGCACATGAAGCACCTCGAGGCTGAGGGCCTGATAGAGAGCAGGGCTGCGAGTTCAGCTCAAGGTAGGGGCAGGACCCAATACATCACTATGGCCAACACTTCACCTGCTGTTCTGGAGAGTAGGATTGAGCGGGACCTGTTGCATGCCTGAGTGAGCGTCTGCGAGGATTCCGAACCGCTCTTATAGGGGCCATATGTCGGGATGCCGTCCGAGGTGAATAGATGGCAGGTGAGCAATCCTTCAAGGCCGTTGTCAACGACACGGCCCCGACCTCAGGTGGCCGTTCCTTCGCCGTCGACATCACCGGGGCGAACTACAACCACTTTCTGGGAAAGAGGATCGGCGACACCGTAGACGGGATGTTCGTGGGCGAAGGCGACAAGGCGCTGTCAGGGTATAAACTGGAAATCACCGGCGGTGCAGATAACACTGGAAGGCCAATGAGGTCAGACCTAGCCGGAGGCGGGGTCAAATCAGTCTTGATCACTGCTGGAGTGGGTTACAAAGGCAAGAAGTACGTCAAGAAGAATAGCAAGGAATATCGCTACAAATATGACGGGCTCCGTAGGCGCCGAAACCTCCGTGGAAACACCATCAGCCACGACACCCGCCAGATTAATCTGAAGGTAGTCGAGTTCGGTAAGCGCTCGCTCGCTGGGATTATTGACGGCGAACCCATTGTCGATCAGTCCTCTGGCGAAGAGGAGTGACGGCTGGGGTGATGAGAGCTGACAGCGCCCCTTTCCAATCAGCCTGAAGTCAACATCGGTATGGTCGGTCACGTCGATCATGGCAAGACTACCCTTACTCAAGCACTCTCCGGAACGTGGACTGACACCCATTCTGAAGAGAGGAAGCGTGGCATAAGCATCAAGCTGGGATACGCGGACACTGCATTCTACAAGACTGGTGAAGGCCTTCATTATCCCAGGGGAAAGCACCCTGATGGCGAGGGAGGCGATGGGAGCCTGCTCAGGATCGTTTCATTCGTCGATGCGCCTGGTCACGAGACGCTCATGGCAGTGATGATCTCAGGGGCATCGATAATGGATGGCGCTCTGTTGCTAGTTGCAGCGACCGAGATGTGTCCACAGCCCCAGACGCGCGAGCACCTAGCTGCACTGGAGATAGCCGGAATCGAGAATATCGTGGTTGTCCAGAACAAGATCGATATCGTCAGCCGCGAGCGAGCCATCGAGTCCTACGCGGAGATTCAGGATTTCATCAGCGGCACGATTGCCGGGAATGCGCCGATCATCCCCGTCTCTGCCCATCATGACGTCAACCTTGACGTGCTGATTGAGGCGATTCAGGATACCATTCCAACTCCCGATCGCTCCAATGACGAGGGGGGGCTGATGTACGTCGCTCGCTCTTTCGACGTGAACCGCCCGGGCATCAGGCCTTCCGACCTGAAGGGAGGGATCATCGGTGGCAGCATAGTCAAGGGATCTTTCAGCGTCGGTGACAGCATCCTGATCGCTCCCGGACGCAGGGTCCAAGATGGCAGCAAGACTCGTTGGGAGCCACTCAGAACATCAATAGAGGGCATCCAGGGCGGTGGCATCGACCTAGAGACTGCTCATTCTGGGGGGCTGTGTGGGATCGCCACCCCCTTGGACCCGCTGACCACCAAGGCTGACGACCTATCCGGCCAGGTCATGGCTAGAAAGGATGAGCTGCCCCCAATCTGGGAGAATTTGGAACTGGATCTCCAACTCTTGGAGACGACGGTCGCAAGCGGAACCGAGGGAGGGGGGGGAATCCGACCACTGCAGCCAAACGAGATGCTGATGGTCAACTCGGCAACGGCGACCAGCGTTGGGACCGTGTCTGCAATCAAGGCCAAGAGGGCGAGGCTTGATCTAAGACTTCCCATCTGTGCCAAAGAGGGCAGCAGAATCACCCTTTCCAGACGGGTGGGCTCACGTTGGCGTCTAATCGGTCATGGGACCATCATAGGATGATGGTATGGTAGGAGTACTGGTAGACGCCTGCGGATGGGTATCACTAGTCGATGCTGGCTTGAACCTCGACTCTTCCTTGGGCGAAGTGGTTGGGGAAGCCAATCTCCTTCTCATCGACAGCGTCAGAGATGAGTTGGAGGCACTCGATGCACAGAAGAGGGGACTTCTTCTAGATCTGCTTTATCGACGGGCCGATTCCGTCGCTACAGCAGGAATTAGACACGCCGACGACGCTCTCGTATCCCTAGCAATCCAGAACTCGTGGCCGGTGCTTACAGTCGATCGAAGGCTCAAGGAGCGATTGATCGATTCAGGCGGATCATACATCGAGGTCACTTCGGGGCGGTCTCTGCGCCTCGTGAGCGCCTAGGGCAAGGTGAAGAGCCGATCGTCGCCGTGCCCGTCCATCAGGCCTATCCTCACAGCGGCATCGAGCCAGGCATGAGCGTAGTTGATCGCCCCGAATGCGCTTACGAGATCCCCCGACTCCATGAAGTGGTGGGCATCTGCGACGTAGTCATCGCACATTCCCAGCATTGTGCGCAGCCTAATCTCATCCTCGGGATTTTCTGTTGCAGGAGTAGCCTTCACCCTCGCCTCAGCAGTGAGCGAGAGGTATCCCTCAATACGCTCGATGGTGATGGTGTCACCCATTCAATTACCTCAAAGGAGAATCTCTACCGCGGCATCGCTGAGCTTGAACAGCCTACTGCGGCCCTCTTTGCGAACCGATAAGATGCCGGATCTCTGGAGGGCATTGTAAATCTGAGATAATCGGGGGCGGCCGACCTCGAGGCGGGCTTGGATTTCAGGATCTGAGGGGGAGATCTCTCGTTGACCTGCAACTGAGGTCACAAGACGCTCGGCATCGTTCATGGAGGACAAATGTGCTTCATTCAGGGATTTCGCAGACTCCCATCTCGAGTCTGGGCTGACTGGCGCAGAGGTCGGTGTGGAGCCCTCCAAGATGTCTGTTTCACTCGAAAACTCCTCATCAAAGGCTGGTTCCACAGACTCTCGGGCCTCGGGTTCAGGCGAATTGGCCGAAATCTCAGGGAGAGTCTCCTCAAGGCCGGAGTCTACGGTCCATAACGCTCCCTCAGAGGCGAAAACAGGCCTCTCGTCGATGGGGATGTCTGAAGTGCCGATTGATTTCGGCGCAGACCCCCGATCGGCGGGCTCCGCAGATTTCGGTTCGGGATCATTGAGGGGGGTCGGAGGCGGATTGGGTGGCAGGGACTCCGTTATGGGGGTGTTGATGTCGAAACCAGTGGGCATATGGTCTGAAACCTGCTTGGACCTGCCCATCAATCCGAAGAATCCCCCTGATTGCGTCTGCTTGGGAGGTGGCTCGGTGCCTTCCTCCATTAACACGAAACCACCCTTTTCCGTTGCCCAGTCAGTGATTCTGGATGATTCGGGGCCCCTAATCTCTATGGTTGGGGAATCGACTCCCCCTTCCCCTTCCCGGGGATTCTCCTCCGTCTCCGGCTCCAACCCCTCTTCGGGTTCGGGTTCGAGTTCGGGTTGATCTTCCTCCCACATGTCATCCGGCTCGACATCCCAGTCATCCTCGATTTCGTCCTCCTCCGCAGGAGAGGGGGGCTGAGGGTCATTCGGCGGTTCAAATCGCTTCTCTGGCTCGGTTTCTACTACTGCGGCTTGGGCGGGTTCGGGCTCGGAGGGCGTCTGCCAACCGAACAGCCTTTCAAACGTGCCCTCAGCACCCGTGCCTCGCTTTTCGTCAATCAGATCCCGGAGCAGGTGAATCACATCTCGTGGATTTCCTCCCGTGCTCGCACGCACCGAGTCTAGCAATCGGTGGTTTATCGGCCACCTCTCCCCCCTCGCCATCCTCCTAACTCTATTATCTGCCAGATTCTGAATCTGCTCGCTAGTGAGTGGCTCTAAGTGCACCGGTTTGTCATATAGGTTCCGCACTGGTTCCTCGAGTGAAGCAAGCTGGGCATTGGTGAGGGAAACCACAACGAGGGCCCTGAGGCGTTGAAGTATGGGCGAGATCAGAGTCAGGAATGTAGTGAAATCCGCGTTTGATGGGTAATCGAGGGCGATTAGGGGGAGCGGTCCGTCTTCGATGTCTAGGGATTCAATGAGCCGCTCGATCGTCTGATGCATTGTCTGGGGCACCTCATGGCCGCCGAAAGTGACTGAAATCTCACTCAGTACACGTTTTAGTGGGTCATCGTCGTGCCAGTACTGGCCGACAAAGTGCCTAGTGGTCTGCGAGGATATGGTATTGATCAGGGAGGTCCGGCCGGAACCCCTCTCTCCGACGAGGAGCAACATCCTAGGTGACTGCGAGTGCATGTACTCCCTCCACGCAATGAGGATTTCATTACGTGCCACGAGATCCTCTGCCCTGGACCTCTCGATGGGACGAAGGTCGAACGGGTTGCCTCTCATTGGAGGTACGTCTAGCATCGAGACCTCGCTGACCACCATAGGCCATCAGCGATGTCTAGAACACTTAATATTCACGTATACTTACGCTTCCCGGAAGGTCAATTTACGGGTTTTCTAGGAAATCCAAGAGGGTTTTCTGAGATTATTCGCCTTAGTGAGACGGTTTGGAAAACGGAGGATTAACGGATGACTAACGCTTCAGTGATGCGTTAACAAAGCGTTAACGACTGGATTAACGCTTTTTTTCTAGGTGATTGGGTCGAGTCGCAAAAGGTTAGAAGCCCGGGGCACCGTGAAATGGAATGAGGGGCATGCCAATAGAGAACAGTCGTCTGGGCGGATTCTACAAGCTCTCTGTTAAGGAGAGGCGGGCCATGCTCGCCGAGATTGCAGGACTCACGCCCGAGCAGGTCGGGGCTTGGGGGGCGACCGGCGAGCTTGACGAGGAGGCAGCGGATAGGATGATCGAGAACGTCGTCGGCACCTACTCTCTGCCAATTGGGGTGGCGACGAACTTTGTCATCGACGGGGCCCACTATGCGATTCCTTTCGTCCTCGAGGAGCCGAGTGTGGTAGCGGCTGCGAGCAATATGGCCAAGAGATGCCTGGTCAATGGCGGGTTCACGTCGAATAACGATGACCCAGTGATGATTGGTCAGATACAAGTGGTGGACTGCGAGGACCCAGTCGCTGCGAAGGAGGCGATAATCTCGTCAAAGGAGGACTTGGTTGCCAGTTGCAACGAGGTCGACCCCATACTAGTCAAGTTCGGAGGAGGGTGCAAGGACATCGACGCGAGGGTTTTGGATACCGACTCCGGGCCCATGGTCATCATACACATACTGGTTGACTGCAGGGATGCCATGGGTGCCAATGCGGTGAACACAATGGCAGAGACGATTGCACCCACAGTAGAGGATCTGACTGGTGGAACGGTGATACTGCGAATCATCAGCAACCTCGCAGTACACCGTCTAGCACGAGTTAGCGCGATTTTCACCTCCAATGAGATGTCCGATTCGGGCAAGGACCCAGAGCAGGGCTCAGAAATCATCGAGGGCGTGTTGCAGGCCTATCACTTCGCCAAGGCAGACCCATTTCGGGCCACTACGCACAATAAGGGCATCATGAACGCAGTTTCTGCCGTGGCCATCGCGTGCGGCCAGGACTGGCGGGCCATAGAGTCGGGCGCCCATAGCTATGCGGCTCACGAGAGGGCTTACGGCTCTCTGACGGAGTGGTCCAAGAACGATGATGGCAACCTTGTCGGCTCAATCGAGATGCCAATGGCGGTGGGACTGGTCGGAGGGGCGGTCAGGGTGCACCCAGCAGCTCAGGCAAACGTTGCACTTCTAGGCGCAACGACGGCTGATGAGCTCGCCAAGGTGATTGTTGCGGCGGGGCTCGCCCAGAACCTAGGGGCTCTGCGCGCTCTGGCAACGGTTGGAATCCAGGCGGGGCACATGAAGCTCCACGTCAGGAACATGGCAGTGACTGCGGGCGCAGAGGGCAAGGAAGTCGATTTCGTAGCAGCAAGGCTGCGAGAGAAGGGGGGGCGCATCACCCAAGCGGCTGTGATAGAGGCCCTCGAGGAGCTTAGGTCCGAGTAGCCTCAGGATTCCGCCATCAGACCGCGGTTCCTTGCGTCTTCTTCCATCGCGGCACGGCGGCCATCCTCGACATCGACCAGCCTCATCATCAGCGCCCCTATGACGATCAAGAGGCAGATGCTCGCTATGCCCACGCGACTGTCGTACATCACCGTCATCGTCCCGTATAGCAGGGGGCCCATCAATGCGGCCACCTTGCCGAAGAATCCGAAGAATCCGAAGAACTCGGCACTGCGAGTCTCAGGGACCATCTGGCCGAAGATGCTACGGGACAGGCCTTGTGAACCTCCCAGCAGCGCGCCGGCCATACAGCCCAGTAGCAGGAACTGCCAGAAAACGCCCATTCCGAGAGGTTCCCAAACCACGTCGCGTACGGTTGAGGGAATGAAGTCGAGCGGCCCATCACCCAAGCTCGTCGGGTGGTCATCGCCCAGAGCGATGGTTCCATCCAAGGCCCCACCTTGGACACTCATGCTGAAGCGACTGTCTTCATCGAAAGTTTCGGTGAGGGCGATTATCCTCGATGTGTCGGTGACGGAAGTGGACAGCGCCTCGTCTTGGGGGTCATAGAATTCGTAGATGACGCGTTCGTCATAGTCCTCGTTGACTGATATCGGCAGTATATCAGCGTACTCGGACGCCCAAGACTGCTCTGCCTCGTCCTCGGACAGGCCGTGCTCATAGGCACTGGCGCCGACCGAGGCCTCGTAGGAAGATGCCCCGTCATCCCAAGCGAACTGGATGTCGTACTCGTCGTGTTCATCGAGCGATAGGGGTGCGAAGGCCATGGCGCCCAGCACCACAACGACCCACATGACAAGCGAGAAGGTCAGCGCGTAGTGAGTGGATGTCCTCTCAGCGAGGATGGTGAAACCTATGGCACAAGGGGCTGCGACGAACTGTATCACCAGGATTGTCAGGATCAACCCAAAGGTGGTCAGACCCAATACGGTCACGCCGTATATTCCAGCAAGCGCGGTCACGCTGTTGATTCCGTCGATGAAGAAGAAGTACGCGAGCATGTAGATGAACAGTGTACGGAATTGGTCGACCTGCCCGAAGGTCTTCCTGAGTTCTTTGATGGCGAGGCTCGCGGACTCCTTCAACCCCAAGCTCTCCATCTCGTTCTCTATCGGAGGCTCTGGGACCCAGGCGAAGGTGAGCATCGCGAAGCCGAGCCACCACGCTCCGGAAGAGGCCATGACGAACGGAATCACCCAATCCCCGGTGAGTCCCAAAACCATCCCCAGATGGACTACTAGCAAGATTCCTCCTCCTAGGTATCCGTACGCGAAGGCCTTGTTCGAGATGGCATCCATCTCGTCGTCCGTTCCCATGTGAGGAAGTAGGGCGTTGTAGAACACGCCCGCTCCGTTCAGTCCTACATTGGCCATTAGGAACATGATGACCAGCCAGACCCACTGCCGGCTAACATCTAGCATCGGGGCGAAGGCGAGCATAAAGGTCGCCCCAGCGCCGAGGTAGGTCAGAATCCTCAACCACCACATCTTGATGGCACGGCGGTCCGCGATGACGCCGAAGGACGGGGCGAGTACGGCAACGAAGAGCGCAGCGAGGGTCACCGAGAAGGCCCAGACCGCATCCGCGGTCATTTCCCTACCGAGGACGGTTGCCTCGAGTCCGTTCGCCTTTAGGAAAATGTAGGCAAACCATGCCGGCAAAACGGCGGTGGTCACGCTCGTCTCGAAGGCTGATTTCCCCCAATCATAGAAGGCATATCCCCTGACTGCTTGTGGATCTGATGCTCGGTCTAGTTCTACGGTTCCTGACATGTTTCTCTCTGCTACGCTGGGAGTGGCAGAGTAAGAGCGTTGGGGCGCCACCGAACACATGTTCCACCCGCGTATTCTTGGACCGAATGCCACACGCGTGGCCTGCCATGGCAGCCTGGGAGCCTCCCAAGGAGAACTCAGTTGACGCACTACAGCACGGAATGGAGTTCTCCGACGGAGTGGAGTTCGACCTCAAACTGAGCAGTGACGGGGATTTCGTGATCTTCCACGACGAGCTGCTCCCGGGAACCGGGCCCAGGGGGGAGCGTTGCATCGAGATGCTCGGAACCGATGAAATACGCTCGCGTGGAGTGGCGACCTTCGACGAGCTCCTGTCCAACGGGATCTTCACGGAGGCGTGGCAGTCCGGCGGGAAGACTGCCAATATCGAGTTCAAGATGCCTCACCCCATTGCCAGGATCAAAACCGATGAGCATCTGAGGTCGATGATGGGGCTGATCGAGCAGAAGTTGGGGGAGTTGGACCTGCCCGACAGGTCGACGCTCGTGTACAGCTTCTCCCCTAGGATTGGCCCAGTGGCGAAATCATGTGGTTTTGAGATGCCGATCACCCGCCTGATGCCCCATCTCAGGCCATGGGGGTTCTGGAAGGTCAAGCGGGCTGTGGGAATGCCTCACTTCGCCCGCACCTCGGTGCCGGCACTGATCAGATACCTCCGCAGGAATGAGATGCCCGTGATGGGGATGGCCCTTGAATTCCTTAATGGATGGACCCGCTGGATCAATCCGGGACCACCGGTGGGCCTCCACGGCAGGGGGCTCGAGAGGTTCAACAAGGCCCGAGCGGGCATGGGGGCATTCGTTTGGCCTGCCCCGCTGGAGCTCGAGGACGCTTTGATTGGGGCTGGTTGTTCACTAGTCTCTGACCACATCAACCCGGACATCGTCTCTTTGCCCGATGGCAGCCCACGCTGGCCTAGGCCAGCCAGCCAGCCATTGGACGAGGAGTGGGGGGGTCGCTTGGAATCGGCTGCCGACAAAGAGCGCGCCGACCTGATCGATGAGGCCTCTTCCTCTCTCCCGACATGGGCCGAGCTGGGCGAGGGGCGCAGGGGGGAGATTGTCTCGGAGCAGGGGCGGAGGTTGCTCTGGTCTGGCTCTGAGGACAAATGGGTCGCAGAGGCAGAGGGGGGGCTTCCTTGGGGGAGCCCGAGGATTATGGGGCACAGGGGCGCGGGGAAGACGCACGGCTGGTAATCACTCGAGTCGTCGGTGCGGCTGTTCGCGAGCGATGTACTTCGGCCGATAGATAGGCACGCCGCGGCCCTCTCGGGAATCCCTCTCATCGAGGATCTGCGCGCAGATGCCCGCGACGCGGGCCCAGCCGAAGAATGTCGTGAAGTAGTCGGGCTTGCGGAATCCTACCGAATTCAGCAGGCTGCCGCTGGCCAAATCCACATTCGGGTAAGGGTTACTGATCTTGGGCTTCTCCTTGAGAATCGGTGGGACCACCTCGCGCAGAGCAGTCACGATTCGGAAGTTATCATCGTCGGGGCATATCTCCTCGCCTAGCTCGATTAGTAGGGCGGCACGCGGGTCTTCGGCACGGAGTACGCCATGGCCGAAGCCGTATATCGGGCGCCTCGCAGCCAGTTCGGAACGTACGAAGGCCTCGATCTCGCCAGGGTCAGACGTCCCAATCCTCTGCACGAACTCCAAGCAGGCCTGGTTGGCACGGCCGTGAAGTGGGCCCGACAGGGCGTTCATCGCGCTGGCGATGGATGCGTATACGGAGGCGCGGCCGGAGGCGACCGCCTTGCCTGAGAAGGTAGAGAGGTTCCCGCCTCCGTGGTCCATGTGCAGGATGAAGAAGAAGCGGAGCACGCGATTCATGCGTTCGGCCTCGTCACCTTCCACTCCGAGCATATGGACGAAGTTCTCGACCAGCCCTAGTTCGGGCTTGCGCGGTTTGAGTCCCTCTGGCCTGCCACCGCGCAGAAGGAACAGTCTAGCCATCAACTCGGGCATCCTAGCGATGAGGTTCATCGAGTCTGATCGTGCGTTTCCAGGCCTTCGGTCATGGGTGTCAGCAGCACCTAATGCCATAATCCCGATTGCGAGCCAGTCCATTGGGTGGCCGCTCCCGGGAGTCAGCGACTCGAGCACGCGGAGAGCCCCAGTGGGAATCTCCTCGGCCCGGTGAGTCAACTCTGCGCGGAATGCTTCGGACTCCTCCTTGTTGGGTAGTTGCTTGTGCAACAGGAGGTAGATCACGTCCTCCTCCTCTAGGTTGGCCAAGTCTCCGACCGGGTAGCCGACGTAGTGGACGCCTTCGACGGGGTCCACGTATGACGTGCGGCAGGTACCCACGGGAATACCGCGCATCCCGGTGTCGAGGTGGCTCTCCGAGATGGCGAATAATGAGTCATCTTCCTCCATGACAGACCCCGAACCCACGGTATGGGGTGATTCATCATAATCCCTCCTACAGTGGGCTCAGGCATCGAGATGCATGCAGATTGTCCCCAAAACGTCCAAAGAGGGGCTTCGGGGGCGGGTGAGCCGTGGCCCGCTGGCAAGAGTCCCTGGAACGGCTAGATGCGGAGCACGGGCGCATGCTGGAGGGGGGGGCTCTCAGCGGCCTGTTCCTGCGTTATCCCCTCGGGGTCGCGAATCCGATTTTGGTCGGAGGATTCTATGGCCTTCTGATAAGCATCGCCCTAATACCCCTATCCGCATACTTCGGCAATATCGAGGACTGGCCCGAACAGGCCCTCTCGCTAATCGTCCTAACCTCCCTGCTCGGAGGTGCCTCCCTCCTATACTCCATGGCCCTGAAGCGCCCCCCTACCAGACTGGAGGACCGTCGGCGGTATCTGTTCCCATTCCCCTTCCTAGGGTTGCTGGTCCTGGGAATCGAGGAGTTCTACGACCTCGGAGGAATGTTCGCTAGGCTCGGTATGGCCCTCCTCGTTCTGCCCGGCCCCGTTTACGTCCACGTGTCCTATGCCCCTAGATGGAGGATCCTGAGCCGTCTCGAGCGTGAAATGGCCCCCTTCGAGGGCATGAGAAGAACGATTCAGGGGGGCGAGGACGGAGGGGTCGGACTGGCGGACAGCGATCTCGACGAGGTCGTTGGAGATGCCTTACTATGATGCTGAGGCCTCTATCTCAAACACCCTAGCCCGCAGTTCGTCCGGAATCCGGGCGGTCTTGCCGGCCTCATAGTCGAAGGCAACGCCGTACACCGTCGCCGTGGCGACCGTATCACCATCCCTGGCAGAACTCGTGATCCTGTATCCCATGTCAAAGGAAGCGTCCCCCATCCTAGTTATCGTGGTATGGATCGTCATCGTATCCGGGAAGGTCACCGGGGCGCGGTAGTCCACCTTCAGCCCGGCTAGGATGGGGCCGACGCCCTTATCCTCCAGCAGGTCGGTGAATCCGCAGGCGACGAAGTAGTGCATCCTAGCCGTCTCCATCCACCTGATGAAGACGGTGTGGTTGACGTGATTGAGGGCGTCCATGTCACCCCACTGGACCGGCATCTCGCAGCTAACCGGCCATCGGCCCAAACCGTCCTCCGCATCCGCCATACCATACCTCATATCAGCCCGGCCTCGCGCCCGCAGCGCTCGAAAGACTCGAGCACAGCATCGAGGTCATCTCGAGAGAGGCCTGCGGACATCTGCGTGCGGACCCTAGCCTTGTCGCGGGCGACCATGGGGAAGACTATCGCACCCACCATGACGCCCTCCTGCCTCAGGGCCCCTGAGAGCCCCTGTGCCAGGGAGCTCTCGCCACACATCACCGGGATGATCGGGGTCTCGCTTAGGCCGGTATCGAAGCCGAGGGACTCCAGCTCGCCTCGGAAGTAATCGGTGTTCTCCCAGAGCCTCTGCACGTGCTGCGGCTCGTCCATCAGGACCTCGATGGCTGCCTTCTGTGCCGCAGCCACCCCCGGTGGCTGGCTTCCGGAGAGCAACCACGAGCGACTGTGGTTGAGGGCGTGGGTCCTGACGTCCTCGCTGCCAGCGACGATCCCGCCTTGAACCCCCAAGGCCTTGGAGAATGAGCCTATCTCGAAGGTCACACGTCCCTGCAGGCCGAAATGGGAGACTATCCCTCGACCATCGCCGAGCACGCCCTCGCCGTGGCAGTCGTCGACGAAGGTCATGGCGCCATGCTCCTCGGCGAGGTCGGCGATCTGATCGAGGGGGGCGATGTCGCCGTCCATGCTGAAAACGCCGTCAGTAATGATTAGCTTGCGCTGCGAGCCCTCGTGCTCGATGAGGACTCGCTCGAGGGCTTCCATGTCGTTGTGAGGGTATACCGCACGCGATGCCCTGGTCAGCCTGACGCCGTCGATTATGGAGCCGTGGTTGAGCTCGTCGGAGATGATGACGTCCTCGGGGCCGCGAACCAGCGTGGGAATCAGCCCGACGTTTGCGGTGTAGCCAGCGGAGTAGATCAGGGAGGACTCGACCCCCTTGAACTCGGCACAGAGGCGCTCGGCCTCGAGGTGCAGGTCCATGGTGCCTGCTATAGCGCGCACCGAGCCCGAACCGGCGCCGTACCTGCGAGTCGCATCGACGGCGGCCTCGATGACCCTCGGGTGGGTGGTGAGATTGAGGTAGTTGTTGGCCGAGAGCATGATCATCTCCCTGCCGTCGATGAGGCAGCGGGGCTCACTGGCCGCCTCGAGCGTGGGGGGATTCCAGTCCAGTCCCTGGGAGCGGAGCTCCTCGTAGCGCTCGCGCATCCAAGACAGGTCCACGGACATGGCCGGCAGAAGCCGCACCCGTTCATGGCTTCATCGGAGCGAGTCCCGCTGGGCCATCCGAGGGCTTCATGTCACAGTGGGATACCGCAGGGCGATGGGAGTCGGGCCCGTGGAACTGGTGATTCTCGGTGTGGCCCAAGACGGGGGGGTCCCCCAAGCGGGCTGCTCGTGCCACAGGTGCGTGGCCGCGCTCGCCGATCCCAGCCTGCGGCGCCACCCCGTGGCCTGTGGGGTTAGGGGGGTGGATGGAAGCCTGCACCTGATCGAAGCCAGCAGGGCCCTTCCTGACCATTTGGCGATCTGGTCGTCAGCCTTGAGGCTTGACGCGGGCATCAGGCCTGACACCGTCTGCCTGACCCACGCTCACCTCGGGCACATAGACGGCCTCGGCCAGTTCGGCACCGAGGCGATGGGGATGGTCGGGGTCCCGCTGTTCGCCAGCAGCAGCGTCATCGGGGCCATAGAGAGACGAGGGCTCGCCACGCCTTTCGAGTGTCGCGCAGTGGAGCCCGGTGTCGGGTTCCAACCCTCCGGGGGCTGCGGGTTCGAGTACGCGCTCGTGCCGGTCCCGCACCGCGACGAAGAGTCGGACACGCACGCGGTGGTCATCAGGGGGCCCGAGGCCTCCGTCCTCTTCCTACCGGATCACGACGACTGGACGCAGACCCTCGAGATGCACGGGGCCGACGGCATCAGGGAATGGCTCTCCGGACTAGGCGTGGGCATCGCCCTGCTGGACGGGACCTTCTGGGATGACTCGGAGCTGCCCGGGAGGGAGTTCTCGCAGATACCCCATCCGGTGATCACAGAGACCATGGACAGGCTGGGCGAGCGCAGGCCGGAAGACCCGGAGATACTATTCGTGCACATGAACCACTCCAACCCAGCGCTCGACGAAGCCTCTGAGGAGTACGGTCGCGTGGAGGCGTTTGGATGGTCGGTTGCGGAGCAGTCCTCGGTGCTTCGGCTGTAGGGTGGATGCCGAACATTATGTGCGGGCTTCCCCGGCCTTGATCATGCGTCTGAGGGGCGTTGTGAGCAGTGGGCTCGGCCGCGCCCACGTTTTCATGTCACAGCAGCACTACCAGGCCCAGTTCAAGTTGGTACTGGGTGTCGGCGCCTGGCCGGGTACCCTCAACGTCGACCTGCCCGATGAGTGCCTTGCGGACTACGGGTCGCTGCGGGTGAGCGCAGGGCTCGACGAGGGCGAGGCCGCCGCTGGTACAGCACCTCTGAGGATAGGGGGCTTCGAGCGCGACGGGAGGTCATTCGGCGGCGCGACCGCCTTCGTCGCAAGGATAAGGCGGGACGGGGGGGCATGGGTCGAGTGCGCGGTCCTGATACCTGACCTGACCAGGCACACCCAAACTGCCGAGGTCATCTCCGGCACCTTCCTGCGCGAGGGGCTGCCGTGCGAGGACGGGGATGTCGTCCAGATAGAACTCAACTGAGCCTGCCCGACCACTCCCGCTCGAGCAGGGCGCTCATCTCGTAGCCCGCCATGGAGAGCCAGCGGCGGTACTCCCTGGGGTCGCCGGGTCGCGTGGAGAGGGTCGAGGCATCAGGCAGCTCGTCCGATGCGAGGGCATCGAAGTCGGAGTGGTATGTCTCCCAAAGGACCAGGCCGTCGGCAGGGGCCCTGCCCAGGTCGATGCTGTCACTGGGCCTGCTCAGGGCCGACTCCAGATCGGCGAGAGAAACCCTCCCAGATGCCACCCCGGAGATGGCGGAGGCGATTCTCCTGACCTGATTCCAAAGGAAGGAGCGTGCCCTGATCGAGAAGCCGACCGGACGCCCGTCGCCCGCGCACCAAGGCACGCACTCGTCCACCGTCCTCATGGGGTCCCTGCCCTCCTCGGGCCTCGAGAGGTTGGTGAAGTCGTGCCGGCCCTCGATAAGCGAGCAGGCGCTCCGGACCAGATCGAGGTCGGTTTCGGAAGGCCACTCCTCGACTGCCTCCAGCCGATACAGATATCTGCGGCTCTCGGCATACCTGATCTTCGAGTCGGAAGGGGCCCTCCTAGCAGCCAGGACGACCATTCCCACTGGTAGGTTGTCGTTCAGCGCGCTGGTTATCCTCGCATCGCTGACGCTCCGGGACACGGATGCCGGCAGGTCAATGCGCGCCAGGCTCATCCTGACACTGACCCCCGCATCGGTCCTGCTCGACATCTCCAGGCAGCCGTCGCCCCACCAAGTAAGCCTGCGGAGCGCCTGGATCAGGGAACCCTCGACGGTGCGGACGTCGGGCTGGACCTGCGAGCCGTGGAAGGCGTGGCCGTGATAGCCCAGCGCGACCAGGAAGCGGTCGCTGTCCAAGCGCATACCCCTATTCGGTCTGAAGGTACTCGAGTGCCTCCTCGGCAGAGGTAAAGCCCAGGCCGAGGAGGGCGAATTCCACTGACACGGGCAGGAACTGGCGGGCGAAGTCCTCGCTGCGGTCGAAGTTGGTCTTGAGGTCGATGGCGTCGATCAGCAGCCTCGCTGCCTCGTACAGGTGGAAGGAGACGTCGACCTCGTCCGAAGCATCTCCCAACTCCTTGAGCTTCTTGAACTGGCGGATGGCCATCGGGATGCGGTCGAACTCGATCAAGGCGTTGGCGTAGGCAGCGAGGTAGTCGGCGTTATCAGGGTCCATCCCCGATGCCTTGCGGAAGTAGGCAGCAATCTGCCCCTCATTGATCCGGTCGTTGCCCTTCTCGTCCATGTTGCCGTTCTCCTGGACCTCGAAGAGCGCGGCCTCGGCCCACCCATGGTAGCCTGCGGGATCGTCCGGGCTAGCACCGATATGGCCCTCGAAGATTGCCATGGCGCCCATGAAGTCGCCCTGCATGATGCTCTGGGCGGCTTGTGTCAGCACATCGATGTCCGGCATCCCTATTCCCCGCTCGGCATTGGGTGGTCGCACCATTATGAACGGTGCGGCTTCATACCTGCTCGGAGTCTGATGCGGCTTGGCCGGTTGGGCCCATGTTGGCGTCCATCAGCTCGTTGATCAGGCGGTAGATCTTCATCGGTTTCCTGATGCCGTAGAGGCAGTCGGCAGGGTCCTGGTTGAGCACGGTCCTCTGGCGCTGCTTGGTGATGAATCCGAAGAGCATGGATAGTACCTTCTTGACACCCTCGGGGGTTCCGGCCGGGGCCGCATCGCCTGCGGCTCCTGCCCCGACGCTCATCCCCAGAGACTCGACCTGCAGGCCGACGCCAGAGCCGGTGACAACGTGGATGTTGCCGAAGCCCAGGAGGCGGCCGAGTAGGGTGGGGTCGGCCTTGAGGTTCTCGATCTTCTGGAACGCGATGCCGTGGACGCTGGAGTCGAAGTGCATGAAGTTCTTGCGGATGTGGACCCTCCTGTCGGTGATGGCGTACTGGAAGGAGCGCTGGTAGAACAGGGTGAGCAGCGCCATCAGCCCTGCCATCGCCGCACCCAGCGGCAGGAACCAGACGTACTGCCACGCAGGCAGCGGGTTGTCGAACTCGGTGCCCGCTATCCCCGAGGCCCAGCTGAGGATGTCGAGGGCCTTCCAGGCGAAGGGTATGAGCGCGCACAGCATCAGCCAGGTGGACGTCCAGTTCCCGGAGGTGGAGAAGTTCGCGTAGTGGTTGACCTTGGTGAGGACGAGCATGACCACCACGAAGCCCATGACGCCGGTCTTGTCGACAAGGAAGAGGATGATCCCGATTATCGCATTGGCCTGGCCATCGCCCTCGGGGGCATCGGCTGGGTCGCCGATGAAGAAGAGCAGGTGGACGAGGAAGACGAGGACGGCGAGGATGTACTTGTCGGCCATGGACAGCATCGAGGGGTTGCCCCTCCATATGGGGGTCTCCGAGTCCGTAATCTCGGGGAAGTCGGAGCGCGTGGAGGCCTCGTTGATCTTGGCCCTGTAGCTGTCTATGTACTCGGTCACGAACCTCGTCCCCCGTGCGGGGAGTGGGGCCCTACTCAAGATGTTGATGCATGCGGAGGCTTGGTCTGGACCCTCGGAAGGAGGCCTCCGATGTACTTTGGAGAGCGCTTCTGGGGGCCGAATGCCATATCGGGGTGGGGGCAATGTAAGGGTTATATCTTCCAACTGTGCAGGTTTTGTGTGGATACTTCGAGTGGGCACCCGCAGGGTGCCCGGGATTGTCCCTATGACCCTTCTATGGAGCGAGGAAGTGATGCCTGATGAGTAAGCGCGTAGCCAAGTCCACAGACGCGGTCTGGCGTTACGACAACGGCCGCTACATCGGCGAGCACAAGGACGGCATGCGCCACGGCAACGGCAAGTTCACCTACAAGAATAGGGACTGGTACGAGGGCGACTTCAAGCTGGACATGATGCATGGCCAGGGAGTCTACCAATTCTCCGACGGGGAGCGTTACGAGGGAGGCTGGAGCAACGGCAAGAGGTCGGGCTTCGGCATCTACCACTACCCCGACGGGGAGCGCTACGAGGGCGAGTGGCAAGCCGGCAAGCGCCACGGCCCGGGCGTCAACCACTTCTCAGACGAGAGTCGCTTCGTGGGCCAGTGGGAGGACGGTAAGACCGTCGGGGAGGGCAAGCACTACAGCGCCGAGGGCGATCGCTACGAAGGCCAGTTCAAGGGGATGCGGAGGCATGGAACGGGAACCTCGCACAACGCCGACGGGAGCAGGTACGATGGCGAGTGGGCCGACGATTCCATGTCCGGTAAGGGCACCTTCAAGGACTCGGACGGGGGGACCTACGAGGGCGGCTTCGAGGAGGGCCTGAAGTCCGGGCAAGGGAAGTACCGCCTCGCCAACGGCAACGTCTACGAGGGCGGCTTCGAGAAGGGCGAGTTCCACGGCGATGGGGTCCTGAGCCTAGCCAGCGGCTCGCGCTACGAGGGCGGTTTCCGGGGCGGCAAGACTCACGGGGATGGAGTCTACGAGTACAGGGACGGCGGGCGCCACGAGGGCGGCTACAACTCCGGGCTCAGGCAAGGAGAGGGCGCGTTCGACTACCCCAACGGGGACAGGTTCGAAGGCTCCTACCAGAGGGGGCTCAGGAGCGGTAACGGGGTGGTGAAGTACCACAACGGCGACCGCTACGAGGGCATGTTCCTCAACGACAGGAGGCATGGCGATGGGATGATCCTCTTCGCCGATGGGGGCCGCTACGAGGGCGAGTTCGACTTCGGCGAGCCGACCGCCGACGGGACCATCCACTACTCCGACGGCAGCCAGTACACCGGCGAGACGCAGGACTGGGTGTGGCACGGGAAGGGGATGCTGACCATGAGCGATGGGAGTAGCTACGAGGGGCAGTTCCTCGACGGGCTCAGGCACGGTCATGGGCTCTACACATACACCAACGGCAACCGCTACGAGGGCGCATTCGAGAATGACAAGCGCCACGGCCAAGGAATCTACCACTACGAGGACAACGAGCGCTACGAGGGCGAGTCCGTAGAGGGGAAGCGGGAGGGCATTGGCATCTACCACTACTCCGACGGGAGCCGCTACGAGGGCGAGTTCTCGAACTACAAGAAGAATGGGGCGGGAGTCTCCTACGAGGCCAACGGGGAGCGCTACGAGGGCGAGTACCGGCACGGCAAGCGCACGGGCCTCGGGATTATCTTCAAGCCAAACGGAACCAAGGTCGTGGGGGAGTTCTCGAACGGCGAGCTCGTCGGTGAGGCCGATGTCCAAGACATCTCCGCGGACTGCTTCGCGGGCAGGTCCGACGAGGTCTTCTCCAGCGGCCCCTTCAAGTCGATGCGCTTCACCAGGCTCTACAACTCCTTCACCAGGGACATCGAGGCGGCCATCGAGGCCTCCAGGGCCACCCCCACCAGAGCCGCCAAGCTCAGGGAGATCAGGGAGTTCGCAATCGAGCGGCACGAGGGGGGCGAGGAGGGTGTGGCAGCGCCCCCGCAGCCAGCGCCGGCCAAGCAGCCGGTAGCAGCCCCCGCCCCGACCGAGACCCTGTCGAGGCTCGAGAGGGAGTTCAAGAGGGTGCGCCACCTGAAGGCCGACGGCGGCATGGCCGAGGTCTACCTGGCCAGGGACAACTCGACTGGCGAGGACGTCATCTGGAAGCAGGCCGCGCCCGACAGGAAGACCACTCTGGCCTCCGTCAACACCGCCATCGAGAACGAGTCCGATATGCTGCAGGCCATCGACCACCCGCGCGTGCCCAACTACATCGACTCTGGGAAGATCATCAACCGGCAGGAGGAGCTGGTCAGCGTGCTGGTTATGGAGAACATAGAGGGCACGAGCCTGGACCAGGAGATGAAGACCATGATCAACATGGGGATGGCGCAGCCCTTCGACAGGATCTCCTCCATCATGCTGCAGCTGTGCGAAGCCCTGGAGTTCATGGCGGACCTCGACCCCCCGGTCTTCCACCGTGACATCAAGCCGCACAACATCATGATGACCCCCTACAGGGGCGCGGTTCTGATCGACTTCGGGCTGGCCAAGGGGGTGGACGCCGGCAAGAGCACCTCTCTTTCTGGGGGCAGCCACACCCCGGGCTGGGCGCCACCCGAGCGCGAGAACGGAATCACAGGGCCGACCACCGACGTCTACAGCCTCGGGCAGCTGCTCTGGCACATGCTGACGAACGAGCGGGTCGGCATCATCAGCGAGGAGCAGCGCCTGACCAAGATGGAGGAGATGGGTCACCCCGAGTGGCTGGGCGACCTGGTGAACTACGCCACCGTCCCGCACTCCCCCGAAGATCGTATCCAATCGGTCATCGAGTTCAGGCTCCGCCTCGAGAACCAGGGTGAGCTGCCGTGAGTGACTCGGACAGGGTCGAGACCAACAACGTGCCCGGGATGTTCGCAGCCTCCCTGACCGGCGAGCGCGAGAGGGACGAGGACTTCGTTGTGTGCGGCGAGTTCGGAAACGTCAGGGTCGGCGTCCTGTGCGACGGCATGGGCGGGGCCGAGGACGGCGAACTGGCCTCCCAGGGGGCTGGCATGGCATTCGTGGAGGGCGTTGGGTCAATCGTCTCGAAGGGAACGGAGGAATGGGGCTCGCAGGAGTTCCGCCACGGCGCCTACGCCGAGCTCCTGCTGGAGTGCCACGCCACGGTGAACTCGGTGGCCGGCGAGCAGGGCAGGTCCGGCACCACGCTCACCGCTCTGGTCATCACGCTCAGCGAAGGAACGTCCACTCACGCCGACCTCGTGCACATGGGCGACTCGCGGTGCTACAGGGTCGCGGAAGGGAGGGCTGAGATCATCACCCAGGACCACTCGGTGACCGGCGACATGCTGAGGGCCGGCTACATCAAGCTGCACGAGATCTCCGAGACCGCAGGCAACAACGCCCTGACCCGCAGCCTGGGCGACGAGGCCGCCTCGCTCGCTGACATCTCCACCCTGGGGATCTCCCCCGGGGATTCATTCCTGCTGTGCTGCGACGGAGTGTGGGGGCCGCTTCACACCGAGGCGGGACTGTGGCTGCCAGACTCCCCGCTCGGACAACAGGCCACGGTCGAGGCCTTGGTCAACGAGGCCCTGGAGCGCGGCAGCACGGACAACTGCAGCGCCCTGTCAATCGATCTGGGGGCTTGAAGAATTGAAATACCAATAGTGGGTTGAGTCGTCATGGTGTTCACCTCCCGGACCGTCGACTGGCGCCGGGGCGCCTCGCCGCTGGCCGGCTACTACTCGATGCCCGACCTCCCCAAGGAACTCCGCGGCAAGGTCAAGCTGGACCCCAGCACCGACACAGCCGTCCTCTACTCCTCCAAGACCACAATCTGGCCTAGGAACAAGGAGCTCGACCTAGGGAGATCGGGCTTCAGGAAGGAGTACGACTGGGTCCTGTTCTACAGGAATAGCGTAATCAAAATCTCGGTCCCCTTCAAGCACCGCCCCTCTTCATCCTCGCCGGTCCTGGAGGGGGCCCTGGACGTTGAGCTCTCGATAGACGGCGACCTCGGTGCCTCGAAGCTCGTCGAACGCGTCTTCAACAACAGCCCCGAGCTCAACGAGCTAGACGATGACACCCTGAGGTCGCTGGTCAGGGAGATGAGCAGAGGCAAGTGGAAGTCGATGCTTGAGGGCCTGGACGAGGGTAACCTCAGGGACCCCGAGGCGCGGCAGAAGGCGAACGACCAGACCAAGTCGCATCTCGGGTCGATGGTTGGCAATCTGGGATTGCGCTTAGGCGACCTCAACATCCGCTGGAAGAAGACCGAGACGGAGCGGATAGACCAATTCAAGGGCTCGCTGGAGCGCAAGAAGGGGGCGTTGGACGCCAAGATAGAGCAGGACGCCCTCAACCGCCTGTCAGAATCGAAGAACAGGGGCAGGCTCGAGAGCCATCGCGCCGAGACGATGGCCACGGAGTTCCTCGAGGAGGACAGGGCGAGGCAGGAGACAGCCGTACTGAGGCGAAAGGCGGAAATCGAGTCCGCCGAACAGGAGAGGGACCTCCAGAGGAGGAGGTTTGAGGGCAAGTCCAAGATCGTGGACGCGGAGTTCGACGAGGGCGTCACGGACCTCCAGCACGGCGGCGAGATGAAGCGCAAGAGGGCCGAGCTCGAGCTGACTCAGGACAGGATCGAGACCGAGCTGATCAGGAAGCAGACCGAGGCGGATATCGATAGGGGCTCTAAGGACCAGGACGTGGATAGGATCGTCAAGGCCGCCCTCGCTCTGCAGGGCAAGGTAAGCGATGAGACCATCGTCGACCTGCTCAAGCCCGAGGGAGAGGGCGGCAAGAGCTACGAGTTCACCGACGTAATCAACCCGGACCTCGAGGAGGCCCTGGAGCAGGGCATGTACACGGCCAGCGAGATCGAGGGCTTCATCACCGAGCTCGCAAGGAAGACCAAGGACCCCGGAAACAGCAGGGAGAGGCTGTCTGACATCTGGGCCGGACTGGCCCTATTCCACCGACACAGGGGCAACAAGGGCGGCTCGATGGACGAGGCGATCTCGAAGTCTCTGCAATTCAACGGCAGCAACCCGATGGCCCTGAAGTGCCGGATGGACTATCTCTGGAACAGGCACCCCCAGCAGTTCTTCCCGGGGAAGCTGGAGCGCTTCAAGGACCAGCTCATCGAAATCGAATCGCTACTCGACGCCCTGGTCGAACACGATGACCTGGGCGGGGATGCCAAGTCTGCGATGGCCGAGAAGCACAAGAGGTGCCTGAAGGCGCTCGGAGCGGATGGCGGAGAGTGGAAGGACAAGCTCGAGGCCATGTACGAGATGGCAATCTGAGGTGATTCGGGATGGCGGGGTCCAGCGGTGGAATCGAGGTGGTAGTTAGGGAGCAGGCAATCAATGTGGCGATAGCGGTGGCAGTCGGCATCGGTGTCGGCCTGATTGAGGATGTTCCAATCGAGCTCGTCCCAGACATCCTGATACTGGGCCTGGCACTAGGGCTGATTGCCCAGGAGGCATTGTTGGTACAGCGCACTGGGATGATCGGGGGGACTTACGAGAAGGAGATGAAGGAGTACACGGAGAGGATGCTCGATTTCTTCGACAGCAAGGCATTCTGGCTGTTCGGCATACTCCTGACGTTCTTCGTTCTGGGAATGATCCCCTTGCTGCTGTCCCCTAGGGAAGTGGGGGCGGTCTCGGTGTTCAGGGTGATATGCGTCGCCCTGATTCTGACCCTGGGGGTCGACCCGATCCTCGCGACCCTGCCCAAGAAGGACGGGACAGCGACCGTGGGCTCCCTTGTGATCTATTGGATCGTCATCCACTCGGGTCTGAGCGGCTACCCCGACCTCGCAATCCAGCTCAACTCGTACATTGGCACCTTCTCCGCCGTGACCAGCTCGTCGATCGCGCTCACCTACCTGCTTCTGTCCACCCGGTGGACCTACATCAGGAACCTGTGCTACGGCATGGCTGACGGTTGGATGGAGTTCTCCCTGTACATCGGTGCCCCCCTCCTATTCATCCTGCATCCCAAGGTCCCCGAGTTCCTGGAGCTGGTCTTCAGGATATACATCGGGGTCTAGCGCTCAGATCTCGATACCGAGCTCCTCGAAGGGGTTGGCCTCGGCCTGTAGCACGGCATCGAGCTGGTCGGTGGCGTTAACCGAGAACAGCCCGAAGTCAACGTCGTTGCGCAACTCGGTGAGCAGGTCCGGGAACTCGAAGCCCTCCATGGACATCACCTCGAGGAGCTGCTTCTCCAGGGCGGTGCTTACGTAGGCGTTCAGTACCGGTTGGCTCGAGGCCAGCTCGAGCTTGAACGAGTTGAGCTCTTCCTTGGCCTTCTCGCTCTTGCCTCGGGACATTAGTCGGTCGGCCTTCCTCGCGCAGTCCCGGGCGTAGGACAGGCGGGAGTCCAGGGTGCTGCGCTGCTGCGCGTACCTCTGGTCTATCTCCTGCTTCATCTTATTCTGCTTCCGCGTGGACAGCTTGACGTAGGACCTTATCCTACTGCTCGAGAACCAGGAAATCATGGAGGGCCGCCTCCGTCTCCGGTGCCCGTCTCCGAGCTGAGGTCGCCGAGCAGGTCCCCCAAGTTGGACGAGAGCACCGAGCCCTCGACGAGTTCGGAGAACTCCATGGGGACGAGGTTCTCGATCCTGTTGGGGTCGTACTCGACCCCCGCCTTGACGTCCTGTATCAGCATGACCATCATCCTGTGGTAGAACTGGTTGGAGCGCAGGACGGCGAGGACGCTCTTGGCAATCAGCAGGTCGGCCTTGACGTGGCGCATCTCCATGGCCGTGCCCAAGGACCTGGGTACGGAGGACTTGAGCTCCTTGGATGCCTTGGAGCGCAGCTTCTCCAGCCTTCTGTCAATCTCCTGGACCTCGTTGAGCTTGCCCTCCTTGGCATTGGAGAACCTCGTGAGGTGCTGCTGGTGCCCGTACTCCAGCTTGTCGAGCTTCCTCTTGGGCGTCTTCGCCAATCGCTCGTAAATCGGTCTCGACATCCAATCCCGCCTACTCTTCGCTCTGCAGGTATTCGGTGTTGTCGATGTCCGAGGGCCTAGGCAGGTTGTCTATCACGTCGGCGGTCTGCCCGCCCGAGCCCCAGATGGGGCTTTGGACCAGTTGTGCGGGGGTGGTCACGTTCTTGTTGAGAATCATCTGCAGCATCTTCAGGGCCTCGTTGGTATTGTCCACTATCTGGGTCAGTCGTGCCTTCTCTGCGATCTGCCTGTCCAGGATGCCCTGCTGCACGCCTATGTCCGCAACCGTCTCCTGGAACTCCTGGCTGTTCTTGGCGTCTTCTCGGCTGCCGAGATCCTCCTGACGGGCCTTCAGCCTGGCCATCTTGAGGTGCCCCTCCCTGATAACGGCCTCCGACTCCGCTATGCCGGACTCCGAGTCGGACAGCTTGTCCTTATTCCTGCTGATCTCCGACTTCAGGTCCTTCTTGCCGCGATTGAACGCGTCCCTGTACTCAGTAGGTATCCCCTTCTCGCGAAGCCACCTGTCGTCGATTAGGTCGAATGTCTTTCTTCCGAACGGCCACATGGGCCGCAAGTGAGAGTGATGGATATATGAAAATATCCTGTGGGACCCGTCTAATTCGTGGAAGGCCCCCGATTCAATGCAGGATGCCCCAGGCGTGCTCGGCGTTGCCGTGGATCCACTCGTAGTCCTCGATGGTCCTGAGGCCCCCCTCGTCCAGGATGGCGATGCGCTCGACCTCGAGGGGGTACTCGTTGTAGGTCAGGTGGCTGACCATGCCGCCCCTGGTCGGCTGGTCGAAGGTCCACCTCGCCCTGCTGACCGCGAGGACATCGATGGAGATCTGGGTCCTGCCGTTCCATATCCTGACCCTGAAATCGGGAAGAAGGTGGCCGTGGCGGTCCCTCAGGCCCCGGGCCGACTCTGACAGCTCGACCTCGCAGCGAGCGAAGTTCTCGGTCCGCCCCCTGACCCTGTCGTGGAAGATGCCAGCGCCGTTGTCGGGGTACCTGATGAAGTCCCGGCGGCGCCAGGGCCTGTCGTCCATCGCGCTAGACAGCGGCGAGACGTGGGGCATGAACCAGTCCAGGTACGAGCCGTCGCCGAAGTGCAGCATCCCCCAAAACCACGGGGAGGCAGGCGCCTGGACGGTGACCTTCTGGAAGTACGCGGTGCCCTCCTCGGGTTCGCCGTCGACCTTGAGCCTGCACTTCGAGCCCTGGAGCCTAAGGATATCGTATCCCATGCCCAGGGAGTACTCGTTATTCCTGTACGTCAGCGAGCTGGTCGGGCCCCACCACGGGGTCATCTCGGCCTCGAAGGTCGAGGGGGCGCCCCTTGATCTGGCCTCGCGGTCACTCGACAGGCTCATCCACATGCCGGCGTTCCCGGGCAGCATCCCCAGCGACATGTCCTCCCGCTCGATCGGGACGACGGCCCCGGCCCCCTCGCCCGCGCCATCGCCCGGCCACAGCGGGTGGTCGTCGCCGACGACGGCCATCCGGCACTCCCTCATCGTCAGGGGCTCGTGCATCGTCTCGCCATCGTACCACCAGGCGCACACCATCCCCGGGATCACGAAGCCCCCGTGCTCGTCCTTGTGCATCCTAGAGCCCGGCTTCCACCAGTGCCCACTTACTCGGATGGCCTCGGTCTGCTTGGTCGACCACAGCGTCATCAGCTGGCGGGTGCGCCCGGGGTTGCTCGGATCGGGAACTAGGACGAGGACCCAGTACCACCACCACGTCAGGCGGTTGATCGGGGGCATGACATCGAGGCGCCACAGGGAGGAGAAGTCGCCCTCGAACCTCTTGGGTGCCCCTTGCATGACGCGCCCTCACATGATCTCGCGCCTGCTGAACACCGACTGGCCGATGACCAACATCACCACGGTCACGGACAGCAGTGTGACCACGCTGACAAGGAGGGAAACGGCCGCCGACTGGGTTCCGAGGGTGTGGACTGGGGGCTGCCAGAAGAACGAGAGCCCGGTCTCGATGCCGTAGGCGGCCCCTATCTCGGCCCACTGGAGGGTGTCGGGCCAAGCCAGCAGGACGATGGCATCGATCATCTGGAGCGCCCAGTGGGTGATCGAGATGCTCGAGATGGCCCAGTTGGGGTTGATGATCGAGAATGTGCCCATCATGAACTCCCAAACCCCGAACACTATGCAGACGTAGACCCCGTACTTGGGGGAGATCAGCCCCATCGTGTTGAACAAGGCCCCGTAGGCTGCGAGCACGAAGATGGTGGCGAGTCCTATGCCGAGCCACACGGGAAGGTCCGAGAGCCTGAAGATCTGGTCGCCGGGGCCCAGCGTGGCGGTCACCACCCCCATGACGAGGGAGAGGGCGAGCACGTAGCTGCCCGAGACCACCATGTATCCCATCAGCCTGTAGAGGATGAATTCGCCCCGGTGGATCGGCTTGGAGAGCAGGAAGTGGAGCGTGCCGCTCTCGGTCTCGTCCCTCACCAGGCCCAGGGCCAGGAAGAGCGGGATGAAAAGCCCGAGCAAGATGACGAAGGCCATCTTGCCGACGCCTATGATGAAGGTCCGGTGGCCGAGCTCGCCGACGTAGGCCTCGTCGTTCGGGTCCTCGTCAACGTAGGAGTCCGCGGTGATCCTCCTGACCTCGTTGCCGTCCGCATCGACCTCCCAGAGGACGTCGCACCTGATCCCGTTGTCGTTGCGGTCGTCGTCGAATCTGTCCTCGATATTTGCGTCCCACTCGAGGAACCAGTCCCCGTCCCGGCCCTCGACCCACCCTACCCTCAGGCAGTCGCCGTCGTCGTCGTAGCCGTGGCTGCCCGACAGCCTGTCGCCAGCGGGGCAGACGACGCGGCTGCCGCTGGAGTCGAAGCAGTCGATATCATCCTCGTCGATGTACATCTCAGGGGGGTCGGGGACGACCTCGAAGGGCTCGGTGTAGTAGCCCCACTGGAGGAAGTTGCCCTCTGGGACGAAAACCGTCCCCTCACCCCTCCATTCACCGTAGACGTAGTACAAATCGTCCCCGAAATGGCAGGCCGTGCCGTAGATGGGGTACCAGTCCTCGTACACTTGGCCTGACGGGCATTCCTCCGGGGAGCCCCAATCGACTATGTCCGACCAAAGGTCCTCCGCCTCGTAACCAGGGTCCACCCAGACGGGGTCGAACAGGGCCTGCCCCTTCCACGTCTTGTTGCCGTAGAAGGTCCTCAACCCGTCATTCCAGCCTATGGAGCTCTCGCTGATATACTCGCTCGAACCCGGGTATTCCGTGTGGTCGAAGTCGCTGGTCCCGAACTTCATCTCCTGGCCGAGCGGGTACCCGTCTCTGTCCTCGTCGACGCTGTCGCCGTCATTGTCTATGGGCTCGAAGGCGTCTCGGACTGCGTCGATGTAGAAGGCCAGAAGGAGCACCATGAGCAGGGCGCCCACGCCCATTACCACCCACGTGGATACGCGGTGCCTGAGCTGCCTGACCGTCAGCTCGACTATCGCACTGGCCTTGCGGTCCAGTTTTGTCCACACGGTGTCTGCCAGATCCAGCCCCTTTCTGTCCATCACTGGACACCCCCTATCAGGTAGCCTAGGAGTGACTCGAGGTTGTCATCGGGATTCTCTATGGTGGAAATCGCCTGCCCGGACTCGACGACGAGCGAGGGTAGCAGGGAGTGGGCGGCCGAGAGGTTGTTGGTCTGGATCTCGAGCTCGCCCTCGCTGGGGAATCGGACCCCGTAGACAGGATCCTCCTTGATGAATAGGGCTGCGAGGCTGCGCGGGTCCTCGCACCTTATCAGGATCCTGTGCGGGTGCCTGTCCAGCAGGTCCCTGATAGCGTGCAGGTTCCCTATGGCGAGCAACCGGCCGTTATGCAGTATCACTATCTGCTCGGTGATTCGCTCTATCTCCTCGAGTATGTGGCTCGAGACCAGAACGGTCTTGCCCTGGTTGCCCAGCTCCCTAATCACGCTCATGACGCTCGTCCTGGCGATCGGGTCGCATCCGTGGAGCGGCTCGTCGAGGATTATCAGGTCGGGGTCATGGACCAGGGCGTGGGCGATCTTCACCCGCTGCCTCATCCCCTTGCTGTACTTGCCGAGCTCCTTGTGCATGACATCAGCGAGCCCGACGAAGTCTAGGACGTGGGCCGAGCGCTCCGTAGCCTCCTCCCTGGTCATGCCGTGGAGGCGGGCCAGCGTGGTCACGAAGTCCAAGCCGGTCATCCAGTCGTAGAGTCGCTCAGACTCGCTCACGTAACCGACCCGCCGGTATGGGGTGGTGTCGGACCACGGGTCCACCCCGAATAGGCGCACGGACCCCTGATTGGGCTTCAGCCGCCCCATCAGGAGCTTGAACAGAGTGGACTTGCCAGCGCCGTTGGGCCCGAGGATTCCCGTCACGCCGCCGTCTATCGCTAGTGAGACGTCGTTGATGCCGATGACCTGGCCGTACCACTTTGAGGCCTGGTCGATGAGCACCGCCGGTGACTTCTGCGTCCCTACCGTCATTCCCTCGTCACCTCCAAGGACGACACCCTGGTCACTAGGATCCCTATTGAGATGGCGTTCATTGCGATTAGCGAGACCACCGAGAAGGACAGAGGGTGCTCGTAGTTGTATGGGATGCCCAGTAGGAACTGTCCGAGATGCGCGAGGCAGTCGTAGGGGCTCATCACGTAGAGGAACGTGGTTTCGAACTGCAGCTCGATGAGCAGCGAGACCAGTTTGGTACCGTATATCACGCTGAGGAAGCCGATGGCGGCGAAGAAGCGGCTCTGGCTGATGCTGGAGAGGGCGAGGCCGATGGAGGTATATGTGATGACGAGGATGACCCCAGCCAGCATTCCACCCAGGAACATAGGCAGCGTGTCAGCCAAGTAGGCCCAGCCCTCGCTGCGGAAGACGATCGCGCTGGTGTAGTATACGAAGTAGGAGAACACGATGACGAAGCCGAGGATAATGGCTACGCTCAGGTACTTCATGGCAGTGTAGTCGAACCTCGTGACGGGGCGGGAGAAGTAGATCGCGCTCGTGCCGTGCTGCCTGTCGTCGGATATCATTCCGCCGACGACGAGCGCGGTGAGCAGGGGCCAGAAGCAGAGGTTGCGAGGGAAGTAACCCAGTACCTGCCCCCATAGGTTGTACCGGTTAATCCCCCACATTTTGGAGATGAAGCCACCGTCCTCGCCACCGATGAGGGAGGACAGGAAGAGCATGGGGACGGGGGAAAGGGAGCCTAGGAAGATTACGAGGATGAGCAGGCGCACCATCGGGTGGTAGTGACGATGGCCCTTGCTGGTGAACAGACCGTAGACGTGGTGGCGGAAGATGGCATAGTTCCTCATCCACCTCGGTCCGAGCTCGCCGTCCCAAGGACGGTAGCTCTGGTTGAAAATCGTGCCGAGGTTTGCCTGGCGCTTGGCTACCACTGCAGTGGCGTCGTCGTCCCCGTCACCGGCCCCGAAGGCGACCTCCATCAGGGTCCTGCCGCCCTCGATGTCGACTTCGTCATCAGGCACTCACGCACCTCCTGTATGCTCGGACGTCATGAGGTCCGAGGTCCCCTTGATTTGGGTGCCCAGCTTGTCCATGATCAGGAGGAAGACGTCCTCGAGGTCCGGCTCGTACTCCCTCATTTGGCGAACCTGCACATCGGCTGATACGGCCGCTTCCAGAATCTTCTGGATGGTGGTGTCGTCTTCCACCTTGATGCGAATGACCCGACCTAGACGTCGCAGGGACAGATTCCTCGTGACGAGTTCCTGCTCCATCTTGCTAGCACCCCCCCAGACCATAATCTCGATCTCGCGCTCGACCTGGCTGACGAGCTCGTCGATGCTGCGTTGAACCACGATCCGCCCCTTGTGGATCAGCACGATCCGATCGCACACCTCCTGGACGTCGTCCATGACGTGGCTGCTCATCAGAACGGTCCGGTTGCCCTCCTTGACAGTCCTCCTCAGGGTCTGCAGCATGAATCTGCGAGCCCTCTGGTCGAGGCCGTTGGTAGGCTCGTCGCAAATCAGGATCTCAGGGTCGTGCACCAGGGCGCAAGCGAGCTTAGTCGCCTGCAGCATGCCAGTGCTGAAGGTCTCGATCTTGCGGTATCTCTGGTCCTTGAGTCCGACGTACTCGAGGACCTCGTGGGCTCGTTGGGTGGCGGTGCCCGAGTTCATACCAAGAAGCTCGCCGGCGTAGCGCACCTGATCCACGGCGAAGAGGCCAGGATCGAGGGCATTGTACTCGGGCATGTATCCGATCCTGGAGCGTATCAGGTCGGCCTGGGCCCTGATGTCATATCCGAGGACGGCCCCCTCCCCCGAAGTAGTGCCAATCAGTCCCAGCAGGCACTTGAACAGGGTCGACTTGCCTGCGCCGTTCGGGCCGAGTATTCCGATGGCGCCATGTGGGATATCGAGGGTGACATCGTCCAGAGCGAGGTGCGGGCCGTACATCTTCCGTAGGGCCTTGGTCGTGATTATCGGGTTCGCTTCCTCATCAAGCATGGTCAGGTCCCGACTCCCTATGGGAGTCGTTGAACGGTTGAGTGCCAATCACTTGAATGAATCCCCGGAACGCTCCGCATCACTTGGCGTCCCTCATCGCCCCATCGCGCACCTTCACCGCGACGCCCTTTCGCAGGAAAGCCATCTCGAAGGGAGTGGCTAGGGGCGTTCCGTGAGCAACCAGCCTGCCCCGGGAGTCTACGACCAGGCAAGGCTGGCCGGGAATCAGGTGCGGGTCGGCCCCGGAGACGTATCCGTGAATCACGTTCCTTCCCCTGCCCACGAATGGGACGGCATCGTCGATGACGCAGACTCGCGGGACCCCAGCGAAGACCTCGTCGGGGCCTTCGGTGCCGAACTCGGGAGGCGGTGAGCTGTGCATCTCGTTCAGCCTCCTAGCGCCCTCCAGAGCAAGGGAGAGCCCGCCATCAGTGAGGCGGGGGGAGAGGATGTGCGCGGTGTCGGTGTGGACGTTGACCATTCGATCGGTGCGCGAACGGCGGGAGCTCATGCCCTCTGTCATCTTGCAAGCCTCAAGGGGGTTAACGGCGCATAGAAGGGCCAGCTTGTCGACTACGGCGCAGCGATCGAGCCACTCCCTCACAGCGCCAGCCTCGTCGGGAGGGTTTTGGGGGGGCGGGTCTGGAATGACCCGGGTAACCGGCAGATCCCCCAAGCCGAAATCACCCAGGGACTCGCTGACCTCGTCATCATTGTAGATTCCGAGCCACATGTCCTCCGGGCCGGTGAGGTGGCACCACGGCGAGACGTCCTCCAAGGTGAACGGGATAGGCCCGATGGGAGTGGAGACGAGTGGGATGGAGCGTGGCTCCTCAACTAGATTCTGCACGACTGCATGCAAGGCCGAATTGCGCCATGGTGGCGATGCGCCCTCGATCAGGACGATTCGTGCCGGAGGCTTGGTCGAGGAGTTCCACCACGATCCAGGGGGCCTCCATCTCGTGGCTAGCAGAGCCTGCATGTGCAGTATGTGGGGACGGAACTCTATGTCGTCCCCCAGAGGCTCGCCACCGTCTCGCAGGGGGTCGCACGAGGCAATGAGCCGGAGGGCGGACTCGCCGACAGGTCCGTCGTCGGGGTCGTCCATCTGGTCTTGTAGCCAGACGAAGGCCTCGCGCAGCTGAGGGGAGGAGTGGCTGCGCTGCTCGGCGAGCTGCCATATCGTACCGCTGCGGATGGCCTCGCGGCAGCGAGCCAGTTCGGCCTGAGTGACTTCCAAATTGTGGTGGGCGAGTATCTCCGATCGCTCGTCGTCGTCCATCGACCTGACCTGCCCCGGCGTGATGCCGAAGAGTGCGTTGGAAGAGACCGGCCATTCCTCCAGATCGCCCAGCTTTACGGTTCCATTCGGGGACAGCAGGCGGTCGTCACGAGCGAACAGCGCGTATGCAGCGCTGTCGAACAGGTCCGCCCCCAGTGCTGTGGCCATCGGGAACAGAAGGGGGTGACCGCATCCGAACAAATGGACAGGGCGGTCAGGGGGCAGGGAGGAGCGGGCAGCTAGGAGGATTGAGAACAATTCGCGGTAGCGCTGCTGCTCCATCAGGGGAACGATGCCTCCGATGGGATGTACGCAGAAGCCACGGTGCTCGCCCTCCACGCCGCCCATCAGCCCGCCGGCCTGGGCCCGCAGGTCATGGTGTAGACCGCCTTGTACCGGGCCGTTCAGCAGCATACCCCCTCCTGCTACGGCCAGTGAAGGCGCGGCGCGCACGGCGGTCTGCTCGACTGAGTGCTCGAGCTGCTCGCGGCTCATGTCGGGGCGGCCGAAGACGTCGAGCATCGTGCCTATGTCGACGTCGATGTCACGTTGGAAGGCAACGATCTCCTCGGGGCCCACCTCAACATCGCCATAGACGTAGGACTGGAATGTTCCCGAATCGGTGACCACGGCCCCGGGGAAATCCAGCAGGGCATGAACTCCGTCGGCAAGCGACTTCTCGCGCAGGTCCTCGTGCTTCCAAATCACGTAAGAGTTGGTGATCAGGGCCTCTACGCCGTAGCGCTCCCACATTTCCCTCGGCTCTATGGTCCGCAGGTTGGGGTTGACCACCGGAAGGAGCATCGGGGTGGTGAACGTCCCGTGGCGAGTGTGCAGACGGCCGATGCGAGCAGCGCCATCGCGCCGTGTCACCTCGAACAGGCCAAGGTCCTGCTCGCGGCAGGGCTCGGGGTCGGGGCGGGTGGGCACAGTCCGTTTGCAGGGAGTGGACGTCATCAATCCTCGGTCGCACGGGAGGTCACCCTCAGAATGACCACGCCACCGGAAAGGACCATGCTCACCTCATCGCCAGTGTTAATCTCGAGCGTTGGGTCGGCATCGAAGCCGTGGGCGTATGGGACGTCAAGCAGAGACGCTGCTGGAAGGGTCAGCGGGCAGACGTCCCTGTTGACAATGGCCTTGGGGCCCCTGTCACTGTAAAACAGGCCCATCAGCACGAAGGGGGCGACCGTGGAGCCGGAGCCCTTCGGGTAGATCAGTATGGTGTCCTCGATGGCGATGCCATCGAGAGGGTGACCGGGGTCCTCGATAACCCCTGTGTCTTGGTTGACGTAACCGAGGTAGGTGATTGGCACATCGGTGGCCAGTGCCCTTCCGCTCACGCTCCACTCGGACTGGCTGGGCAGACCCCGCCCGAACGATTCGAAATCGCCTGTCTGGGGGGTCTTTGCCGTTGCCATGGGCTCGGGTGCCTGGGTGCCGAACTCTGGGAGAGGGGCCTCGATGAGCGTCTCATCGAATGCATGGGCTACGCACTGACCTATGGGGGCCACGCTGGTCGGCATGTGGTTCAGCCCGCTGGTGAGGTAGTGCTCCGCCTTGAGTGAATTAGTCAGGAGGTGGTTGTAGCGGGCACGGTTGTAGGGCGTGACCTCGGGGCAGGTGTCGCGAAGAACCAGAGCGCCCGCCTCCTCGAGGATATCCAGGGTTCCATCGGCCGAAATCAGGTCGTGGTTGTGTCCGCTCATGAAGACCCAGAGGCGCTGGTCTGGGATCACCTCGCCCAGTTCCATCCTAGCACGCACCGCTGCCGCTGTTGCGCGCGCCTCCCCAACGCTGGCCTGCGGACAGCCGATGACCACTAGGTCGACCCTTCCCTTGGGAGCGAGGTCTCGGTAGCGCTCACCTAACTCGTCCTGGGAGAAGGTTAGCTCTCCTTGGTAGGCATCCACGGGGGGAGCGGCCGCAGTCAGCCCATCCACCCATAGCATCGGGCAGCCGTAGTTGGCGGCAGCGGCGGAGAGTGCCTTGCGCATCTCGAAGCTTGCGTGGGGCAGTCCTGTGATGCGCGGCATGGGGCCCCATGGCAGATCCCACTCGGGCTTCGCCTGCTTCCCTATCCAGTCACCGAGAACGCTCCAATCCGTTGAATCAGACATCTCGCAATCGACTTTGACCAGAATGTTAGGGACTCGGTTCTCCGGGACATGCAGACCCCAGTAGGGAGCCCAACCGGTGAGCGCGGTGGCCAAGGCAGACAGCCCGGACTCGCGGTTGGTGACCAGTGACGTGTAGGAGTTGGAGAAGCATACTGCGTTCGACTCGGACCACGAGCCTATGCCATCGCCCGAGTCTATGCCTCGGTCATAGGGGGTGCACGAGAGAATGGCCTCGATTCCGAGCTGCGCATAAGCGTGCACTATCTCGAACTGATTCTCGAGAAAGTCGGGATAATCGATTCCCATCTCCTCGACCTTCTGGAGGTCACACCCCGCCGAGTTCAGGGTGGTCGGTATGGCGACCTTTCCTTGTGGGTCGCCGGAAACGTCAGCTAGGAACCTCCGCAGGCCATGGCCGCCAGTGATTACGCTGACCCCGGAGACGTGAGCGTGCTCGACGCGGACGAACTCCGTGGCGCCCGCCGTAGCCGCTAGATCGATGACTAGGCGGGCCGCCTTCTGCTTGGTCGGACCTTGCTTGCCATCGAGCATCGACCGAAGCTCTCTGGGTATCTCCACAAATGAGGCTCGTGTGCGAGGCTCCTTCAAACCGACGCACGTGGAATATCGACGCAATACAATTAGAGAAGGGGCCTAATGGGACCCCATGCAGCCGTACCTAGAGCACCTCAATATGACCTCAACCGACGTCGATGAGACGATTCGCTTCCTCTTGACGGCAATGCCGGAGCTGCGCGTTCGCGGTAGTGGTGGCGGTGTCAAGGCAAAGCATTGGGTCCATGTTGGCACCGACGAGTCCTACCTGTGCATAGAGGACAGGGGGGCGACCGAGAAAGGGCCGCATCAGCCCTATGTCCATCCAGGCATGAACCACCTGGGATTCGTGGTCAGGGACGGTGCGGTCGTGGCTGAGCGCCTGCGGGCCGCGGGCTACAGGGAAGGCTCGACATACCACGACCACCCTCACAGGCACCGCTACTACTTCTTCGACCATGACGACAACGAGTACGAGTTCGTACAGTACCTGAGCGATGATCCCGCAGAGCGCAACGACTACGACCTCTAGGGTTTCAAGCGCCACCTCTTCCTCAAATAGTGACGGCCCGACTCGGTTGCGTGGTTGACTTTTCCCTGAGCGAGGAGCAGCAGATGCTCCGGGAGCTAGCTAGGGATTTCGCTGCGGAGGAGATCCGACCCCACGCAGCAGAGTGGGACAGGAGTGGGGAGTACCCCCTAGAGGCCATCAGAAAGGCCTTCGATCTGGGGCTGCACAGCATCAAGATCCCCGAGGAGTACGGAGGCGGTGGCATGGGATCCTTCGAGGAGGTCCTCGTCTCCGAGGAGTTGGGCTGGGGCGACCCCGGTTTCGCCACCGCTTCGGGAAGTACCATGCTGGCGTCCTACCCCCTCATCACGGGTGGCACGGAGGAACAGAAGGAGACCTACCTGACAAGGACTGCTGAGGGCAAGATTGCAGCCTACTGCGTCACCGAGCCCAGTGCGGGGAGCGATGTGCAGTCGCTTCGTACAGAGGCGGTCAAGGAAGGCGACGAGTACGTCATCAACGGCAAAAAGATGTGGATTACAGGGGCAGGGTACGCGGACTGGTTCTTCGTGTTGGGGTACACCGACACATCAGCCGGGTACAACGGTCTCAGCGGGTTCGTTGTGGACGCTGACACCCCGGGCATCGAACTAGGCAAGAAGGAGGAGAACATGGGTCAGCGTTGCTCAGATACCAGAGGGGTCACATTCACTGACGTTCGAGTGCCGGATGACAACCTCGTCGGCGGCGAGGAGAGTGGCGGCTGGATGAACGCGATGAAGGCCTTCGACCTCTCCAGACCGACCGTCGCGGCGAGTGCGGTGGGCAATGCCAGAGGGGCGATGGAGGAGGCCTGGGCCTACGCCAACGAGCGCCAGACATTCGGCCAGCCTATCGTGAGGCACCAGTCGATCTCGTTCATGCTCGCCGACATGGCCACCAAGATCGAAGCCGCGAGACTGCTATGCTGGAAGGCGGGGAAAAAGGCCGACTCGAGTGAGCGCAACACCCTCGAGGCTGCTCACGCCAAGCTCTACGCTGCTGACATGGCGATGGAGGTCACCACCGACGCCGTCCAGGTCTTCGGCGGGTACGGGTACTCTGAGGAGTACCCTGTTGCCCGCAGAATGCGGGGAGCCAAGATATACCAGATATTCGAGGGCACGAGCCAAATCCAGAGGATGGTCATCAACAGGGAGCTGAGGGGTTCCCTCTGATCTATGGCGAGCGCTGGCGGAGCGCCTCCGCCGCGACTACGGCCATGGGCGCCTGGAGGTTGTACGAAGGCACGAAGCCGGCCATGGGGACTCGGATGACCAAATCGGAGACACCCAGAATCGAGGCGGGGATGCCGTCATGCTCGCCTCCTACCACAAGGAGGAGGTCGCCGGTAAGGTCTGCGTCCCACGGCTCGGTGTCTCCGCAGTCCTCGAGCGCGACCACTCGGAATCCTGCCTGCCTGGCGGACTCGACCAACCCCTCGCCGTCCACCCAGTGAACCGGCATGAACCGATGCGCCTTCATGGAGGCTCGGATGGCGGCCTTGCGCTCGCTGTGACTCATATCCCCATCTACGAATACGGCACTGGCCCCGCTAACCTCCGCGGTGCGGATGGTGAAGCCGATATTGACGGGGTAGCGAGCCCCTGCCAGCAGCCACGCCAGCCCCCCAGTCGAGAGCAAGCGCTCAACGCTGGCTTCTGGGTCTCGGCCGACCAAGGCGAGGATTCCGGGGGGCTCCTCACCCTCAGTGCGCCTCGCCATCCTCCACAGGTCACTACGCGAGCCCTCCCGTACCGGAATCCCACGAGCGTTTGCGAGAGAGCGCAGCCGCATGACCTCGTCGTCCTCGGACTCCCGCAGTACGAGCAGCAGGGTCACCTCCTCGGAATCGAGCGCGGCTGCGACCTCCTCGACACCGCACCGCTGCATGGTACCCAAGTTCGGGAGGCGATTAACCGGGTTTCGGTGTCTAGGCAGTCGAAAGGCGGGGGATTATGTCTTTGCACAGGGCCCGGGGGACATGGAGGTCACCCGACAGATGGTCCTGGCATTCACCCTCGTCTTCGGCCCGCTTGTTCTCGCCTCCTACGCCTATGGCCTCTCCCACTTCGAGAGGCCGGATGATCTGTGGGGGGGGATTCCAGCATCATGGCAGACCTACATCGTCCCGTTCATGTTCGTGGCCGCAGCAGGCTTCCTGATTTACTGGTGGATTGTGCTCTTCCAGTTCGACGAGGCCGCCCTGTCATCGCTTCACTGGCCGTGGGTGGACTCCGACGGCATGGGGGCCGGAAGGCTACTGCTGGCCTATGTGCTGATCCTGATCCCGTCCGCGCTGTGGCTCGAGAGCACCATCTACCACCTCGAGCATGCCTATGCGTGGACGCCGGTGCTGGTGGTGGGCACCCTCCTGCTAACCTCGGTCGGCAACGTGATGCTGGGACTGCTGGCGTACGGGGCCCACCAGGACGGGCTGGAGCACTCCGGGCTGATGATAGCCGGTGCTGGGATGCTCGCCATACAGTGCATAATCAACGATCTAGTAATCTGGACTTACAAGTTCCCTTGGTAGCCACACGGCTCACTAGGGCTCAGCACGATCCTTGGAGCACGTCGTCGATCACTGGTATCTTGTCGTAGTCGAACCAGTGAGCAGAGCCTATTGCCGCATAGGGAGCGGAGCACAGATCGTCGTGCTTGACGCCGATTCCGTTGTACTGGCCGATAATTATCATGTTCGGATTCTGCACCCAGAGCTCGAAGGCATCGGCATACAGCTGACCACGGGCGGTCTCATTGGTCTCGGTCCTGGCTGAAACGAGCAGCGAATCAAGGGCAGAGTTGTGGTAATTGGTGCCGTAGGCATCCCCTCCAGCATCATGGCTGGCAGCGAACGGGGACCAGTAGTTGTCGGGATCCAAGTAGTCCGGGGCCCAGCCGCTGAAACGGATCTCAAAGGTGCTCGTATAGTACATCGTGAGGTACTCAGCCCAAGGCTTGGCATCTCCGTCGGTGGCGACTCCGATAGTCCCCAGGGACTCTTGGAGCTGACCGGCCATGGCGATTCGGTAGTCGTTGCCCTCGTTGGCCATGACACGGAGAATCTGGGGCAGGCGGCATTCGTCGCCGTCGCGGTCCTCCTCGTCAACCACCACGGTGTTGTTGTTGGCAAGCTCCGCGCAGTCGTACTGTCGGATGAAGCCGGCGTCCTCCAAGAGGCTCTCAGAGTGAGCCAGGTCGTAGGTGAACACCTCGTACTGGGTCCAGTCGTAGGGGAATCCATTGGGAATGGGGCCATACTGCGCGGCCAGAGAGTTGTCATAGATCTCGGTTCTGGCCGTAACGTAGTCGAAAGCGTACGAGATGGCGAGGCGCACTGAGCTGTTTGCCATGACATTGCAGTCATCAGAGCCGTCGTCATCGCAGTCGTGGTTGATGATGTAGTCTCCATCGCCGTCCTTCGGCTCTAGGTTCATGGCCGCTAGTGTCGTAGTGTACGTCTCCCGGTAGGTGCAGATGTATCCGTCCTTGCCCCTGACGTTCGGCTTGTCGTCCAAATCGTCGTCCTCGCCCTCGTCGAACTCGTCGTTGCCGTTGTGGTCGATGTAGCAGAACTCGGTCAGGTCCTCGAGGTTGATGCTGCCGAAGTCCGCCTCGTAGTTGTACTCGGGGTCCCCATTGCTGCCATGATGGGAGAAGGCCATCAGCCTCGTCGAGGCTTCGGTGACAATCGAGGAAGTCACCCTGTTGAGGTTGAATCCCCTATCCTCCCAGTACATCCAGTTCGGCGTCAGCACGATGCGGTCCTCGCGAATCCAAGCGTCGACGATGTACGCACCAGTCCCGGAGCCGAGGGGCGCCTCGTCCATCCAATCATGGCAGTGATCGCCGCTGTTGTTGTTCGACTCGCACAGGTCCTTGTTGACCACAGCACCCACGGTGTATGCTATCGTGGAGGCGAATCCTGCGTATGGCTGGAACAGAGTGACGGTTAATGTGGTGTCGTCAACAACCTCCAGGCTGTCGCAATCTATGTTCTGCTCCAGAATCCATCCCACGTGGCTATCTGGCGATCCATAGGAGATCACCCGGCACCAAGAGTAGGCGACGTCCTCGGCGGTCATCAGGTCGCCATTGCTAAAGTGGACGTCGTCCCTGAGATCGAAGGTGTATTCCATGTCGTCTGGTCCGATTGTGAATCCTATGGCGAGCCTTGGGGCGATGACCACGTCGCCATTGACATCGCCCTCGTAGCGGAATAGCGTATCGAAGACGTTCTCAATCACGTCCCCTGAGGCCGAGTCGTAGGCATCGTGGGGGTCGAAGGTCGATGCGTCGCCTATGCCCATCTCGACGATTTCGCATGGGGAGTTCTCAACATCCTCTATGCCATCCTCAGTGCATTCCCTGATGCCCTTTAGCGTGTCCCAAGCTTCGTCGTAGGTTAACTCGCCCGCATCATAGGCCCATAGGGTGCTCTGCTGCGTCGTGAAGTACTCACAGGAGTGGTCGTTGTCGGTGGCCTCGGGATCGTAGTTGTCAGCGTTTGAATCGGTGCATCCTGAAACCTCATCAGCATCGTTGACTCCGTCGTCGTCGAGGTCGTAGTCGCAGGAGCCGTCGTCATCGGTGGCTGCAGAATCGTAGTTGTTCGCAGTGGAGCTGGTGCACCCGGAGACCTCGTCGGCGTCC
>JASMKR010000043.1:0-5736 GCA_030749075.1 Candidatus Thalassarchaeaceae archaeon | reverse complement strand
CTGTCCTGCTGGGTTTTCTTCGAAGGGGTTCGACGTACCAAGGCTACGAGATTCCTGTTCGGAATCAAGCAGTAATTCCCCTGTCCCTTCAGGGGATAAATGGATAAACTGGAGGACTGCCCCACTACCATGCTGAAGGTTTCAGACCTCAGGAAGGGATTCGGTTCGGGTCGTAGGAGGCTCGAAGTCCTGAAGGGAATCAACTTGGAAGTCCATAAGGGCGAGTTGGTCAGCCTAATGGGGCCCAGCGGCTGCGGTAAGAGCACGCTTCTGAACATAATCGGGGGTCTGCTTGAGGCGGACTCGGGCAGCATCTCACTGGACTCGTTCACCTACGGGACCAAATCCCCCAGCAAGGTTGTCGACGTCAGGAGAAACGGGGTCGGATGGATCTTCCAGGACTTCCACCTAGTCGACAGGCTGGACGCCCTGGACAACGTCGCCTTCAGCCTTGAGCTGTCGGGAGTCCCTTCGTCAGAGGCCGAGCAGAGGGCTAAGGATGCCCTGGAAAGAGTTGGGCTGGGAGACAGGATGGACTTCATTCCAGACCAACTGTCAGGAGGGCAGCAGCAGAGGGTGGCAGTCGCAAGGGCCATCTCGGGCTCAAGGCCACTGATACTGGCAGACGAGCCTACTGGGAACCTTGACGTGAAGAGCGGGCAGGAGGTAATCCAACTATTCCAGGACCTCTGTGCAAACGACGGCCTGTCAGTCCTCATGGTGACTCACGACCCGTTGCTGGCCTCGATGGCTGACAGGATGCTTCTGCTGAAGGACGGAGTCACAGCCGCCTCGGATATCCGATCCGCATGGGGGATAGAGGGGGAGTGAAGATGGTAGAGCCAGATAATGATTCCAGGGATAGGATAGATCCCATCTCCGGCGTGAAGACGGGGGAGGATTCAACTCCCATGTTAGAGCAAGCGGGGCCGAGTCAGAGAGCGGTTGGAGAGAGATTCGACTTCTCCGGGTACACAGTGCCTTTGGCGGTAATCATCGCAATCGGGATCTCAGTCGCCCTCCTATCATCCCTAACGGGAATCGCTCCAAACAACTCCCTGTTCACCAAGGTCCTGCCTACAATGCTTCAGGCATGGGTCGCCTTGGCCATATTCATCGTAGTCAGCCTTTCGATGAAAAGGTTCGGCAGTTTCCTTTACTCGCTCATCAGGCCCATCATAGAGCCTGGAAAGGGGCAGAAGAGGGAAAAGGCCGAGTTCACACTTGAGGGGATGTTGGGTGGCTGGTCCCAGTCGTTCAGATCGCGCTGGCTAGCTGCCCCCAACAACATCTCAATGGCAGTGAAGAGCGCCTGGAGGGGTCGCGAGAGGGGCCTGGCGATCTTCGCGGGAGTGTTCCTCTCCTCGCTGGTCATCACGACGGTGCTGGCCTACGCAGTCGGCCTCAATCAGGCGTTCTTCGCGTTCAGCCTCGAAGGCGACGAGTTCGACGCGAAGGTGGACTTCCAATCGGACCCGGAGGGAGAATGGAAGGGACGGACAAACGATTCCGCATTGTGGGAGTCCTTCTGCGACGACCTTGTAGAGATGGAGGAATTCTCGGATTGCGGACTGGTTTTCGGGAGACAGGGGGTCAGGGTTTCAGGCTTCTTCGACTCGGGTTTCATAACTCCGCAACCCCTCAATGTTGAGAGTGCCAGTGGACCGTCGTCAGATTGGGATAACGTCAGCTGGGAATTCAACGAGGCCCTCGAGAATGGCCCGCCAATCAATGGAGACAGGATAATCCGTTTCTACGGCGGTGGGGTGTGGGACGGCGAGCTAGGAGAGAGGCACGCCAAGTCGGTGATCTTCGGATCGTGGCCCAGCTCAGCAGCAGATGCGGAGGCAAACAGGTCAGTAATACTCCCCTCCAAGATCGCCAGCGCAGCGGGGGCAGAGGTAAACGAAACAATTGACTCTCTAACCTTCACCTACATCCTGGAGACCTACGAGGGAGAGGACATCCCCCAGGGCTACACAGACTGCCAGACGCAGACCGTCTTCGTTTCAGATGAAGACGGACCCCCAGTGCTCTACTGCAAAGACAACATGACCGTGAACAACCTGACGGTTTCGGCCATCTACGAGGAGGGCGACTACGGGAACCCTACCCTGCTTTTCCACCCGGTAATGGTCTCAGACTCGGTCCTGAGCGAAGAACAGAAGACGGTCCTGATGCAGAACGACCACGGATACCTCGGGATTGCCGTCGACCGGACTGCGATTCCGACCTCGTCCACTTCGGCGGCCACTAGTTGGCTAAGGGAACTGGAGCAGGGGCTGGAGAGCGTACGCACCGATGTCGATGTGATCGACCCTGCCACAGGCGAGGCCACGGGAGAGACCGAGACAGTCTCAATCCCCAGGGAGTTCACAGTCGGGCAGGGCGCAAACGCAGTCATCATCTCCGTAGAGTACAACGACATTATCTCCGGAACGATCACGTTCCTGAACATCTTCCTGGGGATTATCCAGGTCTTCGACTACATCCTAGTGATCCCCATAGTAGCACTCTCCTTCGTGGTCCTGATCTATGGCCTCGTTCTATCCCTTGAGCAGAGGAGGAGGGAGGTCGCCATCCACAGGGTCATCGGAGGTACCGAGGCCACGCTCTCGAGGATGATGGTGTTGGAGATATACGCGATTGGCAGCATTGCCTGGCTTCTCGGGTTCGCCTTGGCATCGAGCGCAGTAGAGATAGTTCTCAGAGCCGTCGGATTCCTGAGGTTCACCGACGAGGGGGACATCAACGTGGACCCGGTACTTAGCTTCGGATCGACCTCCATCGTCACGGCCTTGACCATAGGGGTGGCCTACTACTACGGAAAGAGCCGTACGAACGACTTCCTGAGCATCGAGATTGACGAGGGCGTCAGGAGAGTAAGGAAGGAGAGGAAGCCGAACTACCTGCTGCACTGGGTCGTCTTCGGTCTGGGGCTACTTTCCTACATCGAGAGCTGGATCCAGTCCAACGGGGGCTTCTGGAGATGGGACAGCAGTGGGATAGTCGGGAACTTCATCCTAAACGCCGTACTTCTCCTGCTTGGCCCCTTCTTCCTCTGGATAGGAGGAGCGTTGGTACTTTCGAGGATCGGGGCAGCCGGCCCCCAGATCCTGAACCGCCTCATGGGCTGGTCCCCCGCGATCTCGGACATTCGAAGGGGACTCAGCGGCTCAGGGTCGAGCCAGTCCGTGAACCGCCTATCCCTGATCATGCTGCTCACCCTGTCCATCGTTACCTTGGCTGCGGTCCAGGGCCACACGGGAACCCAGGTCGATGAGAAGACTACTGACGCTCAGAACGGCGCCGACCTGAAGGTCCAGTTCGACTCGGCATTCACAGAGCAGGAAGCTCGGGCCCTGATAATGCAGTCAATAGAGTCAGTAAATGACGGGGACATAAGGGGCATCAGCTCTATGACCTCGGTCGGCAGCATACTTGTCACGGACAAGGATACTGGCTCGTTCTACCCCGCCTGGGTGGTCTTCGACGACCACGAGGACACGCTCCTCTGGGACGGCCAGGCGATCCGGGGGAATGACGTCGGCGGTATCTCCGAAGAGTGGAGCCAGGGTGCCTACACTGCTGGAGGCGGGGCCAGGGACGCGTTGGAGTCGCCCTCGACAGGTAGCCCACTGACCATACAGTACAGCTACTACGCCCTGAACGACTTTGGGATCCCAGAACTCGTAGGGCCATCCGAGACTACGGTGAACTACGCTGGCGAGCACGAGTGGATCCCGGGGATCTCAGCCACAGAGGTGGACAATGCCATAATCATCGGCGAGAGGACCTACTACGAGTTGGTCGGAAACCTCAGCTCGGACACATACAGGTCCTCGACTTGGATGTTCGAGCTGTGTGACCAGAGCAAGAACGGCTGCTCCGATGCGATGGAGATTCTCGGCGCGGACCTCCGCAGCATCGAGGGAGTGGTGTCAGCGCAAGACTGGTCGACCTCACATGAGAGCAACGAGAGGAACGGGGGCCTGGTATTCGGGACGCCTGGTCTCCTCAGCATGATGTTCGTGGTCGCCTCTCTCGCTTCCGTGTCATCCGCGTTCGTGTTCCTGTCCCTGGTCCTCAGTCAGAGGAAGAGGGAGCTGGCGATTCTGCAGGCCATCGGAGCGAGCCCAAACCAGGTGGTCAGGCTGGTCCTGTTCGAGATAATGTCCATCCTGCTAGTCAGCATGGTACTGGGTGTTACCCTGGGGCTGGCTGTCTCTGAGTCCTTCAACGGCTTCTTCTCTGTCTTCGGATTCATCTTCCAGCTATTCCTCGGCCAGAGCGCACCGATAGACAGGGATCTGGTCTGGCCGTGGCTGGAGTTGGTGATAGTCAATGGATTGGTTCTCGCGGCAGTGGTGGCGTCCCTGCTATTCACAACCAGGAGGGCCCTCGAGTCCGACCTGGCAACTGTACTGAAGGGGGAGTGAAATGGAAGGAGGCGGTACAGAGATACTACGGGCAAACTCCCTGTACCACATCTACGAGTCGAACGCCGAGGAAGGCAACGTCGTGGCCCTGAGGGGCCTGAGCGTCTCCATCCTCGAGGGAGAGGCCGTTGCGGTGGTCGGTCCCTCGGGGTCCGGAAAATCCACCCTCCTGAAGTGCCTGGGAGGTCTGATGAAGCCCTCTGCAGGCTCGGTAGAGCTGGGGGGGACCAGGATGACCAGGCTGACAGGACCGGAGCTGGTCAAGCTAAGGCAGGAGACGGTTTCCTTCATCTTCCAGGACTCTAACCTGCTCCCTCACCTAAACGCCCTGGACAACGTGGCCCAGCCACTAATCCATCAGGGAGTGCTAGCCGGTCCTGCTAGGAGGAGGGCCCAGGACCTGCTAGATAGGCTCGGCATGGGCGACAGGTCGTTCGGGATGCCCGAGGAGCTCTCCGGGGGAGAGCAGCAGAGGGTGGCCATCTCACGTGCCCTGATCACCAATCCCAAGCTGATCCTGGCAGACGAGCCCACTGGTGCCCTGGACCCAATAACGAGTAGGGAGGTCCTGGATCTGTTCGACAACCTGCACAAGGAGAGCGACGTGGCGTTCCTGCTGGTCACACACAACCGCGAGGTGGCGTCCTTCTGCGAGAGGTCCCTGGAGCTCCGCGAGGGCAGATTCATCGCGCAGCACGGGGGGGACGTCGACATAGGCGACCTATCAGACTCCAGGGAGCTGATCGTAGATGACTCCGGCACGGTCACCCTACCCCCTGACGTCCTTCTGCAGCTAGGGGGACCCGGTCGCTTCGAGGTCCCCGAACTGAAGCGGGACGTCCTGCACCTGGAGAGGGTGGAGGAAGACAAGATATCGATTGGTGTTTCTGGTAAGATGGAGCTCTCCCCCTCTTGCCCGGCATGCTTCCACCAATACGGCAACAGCGATGAGCAGCTCTGCCCTGAATGCGGATCGAGCAGACCGATGGTTCAGGCCTGAGGCAGCGAGAAGTTCTGGGGCTTGGCTATACCTAGGCTATCCGGGAGCTCCCGGGACTTCTCGGGGAGTGTGATCGGAATCATCTCACTGCCAATCAGGGCTACTCTGCTCTCCCGCCTCTCTGAGAGAATCTCTCTGCCCACCAATGGTGCCAGTTTCTCGGAGAACTCCATCACATCTGCATGGCTCGGCATGTTCTCGATAGAGAGGTTGTTTCGGCTGTTTCCAACGAAGACGAATCCCTTGGCCTCGATGAAGTCAGGATCGGCCAAATTGTCCAAGCGCGCGTAGTCCTCG
>JASMKR010000042.1:0-83061 GCA_030749075.1 Candidatus Thalassarchaeaceae archaeon | reverse complement strand
CGATGCAATGGGCCAGGAAGACAAGGCGAACACCGTCAGGATGCATATTCAGCGCCTCGAGGCACAGGCGGTTTCCGAGATCACAGGAAGGAGCATGGAGGACATCATGGCAGATCTACTGGACGACGGAATCCTCAATTTCAGCGCTGGCTCGGATGCTAGGACGCAGTAGGGCGCTTGCCCCAAGCGCGAGATAATCGCACTCCTCCCAAGGGAAGATGGGTGGAAGTCTGAGGCCTCATCCTGCGGTCCGAAATCCAAATGATGGCCGAGAACGATTAGAAAGCAGATGACTATAAATTTTGACTAATCCATATGCAAGGGGAACCACTTCTCCTTGCCTTACATTAATAACTCAATGGCCTCAGGCGGGGATGGGTCTTACTGTGGTGGAACTAGATGACAACGTGAGAATGGGATTGCTAATTGGTGCTGCCGTGCTCTTGGTATTCGAACTTCTGAACATTCCAGGAATATTGGGGGGCGGTGACAAACTTTTCCTGATTGACGCATTGGGGATTGGCAGCGACAGTTCGTTCAGGCCTGACACAGGATTTAGCACTCAGGACATTGTTGGCTTCCTAGGAATCGCGGCCATGGGTGCCCTTTACTGGTTTTCCAAGGAGGATGACCTAGACTGGGAAGCTCTTCTTGGTGACGATGACGACGATGAAGAGGAATGAGTCCAAAGGCGCCCCCCTTGTCCCCCCTTGGCCGTTGGTTGAGGAAGTCGTACGGTAGTGCCGAGGAGTTTCGGGAGAGGATGCTCTCCGGGCAGATTATCGCAAGAGGAATCGACGCAACCCGTACATTAGGCGCTATGCGCCGTGTTCCGCGACATGCCTTCCTGCCCGAGCACAGCCTGAAGTCGGCTTATCGAGACAGGCCTCAACGAATCGGACACGGTCAGACCATCAGTCAGCCGTACATCGTCGCACTGATGACCTCGCAGTTCGAGGGACTGCCTCGCGGCAGCAGGGTTCTAGAGATTGGCTCTGGATGTGGCTACCAGACCGCAATCCTAGTCCAAATGGGATTCGAGGTCCACGCACTGGAGATCGTGCCAGAATTGGTCGATCGTTCCTCTGAGGTGCTCCGTGAACTCAACCTATCGCCGGCGTCACTATCCTGCGCCGATGGGAGGGCAGCCCTTCCTTCCATTGCCCCTTTCTTGGCCGTACTCTCCGCGGCCTGTGCTAGCGAGGCACCGGCCACTTGGCTAGATCAACTCAGTCCGAGAGGAATTCTGATTACCCCTATAGGAAAAGGAGGCAATCAGCAACTAGTGAGGATGGACAAGGGTGCTGATAGAGAAGTTTCGACAAAGACTCTCTGCCCAGTAAGATTCGTCCCACTGGTCTAGTCGATTCGAATGATGGAATCAGGGAATCTCGTCGAACTGGTAACCCCTCTCCCATTGCTTCTCGCCCAGCGCGACCTCCAGTTCGTAAGGTGTTATGAGTGGCTTTGAGTATCTCTTCGAGTCATCTATAGCGATGCGTGGGCAAGCTGTGTTGACGAATGCATCGACTGGATAGAAGTCGATTAGTTCCGGGCTGACATGATCGAGTGCCAGCAAGTACCCCTTCCTACCGTGCTTCTCTAGGAGACGCTTAATTCGAAAAGCCAGATTCCTCCTCATCTGTCCGGGCTTCTCACCAATCAGAACCCCGAAAGAAGCCGCCTCGTCCACCGCCATGATGAGTCCGAAGCGCTGTCTCAGTATCCGTTCTACCCTCTCGAGGGACATCTCGGAGGCATCGCCAGTGTATGGGTCCAGCATGGCCAGCGGCTTGCCGGTGTGGAGCACAAGGCCGATTGGATGGAAGTCCCCGGACCCCAGAAAGAGATAGTGCCCTATTGAGGGGTCATCCCCTGAGTAGTTGCACCCTAGAACTTGACCGGGGAATGCCAGCCTGTCTCCTCCGAGGGGAATCTCTACCTCGAAGCCCGCCATCTCTAGCCTGTTCTTGTAATCCTCCAACAGGTGGAGATGCTGAATCGAGCCAACTAATCCTAGCCTCGCTCCAGTCAGAGGGGCCACTCGTCCCACTGCATCGAGGAAGAGCTCCTTGGCAACCTCCTCGTTCATCACACCCTTCTCGCTGACTGACTCAAGGCGCGACTGGGCTATGGCTCGATGCCCCTCTAGTATCGGGAGCACTGCAGTCATTTCGGGGGTGCCGTCGTAGGTGACCGGGATGAAGTGGGTCGGCATTCCGGAGTCGATGTTCATCTGGCTGTGGCCCATGTGAGCCACCAACTCGACCCCCATCATCTGCATCTTGTCGTGGACCAGATCACAGGCACCATAGCAGGGGTCAGCAGCCAGAATAACCTTCGCTCCGGACTCTTCCTCTATTGAGTCCATCATCCCCAAGGCCTGCATCTTGAGCCCCTCGGGCACTTGGAGGGCAACCAGCCGGTTGTCGTTGGCCTTGATACGCTCAACAAGCTCATCGAGTTTGAAATCATGGCGTTCTAGATCCATTGCAATCACTCGACGATCTCGACCTTTCCGTCAATAATGTCGATTTTAGCAAGCGTGCTAATGGGCCAGTTCGGGCGCTCCCGCGCAAGCCTCGCACACCCCTCCCCCTTCTCGATAGCGACAATGATATTCTGTAGCAACGCCCCCATTCCCTCTAGGGCCTCTAGCAGCGGTTCTAGAGTACCTCCCGTGGAAATGACGTCATCAACGATAAGGAGCCTCTCACCTGCCCTGATATCGTTGATGTATGCTGTTGATTTCGAGTATCCGGTGGAGACGTCTACGCGGACTTCACCATCCATCCCATAGGATCGCTTTCGGATAACCACTGTTGGCTTTCCGGTCGCACCTCCTACCGCTGCCAGCAGGGGCAGCCCCATCGCCTCGACGCTGACTATAAGGTCAATTTCGGACCAATCGACCATCTCTACTATCAGATCACTGGTGGCCCGCAATACATCGGCATCCATGCGGGGTATCCCATCCGAGATGGGATGGATGAAGTATGGGTAATCGCCCTTCCAGATAATCGGTGCGCCTCGTAGCGATTCTTGCAGCACTGTCAATGGGTCCGAGGGCGACATTGCCCCTCAACCTCAGACTAGACCCTTCAAATGCTCGGCTCCCTTTACGATCTTGGCCGTGCAGGGCGTTGGAAATTTGCAGCCGGCTTTGCGCAGGGCCTCACGGGCTGCGGGATAGTGCTCACGATCAGTATTGATGGAGATCAGCGTCTGGTTTTTCTGGACCCTGGCCGCCGTTCCGACGTTCTTTCCGTAAGAGAGGCGCATTCCCTGGGAGACCCTGTCAGCGCCTGCTCCGGTAGCCTGCTTGTTCTCCCTGAGGATCTGGTGGGGGTAGGTGTGCATCCTGAGTGCGTATCCTTGGCCGCTGGCACTATCCCTGATGGTCGCGTTGGCTACCTGCCTTGCCGACTCCAGAGCCGAGTCGCGAATTTGGCATGCGTTGTCAGCATACAGTTCCAAGACTATCTCGAATTCTCCTGCTTCGGCCTTCTTCCTATTTCCCATGTGGTAGCGCAGGATCCTATTGTTCGGTACGCCCCCGGAATACTCTCGACGAGTGAATGACTGTCCCTTGATTTGCCGGTACATCTTTGCAGGCTTGCGCGCCATCCAAACACCTCGTTGGCGGCCCACTGACCCTCCGTATATAACCGTGAGGCAACGCCAGAGCGTTCTTCAACCAGCCCCCAGCCTCTCGCTTTCGCGCTGGACCTGCCTGACTCCAATAACTATCAGCACGAAGCCGACGAGCATCGATGCCCCGATGCTCTCACCCAGAAGGACCCATCCACTCAGGACCCCGAAAACAGGGACAAGGAAGACGTAGGAGGCCGCTGCAGTGGGGCCAATCCTGTCGATGCCCCTAGCGAACCACACGTAAGTCAGGACGGTCGAGAACAATCCTAGGTAGGCGACCGAGACCCATTCCGCTGAACTGGGACTGGGGATGCCCGAGGTCCAGATCTCGGCCAGCATCCAGGGGGTGAGCATAGCCCAACCAATTATCGAGTACCAAATCACCAGCTCCTCGGTGGTGCCAACGCCGCCCTCCCTAAGAGCCATCTTGGTCAGGTTGCTGTTCGTTGCCCACGCGAGGGCGGCCAGCACAATCATCGCATCCCCGAGCAGCCGGTGTTCGAACGGGATGCCAGTGTTCGGGCTCCAACTCACAACAGTACCGACCCCGAGAATCCCCAGCACCAGACCGAGTGCCATCCTCCCCGTCAACCTCTGACCCAGCATCGGTGCGGCTAGAAGGACAGTGAATACCGGATTGATGGGGATGATGAGCGAGGCATCTCCCGCTGCGGTCCACCTCACCCCATGCATGAACAGGAGCTGGTATGCCATCGTCCCGAGCAGCCCAAGCCAAACCGTGTATCGCCATGACCGCGAGTCGTGGGGAAGTAGCCTCGGCCCTCCACGGTTCCTGTATATCCACCACCAGGCAACGAACGCCATTACTGCAACGACGTACCTTAGCCAGGCTGCGGTCGCTGGCCCGAGATTGGCCCTTGTAGATTCGTCCAGTCCGTAGCTGAGAAACCTGCCCACGGCCCATGTCGAGCCCCATATCACCGCGACTAGGAGCAGCAGCAGATGCGTCCCGAGATTGCCTTTAGACCTAGGCATCCCCGCCTCCTATCGCCATCAGCCTCTCGATAAACTCGGGGTCGGTGACGGCGCAGATCTCGGGGTTGACGATTTCCCCCCCGACCTTGCAGGCAAGCACCATCGCCGTCATTGCTAGACGATGATCGCCATGCGTCTCCACTGCCCTCTCCGGCCTCTTGGGGGCCTGCCTGCCCAAAATCTCGATGCCATCATGCGCTGCCCTTGAGGTCATGCCGAATTCGGCCAGCATCTGGACAGTCCTGTCAATCCGGTTAGATTCCTTTCCGCGAGCATGCCCCACGTCGGTGATGGTTCCACCACCCCCAATTGCCATTATTGCGGCAGCAGGGCTGATGATATCGCTAGCATCCCGCAAATCGATCGTGCCTCCTTCCATGCTACCTATCCTCTCGATTGCCTCGGCCATCATAGGGTCTCCGAGAGGGACATCGACCTTGGACTCGGTTCCGAAGAGCTGATCGTAGAGCATGGACATCGGCACGAGGCTCGCCTCACCGGGAATCACCACCTTGTCCGGTGTCATTACGCTCCAAGGATCTAGTCGAAGGAATCCCTCATCGGGGATATTCATTGAGCCGCAGGCCTCACAAATCTCGATTGTCAGATGGCTGTACCCACGACTCACTGGCTGCCCGGTAAGTTGTACTTCCGTTCCTCCGGGATAACTGGGTGAGGCAAGCAGGAGAGCTGTCAGCGGTTGGCTGGACGATGATTGGTCAAGCTCCGCCCATCCAGAATTGATTGGGCCAATAACCGTGTAAGGCAGTCTCCACGATGTAATCCGGCAGCCCAGCCCATTCAGTACTGAGGCTAAATCGAATCCATCGCGATCTCGCAGGGAATCGTCACCGTCGATGGTGACTGGCAGGCTCATCCCAGCCGCTATGGCAGTAATGATGCGTGCCGTCGTTCCTGAGTTGCCACAATCTAAAACCCCATCCGGAACGGTAAAGCCGTCCTCTGCACCCTTGATGATCCACGACGATTCTCCTCGACCAATCTCGGCGCCCATCATCTCCAAGCAACTTGCCATTGAGGCAATGTCCTCGCCCGGCACCCCTTCGAAGACCAGTTCAGTGGTGCCCTCGGACTGTGCGGCGAGGACGAGCCACCTAATCATGTGACTCTTGGATGGGGGCAGGTCCCAGAGAACCGAATCAGGAGCCTCAATCGCCTCAATTCGAAGCACGTCTCCGGCAGGAGCACTATTCAGTTGAATGCTCGCATAGCCCTAATGCCGGATATGGTCACCGAAGTCGGTGGAACCCCCCCACGATTCTGCCTTGCCATCAATCACGCTCTTCTCGAGAGTCTCCTCTAGGGAACCATCCATCTTGACCAGGTTGTTCCTTTGGAGCAGTTTGGGACTGAGCCCAGGAAGCAGCACTGCCAAGGCCTTGGGAACCCTTCCAGGATACACTTCATTGACGTGCCTGACGATATTGGTCGTACAGGTGTTGGTTACTGTGTTGTACCACTCGGGCTCTTCGCTGAGTTTGTTTGTTCGGCGAAGGTAAGATTCCAGCATCCTCCTCTCGTTACCCGGACCCAGTATGACGGCCTCGAACAAATGATTCACTGAGTTCCTCCTGCAACGCGTCCTGACGCCTATCGCGTCGCGTTCCGTTGCCCACACGTAGATCAACTCGTACTGCCTGAAGAGGCCCTTGACCGGGTGATACCTCTCTCCCTTCTCCCTACGTACCTCGATGGAGCAGGCTAGGCGCCTCCCGTCCTCGAATTCGAAGCTTAGAATCGTGTGTGCCATCTGTCTGCGTGTGGGGTCGAAGTACTCGAGGACGAACCAAATCTTCGTAACCTGATCAAGCCTTACTGTCATGTCATTCCAGCGCTCATCGAAGTCTCTCGTGCTCCTCCAGTTGAAGTCCCTTACATTTCTGATGGTGACTTCGTCACCATTGAATTCGGCAGTTGTGTTCCTCCGGTTGTCGTTAACCCAGGACCTATCGTTGGATGGCTTGAGGCTAAGGTGCCTGAAGACCAACCAGGCGAGGATAATTGCAGCAATGCAGAGGAAGGCGATTACACCGGGTCCGTATGGGAGGTCCAATGGACCGAGGGCCGTTGTGGTTGCCACGAGTCCTTGAGAGCGAGCGGGCGAATGAAACCTCCCTTTTTCGGTTGGCGCGGCAGGGGAGATTCGAACTCCCGAGGTGAGACACCACTGGATTAGCAATCCAGCGCAATGGCCAGGCTATGCGACTGCCGCAGTAGCCTGACGACATTCGGCTCCTGCTTAAGTCGAGCGGTTCGGCTATTCTTCCTCCGCAATGTCATTCGCAGCTTCTGGGGAGTCGACGAGATTCGAGGGAAGTCTTGCAACGAATACTATCTCGTCAACGTACCCGCTTCGATCAGCGTTTCGCAGTTCCATGATGCGTGTTCCCTTGGTGACCTTGCCCAAGGTCTCCTTGGTCTGCCCTGAAACCATTCTGATCATCATGCCCGATCTAGTGAGCATGAACAACTGGTCCCCCAGATCGGGGATCTGTCGAACGCTGACGATGTGGTCATCATCCTTCAATGACATTGTGCGCACCCCCTTCGTCCCCCTATTGGTGCGTCGGTAGCCATCTCTGACATAGACGACATCACCCTTTTCGTCACGGACCTCGCCACCCGCTTCATCGGTAAGGGAAATCATCTCACCAGACCCAAGCCTGCTCCGTTTGGCCATGCCATACTTGGAAATAGTGAGCACGCTGGTGTTGAAGTCCCCGGTGACGATCATCCCGATTACGTGGTCGCCTTGCCCCAACTTCATTCCCGAGACCCCCTGGCTGACCCTTCCTTGCACCCGCACTACGTAGGTGGTCATGGTCTCGCCAGTTTCGGGGATGATGCGCGTCCTCTCTTCTGCTGGCTTGAACCTGCAAGCATTTCCTCGGGCAGAGACCAGTACTACGTGATCGGTTTCCGCCGCCGGCCTCACAGTGACCAAGGTGTCGTTCTGGCCCTCGGCGAATCTTAGGGCGTACTTGCCGTTTCGGTTGATCTTGACGTACTCGGATAGGCGGCTTTTCTTGATTCTACCCTTCGATGTAGCGAACACTAGGTAACTGCCCTCTGGATTCCGGATCAGGTTCCGGCTCAGGGGGAGAATCGAAACGACCCTCTCCTCGTCTCTGATGCCACGTAGGAGGTTTCGGACATGTGTCCCTCTGCCGTAGCGACTGGCAGAGGGCGTCTCCCATGCTCTGAGGCCGTAGACACGACCCATGTCAGTGAAGATTAGCAACCTGTCCTTAGAGAAGCAGGTTACGATCTTTGAAGGCGCGTCCTCGTCTTTCGTCGCTACCCCCTTCAGCCCCTTTCCACCCCTGTTCTGAAGTCGGAAGGCCTCGACAGGTAGGTGTCGTATGTAGTTGTCCTGGGTCAGGGAGATGACGATCGCCTCCTCAGCTACGAGATCCTCCCGGTCCATGGAAAGTGGCACGGGGTCGATATGGGTTCTACGCTCGTCTCCGTGACGTTCCACGAGCCTGTCTAGTTCCTCGATTATTATGTTCAATCGTCTAAACCTGCTACCGAGGATGCCCTGGTAGTCTTCTATCGCCTCATTGAGCTTAGAGAGCTCCTCGGCGACTTCCTGGACATTCAGCTTGGTCAACTGGTATAGCCTTCGTTCTGCAATGGCCTTGGCCTGCTTGCTAGAGAAGTCGAAGCGCTTGATCCTCGGATACTTCTCCTCCCCGCGAAGAAACTGCTCGAATTGGTCCCGGGACTCCGAGTTCCTCCCCACCTCAATGATCTCTGACATACGCTTCTGCGCTCGTATGAGGCCGTCGAGGATATGTGCCCGGGCCTCAGACCTGTCAAGCTCGAACTGAGTCCTCCGCTCAATCACAGATTCTCTGTGCCTAACGTGTGTATGCAGAATCGTTCTGAGATCGAGTTGGACCGGCTCGCCTTTCAATATCCCCATCATGTTGGCGGAGTATGACTCTTGTAGCCTGCTTGACCGGTACAATTGATTTAGGACAGCGTGAGGATCGGCATTCTGCTTTATCTCGATAACCACGCGAATCCCCTCCTTGCTCGACTCGTCCCTGATGTCGCGAATCCCCTTGATCGAGTCATTCTGAACCAAATCTGCGATTCCTTGGAGCATAGCCGCCTTCTTGACCTGATAGGGAATGGAGGAAACTACCAGCCTCTTTTCCCTCGAGCCCTCAATGACTTCGACGTCCGAGCGAATGTGGAAACGGCCGTGTCCCGTTCTGTACATGTCCACTATGCCGTCGATACCGAAGATTGTGGCCCCGGTGGGGAAGTCCGGGCCCTTGAGATGCTTCATGTATTCCAACGCGTCGATCTTAGGGGGGTTGTCGAGCCCTATCTTTCGATTTTGCTCGATTACGCGCTCTATGTGGAACTTGATGGCTGCAGCGACCTCGTTGAGGTTGTGTGGGGGAATCTTGGTGGCCATTCCTACGGCAATCCCGTCGCTTCCGTTCAGCAGGAGGTTGGGCAGTCGTGCTGGCAGAACGGTGGGCTCGGTTTCGGTGTCATCGAAATTAGGCTCCATGTCTATGGTATTCTTGTTTATGCCATCCAGCATGTGCTGGGACAATCTGTCCAGCCTACTCTCGGTGTAGCGCATGGCAGCCGGTGGGTCGCCATCTATCGATCCGAAGTTCCCTTGGCCGTCGATCAGTGGGTACCTAAGGGAGAAGTCCTGTGCCATTCTGACCATAGTGTCGTACAGCGCCTGATCGCCATGGGGGTGATATTTCCCCATGACTTCGCCAACAGATCGGGCAGACTTGCTATACCCCTTATCGTGAGAGTGACCGGCCTGATGCATCCCCCATAGAATCCTGCGGTGAACCGGTTTGAGGCCATCTCTGGCGTCCGGAAGAGCCCTACCGATGATCACGCTCATAGCGTAGTTGATGTAACTCTCCTTCATCTCGTCTGAGATGTTCCTACGAAGCAGATCCTCAGCCACAAAACCACCTCAAATATCCAGCGAAGTCACCTTGGAGGCATTTTTCTCGATGAAGGCCCTGCGATCGGGAACATCCTCCCCCATTAGGATGGAAAAGAGAGAGTCCGCTTCCTCGGCATCCTTGATCTCCACCTTCATCATCGTGCGTGCCTCGGGGTCCATCGTGGTCTGCCACAACTGCTCCGGATTCATCTCACCTAGCCCCTTGTATCGCTGGACATCGATCTTGGCTGTCGGAGCTTCCTTCTGCATCCGTTTAACGATGGAATCCCTGTCACGCTCGCTGTGAACCCACTCTGTCTGTTTTCCCCTGGATATCGAGAATAGCGGCGGGGCTGCGATGAACACATTTCCGTTGACTATCGCCCTCCTCATAAAGCGCCACATGAAAGTTAGTATTAGGGTTCGAATGTGAGCCCCGTCGACGTCTGCGTCTGTCATGATGATTATCTTCCCGTAACGTAGCTTCTCTGGATCGAATGCACCCTCGTCCTCCTCCTCATTGCCAACCCCGGCCCCTAGGGCTCGAATCATGCGCTGAATCTGCTCGTTCGAGAATACCTTGGTGAGATTCCGCTGCTGGCGCTCGACATTGAGGATCTTCCCGCGCAGGGGTAGCACGGCCTGCGTGCGCCTGTCTCTGGCTGTCTTTGCCGAACCTCCTGCGCTCTCTCCCTCGACGATATAGACCTCACATTCCGCTGGGTCTCGGGACTGGCAGTCTGCAAGTTGCCCAGGCAGACCTCCTCCTTCCAGAACTCCCTTCCTGCGCGTCAGATCCCTAGCCTTGCGCGCCGCCTCTCTCGCCTTGCTCGCAAGGACGGCCTTATCGACGATAGAGCGAGCTATGGATGGGTTCTCTTCGAAGTACTCGCTCAGTTTGTCGTTCACGATTTGCTCGACGATGCCAGCGACCTCGCTGGTAACCAGCTTGGACTTGGTCTGGGCGTTGAAGGATGGATCGGGATGCTTGATCGAGACTACCGCTGAAAGACCCTCTCTGATGTCGTCACCGGACAGGCTGCTGACGTTCTTCAGTAGCTTCCTCGATTGGGCGTATGTGTTCAGAGTTCGGGTCAGTGAGCTCTTCAGTCCAGACAGATGAGTGCCGCCGTCGGTGTTGTGGATGATATTTGTGAAGCAGTGGACGGCCTCCGAGTATGCGTCAGTCCACTGCAGGGCGACCTCGACATGTACTTCTCCCTTGTCGCCCATCTTTGTTCCGAGTATGTGCAGTACCTCCTCGTGAATGACCTCCTTCTTCTCGTTCATCGCCTGAACGTACTCTCTTAGGCCACCGTCGTACTTGTGCTCGATCTCGACTACGTCTTCGCCACGGAAGTCACGCAGCAATATCTGCAGGCCGGCATTGAGGAATGCCGTTCGGCGTAGTCTGGTATTGATTAGATCGAAGTCGAATTCTGTGACATCGCTGAAGATGGTCATGTCGGGCTTGAAGTTGATTTCCGTTCCGGTGCTGTCGGACTTACCAGTGGCCTTCAGTGCAGCCCTCCTATTGCCTCTGGAATATTCCTGATACCACATCTTGCCATCCCTGTGAATGGTCATTGACAACATCTCAGACACTGCATTGACAGCGCTGACACCGACTCCATGCAGGCCTCCGGCAACCTTGTAAGCCTCATTGTCGAACTTGCCGCCGGCGTGGAGACGGGTCATGATGACTTCTGCAGCGCTAACCCCCTCCTCTGGATGCTTGTCCACCGGAATCCCCCTGCCATGGTCGATCACTCTGACCGAACCATCCTTCTCTAGGTTCACCTCGACCGTTGGGTTGTAGCCGGCGAGGTGTTCGTCGACAGCATTGTCGATAACTTCCCAGATGCAATGATGGAGTGCAGATCCATCATGCGGGTCACCCAGATACATGCCTGGGCGTTTTCTAACTGCTTCCAGCCCCTCGAGAACCTGAATGCTTTCTGCATCGTACTCGTTAGCCATCACTATTCCTTCATTGATTGAGGGTTCCCCGTAGGGAACCCTCAAGATAATACGACATATCCAAGTGAAAGGGGTTATTCAACCCTACCAATAAATTGTCCAATATTGGTATAGATACCGTGAAATAGGCAGTTTCCGCTTCAATTTAGCTTATTCCCCTCTCGACACGGTTAAACAGGCAACTTCGGTCGCTTCTCCGGATGAATCGACCCCTCGTATGCGTAACCCTTAGTGGTCGGACGGCTGACGAGATGGCTAGTGATGCCGTGGTCGCAAAAGCCGCTGGCGCCGATGCAGTCGAAGCTCGACTCGATCTTCTCTGGACGACCGAGCACAGTGTGCAAGCCAAGTCCAGTTCCGATGAGGGGTGGGACGGCAATGGCGCTGGAAATGAGGTAGAGATTAGACAACTCGATCTGGATGCGGTCGATTTGGATTCGGCCTTGTCCACTATCGTGGAAGCCACCGATCTCCCAATGGCGATTGCATGCAGACCTGAGAGGCAGGGTGGGTTCTATCCGGGAAACGAGACTCAACGAATTGAGGTTCTCAGAGCCGCAATTGTACACGGGCCTCGATGGGTCGATATTGAATCCGACATTTCCAAGTCGATTAGGGATGAGTTAGTGGGACTGACCCGAGATGGGACTGGGGTCATTGCCTCGATGCACTCCATCGAAGGGACTCCCACTTCATCTGCTATTGCCCAGGAGATTATGGACAACCAAGATCTTGGGGAAATCATCAAGGCGTGCTATGGGACTACGAATAGGGCGGAGGGACTGAGAATCTTCGAGGCGGCGTGGGAGTTGAGGGATTCGGGAATCAATACTGCTCTAATGGGTTTGGGACCGGGGGGGGACTGGACACGAATTCACGCCCCCTTGCTCGATCAGTTCATGGTTTACACCACTACCGAATCGGGATGGCACCTCGCGCAGCAAGGCAGGATCAATGCTTCGGACCTTCAGACGGCGTGGTCCCTGCTAGAGTACGCTTAGTTCACCCATCCCTGAGATACGGCACTTCCCGCATCTCCTCCCCTTCGCTGGTTTGGGCTGTGGAATGATACCTGCTGTGGAGAATCAGGGGGATAATGATGCAGGACAGAGGCAACGCCCCGATTAGCATGTATGCGGTGTAGTTCGGTAAAGTCTGGCGCTCTTCAACGTCGATTAGTATCTCGACGTTCATGGTCCCCCCTGTTGCACCTGAATCTGCGACTCTGCTGTTGTCCCATCCGTCAAGAACCAGGTGATACACCTGATAGGGGGATCCATCCTGTAAGCCGAGCGAGGACCATGCAGTCCCGGTCGAGTCAATGGCCACGGAGAACTCCTCATAACCTACGGACTCATAGGCATGCGAATCCCTGAAAGGCAACCACGTCGACATGTCCCTCCATTCGACCGGTACCATGTCAATATTATAATCGTCCAAGCCCCTAAAATCATACTCGCTAGTGTACATTCCATAGTTTTGATCGGTCATCAGGTATATGTCGCCTCGGGCCTCTGATGCTGCCGAGCCGCCGCTGTGGCTGAAATCTATGCAGAAGGTGTAAAGATATCCCGGGATAAGCACCATGCTCAGTGTCGTGGCGCTGTCATTCATCACCGCAACCCCCTGGAATCCCGACCATGTACCGTCAGACCACTCGGTGCTGAGGCCCCTCTCCAATGGCTTGAGAGAATTACCCGGAGACCCATAACCGAAAATTCCCTCAAAACCACCACCATCGTCTACGGTGGAGACCTCGATGTAGTCTCCGGGCACACTCTGCGACCAGTCGCTGCTTGGGGAAACATCGCAAGAGCTGTTAGCGGAGGTTGCCGGAACTGATGACAGAGCGCCAGCGATCATCACGGCAATGATAGTCATGGGCAATGCGGCGATTCTGATATCGTGCCTTCTAGAAACCCTCACTACCTTCGCCTCGTTCTGATTGGACGGACGTAGCCCGACTCCTTGTTAGTCCGCTCCTCGGAGGTCAGATATTTTGGTTGTGGCGGCGGGGCGTGCTGATCCATCCCGGAGATGCCTCCCTCGGCCTCCACCTCGTCGACCCCATATCTCTCGATCAGGTCCCTCGCTTCGATCTCCTCATCGTCCTTCTGCCTCATCACCATCCACCCCAGAAGGGCCACCAAGGATACCAGTGAGAGCAGCCCAGCGCTCTTCCTATCCGGGATGAAATCAGTCCAAGTAAGATCCGAGAGGGTCTTTGGCGGCGCAGTCTCCTGGATGGAGAGAACGGTCACGACGTAATCCTTGGATGAGCAAACCCCGACTCCATCACAGGCGGTCATCGAAATCCTGACCTCCCCTGGTTTCCTCCAAGTCTGATTCGATGTCATCCAGTCGTTTCTGGAATCACCATCGCAGCCTTCGAGTCTGTAGCAGTCGTCATCGGTGAACACGTCCAAATCCCACCGAATCTCCAGAGAACCTGTTAAATCGATGTCCCTGTCTCTGGACTGATCTCCATCTCCGTCGCTGTCAAAGTTCGCATCAACATCCAGCCAAGCTGTGATTCCATAATCCAAATCAGGGTCAGTTGCGTTCCCGATTAGATTCACCCTATCTCCTACTATGACGTATTCTGAGGAAATGGGGTTCGTAGTCAATATCTTTGGCGATTGGGATACATGCACTATCAATTCGGTGGTATTGGATTCCCCTCCAGCGAATCCGTCAGTGACAGTCAACCTCACGATATATGCCCCCGGTCTTTCGTACTCGTGCCAGACAATCGGGCCGAGTTTTGCAGGGCTTGCGTCACCGAAGTCCCAGATCCACGAGGCGATGCCGTTCCAATCTGGATCCATTGAGTCGGTTGATGTCTTGCCAGAGAATCGAGGATCCGAGTCATGGCTGCCCCTCCCATCGAATCTGATTGGATTCCCGGGCGCGACGAAGGCCCCCCCTCCTTCTGTATGTGGGACCTGCCACACTATCCCAGCCTCATCCTCTGGAATTCCATCTAGGATCGAACCATTGAGGCTGGGACAACTGAAAGAGAGAATTGGTACGGGAAGTGGATTTTCTATTCCAAAGAGGTATGTCTTCGGGGCAGATTCCAGGCCACGTTCGTCAATCACGACCAGACTAATGCTATACAGTCCAGGGTTGAGGAATGACCTACTGATGGAGGAGACGTTCTCAATGGCCTCTATCATGTCGGAGATGCTCCAAACATGCCTAAGGTAGGAGGAGTCACCATCCGGATCGAAGGACTCGCTCTCAAAGACATAAGCAGTTCTAACATTCCCATCCATGGGCCGATTGAAGATTGCGACAGGACGCTGGTTTAGGACTTCAACCTGCAGATTGGCAAACGAAGTATTCCCGTCGTCGTCTCTTACCTCTAGGGTCACGTTCTTCATGCCCGGCTCAAGCCAACCGACGGTCGGATTGGATAGGAACGAAGCAGTTTCGGAGAAGTCAGATGTCAGTGACATCCCAGTACCGTCTAGATTCACCCCGCCCTCGAAGTCCCATCTGTGTTCCATTATCATACCGTCGTCGTCGACGAAAATTTCAGGCATGCTCAGAGGTGTCAGCGTGTAAGTCTGCAACACTCCGTCATGGACTAGCCGGGGGACTCGATTGAGTATCCGAATCAGAATCGTGAGTTCGGAAGCATGAGTTCCATCGCTCACGCTCAGTCCCATGGAGTAGATGGTGCCATTTGCATTGCCGTCAATCCAAGAATGTCCCGCTTCGTAGAGTCCAACACCAGAATCTGATTCCCCATCCCCCCAGTCCCAGTTGAAAGTCAGATGCTCAACTGGGACATTGTCCGAGGTTCTACTGGCAGAGAACTGGATTCTCTGATTGGTTTGAAAAGTAATTTCACCAGTAATTGCCACCCCCTCTATGGATATCTCTGGAACCGGGGCCGACGAATCATTCACTGAGATGTTCCAGGTCTGTGCCTCGGAGTAGTACCCCCCTCGGTCCATAACGACCAGAATAACTTGGTACTCGCCTTCTTCCATGTAGGGGTGAATTGGGTTCTTGAGGCTGGAGCCATTTCCGTCACCGAGATCCCAGATGTATGACGATGGGGTCTCATTGTGATTGAAGGATCCGTTTTGAAGACCGAATCCCCATGTGTCGTAGCCTCCTCCGAACATATGGGTCGGCAACCATGTCTGGGTGGCTGGAGTCGAGATGGACCCGGAGCCAACGGGCTTCATGTTGTAAATCTGCACAGGAAGCGAGAAACCCTCGTCCTGCAGTCCTCCGGTGATGTCCCTAATCCTCACGGAGAAGGACCACTCACCCGTGAACGAAGGCGTGAACCAAATCGCCCTTGAAACCGGCTCGCTATTGCTTGCGGCTAAGTTGAAGATCAGTGAATCTGTGAGCACGTTTTCAGTATAGGCCTCGAAGGTCACCTCCAAGGTCTCGTAATAGGCGTCGGAGGTCACTTCTATTCCGATTTCGATGCTGTCTTGGAGAGAATCGCCATCTCTGTCAAAGGTCTGCAAGGAATCTATTGTGACTTCTGCAGGCTCTGTGATCAAGCCCGCGTTCACAGTTATTGATCCAGAGGGATAGGACCCCGCTGGCATGATTCCGCAATTGGCGAAGTCGTAGTCACAGTCATCTATCAATGAGTTGAACCATACGAGCAGCCATACCTCCGCTGTGGTGTTGCCGAAACCGTGTATGAGCCCCGTGCCGATTCCCGTTGTGGAATCGACCCTCAGTTCGCTCATGGTCCATGTACCAGTCGCCGCCTCCCTGATTAGGATTGCACCTTCGAAACCGAAACGGTCTGGTTGCACCATCAAGTTGAGTGGGTCGCCTGTGCCTTGTGTGAATCTGTAAGATCTGAGCCCCCACCCTTCTATGGTGTGTCCTGCCGACTGCCAATTCTCAGACCATTGTTGATTTGATCCACTTGATCTCGCCTTGCACACGTAATCGGACGAGCATTCATCATTCATCTCGAGGTCCGAAAAGCCAAACGCCCCTTGGGGGCTGTCTAAAGTGACTGCGGCGCTAAAGTTCGCAAAAATCTCGCTCATCGTACTGCCAATCTGGGTCGATCCGGGCCCAGGATTTCTAGCCAGGTCCTCGATTCCATCTCCTCCAAGGGATGTGTCGGCAATCAGACTGCGAATTGAAGGGGCACCTCCGAGCTTGTCAGCGAGGTATAACATGAACAGGAAGCCGGCCCCATAATCGGCTGCCCTCTGGTTCCACCACCTCAGGCCAAGGCTGGTGTTCATGGCCCAGTTGTTGGCGTGGTCGGATAGGGTACCATCAATTCCAAAGCACAAGTAGGTTGCCAAGTCGGCCGCGCCCTCGTCAATCCAGATGTACTCAAAAGGATCCCATGCATTGTGGATCAGATGCTCGAGCTCATGGGCTAGGATTGCGTTTCGACCATCCAGGTCATCAACGTCGACGAACAGAGATTCTCGCAGTGCGGAGATTCCGGGTTGGAAGTAACCCCCAGTTCCACCGGGTCCGTCCACAGCGTGTATGACGATCTCGATCTGGCAATTATTGTCGACGTCCGGGGTGTCCCCGAAGTAATTCGTGTCCGTCGGGTAGATTATCGACTCCCATGTTGCGGTAATGTCATTCAGTGTCGTGGATGAAATCACCGCCCCGTCCTCGACGAGAATTGCTGCATTGGCAGAGATTTTCTTGACCGTGAACGAGATCGTGCCATCGGGAGTCGTGATATTGCCGGTGTCATCAACAGACCAGGCCTCCTCACAGCTTCTAGCATAGTGCCTCGAGTAATGGTAGCTTGGGCTGAATGGAAGAATTACTCCGGGATAACCGTCCTCAATCCATTGTTTCTTCAGGTATGTCGTGGCTGAGAAGCGGGGGATTTCGCTCTCGCTGAACATGTACTGCTTGCCCTCAATAGTGGGCTCGAATCCCGAAAGACCGTCCGCCATGCTAGATGTCTCAGAATTTCCTTCGAACGGCTCTGAAGCAACCAGTGGGCCGAAACTGGCTACGACCATGGTGGCAATGATCAACAAGGACAATGGCACTGGGGTCGTTTCAGCGCCATCCCGCATTAACAACACTCCGTCCGAGTACCTTCAGCAAACGGTCCGAGGACGTATTTTAACATCGATGGAGCATCGTTCGTACATGCGCGGGCGGGTATGGTCCAGACTACTCGCGGCCTTCCTGCTAATCATGTCGTTTGCTATGCCCGTCGATGCCACGGATTCCAACGAGTTGGTAGAGGAGCGTGAGTTAGTTCTGATTGAGACGATACCCCATGACCCTACTGCATTCACTCAGGGGTTGGAGGTTAACGAAAACACGATTCTCGAGAGCACCGGGCTCTACGGCCATTCAGGATTGAGGGAACTGGATCAGGTTACCGGTGACGTGCTTCGCGAGGTGGTTGTTGACGACGCATATTTCGGCGAGGGAATCACTATTTTCGATAGCTCCGTCATCATGCTAACATGGAAGAGTGGCAGAGCATTTGTTTTCGATCTAGGATCCCTGTCCCTGATCTACAATCTCAGTTACGAGGGCGAGGGATGGGGCATTTGTTTTGATGGTGAATACTTGGTCATGTCAAATGGCTCCTCAGAACTTTCTTTCCGCGACCCCCTCACCTTTGAGGTGATTCGGTCGGTAACTGTATTATCGAACGACGAAGAGGTAAACCGTCTGAACGAGTTGGAGTGCGTTGGCAGCACGGTATACGCAAACGTTTGGGGCCAAGACCGAATCATTGCAATCAACTCCTCCTCTGGCATAGTTGAGTTCCACGTCTCGGCATCATCCCTTGCTGCCAATCAAGGGGAAACGAAGAACGAGGTCCTCAATGGAATAGCATACGATCAGGGGGCAGATGCTTTCTGGATCACCGGGAAGAATTGGACGGAGATGTACTTGGTAAGTTTCGAATCCAATCCTACTAACGACCAGAACGCGAGCACTGAGATAGGGCGACAGCATCCTCCCACAGCCTCGCTGTTGGAGAGAAATTTCACTCCCGCCATCCTCATTCTGTTCATTATCCTGATCGGGCGTCGTCTAAAACATCAACAGCCGTCGCCCCCCAGTGCGGCAGAGCAGTCATCGGAGATGCCATAATGGACCCGAGCGAGGAGCAAGAGGGTATTGACCTCGATTACCTGATGGAAGATATGGCAGTTGACCCGGCTACCAGGGTCGCGGGTGCAATCCTCATTGTTTTCGGTAGCCTGTTGGGGGCCCAACTAGGAATCATGCTAATTTCCGCTGATCCCGGGGAGGTGCTCTCTGGCAGGCTAGATTCTGCCAACATGTACGCCGACGTCTCAGGCATCGTTAACTCCGCGTTGATCGATAACACGACCGGGGGCGACCCTGTGGAGGGGGTCAGAGTAAGGCTGCTGAATGACGATGGCTCGACGACAGGGAAGGAGACTCTGACTGACTCCAATGGACGCTTCACCATTGCCGATGTTCTTCGAGAACCATCGATAATTTATGTAAGCCATCCTGGAAACAACACTACCAGCGTATTCATGGTTCCCGGCGATCACGCACAGATTGTCGTTACCCTGACCCCTGGCGATGGCGAGCAGACCATCGACATGAGGGGTGAGAGCCATCTCGGGGAGTCGGTTTTGATTGCCACTGCAATAGCCTTCCTGACCCTACTTGCCGGACTTACTGGAATAATAGGTGGATTTGAGGCGTATAGGGGGAAAAGCTACCGCAGGTCATGGTGGTTGGCCTTTGTGGGTCTTTGGAGTAGGGGGATGATCTTCGTCGGCCCCTTGCTGATTCTGCTCGGCATGGGGCTAGTTACCCTTTCAAAGGAACAGTTTTCGGGGGACGCCCAATAGGCTGACTAGGGTTTTTGCATGTATCTTTTCACAATCGAGGGTGGAGATGGTAGCGGTAAGGGTCTGGCAACGAAGATTGTGTCGGAGGTGCTGGAACGCGAGTTCTCGTTCTCCTCAGTAGAGGCTACTAGCGAACCGCGGCGTGACCACGCCCTAGGGCGCCTCGCAATCGATTCTGTGAGGAAGAGGTCGATGACTCCTGAGCAGGAGGCCGGCCTATTCGCTGCAGACAGGCTGGACCATTCCCACGGCTGGATTCTACCTAGGCTTCTAGAGGGAAGGGCCGTCGTCAGCGAGAGAAACATCCACTCCTCTCTTGTTTATCAGGGGATAGTAGGCTCCTTGGGGGTTAGCAGGGTTGCGCACATGAATGCTGCTGCTTTGGTTCCCGATCTATGCATCTGGGTAGATTGTGAACCGGAACTGGCAATGAGGAGAATAAAGGATGAGACGCTAAGGGGGGTCTCGAACAAGGAGGAGTACTTCGAGACTACGGAGTTCCAATCTAAGATAAGGGAGGGGTATCAATCCCTACTTTCGGGGGGTGTGGAAATGCCGACCCCATTCGACATGGGCGCGATTCTCGGGCCAATCCCGAACGAAGGCACCGAGAAGGAGTTCCGTAGCAGACTCATCGAAGGCATCCGGGCCTTTCTGCACAGGAGACCGATGCCTATCAACGTAGACCTCGAGGCCGTTGACCAGTATCAGATCAGGCAACTATTGAGACTCTCAATGGGGCAAAGCACACTCGCCGATTTAGGCGTCAAGCCAGCCAAGAAAAAGTCAGATTGGCTCGATGGCGAGACCCCTTGGAAGGTACTGAAGTCCGCTCAGGAGAGGCATGGAGAGATCCTCGCCTCTGCAACAGGGGGGAATATTCTAGAAATGCCCAAGAATATCCTGAATCACTCAATGTCTTCCATTTGTGGGACCTTCTCACTGGTCCATACTGCCGACATCTCCGAGCTCCGTTCAGCAATGGGTCCCGTGAGATGCGTTTCCGAACGGCATTCCCAAAGAATCGTCAAGTTCCTACACGATAGTTCCGAGTGGCTGTCCCAGCACAAGACGCTGATTGGAAGGGAGGCACCCCGTTCTCAGTTGAAGGAGGAGCACTTTTCCTATGGGAGGCTGCTGCTCGCAATCTGGCCGTTCCGAGAGGCCCTCAGGAGATGGCAACTTTCCAATCCCAAAACCCATCTACGCTTCTCCTTGGGGCAAATCATCAGAACGGGAGGGCATGGCTCATCTGTTCATGCCGCCATCTCCCGACTCTCGCTCCTTGGTTGTGGCATTGACGGCCAATCACCACCGAATGACGAGGATGAGCTGATTGAATGGTGGTTGGGGAAGTGAATCAGACTACTTGATAACGAGCCTAGCATTGGCTGGGAGGGCCACTTCGCTCGCCCCCTCGAAGAATTTCGGCCTTGCGGCGAAAGCTGAGGTAAACCACCACCCGGCGACGAGCCCGGCAGCGAAGCCCGTGACTAGTCTGACTGGGTTTGTGGACTCGTATGACTCCATGAGTAATTGAGTGAAACCGTCGATTGCCATTGGAACTATTCCAATGAACATTATCACGGCCACTGCAATCAGCCTCGAGTCCCCAGCATAGAGGGCGGTAAGGCGATCATCGGGCAAGACTGAGAGAAAGGTGTCACGAACCGTCCACCTGTTCAACCCCCTATATCCGAAAATCGCGCACCCGATAGCGAAGCCAAGCAATATTCCGACGTCCCTAACGCAAACTGGCATCTGATTGCCGCTTACTTCCCAGGACCTCTGATGCTTCTGGTGGCAGTTGAGATCCCCTATTGCGTATACCACGGCCCAAGCAGGATTGAGATCGGTCCAAGCGAAGCTACCCCCATGGAGGGACTGGTCATGCCCGAGTGACGACCCTTCGACATGGTCCCTATTGCCCCAACTGTTGTGATTGGCATAGTCGATGGCATTCGCCCTTCCCGATAGTTCGGGAATCGTACCGGGGGGGAGTGTGGCAGGCGCGATAAAGCAGAGGAGCAGGTAACCCCCGGCGATGCTTGCGAGAATTTTTGAAATCTTCACCTCACGCCGCCTTTCGGTGAGCCCATTCTTCAACTTCGGGGCGATCATTTCAATCTCCGTCATTACGGTTTCCCGTGTTGGAACCCTGATTTCACCGTTTGGTATCATGTTCATACTCGTGTTCGCATACCCTTGGAGGGGCCCGATACTCCGATGCGAACAGGCTCAGTAACCCTATGGCCACTCGGTGGACCGCCGACTCGAAAAGGGTGAAAAAGCGATTCTTCCGACCTAATCGATTTCCAATGTGTCAGGCGCCTAATGACTCCAATTCACTGTTCAGTAGCCGGACCAGCCAGACGTGCAGGGCCTCACTACCCATCTCGGAGAGAGTTGAGTTGAGGAAAGCGGCAATCAGTGCGCCTCTTGCGTCAGAGGGGTCGAACCCCCTAGCCTCGAGATAGAACATCTGATCTTCGTCTATGGGCCCGTTGGCTGTCCCATGACCGCAACCTACGACTTCGTGCTCTAGGACCTCTAATTCCGGGATAGAGTCTGCCTCAGCGTCCTTGGACAGGAGAAGATTGTGGAAGATTTGAGTGGCATCCGCCCCGCGTGAGCCGTCGGCGACTCTGAGCATACCAGTCCCGACGGTCCTGCTGTCGCCTCCACATGCGGAGTGCCATGAGAGCCTACTGAAAGTCTCGGGAGCATCGTGATGAATCTCAACATGGTGGTCCAAGTGCATCGAGTCTGCAGAGAGCACAGAGCCGAGGACCCTGAGGTTGCCCCCTGGTTCGCCCATCCTGTATCGCAGGTCCGCCTTGGTCCGCTCGGAACCGGAAGAGACAGTCCCTGCACGCACCTGCGCGTCCCTGCCAATCGCAATTGAATCGACTCGGAGCAAGGTCCCTTCTTTCTGCAGGCAGACGACCACGTCGTTGAGCACGGCCCCTTCTCCAACCTCCCCTGTACGAAGAAGGCCAAACCACTCCCCGGAACCGCTCACGCGCGTGACCAACTCAATTTCCGCAAATCTCCCCACATCTAGTGAGAGGTGCAGAATTGATGGAGAACCCCCCACATCGATGTCTAGAACCACCGGGCCGTCCGAGGAGAAGTTCGGCTCGACGCTGATGGTCCACTTAGAACCGACCGAGGCCGCCTGTAGGAATGATCTTGTGACGACGTCACTCTCGGGGAGGCCCGAAGCGGAAGCCAAACCCTCCTCCAGCCGGATTCCTTTTGGGGCAGCGCTGCCGTCGAGGTTGACGATCCTCAAGGTCGGCGGACCTATGTCAGGGATGCAGGCGATGTCATCGGTTGGGTGGACCCTGCGCCATGGCGTGTATCTCCAGAGATGGCTGGACCTGTCGGGCTCATCGAGCGACAGGTACTCTGTGTCGGCGTCCAATCGCCCACCTCAGCCGATGCTTCCTTCCATTTCGAGGGCCATGAGGTGGTTCAGCTCGACAGCATACTCCATTGGCAACTCGCGGGTGAAGGGCTCGAAAAAGCCGTTGACGATCATCGCGAGGGACTCCTGCTCGGAGTGTCCGCGACTCATTAGGTAGAACAGCTGATCGTCGCTCACCTTAGACACGCTCGCCTCATGCTCGCAGTGAGCAGTAGAATTGGCGACCTCCATGGTGGGATAGGTATCAGAGCGACTCCTATCATCTAGGATTAGAGCGTCGCAGATTACGTTGAGCTTGCAGTTCTCGGCCTTCGGCGAGACCTTGACCAGCCCTCTGTAAGAGCCGCGCCCACCGTCCTTGCTGATGCTCTTCGAGAGAATCTTGCTGGTGGTGTTCGAGGCCAAGTGGTGAATCTTGGCACCAGCGTCCTGATGCTGGCCCTCGCCGGAGTAGGCCACCGAAATCACCTCTGCATGACTCCCCTCGCCCTTTAGTATCACAGCCGGGTACTTCATTGTCAGCTTGCTACCAATGTTACCGTCTACCCACTCGATCTTAGCATTCTCGTGTGCTATCCCTCGCTTGGTCACGAGGTTGTACACATTTGCACTCCAGTTCTGTACAGTCGAATAGCGTATGTGAGCACCCGGCAGCGCGATTAGTTCCACTACTGCTGAGTGTAGCGAATCGGTTGAATAGGTTGGAGCAGTGCATCCCTCAACATAGTGCACGCTGCTACCTTCGTCGGCGATGATCAGAGTGCGTTCAAACTGCCCCATGTTCTTGGCGTTGATTCGGAAGTAAGCCTGAACGGGCATCTCGACGTGAACCCCCTTCGGGACGTAAATGAATGAGCCACCGGACCATACTGCGGTGTTTAGAGCGGCAAACTTGTTGTCCGTCAGTGGGACAACGGAGCAGAACCACTTCTTGACGATATCAGGATACTCTCTCAGACCGCTGTCCATATCGAGGAAGATTACGCCCTGCTTTTCGAGGTCCTCACGGATGCTGTGGTAGACTGCCTCCGACTCGTACTGGGCGGTAACGCCAGAGAGCCATTTCTGTTCCGCCTCAGGTATTCCAAGCTTGTCGAAGGTGTTGCGAATGTCCTCGGGGACATCGCCCCAGTCCTTCTCGGTTGCTTCAGAGGATCGCAGGTAGTAGCATATGCGGTCGAAGTCGATGTCCCCCAGAACCTGAGTGTTCCCCCATGTTGGCATGGGTCGCTCTACAAAGTGGTGATATGCCTTGACTCGTGACTCGGTCATCCACTCGGGCTCCCCCTTGAGGGCCGAAATGTCCCTGACGACCTTCTCAGAGAGTCCGAAATCGAAGCGAATAGTCGAGTTCTCCGGATCGTGCCATCCGGCTTTGTACTCTCCCACAGCATCCATTGCTTCCTGATTGGCTGGCATTGTGCTAGTCTCCCTTCCCGGCCTCAGACTCAAGCCAGTCGTAACCTCGCTCTTCTAGTTTCATGGCAAGCTCCGGACCCCCTGTTTCAACTATCCTGCCCCCCAGTAGGACATGGACCCGGTCTGGCTGGATATGTTCTAGGATCCTAGAGTAGTGGGTGATGATTAGGGCCCCTGAGCCAGTCTCTCTGACAGCTTCGTTGATTCCAGCAGCGACGGTTCTGATTCCATCGATGTCTAATCCACTGTCGGTTTCATCCAATACGGCCAACTTCGGTTCTAGCAGTAGAAGTTGTAATATCTCGAAGCGCTTCTTCTCACCTCCACTGAAACCATCGTTGACGTACCTTGAGAGAAAGCTGCGGGAAATGTCCAGAGTCTCCATGGCATCCTTCATTGCGCTTCTGAACTCAGCCCCCTTCGCGGCTTCCTCGCCCCTGATGCTAGCGACTGACTTCCTGAGGAAGTTTCCGACCTGAAGCCCCGGTACGGCTTGTGGATACTGGAAGGAAAGAAACACCCCAGCGCGTGCCCTCTCCCACGGCTCGAGTTCTAATAGGTCTTCTCCGGAGAGCAGCACATCTCCCTTTTCGACCTCGAAGTCCGGATGCCCCATTATGATGTTTGCAGCGGTGGTCTTGCCACTGCCGTTCCTCCCCATTATGGCGTGAATTTCTCCTGGATTGATGGTTAGATCTATGCCGTTTAGAATTGTTGCCCCATCTATTCCTGCGTGCAGATCCCGAATCTCCAAAAGCGCCTCCCCTCTGCTCATAGCGAACCCATTTGACAGAGTCGTACCAGCCTCCCTTTTCAATGTCTGCTCAAGTTTAGGTCACCCTAAAATCTGATTACCAACTCGGAACATCATGAAGGCGGGGGATAATACTTCCAATCCTGCCTCAGACAGCATAGAGGAGGCCTACAGGGCTCAGATCGAGGCCGTGATTCGGAAGGAATCTCAAAGGAGGGTTTCAGAAGCACATGATCCCGCCGAGATCACACGCCTCGAGTCGTTATCTCTCATCGGCCTAGTAGAGGGGGATGACTCTGACTTGGTACCTGCCCTGATGGCTAGATTGGGCCCGGTTAGGGCTGCTCTGGATGGCCATGGGGGGGGATTGGTAATCACCGAGGCTGTAATCGAGGAGGTTCGCAGTGGGGGCTCGGCTCTGTCCCTGGTTCTGGACTTGGATGGCTCTTGCGTATCCTGCGGCGCTGCTCCCGGTACACTAAGAGGGATTCAGGATGACCTATTGGCGGACGCCGAAATCGCTTCCGTGCGTTTCAGTCTGACTATGCTGGAGTGGTTCGACGAACTCCAGCGAGACTTTGTCCTCAAGCACGGTGGCGTTGTATTCGTCTAACTGATCATTCTAATGAGGAATTCGATGGCATTTGGTGCGAAGCCCAAAACCGTCACCTCCTCCCCCTCAACTAGTTCAAGATTTGAGCGTGCCTCGCCAGCCATGTCGTAGCTTCCCGCCTTCCCCTTCCAGGATTCGCTTTCTATCAACTCCATTACTCTCTCGTCGCCCATCTCATCGAACTCGACGATGGAGGACTCAGTCCAAACGTCTGCTGTCCAACCACCCTCAAGCATCTCAGTGCCCCGGGATTCGTTCGGTGGATATATGATTGCCGTGGAAGACCAGACTCTGTGCCTTCTACCAGAGAGCCTGAGCAGTGCGGCTGTTGCACTAGCTTTGCTCGGAGCCTTCCCCAGAGGAACTTTGAAGTCATCAGGATCCTCTACCAGGGTGTCTGCCACGAGCGTGTAGTCAGGCAATTTGTATGGGTCCTCAACCGTCAGTTCCATCACTGCGGCACGGGCCTTCGAAAGGCACGTTTCCTCAACCTGCACTCTGACTTCCGATCCGGGCGAAGGAGGAATCTCCGGAGTAAGAAGGGAAGCCATCTCCAATGTCGCACCCGTACCTATCAATTTCTCCGAGAGCCATGCACGCCGTCGCGCCGAGGCAGAGGCAAGAAGGACCACCGGCATCGTGGAACCTCAGAGATGGACTCTCTCATGGCAAATCGGGCATTTGGTCGAACTGAGTTTAGTACTGATTACGAATCGCCCCCCACAGTTGCTGCACACGGCGGGCCTGCTCACCGGTGCCGAGGAAGAACCCAACATCTCAACCGACATGATCGGTGGGGGCTTCGTGCCTATTTCCTCCAAATCAGGGGAATCAGCAACGGGCTCCGGCTCACTCCTGCGTTCCCTTCGAGCCTTCCTAACCTCCGCTCCCGAGGAATCAAGTTCGAGCTCCAGAGGCTGAACAAGCTCCACATCCCCGGAGTTCACTGAGAGGTCAGAGGCATCAATCAAATCCACCACATCGTCCTCCAAAAGTACGGCACCTTCGTCTTCGATTGCACGCCTCCTACTTGCCCAACTGATTCCTTGAGCAGAAAGTGAGACCAAAGCTACAGCACCGAGAATTAGCACGGCGAATGCTACGCCAATCACCAGAATCTCGAAGCTAGCCTCATCGAGCCCGAGGGACGATCTGACTTGGTCGATTAGGGTCTGCCCCTTCATCGACCCTCCCCCGTCGTCGACGAGAGACCGTATCTGCCATCCGCTCGAGGACGATAGCAGCATTACTGTCTCTCCCATCTCTGGAGATCTGTCAATAACATTAATCTGACCTGACAAAATCTTGTTTGATAGTCCGAACCAGCCGTCCTCATGATCGATTATTCCATATTCAACCTGAGGTCCCGATGGTCCCACATGGTCATAGAGAACTTGGATTCCACGCCCTGTTTCGACAATGCCGATACCGCCCATTCCTCTCGCAGGTAATCGTTCCTCCAAGCCATTCATGGACTCGAAGGTCGCATCAGCAACTATTGCCAGAAGTTCGGAGTCCCGAGCCTCGCCCTCTCTCCAGAGTGCCACGATCCTCTCCTCCTTGTCCTCGACCAGCACTGTCATATGGGGTAGCGAAGCCTCGTCGCCAACCGCCTTCTTGTAGGACCATGGCGTTTGCTCGATTAGCCCGTGCGCGTACCACAGCCCTAGCCTCTCTTTGCCCGTGGAATCGTTTCTAGTGGTCTGATAGAGGAGGTGCGCTCGTTCGTGGCCAAACTCAATTGCAAGTGAGTCAGAGGTCGACGGTGGTACGTCGATTTCAGCAATGATGCTGGGATTCAGGTGCCAGTCGGTGGAAGAGGTCGGCGCGTCAGCGTGGAGGAGGAAGATGTTCGTTACGTCATCCATAGTGCCGCCTGTGAAGAGGTCCCGGTGGTAGCCAGCCACGATTATTTCAGAATCGATAACATCCATGTCAATTCCCCAATACTTGCCATCCGAGAGGGTAATGCCTTTCATTAGGTCCTGAATCGGGGTCATCTTGCATGTGGGGTCAATGGTGGAATAACTCAGGGTCTGCATCAGGAAGCCATTCGAGTCGAGGTACCGCCTTGTCCAAACGACGTGGGCTATGCCATCCTCGGTGCTTCTCACTACGATATCGCCCGACCACCGATCTTCCATTATGTTGCTGCATTCTACTAGGGCCTTGTTCGGTGTGAGCTTGTACAAGTAGAGCGTCTCTTCCTTTTCTGTGATGACCAGGCCACCCTCATCATCATCTAGGTTGATGATCTCAATTGGAGACTCTCCCGCGTTGAATTCGGCCTCCCTTGGCCCCGTCAGTGTTGATCTATCGACAAGTATTGTCTTTCGGTGGAGATTGTTGGTCCAGTCCAGATCCGTAGCCTCTACCACGACATTGACCCGCAGGTCCTGAGGGCCAGTTTGGTTGGGGATGTACAGGAATGACAGCAGGGCATGAGACCCTCCCAGAACGAATGCAGCGCTTGCAGTGCTGACTTGCTCCCAACCCCGATCCGTCAAGATCTCTAGTGACCCTTCTACGCCGGTGGCGTCGCTGGACCCCAAGTTGTCGACGCGAGCCTCAACTAGGATCTGCTCGAACGGGCGTGGAACGACAGGGGTCGTTGCAATTGCCCCTTCCCTGATAGCAAGGTCGACTCCGGCGGGCCGAGGCAGAACGGGAAACGACGCAGATAGCCCGTTGTTCGAGTCATCAATCTCTTCGATGGTGTTCAAAGGGTCAATGATGATGTCGATAGAGGGATTGCCGGGTGAAGAGGGGTTCCAGTACAGAACCACGTCGATGAAGCCACCACTGTCTATGTTGGGAATCACATACTCGTCCTTCCTAGACCCGTCCTCCTCCAGAATAATGCCGACATCGTTGGCCGCCTTGTCCCCTGTGTTCCTCACCGTCGCCCTCACTTCTAGGAAGGTGTTCACGTATGCCTCTGACATGGGGATGCCAAACTCCTGAACGGAGATTGACTTGCTCACGAATACCAGGTCTGGCGTAGGGGGGATGTTGTCAACCGTGATAATCCTTCGAACTTCCTCTGCAAAGACCCCAGTAGCGCTCAGCATCCTCACAGAAATCCTGTATTCCCCATCCTTGACTTGGTTGCTGTCCCAGTCGAAATACCAATCCTCCCACCCATCGTCTTCATCATCACACGAACCACCAGAAGAGGAACTTTGCCATTCCTTGAATTGGTGAGCACAATATTTGTGACCTCGCCAAGCCGGATTTGAGTAGCCCTCTGAGTCCTCTGGGCTAGAGGCGTGCTCAATGTCATGGGAATCCCAAAGACCGTCATCGTAGGTAGCCGCATCGACCCAATCATCAGTATCCAACCTCCATTGTATTGTCGCGTTTCCGACCGATTGGAATCTCCCAGAGACCCTTACCACGTCACTAAGGGAATTTTGTCCGCTGGGGGAGTTCAGTGTGATGTTGACAGTCCCGATGGGATATGCTATCTCAGTCAGGTTGCTCCACTGGCCTATCTCGTTCCGCGCGGAGACCTTGGCGATGAGCTCTAGATTGCTGAAATCTTCTGAGAATGAAGGAACAGTGAATGAAGTCGTCCAGTTGGCAATCCCAGATGCTGATTCTCCTGCTAGAGCAATCGGATTGTGCCATCCCAAAAGAGTGGCCGTTGAAACAGGGTCGTTCGGACCGGGTTTGAATTTGTACTCAATCTTGACCAGAATCTCCTCAATGGAGCCGTTTGCTTCTCCATGCTCGTTAATATGTCCACGGAGGTTGTAGGCTTCTTCTTGGATAACCCAGGAGAATCTCCGTGGACTCTCAATTTCTACCCAGTGCCCGCTTAGCGGGGGAACGGGGCCATCGCCGCTACCGTTTTGCTCCACCCCTAGCATCCCGTTCGCGACCATCCCGCCATCGATAATCCCGAATCCATATTTCCTGTTCCAGCTCTCTCCCCGGTGCTCCTCGGTTTCCTCCCCTCTGGATTCAGAATGCATCATGAGATAGTCCATGATTGCCTCACTTCTCCATGGTCCCTTTCCGTCTTTCATGAAATCGAACCCACGCACTTCCCCAATCTCCAGCATAATAGCAACCATACCCGCAACCGCCGGGGTTGACATGCTGGATCCTGAAAGCGAAGTGTAGTCGTCCGACGCCCTGTTATTCTCGGATCCAGGGAGGATGCTGCTCGACTCGCCATGCTTAGCCGAGTTGATGTTCGAACCGGGTGCGACTACCCATGGCTTCAGCTCGTCGTACGAGTCCCCGTCCCCGTCATCCTCCCTAGGCCCGTAACTGGAACTGCTTGAGATCGAGTCATCTCCTCTGTCGATGGTGTTCTTGTCGTCCAACCAGCCCACAGTGATGGCGGTGTCGGCCGCGCCAACGGAATTGACGTTGTTCGTCCCATCATTACCGATTGCTGCCACGCAGACCAGTCCCTCTTCAGAGGCCTGGTTGACGAGTTGAGCCTCGGCGGAAGTACCGTCGTCCCCGCTGTCGTCACTGCCGGGGGTGCTCTGTCGGCCGAAGGACATGGAGACGACCTCTATGCCCTTGCTCGACTCGTTGTTGCCCCAATCCCTCTCGTGATTGTTGATTACCCACTGTAGGCCGGCTAGGATGGACTGTGAGTTCCCGCCCCCATAGTCCTCCATGACCTTGACGTCCACGAGGTACGACCCCGGGGCATAGCCCTGATTGATGCGCGTCCAGTCACCGGTTCCCAGAGCGATGCCAGCGACATGAGTGCCATGCCCATCACCGTCGTCCGGGTCCTCCTCATTGCAACCAGACTGACCGACTCCTGTTGCATCACACCCAGCGACCCATTTAGGGTCGGGCAGATCGTCGGGATCCTTCGTGTTGTCGTGGTTTTCATCTGAGAAGTCGTCTAAGGAGAAGTGCTCGTTGTCAACTCCGGTGTCGACGATTGCAATGACAATTCCCGACCCTGAGTACCCTATTGCCCTGAGGGCATCATCATAGACTCCGGAAGTCCTCACCTTGGAACCCCGAGTCGCCTTGTCCAGATATGGCACGATGACGTTCTGCTCCTCTACAAGAATTACCCCATCTAGCCCCCAAACATCAATCAGAGCGCTGACGGGAACATGGTCGAGGACTATGGCATCTAGGTGGTCCATGGGCATGAACCATGAGCTCTCGTCTGCCCAGCCATGTGCCGAAATCACGTCAACGAGTGCAGTGGTGTCAGAGGGACCGGGGTGCCAGGCGTAATGGACGATGATTGCGACGGTTAGGAGGCCGTCATCCCCCGTAACGGCAGTCTTGGAAACCGACTCCCTCTGCCCAGAGAGAATTAGTTGGAGCCTGTCGTCCATCCCATTGTTATCCGCGTCCGACCAGAATTCTAGCCACCATCCAAATTCTTGGACCTGAGGTCCCGCGTCGAGCGGTGAGTGGGTCGGGAGCCTGTCCTTGGGGGGGCACGGTTCAAGGCCGCACATTAGGGTAGGGGGATCGATGGAGCGGGGCTCTGAAGACACGTCATCTAGACCTCCCGCAGGATGGATGCTCGCGACGGCCCCCACCGAGAGGTCGAGGGCGATGACCATGCATGCGGCTATGAGTGGCATGAACGGAGACGCTCTGTCACGCATGGCTCTCTTAGAGAGCCAAAGTCACGCTCGGTATAATTCCAACCTCTGGCGGTACTAGGCTCGCATCGTTATGGCCACCTCATGTGCCGAGCAGAAACTCCGCACCTGAGTTCGCATACCCCCCTGTCCACAATTGGCAGCACCTCTCCCCCGCAGACGGGGCAGATAGTGTGCTCGGCAAGTTCCTCGAGCCACGCCCTCCTGGTCTCCAACTCGTCACCTTCCTCTCGAAGCTTAGAGATGATTCTGGCAGCTTGGCCTTGTAGGGGTTCACCTGCCTCGGTCCACGGATCGCCTTCCAAACCCCTCATTCGTGCCGTTGCCTGGTTCCTGATGGCCTCAGCACGTGAAGCCCCTGTCGCCGGTTGGCTGGATCCGTCCAATGCACTCGGAGCACCCTTTGCAATCGGTCTTGCTAGGGCATAGGCGAGGAAGAATCCACCAACGTGGGCCATATGGGCGATGTTCGTCTCCCCCGCGGTTCCGGTCTGGATGGAGTACATCTGGAAGACCTCCAACCCAAGACGTACGAAGGCGATCAGCCAGACTGGCCATGCTCGAATCAGGAATAATAGGGGGAACTCGATCTTGTCCTCCGGCCAGCAGGCCATGTACGCCCCCAGGATGCCAAATGCAGCACCGCTCGCTCCGATAGCCGGTACCCCTGATTGGGGGTGCGATGCAATCCACGCCAAGTTCCCTCCGACGAGACCCAGCATATACACCGCGATCCATCTCCTCGCCCCCAGACGCTGCTCCAGTGGCACTCCAGCGAGGGCGATTACCAGGACGTTTCCAAGAACGTGAATCCAGTCAGCGTGCAGCCAAGCGGCTGTGAAGATGCGATGGAACTGGGAAGGATTCCCAGCAGTAGATGAATCCGTAAATATCACTGGAATAACGCTGAACAGGTGAATGGGCTCGAAACCGAATAACTCGGAGTCGAATGTAGAGAGCGCGAACTGGACGAACATTACCAGTAGCAGGGAGAGCACCATGGCTAGAGCAATGCTCGTCTCGTTTCGGGCGGCCGCGATGAACGGACCCACCGTGACTGCGATTAGTATGACTATCCACACGTAGTCCGTTGATTCAAGATAGCTCCAAGTCACGTCGCTGTCAAAGCCCACCGATGCCATCACCCAACCCCTGATGACTGGCCATCAAGAGGGCTTCGCAAGGACGGAACCACTCAAACGAAGACACGCTCTGGCCGGCATATGGGTCAAGCCGCACTCGTTGCAGCCGCTGCAATCGAGGTCCACAGGGGCCCGAGGAGTGTTCTCGAGGGAGTCTCGATTGACCTCAGGGAGGGCGAGGTTGTGGCTGTATTGGGTGAGAATGGATCGGGCAAGACCACCTTGATCGAGGCCTGCGCAGGCATACTGCCCCTGCGCTCTGGCCGGGTGACGTGGCGAACCGAGTCCGGAGCGGAGAGGGTCGTTCGGGATTCCGAAGGACGCCGCACTGCACCTCCCTCGATGGGCCTCACGCTCCAGAAGGACGGCATGTGCGGCGAGGAGACGGTCAAGGAGCGACTCGCTACCGCTCTCTCGGTTGCAGGGCGCAACCCCAGTGGGGACGACATCTCCTCCCTGCTGGATGCATGGGGGCTCGAACACCGATCCGATGACCGGATCTCCCAGCTTTCCGGCGGACTCAGAAGAAGACTCTCGTTGCTATGTGGGCTCGCTCCCGCAGCACTTAGCGCGGACTCTCGTGCCGTACTGCTCGACGAGCCTTCGGAGGGCCTCGATGACGGTGCGAAGGCCCTGCTGAGGGGATGGCTCAGGGGCCTTGCCTCGAATGGCCACGGAGTACTGGTCGCAACTCACGACAGGGACGTCATTGCCTGCGCTGATCGACTCATCTCGATACGGGGCGGTGTCCTCGATGAAACGACTGGTGAATCCACTGGCGAGCCAATCGCGTTGCCAAATGCCTGCCCCCCTGCGGAACCCAGTCAGATCGGCTCCCTCATCAGATGGGCATTCAGGATGGAGAGGAGGAACCCCATCGACACTGTCGGCCGTGCCACGCCGGCGATCGTGGCTATGCTGCTAGCCTATTCCCTGGTCGGAAACCTGGACATGGGCCTGCACGGCAGCGGACTGCTCGCCGCACTGGTCCTCGCACCGGCCTTCATCACGGCAGTGGCCTCCCCCGCACTAGTCAGGAGGCTGGCAGAGGCAGACTGCGGGCGTTGGTGGAACGCCGCCGTCGGGCCAATGGCCCGTCCGGCGAACTCCATTGCCGGGGCATCCCTAGTGCTGCCGATACCACTGACTTACCTGTCTTGGTTCGTTCTGGCTGGTTCGTTCGATCCCGACGCTTCATCCGAGGTTCTGAGGTGGCTTTGGCTGCCTGCGCTCTCTATGCTTGACCTGGCCGTTGCCGCCGCAGCCCTGCATTTACTTGTCTCAGACCTACGTCGAGCAAACGCCGCTGCCGCCTCATTACTACTTGTCGTCCTGATTTGGCCGTTCCTCGAGCTCACCGATGCCCTTGCCACAATAATGAACGAGGGCATGACGTTCGGTCTGGAGATTGGAGATCCGATTACGACTTGCCTAATTGCGAGCACCACCTCGGCGCTCATTTGGCTCGTTGCCATCTTTATCCCTGACGCCTGAGGACGAGCATTCTTGACCGGGCCCCGAATCGTCATCTCATGCCCAACTCGGGGACTCTTGGACTCTCCCTCACCTCTTGCGGCCTTGCCGGGGCAATAGCAACGGCATATCTGGGCTTCAACTGGGCCCCGCTAGTCGATCCAGAGGCGTGGAATGCTCCTGAGGCATATCGGATTCTGTTCTGGCACGTCCCGTTCGCATGGTCGTCATTCCTCTCCTTCTGCTTGCTTTTCGTTGGGGCTGTCTCTTGGTACCGGAAGCGAACGGAATGGGGCTGGCGCCTAGTGGTCACTGGCTCTGAATTGGGACTGTTGTTCGGCCTTGGAGTGGTAATATCGGGGCCGATTTGGGGCTCGGCGGAGTGGGGCGTCCCCTGGGACTGGGGGGATCTTCGCCTCAATACCTTCGGCTTGCTTACTGCTGTCGCCCTCTTCCTCGTGCTCTCCAGACGCACCCAGCCGGATGGCGATGACACCAGGGACACGCTGGCCGCCGTGGGGCTGTTCGGATTCACCCTAGTTCCAATCACCGCATTAGCGACTACTTGGTACCAGAACCGACATCCCGGGATTATTCTGGTCGAGAGCGAGGAGACGGGCCTCGATCCGCAGATTCGCATGGTTTTGATGCTTGGATTCGCCTCATTCCTGATTCTGTTCGCAGGCTTAGTCACACTATCCGACGAAATCCAATCCCTAGAGGGTAAGCTGGAAGACCGGCAGAGGATGCTAGATGAGGAGGCAATAGTATGACGGGAATGGCCGAAGCAGTCGTAGCATATGCCATCCTCTCCACCCTCCTCGCTACCTATGTAGTCCGTCAAATTGTGCTACTGAACGGCTTGGTCAGCAAGCTCGAAGAATCCATCTCACGCAGTCCTGGGGCCGATTCAGATTGACACCAACCCCCTCGCAAGCCTTCTAACGGGGTGTCCGAGCGGAGCATCGGGGACCCCAATGGCCGGAGGCGCGTTTTGCATCACCTGCGGGGCAGAGCCCCCTCTGTCCTCGGAAAGGCTTTGCGAGGCCTGCCTGAGGAAGCGCACCACCCTGTCCAAGATGCCAGATAGGATTCAGCAGAACCGCTGCGCTAAGTGCGAGGCCTACGAGGTGAATGGACGCTGGTCCCAAATGGGCGACCACGACCTCGCTGACCTTAGGATCCGCGAGAACCTAGTGCTGGAGGATCGCGCCGGCAAGGTGGATGTGAGCTTCTCAGTGGGGGCCATCGACGACAGGACGAGCCGACTGCAAGTGGAGGTCGAGGGGGAGATCGAGGGACATCAGTTCCAAAGCTCGCATTCCCCGCTACTGCAGACCAGCAATGCGGTTTGCACCGCTTGTGCCCGCAAGGCAGGATCATACTTCGAGGCTACCGTGCAGTTGCGCTCAGCAGGCAGGAAGCTTGAGACGCAGGAGCTGGCTGACCTCAGGGCCACACTGGACAAGTTGATTGACTCCATGGAGACGAACCCGATGTTCTTCGTCACAAAAGAGGGTCCCGTCCCCGGCGGCTGGGACCTCCAACTGGGCTCGAAGTCCCTAGCGAGGAACTGGGGCAGGAGCCTTGTCAGGGTATTCGGTGGTTCGGTCAAGGAGAGCTCGACGGTAGTCGGGTCAAATGATGGGATCGACGTCTCGAGGCTTACTCTGAGTTACCGCAAGCCGGCCTACGCTCTAGGCGACGTCGTTCGCCACAAGAAGGAGCTCTGGGTCATCGACAGCTGGCAGAAGGAAGGCCCCATCCTGCGCAGATTGGACAGGCTAGAGAGGTCCGGGGCAACATGGAGGGACATGGAGTCGTGCAGCGTTGCATGCCCAAGGGAGGAACAGCACCTAGTCCAGGTCATGAACCGCGACAGTTCTGCTGCCGAGGTGATGAACCCGAGCGACTTCCGAATGTCCACGGTCGCCCTGCCCTACGATGACGACGGAAAGGCCAGTGAACTGCGCATCGGCTTCATAGACGGGGAATGGGTGGCCCTGCCAGTGATGGCAAAGGAGGCCAAGGAATGAGCAAGCCGGACTTCGCGACTCTCCTAGACGAGTTGGACGGCCAGGACATGGCTAGCTACACCCGGAGTTTCGTAGACGACCTACGAGCGGCCATGGGTGCTGAGGTGGATGTCGAGCAGGATTCGGACTGGAACGGAGTCCTCTGTCTGGGAATGGGCGGCTCGGGTGCCGGGGGACTATTCCTGAAGGCGCTGTCGGACGACTCAGGCGGACTCCCGTTCGTAGTCTGGAGGGACTACGGGGTCCCCAGCTGGTGGGGGCCTGACTGGCTGGTTTTCGCCACCTCGTACTCCGGGAACACCGAGGAGACCATCGACGGCGTGAGCGAGGTACTGGCCTCCGGAGGAACCGTGGTCGGAATCTGCTCGGGCGGCGAGCTCGAGGGGCTGCTGGCACAAAGCGAGGGCTCGATATGCCTCAACGTGCCTCCCGGGCAGATGCCCCGCTCGGCCTTCGGGCACATCTTCGGCACCCAGCTGGCTGCGTGCTGGGCCCTGGGACTGTTGCCCGAGCCCAGCGAGAACGAGCGATTAGCAATGCTCGATCGTCTGGCCACGGCATCCTCCGATGCCGACATAGCCGATGGCGAGGGCATGTCCGCCACTCTGGCCCAATCGCTGGCCGACCGAGAGATAGGCATCGCCGCCCCTTCCTGCCTGAGCCCCGCAGCCTACCGGTTCGCCTGCCAGCTCAATGAGAACTCGGCCAAGTTCGCCCGCTCCGCGGATGTCCCCGAGATGAACCACAACGAGATCGTCGCATGGACCGGTGATGCGGCCTCGAACCAGGCGCTGCTGCTGATGTCGTGCGATGACCTGCACCCGCGGGCGCAGGCCAGGATGGACTGGATGCTCTCCGAGATCGTGGCCGCACCGACCTGGAGGGTCGAGTGCGAGGGGGAGGGCCTGCTCGAGAGGCTCCTCTACGCTGCCCACGTCACTGATTGGATTTCCATCGGGCTCGCCGTTCTCACAGGCGAGGACCCCTCGGAAATGCCTGCTATCGTCTCGCTGAAGGCCCACCTGGCGACGATTCAGTAGAGCGGGCCGAGCACTAGCCTCGGGTCGGGGTAGTCTAGCAGTGCTTGGACTCTCCCCTCTGGAGCCACTACGCCGGGCAGGTCATGAGTCTCGGGCTCGACCAAAGAGAGCTGGAAGTGCAGGTGCGGCTCCCAGCCGCCGTTCTCGTGATGGGCCCCGAACCATGCTATCACTTCGCCTGCGGAGACCTTCTGGCCTACCGACTTGTCTTCTATGGAGGCAGCGTCCACGTGGCCGTAGAGTGCCCAAACCGAAGCTCCTTCTATGTAGTGCTTGGTGATTACAACATTGCCGTAATCGCCCTGTTCAGGGTTGTAGCCGAAGTGCGACACCTCGCCATCGGCGAATGCCATGCACGGAGTCCCAACCGGTCCGCCGATGTCGATTCCCATGTGGATGTTGCGAGTTCCACCGAATAGGTCGGTATTGTACAGATTGGGCCTTACTTCGTCGTACTTGCCAACGCTGTACTCTGTCTGGGGGGGCGTCCATGTGCCGCCGCTCAGGTCTAGAACTGCATACTCATCAGGCAAGTAGACAACTGGGTGGAAGACACGGGCTGCCCAGTTCAACACGAGCGTGAGAGGGGCCTCGCACCTATCCCTCTTCCGAGGGGGCCGAAAACTCCCTGAGGCCGCGATCAATCTCAGAGGGGTCCTCGAGTCCCCTGCCCAAGGCCTCCTCAATGTTCAGCTCCTGGAGCCTCTTTGCCTGTGGCTGGACGGACGAGGCCCATGATCCGACCGCCCGGTTGTAGTCCTCAACCGCCTTATCTAGCCGTTTCCCAACGCTTGAGAAGTGTGAGGACCAAGTGATTAGTCGCTTGTAGAACTCCTTCGCGACATTTGTGATCTCCTCCGCGTCACGGGCTATCTCTACCTGCTGCCACTGCACCCTCACTGTCTGCAGGATTGCCAGAAGAATGATGGGGGAGGCGACTAGGACGTTTCTCCTCAGAGCGAATTCGAAGAGGTTCGGGTCCGCATGGAATGCAGCAGCCACCAATGCCTCAGATGGGACGAACATGATCACATGGGTGGCGTATCCGGAAACATTCTGCTGGTATGCCTTGCTATCTAGCTCCTTGACCCTGTCTTTCATCGACTGGGCGTGCTTGGCCAGAAGTTCGGTCTGTACCTTGGGGTCATCAGAATCGATGGCCTCCAAGTAGTGCTGTCCGACGGACTTGGCGTCGATGGGAATGGTCGCTTCTCCTGGCAGGTTAACCACAAAATCGGGGCGGCTACCCCCCTCGATACCCTTCTGCTTGACGTAGTCGATATGCTCAGCCATGTTGGCCATTTTGAATATATTCTCGATTTGAATCTCCCCCCAGTCCCCCCTGACGTTAGAAGACCGACTCAGGGCGGTAGCCAGCCCTCCAGCCTGCCTCCCGAGCATATCGGTCTTCTCGCCTAGCTTATCCATCTGGCGCTTGAGTCCCTCGTAGTCGCCCCTCCTGTCCAGAGAGAGCTTCTGGTTCAGCGCCTCGAGCTTCTCGAGCTTCTCCGACAGTGGTTTGACTAGTCCCTCCACCGCCTTCTCTCTTTCGAGTAATATTTTCTCCCCTTCCACTCTCTCTGTCGCCAGCGCCTGCTTAGCGGTCAGAATGAACTGCTCGGCGTTATTCCTCAGGGCATCGCTTGCGAGCACTTTGAAGTGGTCCTCCACTCCTTCTTCCCTAGTCTCAAGTAGGGCTTCTAGGTGGGCTTCCCTAGCCAAGGACTTTGATCTGGCTATCGTCCAACCCAAGGCCGCTCCGAGGGCTAGTCCGACCGCGAGAAACAGGAGTCCGGTCTGGTCCACGAGAAACTAGTATACTTGGGGGTATTTGAACTATCAGAAAAGTCAGTAATTCGGTTAATTCAATCACCCCCGCGCTATGCGAGACCATGCGTCTGCGCACCTTAGCGATGCAACTCTCCAAGATGACCCCGCATCCGTGCACCAATGTTGATCTGGAGCAGTACTCTACAGATGGCGATTTGGCGGCCCGTTGGCTGGCTGATATCGCTTCTTTCAACGATATTTTCGATGGCTGCTCAGTAGTCGACTTGGGTTCGGGAAACGGAGTACTGGGAATTGGTGCCTTGCTGATGGGCGCATCATCGGCCATCCTTGTCGAGGCCGATGAGGAAGCATGTGAGGTTTGTGCAGGCAATGCAACTGACTTGGGCGTGGAGGGGCGCGTCGAGATAGTCAGAGCCGAGGTAGGCGTGGAAGGCCTCGACATTTCCTCCGCAGACCTGGTGATCACGAACCCTCCGTGGGGCAGGCAGATCGAGAGGGCCGACAGGCCATTCCTCGAGGCAATCCTCTCAGTGGGAGTTACCGCGCACTTGATGCACAATGCGGAGGCACTGCACATTCAGTCGATATTCGAGGCTGCTGGCTGGGGCGTCGAGCGTTACGGAGAGGCAGATTTCGCCCTGCCGGCTGCATACGAGCACCATGCCCGGGAGAGGGGCCGAACACGCGCGGCATTCTGGCGTCTCTCGCCTCCCTGATATTCGTGTCCGAGACTTCCGGACCGTTGATAGGGGATTGTCAGGTCGGCGGGCCGATGAGTGCCTCTGAGGGAGACTTCGTGACGCCCGGAACCCCCGTGGCGATTCCAGGCGATGGGCAGCCCGGTGAGGGCGTCCACATCGCTGCCGGCGAGGCGGTCGCCGTTGTCGCCGGCACTCTGGTCAGAAGCGCTGGAGTGCTCTCCGTGGATCCGTCAAGACCACCGCTCAACATACCCGAGATGGGGGACGTGCTGATCGGTGAGGTCAACCGACTCAACGAGAAGACCGCCGAGCTCAGGGTGCTTCACATCGAGGGCAGGCCAGGTGGCCACAGGGACATCCCCGCACAGAGGCTATTCGCTGACATCTTCGTCTCCGAGCTTGTTGACCGCTTCATCCCATCAGCCGGGGACGCCATGAGGAAGCGGGACATCGTTCGCGCCAAGGTCATCAAGACGGAGCCCATGCTGAAGGCCTCGACTAAGGGGGACCCTGACCTAGGGGTTCTGTACGCAGCCTGCCCGACCTGCGGGGCGGAACTCGCGTCGAGTGACGCCACTCCGGACTTCAACGTCACATGCCCACGGTGCGACTACAGGGGATTCAGGGCCCTCTCAAACGGCTTCGGTCACGGCTTCAGCATTCCCGACGGCTCTGATCTCCAACCGCTCAACCGCCCGGGCCAGCGCTGGACCGAGGAGGCTGAATCTACTCTGGGGCACGATGGGGCCAGGCCATACCTCTCCCCCCTCGCAGACCACAGGCGCGGGCTGTCGCACGAGATTCCCGCTTCCGCACGCAGATCTCCCACGCCACGAGGGCGAGACGGTCGCGGAGGCCGGCCTCAGAGGGAGATGCACGCTGCGGACTGCACCCTCTGCGGGACGGCAACCAAGGTCCCTTTCAAGCCGACTCCGGGAAAGCCGCTGCGATGCAGGGACTGCATGGACAAGGTGGAGGCCGGGAAGGCCAGCAAGGAAGCCCTTGCACGTGAGCGCGAGGTGATGAGGGGGGCCAGGTCCAAGGCCGAGGAGACCATGGGAACCAAGCTTTTCGTGGGAGGGGTATCGTACGAAGCCACAGAAGACGAGCTTAGGGAGCTGTTCTCACCTCACGGCGAGCTGAATGAGGTCCACATGGCCATGGACAGGGAGACCGGCAGGCCCCGGGGCTTCGCCTTCGTCACCTTCGCAAGCAAGAAGTCCGGTGAAGCTGCCATCAAGGCGCTCAAGGGCACCGATTTCAAGGGTCGGAGGATCACGGTAGAGGAGTCGACATCCGGCGGCAGCAGGGGCGGCAGAAGGGGCGGCAGCAGACGCAGGCAGCGCCGCTGAGGGCGAAGCCGTGAAGTCCACGCCGTCATGCGGCGAGTGGGAAAACATGGACGGCTGGCTTGTAATCGACGGCTACGAGGACGAGCCCGCTGCCTTCGGGGTGCCCAATTACCTAGGCTTTCACATCCGCTACATCTGCGGCGTCCTCGAAACCAGGGGGGAGCCATACTCGTACATGACAATCGACCAGTGGAGGATCCATCACAAGGGCAAACTCCCCAGCCAGCAAGCGCGGGAGGGAATCAGACGTGAGCTTGCGGACATACGGGGAGCAGTCATCCTTGCTGGGGCAGTGGTACCGGGGAAGTATGTCCGAGGAACCCCGATCAGCAGGCGGGAACTCGACGAGGTGCTGTCCGTCCTGCCCCAGAACCGCCCAGTGCTGTGCGGTGGATGGGCGATTCGGCACTGGAGGCACGAGGGTTGGACGCCGCTCAGGAAGAACCTGTTCTGCACGGTGCAGGATACCGATGCTTCCCTAGACCACTTTGTGGCGACCGGTAATTGGAAGAACACGAGGCGCACTGCCGAGCAATGGGGCTCTTGGGCACTAGCAGGAGCCAGTTCCAAGGCAGTCACCGCTCACCCAGATCTAACATCTCCGGGCGGCTCCCCCGGCCCCCTCACCTACGAGGTTGAACTCTACCAGGGATGCGTTCGCTTCGAGCGCGGATGCAGGTTCTGCATCGAGCCAAAGAAGGGAATTCCCCAATGGAGGCACGAGCAGGATGTCATCGCCGAGATCGGATCCGCATTGGATTCGGGCGTTCGCAACGTCCGCATAGGGGGTGCCACCGACATCTACACCTACAGGGCCGAGGGGGCCGGGGACATAGAGTACCCAATACCTGATCCCGAACCCATAGCTAGGGTGCTGCACGGCCTGCGCGAGGACGAACGCCTCGAGGTCCTTCACGTCGACAATGCCAACCCCTCCATCGTCGCAGAGAACCTCGAGCCTGCCACAATCATCACCAAGACCCTAGTGCAGACTCTCTCAGACGGTGCGGTGCTCTCGTTCGGCCTCGAGTCCGCAGACCCCGCTGTGCACAAGCAGAACTGGCTCAACTGTGACCCCAGCCAGCTTCGCACGGCCGTCCGACTCATCAACGAACATGGCAGGGACAAGGGCGAGAGGGGGCTGCCAAGGCTCCTCCCCGGCCTCAACTTCATCGCCGGCCTCAATGGCGAGACCAACTCTACCTATTCGATGAACATGGAACTTCTCAGGAGCCTCCGGGACGAGGGCCTCTGGCTGCGTCGAATCAACATCAGACAGGTCGAGGGGCAGGGATTCCAAGAAGTCCCCGAACGGACTTTCAGGGACTTCAAGAGGCAGGTCAGGGAGACCATCGACCGACCGCTCCTCAAGGAGATGCTCCCAACAGGCACCATCCTGCGCGAGGTCTGGTGGGAGGCTCACAACGACCGAATTAGGAGGCCGGAGCAGATTACAGACCCCGAACACAGGGACCCGAGAATACACGGCAGATCGGGAGTCACATTCGGGCGGCAGATCGGAGCCTACCCAATCCTCATCGGCGTGCCCTACAGAATCCCCCTTGAGACCAGATCGGACATCCTCGTGACCGACCACGGGATGCGTAGCATCACCGGCGTCGAGGTCGGGCTGGACATCAACAATGCCACCCAGCAGCAGCTGGAGGCAATACCCGGAATCGGCAGCAAGTCCTCATGGAGAATCGTGAGCGCTAGGGCAAAGGCAGCGAGGAGCTCCAACAGGCCCTTCCAAACCGTTCAGGAGGCCTTCAGCGAGTCGGGCATGCGGATGCCGGAATTCGCGGGGGAGGTCCTAGTAGCCTAATACTGGTCATTGGCGAAGCCGAGCAACCCCAACTCCTCGACCTTGCCAGCCGGAGCAAGGAAAGTCACCTGCACCACTCCCGGATGCCTTCCGATTTCGATCGAACCCGTGATGGTGGCTCTGTTCCTAATCTCTGGAACGGTAGTATCCAGCAGCGCAGCAGCCCTTTCAAGACCATTCTCGGTCGCGGAGTTCAAGTCTGGCCCCGAACCCACTATCGAGATTGGCACCGCGTCCTCGACCCCTTTCATACCCCAACTTCCAGCGACGCTCTCAGCCAAGGCCCTCTCTTCTTCTGAGATCGGCTTGGCGAGGAACGGGAGGTCCTCCTCGACCGGGAATATGATGGGGCCGTCGATTCCCAGTCCTTTGAGGACGTGGACCTGCAGGGTAACTATGCCAGAAACATCAGTCGTGTGCCCAGCAATCTCCCCGTCCCCCTGCATAGCGTGCATGTCGCCCATGTAGATGCCCCCTCCGTCTACCTTCACCGGGCAAATCAGAATCGCCCCGGCACGAACGGCATCGATATCCATGTGGCCGTCTGTGCGATGCTGCAAATCCTCAGCGGTTATCGCCTGTGGGTGGGGGGCCCCGACGAGGAACGTGCCGAAGTCCCCTGCGTTATGTGAGTCCGGCATCGCTATCGCGGGGCAGGTGCCCAACTGGCCCATGAACGGCCTCAGCCTAGCAACGAGGCCAACCAGATGGTGAGGTGCGAAGGTGAGGATCGAGTGTTGGATTGCATTTTGGGGCATCGCAGCGTAGAACTTCGCATCGTGTGCGATTTTCTCTGCGGCCCCTTTGTCGAGGGTGACGCCTAGGCTTCGGTTGTTATCGAACGCGATGGTGTAGCCGTTCGTAAACTTGAACGGGCTGGCCGGCTTCCCAGTTGACTTGAATCGTACGGCATCCTCGCCGATTCCCTCTACATACGAAGCCGGATTCAACTCGTCGTTGTCGGGGTCGTACTTGGCCACGTAGGGATCGCCCATGTAGAGGCCGTCCACCCAGTAGTCGTTGCCCGACGAAGTAGCCACCGAGGTCACGGAGATATCCTTGATCCTAATCGCAATTGCATCGCCGACCTTGGCCCCCTCCACAGCGACGGGAATCGACACCTCGTGGCCGCCACGCAGCTCGGGAGTAATCATCGGGCCCCAGCACCCCGGGGCCGTGTTCGCGATGATGTGCCCACCGTCTCGAACCGGCCCCAACATCGGCTTCTCGGGATCTAGCACTCCATCTGTGAATTCATTCACATATACTGTCTCACATCCATTTACTTCTTCTGTCATATATTCCTCTCCTATTCTCGTTATCCGCCTGCTGCGGGCATCAGGAGCGTAACCTCCTGTCCCGACTGCAATTCTTCATTGGCACCTCTGTGACTTCCTGAGACGAAGGGTATCGCTTCACCAAGGGTTCCGATGGACTCGGGGTACTTCGAACCAAGTGCATCCAGCACGTCATGGATGGTGGCGGGAGTCTGCACGGTGACGCTCAGGCGCGAAACACCGAACTCCTCGGCCAACCTACCGTTGACGCGCACCGAGAAGGCACCCTCAGTAGTCGCCGCCATGTGCTTGACACAGAGGGCTTAACGCAGAAAAAGCCTCTGACATCCAATATAATTGCCATCAGACGTAGAAGTCGGCCGAGACCTCTGCCCCATCGCCTCCGAGGTAATCCTCTATGGATCCTGTTGGGTCTATGGCCTCCAAGAGGCGCAACGCCGTTTGCTCGGTGGTGTCGAGGTCCAAGTCAAGAGGTATTTCGAATGCCTCCTCGATCCACTTGGCTAGCCTGTCGGCCGCGAGTACGTCGGCACTGGTGCCGACGGTATCGGCTGCGATACCTATCGCTGGAACACCCCGAGTTGGAGCAAGCGAGAGAATCATTCCTGCCATGCCCATCATGCCCCCCTCTGGCTGACCCCGGCTGACCGTGATGTCATCCGATTCGAGATTGCTGCGAACCTTGGCATCAGAGCAGATTACGTGGATAGAGCGTTCTTCCGGCCCAGATGCCAGTCCCGCCAGTATCAGTAACTGCGTGGACTCTGAGTCCGCGGCCAGCCGAAGTATCGACTCGGAGACCTCGAATTGGCCGGCTGCGGTCATTGGCTGCATCATTCCGCTGATGGCAATCACCGTGCCCCCATCTGGAAGGAGGATCGAACTCAGTTCGAGGCGGGGTGGCCTGATCAGTCCCTCGTTATTCAGGGTTGCATGGGGTGGGAAGTCAGGATGCAGGAGCCACCCCAGAGTTCTGGATGGATGTTTGCTCAGGAGGCCATCGATGACCAGCTTCCCGACGTTTCCCACGCCCGGCACTGCCTCAATGATGGTGCAGTGCTTGGGGAGGCCCTGCCCCTCCAGCCAATACAACTGCGACCTGTTCACTCGCTCTCCTCCTCCCTCGCCGTCGGAAGGGACTCGACCCACTCGTCGCTTCCAGCATCCACTCTCTGTCTGCGCCTAGCTCCTTGTGGATCCTCAGGCGAGTACTTCAGCGGTGCTACGGCGACCATCGCACCTCCGCATTCGGCACACTCCGGCCCCAAGCCGAATTCCCTGCACTCTTTGCAGCGTTGGAGCTTCGTCCGCGCCATGGTTAGTCCGGTAGGCGAGCCCCTCGATGGGGTTCATGAAGTATCGTCCCCAGACGGGAGCGCTCAAAGCCGTTCTATGGCTATCGAGCCTTCGACAGACCCGATGCTCTGCGTAGCAGCCTTTTGGGCTGCTTCCCATACCGACTCGGCTGCTGGGTAGTCAGGAGCGCGGATATCGACCCTGTAGTGTGGCGCTCCGTCGTAGTGGCAGGTCAGGAACACGTCCTCCACCCCTTCAGCGCACGCTTCGGCAGACAAGAGGGCATCCTTGATCGCACCCACTCCTTCAGGACCCCAGACCTCAATGTCGAATTTGCCTCTGATTTCGACGAATGGGGGAACTATGTTCTCTATGGCCAGTTCGGTGACTACGCCTATCCAAGAGCCTTGGAAACCGGAATCTGCGAGCGCATCCTCGCTGATTGCGCATTCTTCGAGTGCCCCATAAAGGGATCCGAAGGCCCCCCTCATCTCTTCGGAAACCGCTTCCGCCTTCTCGTCGGTCCAACCAACTCTTCCCGCTGCGACCCGCATTATCTGAGAGGCTCTCTGCTCATTCTTCCAAGACTGGAGCGTGGCTCTGCGCCGCTCTTCGGAAACTGACTTTATCGACAGGGAGACACTCTGCCGCTCGATCTTGACCCCGATGACCTTGGCCACAACCCTCTGGCCCTCCCTGATATGGGTCCGGATGTTCCTAACCCAGCCAGTTGCAATTTCGCCAATGAAGACGAAGCCCTCCTTCCCAGAGTATGTGTCTAGGCTCAGGTAGGCTCCGTTCTCGCGAACGTTCTTTACCGTGCAGACGAGCAACTCGCCTTCATCCGGCCAGTCGTCCGCAGCCGCTGCCAAAATGCCGCCTCGCTCAGTTCAGGATCTCTAGGACGGTACAGCCAGTGAGGTTAGCCATGCCACTGGATGGCTCGGCCAGCGTCGAGCCGCAGATGGAGCACGAGATAGTCGTGGAGGCCCTATCGAAGATCGTACACTCGTTGCCGCAGTCACGGCAGCTGACCTTCAGGAATCGTCCACTCATCACTCACACCTGTCACTTGTCGACGAGCTCGAACTTCCTAGCCCGCTTCCCCTTGGGTGAATGGGCCTTTCCTGTCTCGGTGCACCGGTATACTAGATTGACTCGCTTGGTCGGCTTCTCGCCTGATGGCTTCGGTCGGGGAAATCCACGATATCCAGAGGTAACACGACGGAACCTCCTCTGACCCCACTTGAGTTCGCTGGCACGCCTCTTCTTGACGCGCTCAACAGTGTGCTCTGTATGCTTGCCAGCGGCTGGACTATAGCGCATGACCTTTCTCGGCATCTTCACCATTCAGACAACTCCGCACCATGTGCGCCGCGAGCCACCGATGGCCCGTATATGACTATGTCGAGCAATTATCGAACCTCTCGGGTGATCGACGCCAATGAAAAACGACATGAATCTGAACTCCAACCCATCGGCGATGGACGACCACCAACTTCGGGCATGGGCGGGCTTCCTGATCACAATGCTGGGGGTTTGCCTGCATAGGACGGGTCCCGCTTTCGAAAGGAGTCGCTTCGGACTCCCGATTGCGCTCCTGGGGGTTTCCATGTTCATCCTCCTGCCCGATGGGCTTACTGGACCCGAGAAGGCAATGCACGATGCCCTGCTATCCTCCCTTCCATGGGTAGCTGCCGCCACAGTAGGCACCCTGTTAGTTCTCAGGGGTGCACCGACCTACGGTTCGGCCGACCCCGGTCTGATGATTCTGGGATGGGCCTCGATTTCCTTGGCATGGCTTCTGATTTCCCTAGATCTCAATTTTTCTGTGGCCTTTGGACTCCTGTCGGGCCTCTCGGTACTACCGGGCCTATTGTTGGGGATCATTGCATTCACCCTCGGGGTCTGGCTCGCCGAGAGTTTTTCGGGAGCCAGCGGGGAGTCGAGCCCCTTGACGGACGATGAAGGCAGGTTGGTCAAAAGCATCCTGACTAGGCGTTTGGGAGGTGATGAGGGTGATCATTGAGGTATCAGCCGCTATGACCATCGCCTCGGGAGGGATGATGCTCTCTTCGTTTTACTTTGCCATCCACCTCGCCGCCTCTATGAATCCTTATCATCGGCCACTGGCACCGATGATTGGGTGCCTAGCATCTTTCCTAGTCGGACTTTCCATCGCTACAGCATTCTTCGATGGCTCGCCAATGTCTGCTGCGAGGGGAGCCCTTTCAGATGCGGTTGCGAGCATACTCTCGCTTCTGCCACTGGCCTTCGCCTTCGCTACCTTCCACCTCATCAAAATAACCATGAGAAAGCTTCCCGAGGACCCTCTAATGGCCCTCCTCGTCCCTTCCACCTCCGACGAGTGAGCCATCTCAATGGATAACCCTCATAACAAGTCGGCCGGTGCCCGCGTCGTTCCTAGGAGGGATGATGATGTCAAAGGGCACCCCGAGCATGGGTAAGAGGCAGAAGTCCACGCACATTCGCTGCAGAAGGTGCGGACGGCACTCGTATCACAAGCAGAAGGGCCAGTGCGCACACTGCGGCTATGGGAGCACCTCCCGTCTCAGGAAGTTTCGATGGAGCAAGCGCAACAGGTCCATGTGGCAGAAGAAGTGACTCCACTCCGGAAACTGCTAAGTCCCTAAGGTCGGAGGGCCCTCTGGTATCCGATGTGCGGCATCATCGGGATCGTTGGGAACCCGGGCTCCCAAGTGGCCACTAACCTGTACGATGCCCTCCTCGTTCTCCAGCATAGGGGACAGGACGCAGCCGGTATCGTGACCAGTGACTCAGACAACATCTGTCACCGCAGGGCCAACGGGCTGGTCCGAGATGTGTTCAGGGACAGGCACATGGGGAAGCTAATCGGCTCGATGGGAATAGGACATGTCAGATACCCCACCGCTGGGTCCAGTTCCTCTGCTGAGGCCCAGCCTTTCTATACCAACACCCCGTTCGGTGTCAGCCTCGCTCACAATGGAAACCTGAACAATACTGCTGACATCATCAGTGGCCTTCTCGAGTACGATCACCGACGCATCAACACTAGCTCGGACTCGGAGGCTCTGCTCAACCTCTTTGCCGCCGAGGTTCAGCGTTCGGTGAACGGCCGGCCCGGGGGTATGGGCGCACTTTCCGAGGACGACATCTTCCGCGCAATAGAACGAACGCACCTTAGGGCTGAGGGGAGCTATAGCGTCGTCTGCTTAGTGACGGGTTGGGGGTTGGTTGCGTTCCGCGACCCGAACGGCATCAGGCCGCTATTTATGGGGAGAAATGACACTGAAGGCTTCACAGAGCGCCTGATAGCCTCGGAGAGCGTGGCGTGCAAGGCCCTCGGATTCGAGCCCGAACGCGACATCGCCCCTGGAGAAGCAGTCATTATCAGAATGGACGGCTCGTTCCACTCCAAGCCCTGTCATCCAAATCCCGTGCACACTCCTTGCGTGTTCGAGTACGTCTACTTCGCTAGACCCGACTCGGTCATTGACGGGATATCCGTGCACGCAGCACGCCTGAGGATGGGCGAGGCTCTCGCAAAGAGAATCATCAAGATGATTCCCGACCACGAGATAGAGGCTGTGGTCCCTGTTCCAGATAGCGGAAGGATTGCGGCAATAGGCCTTGCTAGCGAACTCGGTGTACCTTATCGCGAGGGCTTCGTCAAGAATCGCTACATCGGCCGCACCTTCATCATGCCCGGGCAGAGGATAAGAAAGGACTCTGTCAGGAAGAAACTCAACACCATCGACGAGGAGTTCCAGGGAAAGACCATCCTTATCGTTGACGACAGCATCGTTCGTGGAAACACCTCCCGTAGGATTGTCCAAATGGCTAGGGAAGCAGGCGCAGCCAAAGTCCTCTTTGCGTCCTCATCGCCCCCCATCGTCCACCCCAATGTGTACGGGATAGACATGCCTGCTCGGAGCGAGTACGTGGCGTATGGCAAGGATGCCAAGGAGATCTGCGAGGCGATAGGTGCCGACTGGCTGATCTATCAGGAGCTTGGGGCCCTAGTCGAGGCCTGCCTCGGCTCTGCCGACACCGATCTCGCCAACTTAGACTGCTCCTGCTTCGATGGGGTCTACGTCACCGGAGGCATCACTGAGGACTATCTCCTCATGATTGAGGGGACCAGAGGTGATTCATCCAAGGGAAAGGCCTCAGTTTGACAGAAGGCTTGAGAGCTCTGTCTTCAAGACAGGCAGCGCCTCCTCCCAAGTTGAGACGATTCCGTAGTCGGCAACACCGAAGATTGGCGCATCAGGGTCCTTGTTGATTGCAACGATGAACTTGCTAGAGCGCATTCCGGCTAAATGCTGAATCGCGCCGCTGATACCCACGGCGATGTACAGTCTGGGATTCACCGTCTTTCCAGTTTGTCCGACCTGCATGCTGTGGGGAATCTCGCCCCAAGTGTCCACAGCCGCTCTACTAGCCCCAACCGCTGCACCGATGAAATCCGCGATTTCGTAGAGGTGGGCAAAGTTTGCCGGGGCACCCATCCCCCTCCCTCCGGAGATGATTACATCAGCTTCTGAGACATCGAGCCTTTCGCTGGCCTTGGCAATGGCCTCCCGTACAGCGACGCCGACATCAGCGGATTGACTGACCGTCGAGACATCTGCGTTTCCATCGTCAGCCGCCGCATCGAAGGCATTCGGCCTCAGGGTCAGAGCGCAAGGAGGGGAGACAGCCACCGTCTCTACGGCCTTTCCGGAGTAGACTCCCCTAGTGACGGTGATGCCAGCTTCTAGACTGGTCGCATCCTGTATGATTGGTATTCCGCGCATAGCTGCAATCTGCGCTGTGACCTCCCTTCCGGCCGGCGCCGAAGCAGCTATGATGACCCCGTCAGAGACGAGTGGGTTGAGAGCGGCCGCCCAAGCACCGCTGTCAAAGGAACCGAAGCAGTCTGCTTCGACGCATATTACTTTGGAAACACCACTGATGGAAGCAGCTGCGGTCGCGCCCACCCCTCCCGGGCACAGCACGGTCGGAGTTCCTCCAATGGCAATCGCGGCGCCTACGAGTTGCGATGTCACCGGGTGAAGGCCATCCACTGTGGTTTCTGCGATGATTGTCACGTCCATTCTTGCACCTCAAAGGACATTGGCCTCATCACGAAGCTTTGCTACTACTGCAGGCACAGAATCGGCACCTTCGAACTTCTGCCCAGGTGGCTTAACTGGAGGGGGGGAGTGGGACTGCAGTGAGATGGAGGAATCCCCTATTACCACCCCTAGGTCATCTGATGTCATGGTTTCAATCTGCTTCTTCTTAGCCATCATAATCCCTCGCACATTTGGCCTGCGCAGTTCCGTGGCCCCCTTGTCGAATGTGAAGAGGCAGGGCCGAGAGACCTCGACCCGCTCGTTACCGGTCGGGCTGGTTCGCAGGGCGATGAATCCGTCCCCCTCCGCAGATACCTCCGAAACCATTCCCACGCAGGTAGCTCCAATCAGATGGGAAACTCCGGGGCCGGTCGACCCTCCGTTGGTGTCGGCGGCCTGCTTCCCGCAGAGCACCACATCCGACCCAGATCTCTTGACCGCGGCTGCTAGTAATGACTGAACGTGCGTGCTATCGGAAACTCCCTGATCTTGGATTAGAATCAGGTTGTCAGCACCCACGGCCGCAGCATCCGCGAGCATCTTCGTGGCCCTAGCCGGGCCGCATGTAATCGCGACGATTTCTCCCCCACCGGCCTCCTTCAACTGGAGCGCGGCTTCGAGCGCATACTCGTCATAAGGGCTCATGGACCACTTGCTGACGGCGGATTCTTCCACCCTGCCGCCCGAGACAGAGATCTTGGCGGTGGTGTCAGGAACCTGCTTCAGGAGGACGGCAATCGTCACGTTGCATCGAACTGACATCCCTCTATCAAGATTCGCAGTGAGGAATCACATGCTCAAATCAGGGTTCGCTGGTGAACGCCTGAATACCAGTGATGTGCCGCCCTAGAATCAGGTTGTGAATATCATGTGTGCCCTCGTAAGTCTTGACCGACTCGAGATTGGCCATGTGGCGCATCACAGGATACTCGTCAAGGATTCCGTTGGCACCATGGATGTCACGCGCCATGCGGGCGATTTCGAGCGCAATGTCGACGTTGTTCATCTTGGCTAGCGAGATCTGCTCGGGGATCCATGCGCCGTCGTCCTTCTTCTTGCCAAGGTGGTATGCCAACAGCTGCCCCTTGGTAATCTCCCGCAGCATCCACGCCAGCTTGTTCTGGACCAGTTGGAATGAAGCTATGGGCTGATTGAATTGGATTCTACTGAGGGCGTACTCTTTGGCCGAACTGAAGCAGGACTGGGCTGCGCCAATGGCCCCCCAGGAGATTCCATAGCGTGCGTTGTTCAGACAACTGAACGGCCCTCTTAGCCCTTCTACATGGGGCAGAATCCTATCTTTGGGAACCTCACAGTCCTGGAATACCAACTCACTGGTGTCGCTGGCCTTTAGGGAGTGCTTCCCCGTCATCTCAGGAGTCGTGAAGCCTGGGTCCCCTCTCTCGACGATGAAGCCACGAATCACGCCATTGAGCTTGGCCCAAACTACGGCCAGATTGGCGATGGTGCCGTTGGTAATCCACATCTTGGCCCCATTGATCAGGTAGTGGTTGCCCTTGTCCTCGGCGCGGGTAATCATGTCACCTGGGTTGGAGCCGTAGTCCGGCTCGGTAAGCCCGAAGCACCCAATCCACTCCCCGGTCGTCATTTTAGGTAGGTAGTGGCTCTTCTGCTCCTCGCTGCCGAAGTCCCAGATCGGGTACATGGCCAGAGAGCCCTGAACACTAGCGAATGAGCGCACGCCGCTGTCACCCCGCTCGAGCTCGCGACAGATAAGCCCGTATGCAATGTAAGACAGCCCAGGGCATTCATAGCCCCTGAGCGGGGCGCCTAGAACCCCCATCTCGCCTAGGTCGACCCGCCACTTATCGGGGAAAACCCCATCCCTACAGGCATTCTCGATATTGGGTATCACCTGCTCGTCTACCCAGTCGCGGACCATGTCGCGGACCATTCTCTCCTCGTCCGTCAGCAACGAATCGATATCATAGAAATCCAAGGCCTCGTACGCCATCCTTCTCGCCCTTCCCGATGGTAATGTCCTCATCAAACTATGCACGAGCCCTCATCTTCTGCTCCTACGACGTTGCTCACGGAGCACCCCCTTGCGCTCTTCTTCGCTGCCAATCCTGAGGGTCAACCACTCACTGAGCCGAGGGGAGGAACTCACTATCAGGCTAAGGACCATCAAGATAGCACCTCCGACAATCACCACCCCGACCCAGACCCCCAAAATCCCATCCGTCCGGTCGTTTGAGACGGGGTTGAACGCCACAATGGTTCCTGAACTCGTGATAGCCCACCCAGAATGCACACCCACCGACCACGTAGCGACTAGGCGCTCGCCAGAGATTGCCGGATCGAAACTGACAACATCACTATTCTCCAACCAAGGAAAGGAGAGCCTCAGAGCCAAATCATGCTCAATCATTGCGTAAGGAACAACGGAGATAATGGATTTCCCATCGGACTGTTCGGCAATTCCGCTGAACTGCCCATTGACATCTTGGAGCTGCACTATGGTGACTTCGGACGAAGAGGCATCACCAATTTCGAGATCGACGATAGCAATGTTCCTATCGTTCGAAATCAAGACGCAAGCATTCTCACCCCTTCCCGGGCAGGTCGCATCGATCCACGGGTACCCCGTCCCCCCAATCCAATGGAGTTCGTGATTAGCGTCTATGACTCCGATTCCGTCGACGCTAGTTGAGACGACGCATATGTTCATCCCTGCTAAGCACGCAATAGCATTGACATCGCTCGCCCCCCTCCCTTCTATCGGATGCACCTCCATGCCACCGCCCTCCAGGCCACGGGCCCTCCAAATCCACCCCATTTCCCCCCCGATGTAAGCCCAAGACCCATCCGCGTTCCATGACACTGACCTCAGCTCTGTTTTCCCGAAGTACAGCTCCCCCCCAGCACTGCCGACAGCGCTATCTTCCCTTGTGAATCTCAGGGCTACTCCCTCTTTTCCCACTATGAAGGCGGTCTGCCCCCCTGGGTGGAAGTCCGCGTCTAGTAGCACCTCGCTGCCCTCCCAGTCCAATTTCGAGTGTGATTGGGGATGCGACGCCTCGATCAGAAATATGGACGAATCCGCCCCATACGTGATAACGATCTCGCCGTCTGGAGAGACTGCGGCTCCCTCGAGCCCTAAGTCCACCTCTCCAAGCCTAACCACTTCTCCCAATTCGACAGCGGAGTCTGCAGAGACGCTTTGAAGCAGCAGCAAGACGATAACGCCGACCACCAGCCTATTGCTCACGCCCCCTGCCACATCGCTCGGACCCACTTCGCCCGTTTAGCCGTTCTACATGCCTCAAAGGATGTCGCGGGTTGGCAGCATTGAAGTGGCGTCTGCTCCGCGTCGAGTCTATGGAAAGATTCGATGTCCGCAGGGGGATGGTTAAGGAAGTGAACACTAACGGGGGCCTTGGCGAGTTAGCGCGTGATTTTTTCGATGATGTTGAGGTCATTGGAGAGAACTCCTTCCGTGCCTCGCACGGTATCATGACCGCCATCGACTCCAGGTATGAGAATGGGGCCCTAATTGTAGACGTGACCAATGTTCCACCGGACTTCGAAGATCCCGATGCCATGGAGGCGGCCATGGATGCACGGAAGCGTTGGACCAATTTCCTAGATCAGGCAACTGGATACAACTCCAAGCAGCGTGGAGACAAAGCCAAAGAATGGGCCAAGAAGGCAGCTAAAGCCAAGTCTGCAATTTCTTCGGCTAGGCACTTCATGGAGATGACCGAGGGACTTTCCGAGGACAAGGTCACTCAGGCAAATGCCCTCATCAATGAGATTGAGGCCTTGCTCGATTCAAACGACAACACAAAGGCTGCTGGCCGCGCTGGTAAACTGAACAAGATGTTCAACTAGGGGTGGACGATGTCGGAAGACCCTATCTCGGTGCTAGGTGAGGAGTCGCGTTCTCGATTGGAACGAATGTTCAGTTCCTGCGACGAAGTGGTTGGCGCCGAACACGTAATCTCGGTGCTCGCAGGCGGGCCTAGCCACTCTGGAGACGAACAACTCGTAGCCTACATAGGGCTCGAGCCCAGTGGAACTGCTCATCTAGGGTGGGTCATCCTTGCGGACACCATACGCAACATGCTCAATGAGGACGTCAATGTAATCATCCTGCTGGCCGACTGGCATGCTTGGGTCAATGACAAGTTCAACCGCGACATGGACAAGATCTCATTGGCCGGCGAATACATGACGGAAGTGTTCCGCGTTTTGCTCGATAGCCCTGAGGAGGGAGATGGCCCAGGCCAACTCCGCTTCCTAAGCGCCTCTGAAATCATGGATTCGGGAAAGTACTGGGAACGAGTGCTCCGGTGTTCTAAGAACATGAGCCTATCGAGGGTTCGCAGGACTTTCAGTATAATGGGGAGGGACGAGGACTCTTCCGATAACGACCTCGCAGCCTTCTATTACCCGGCCTTGCAGTCCGCTGACATCTTCGAGCTCGAAGTGGATATCGCGTGGGGGGGAATGGACCAGCGCAAGGCGCACATGTACATGCGGGAGGTCGCTGACCGAAACGGGTGGACGAAGGCGACTTGCATTCACACCCCCCTGCTATCCGGTCTTGGGGGTTCGGGGGGCCGGATGGACTCGTTTGACCACAAGATGTCGAAATCGAAACCCAGCAATGCGATTCTACTGCATGATGATGCCAATGCCCTGCGTCGCAAGATGAAGAAGGCCTTCCTCGAGGTTGGCAACCCGGATTCCCCCGTGTTTGAAATAGCCAAATTTGTGGTTCTGCCTAGAATCGGCGAGATCAGAGTCAACCCCAAGCCGGAGTACGGGCTGCCTTCAGTGTGGAATGACCTAGACTCCTTCGTGAAAGCAGTGGGTAATGGAGAAATCCACCCGTTTGATGCCAAAATGGCGATTACCGACGGCCTGATTGAAGTGCTCACGACACTCTCGGATCATTTCGAGTCCAACAGCAACCTGCAATCCGCATTGGACGAGATCACTGGCCCCCAGTAGTGCGGTTTCAATTTCCACCTTATTTTTTTCATGCAGGGATAGCACTCATAATGTAGTCCAATTCCGAACCATCGAGGGAATGTCTATGTCAGAGGTCGGCATCGACGACATCGCACTTCATTTCCCACGTCTCTACTTCGACATGGAAGACTTCGCGAAGTTCCGTGGGGCTGATTTCGGCAAGCTCAACAGGGGGCTTGGCCTGTCAGCGATGGCCATTCCCGATGTCCATGAGGATACTGCCACTATGGGGGCCAATGCCGTTTCTCGCCTAATCGATAGGAACGGCTTGGATCCATCCTCAATTGGTAGGATCTACCTAGGAACCGAGTCCGCACTTGACGGAGCCAAACCCACTGCCACTTACATCATGGACATGCTCGAACAACGATACTCCCCTACCCATGGGGACGACTGCTTCAGAAACTGCGACGTCGTCGACCTCACCTTCGCCTGCATCGGGGCAGTCGATGCCATGCACAACACTCTGGATTGGTCAGCCCGTGGCGGGGAGGAGCGCGATAGGATCGGAATCGTCGTATTCGCTGACAATGCCAAGTATGATCTCGGATCGTCCGGGGAATACACCCAAGGAGCGGGTGGGGGCGCGATTCTGATTCGCCACAATCCAAGACTCCTCACTATTCCTGACATCTGGGGGGTTTCCACCATGCCAGTTCATGATTTCTTCAAGCCCCGACGCGAGGTCGACACTCGTACGGTAATCGAGAATGTCCTGGACCTCGCTAGAGAGTCAGGGGAGAGCATCAGGGGGAATCTTGCTGAGAAGATACTGAAGTACCTTCCACGCTCCAGCAAAAAGAACGACGTGCTGTTCGAAAACGAGAAGTTGATGATTCACAAGGACACCCCTGTCTTCGACGGCCAATTCTCGAATCGGTGCTACTCCGAGTCCGTTAAGCAGGCTTTCATCGACTTCCGTGCCAAGTCCATATCGGAGGGCAGGTACAATCCGAAGACGGATGAGATTCTCACCAACCAGTGGAGCCGGATCATAGTGCATCTCCCTTACGCCTTCCAGGGCAAGAGGATGTTCCCAGATGTCTTCCGACACGACCGCAGACACCTACCCGTTTGGGAGAAGATCACCGATGAGATCGGCCAAGAGCCCATGCCAGAGGATTTTCCAGATACGCCCGAAGGCATAGAGGAGTTTGAGACGGCGAACGACGGATACCGCCGACTAATCTCCAAGACTGATGAGTTTCGCTCGTTCGTAGAGGGGAGAATCGAGAAGACCCAGCGTGCTTCCAGCCTTATTGGCAATCAATACACCGGCTCCATTTTCCTCGCGTTGATGTCGGCCATGGAGTCCGACTACATCGAAAATACCGAGATGAACGGTCGAAGAATAGGCCTGTGCGGCTACGGCTCGGGCGCCAAGGCAAAGGTCTTCGAGGGAGTCATTCAGCCTCAGTGGCGCGAGATCGCCTCCAGGTTCCACCTCTTCGAGCGCCTGTCCACCCGACACGCGATTAACAAGACAGTCTACGAGGCCTTGCACAAGGGTAAGCGCAAGCGATCCGTGGTTAAGCCGAATAGAGAGTTCGCCTTGGTCGGAATAGGTGGGGAGGGCCAACTCGAAGGCCAGCGTCGTTACGAGTGGTTCGATTGAGCTCGAGCGCCTACAATAGGATGCTCCTGACAGTTGACAGGAGTCTCTCGACCTCCTCCATCGTGTTGTAGTGCAGAACCCCGATACGCAGGGCCCCCTCTGGCTCTAAGCCCAGTGTTTCGGAAAGCTCGAGAGCATAGAAGTTGCCAGCCCAAACGAAGATTCCATGTTCTGCTAAGGCGTCAGCGATTTCCGAGGCCGTTTTGCCGGGATGTGTGAAGGAGACCGTGGGTGCTCGTTCAATTCTCCTGTCGCTATCCGTGATTCCCCAGATCCTGACCCCTTCAACGTCCATCAAGCCCTCGATAATCCGCCAACACAACTCCTCCTCATAGGCTTCTATAGCCCTGAATGCCGCACGGAGGGACTCTCTTCGGGGCAACTCCTCCCCCACAACCTCCCTGCCGACCCATGCTATGTGCTCGATCGCTGCGAGAGTTCCTGCAAGCCCCTCATAGCTCTGGGTCCCAGTCATCCATCTGAACGGAAGCTCCTCGGTAGATACCCGTAACTTTGCTACCGGGAGCTCTGCCATCCTATCTGCTCTCCCCCAAAGGACTCCCTGGTGTGGCCCGAAGAACTTGTACGGTGAACATAGAAGGTAGTCGCACCCCATATCCTTGACGTCAATGAGGCGATGCGGGGCGTAGTGCACAGCATCGACAACCACCTCAGCACCGAACTCATGCGCCCGGTTGGCAATTCTTCGCACGTCGTTAACAGTGCCAGAGAAGTTTGACGCTGCACCCACAGCCACGAGGGCTGTTTTCTCGTTTATTGCCTCCACTATGGATGACGAGTTCAGGGTGCAGTCGTCGGGGTTTACGTCGATTTTCCTCAGTGTCGCACCAGACCACTCAGCCGCAAGGACCCAAGGTCGGACGTTTCCGTCGTGGTCCAACCGTGTCACCACCACCTCATGGCCCTCATCCCAAGTCCTGCTGAGTGCGCTCGCTAGCTGAATGTTCAGACTGGTCATATTCTGACCGAAGGTGACTTCCCGTGGGTCGTCGCACCCTAGAAAGTCAGCACAAGCACGTAGAGTTTCCTCGATGAGTCGATCGGTCTCCTTTGATGTGGCGAACGACATCCCAGTGTTGGCGTTGTGGTGCAGCAAGTAGTTTCCGACCGCATCAGCTACCGATTGTGGGACTTGACTGCCTCCCGGCCCATCGAAGAAAATCGCCCTATCCCCCCTGATCCTGCGGGCTAGCCCGGGAAAAACCCCTCTGATCTTTTCGATGGGGAAGGCCAACACCAAGACACCTCATTCGGGCGTGATTGACCGACTGATCACGATTCTCTGGACCTCTTGGGTACCCTCGTAAATCTGGGTAATCTTCGCGTCTCTGAAGAATCGCTCGACCGGGAAATCCGTCGTGTAGCCATAGCCCCCAAGAACTTGAACCGCCCTCTCCGCGACCCACATCGCAGTATCTCCAGCAAACAGCTTGGCCATGCTGGCCTCTTTGGTGTGCCTTGGTGCGCCATGCTCATAGTGCTGCTGCTTCGCCCACGCTGCCTTGTAGACCATGAGTCGAGCAGCCTCTACCCGGGTCGCCATATCAGCGAGGTAGTTGCCGATTCCCTGATGGTGTGCGATAGGCTTGCCGAAGGTCTCGCGCTCGTGAGCGTACTTCAGAGCTGACTCGAATGCTCCTTGTGCTATGCCTAGGGCCTGAGCGGCGATGCCGATTCTTGAATTGTCGAGGGCATTCATTGCAATCGGGAAGCCCTTCCCGGATTCCTTCAGCACGTTGGAAACTGGGACCTTACAATTTTCCAAGAGCAGTGAGCAGGTATCACTGGAGCGAATGCCCAGTTTGTCCTCCTTCTTTCCTACTGAGAATCCATCGAAACCGCTCTCTACTATGAAAGCCGTCGTCCCACCATGCTTTTTCAAACCGTACTCGGGGTGGTTCACGTCCTTGGCGAATAGGACATAGATCTCAGCGCTCTCCCCGTTAGTGACCCACATCTTCTCGCCGTTGAGGAGGTAGTGCGTACCGTCGTCGCTCAGCTGAGCCCGGCAACTCAGAGACGCAGCATCTGTTCCTGCACCGGCTTCGGATAGTGAGTAAGCTCCGATTTCATAGCCAGCTAGACGACTGAGGTACTCCTGCTTCTGCTCTTCATTGCCATGTAGGGATATGGTCTTTGAGCATAGGCCGACATGAACGCAGAACATTACGGAGAACGAGGGATCCACCCTGGCGAGTTCTTCGACGATGATTGCCTCGGTCACGTCGTCGACGGGGCTGCCACCGTATTGATCAGCAATCGTGATACCTTGAAGCCCAAGTTCGCAAAAGGCTCGCCATTCATCCAGAGGGGCCATCTGCGCCTTGTCTCTCTGAAGGCAGGTCGGGGCCAGTACCTCTTCGGCAAAGTCGCGAACCATCTCGCGAATCATAGTCTGCTCTTCCGTCTCAGAGATATCCATGCCGTCTCCCTCCCGGGGAGGCAGGGCGTGTTGTTAATCCCTCGTAGCAACCGCGAAAACGTGGATTCAAAACGAATACTTCAAATCACATCCTATCGGCCGCCGGTCGGAATCACGATGACAGGCGGGGATTTCTTCGAATTCAGCATTGATCATGACAGGAAGTACACACTCGATCACCTGTGGATTCAAGTCCTTGATGAGAACGAAGATGACCATACGGTTAAGATCGGGGTCAGCGAGTTCATTCGAGCCGAGTACGGCGAAGTGGTCAGAGTGGTATTGACGAAGCCTGAGGATGACAGCGAGTTCCAAGTTCGCAATGATGACGATGACAGCGGAAACGACGACGACTCTCTTGTCGGACCTATCGCCAGCGGTGATGAGATAGGTGTCGACGACCTGCTCCTCACAATCCGGACCACTGAGGACCGTGTGCTCATCAATGCGCCATTTCCTTGCAAAATCGTAGAGTTGAATGGGGATGTTGAGGACAACCCGGACCTAGTCAACGAGGATGCCTACGGCGATGGATGGTGCATGATCGTCAAACCCCATGACTGGGACGAGGACATGCACCTAGATGAGGGGGAGTACATCGAGTACCTCAATGAGATTTGATCAGGGCCAAGACAAGATTGGCCATAGATCCGGATCTGACTCGGCCCATTCCATTCCGTCTAATAATGCTAGGACGTCCTCTGGACTGATTAGGTCCTCCTCTATCTGCCGCCTGTGCAGCCACCCCTTTAGTCTGCCAAGGCGTTTGCTAGGCTCCAATCCAGTCACTCGGGAAAGCATGTTTCCATCGACAAGTGGGGCGTTTCCAGCCCTTAAGGGGCCTATGGAACCAAGCGCATCGGAGAATTCCGAGGTGTCACGGTGCATTCCGGTCAAGTATGAAAGCAGGTCTTCCTGACTCGTCGCAGGGAGGGCGATTTTGAATCTCCTGATGCTACTGGGGTGCGCATCGAGTCTAACAGACCCGCAGTCATGCAGGAAGGCGATAGTCTTGGAAACATCCTTGGGAATCCTCAGGAGTCCGCTGAGCAACCCCCCAAGCTCGCCTCCTTCGCGTTCGTCAGCACTGCAAATTAGTGCTAGGTTGACACGCCACCTGTTCGTCATGCCAACACCCGTCTCGATAGAAATTCCTGGGAGGATGGCGCCAATTACGCCGTGGTAATTCATCAGATTGACGATTTCCCCAACGTTTTCGCCGGAGAGAATCAACGCCAATTCTGAGCCAACCCGCTCCTTGGAAACATTCTCTAGCATGTTGAGATTTCCGCTGATTGCGTCACTAAGGCTCGAATCGAGGTCCCTTACGCCCCTGTTCCCCCGATCTAGGAATCTGAAGGCCCTCATGATTCGTAGGCCGTCCTCACCAATCCGGTCATAAGCATCCCCAACCGAGCGTAACACGCCAGAATCAAGATCCGCCAACCCCTCGAATGGGTCTACCAGTTCGCCTGAGTCCCCAATCGCCATGGCGTTGATTGTGAAGTCCCTTCGTGACAGATCGGCTTCTATGTCGTCGCCGAACTCAACATTATCCGGCCTCCTCCCGTCGCCGTAGCTACCTTCGCTTCGCAGGGTGGTAACCTCCCAAATTCTCTCACTCGCGTTGGACTCATCGAGTCTGACACTCACGGTGCCGTACTGCTCGCCTATCATAAGGGAGCGCGGGAATATCTCCTTGACCTCTTCCGGCCTAAGGGTGGTCGCGATATCTATGTCCCCCGCCTGATTCCCGGAAAGCGAGTCCCTGACCCACCCTCCAACAACCCAAGCCTCACCGCGATTTCTCAATCTTCTGAGCACTGTTCGGTCATCTTCTCCGAGACGATCAAGTAATCCTCCCACAGATTTCGCACTCCAACAGTAACACGCCTTCGGGCGCAGATATATTGAGTCACGGCTCGTGCGGCCCCCGTGAAGGTCGAATTGGTTCCCTTGGAAGTTCTCCGGCCTCATGAAGGGACGATTGCCAAGAAAGTCGACGAGCTGGAGAGGATGACACACCGCTGGAAAGCCTATGTCCTCCCTCTAGTCATCGACAAGAACACGGGGGTGATTCTAGATGGTCATCACAGGCATCAGGTGGCTCTGAGGCTCAACCTCCTGTGCCTTCCGTGCGTATCAGTAGACTATGCCGGTGATGACACAATAGAACTAGATGTTTGGCCCAGTTGCGGCAGGGACTCCATCACCAAGAAGGAGGTGATTGATGCCGGGATGCTTGGGAATCTGTTTCCACCGAAGACCAGCCGTCACAGGCTCTCTGACCATCTCCCACCGATTTCGATGCCACTCTCTAGGCTTCTATCGCCAGCAGCCGATCTAATGGAGTGAACCGGCTTCGGATAACAGGCTTCTAGAAATGGTGGATAGTGACTCCTCGCCCGATTCCGAGAGGCTTTTGACAATCTCAATCGTGGTCTTATCGACCCGTCTGCCAATCAAGTCCTCGATTATCCTGGCCCTCAGCAAACTGCTCTTGGATGGGTCAGATAGAATTGCATTTCGTATAGGGACGACCTCATCGGACCGCTCCCCTCTGAGCAGCCTAGCAACCAGTCCATCGTCAGCGGAGGTCACAAGCCTGTCAGCGAATCCCCCAATATTCCACCAGGCGACACCTCTCAAACCGGCTACAAGGCTACTAACTAATCCTGACGACCCGTCCTCGACCAGATCTAGCACTAATGCCGCAATGTTTGGAGAGTCTAGGGACTTGCCAGCGAGGACGCCTATGGCGGCCGCTCTCATCACCCCTTCTCCACCCTCGGCAATCGCGATTAGTTGAGTTTCAATCTCGGGATTTTCACTGAGTTCTAATCGCTTTTCCACTAGCGAAATTGCGGCCGAAACCACCCTTGGACTGGGGTCGCTCAACATTGCCCCCAGGAGAATTGGATCTACCACCTCCATAAACGACAGTCTCCGTAGGGCAATCCGCCTGACTTCCACTTCCTCGTCCTTTAGCGCCAGTGTAATCACTGTGGCAACCTTACTATTTTCAACTCCCAGTCTGGCCTTCCAAGCAGCGAGCCTAACTGACGCCTCCGGGTCTTCGCATAGTCCAAGCAGCACCCCTGCCCATCCTTCGCCGCGAAATGCGAGATTAGCCGCGAGAACCCTCTGCTCGGGATAGGGGGATTCGGCCAGCATCTCTACCACTTTCCCCTGACCTTGACCTATCCACCTCCCCACTGCCTCCATGCCCTTCTTCCTGAACCAGGGGTCCTCATCACTAAGCAGGGGGATGAATCCACTGAGCGACTCTGGGTCGTCCAGTTCGAAGAGCCTCTTGACGGCAAGCCTCCTCTGTCGCACGTCCTTGTGTTGAAGACGGGAGAAAGCCGGATGCTTCACGTTGCTCCGACGTGACTAGACTGTTAGAACGCTACGATTCTGAATTAGGGTACGAGATCCTCGTGACCGCCTATGTAACGTGCCTCGTCATCCTCGTCAGGCGAGCTAGGGTTGGCTATGTCAAGCGAGAGATACTCGTTGAAGAGGGGCCATAGGGGCCCAAGCCATTCAATCTCGGACATCAGCAGGTCCACAACGGGGTGCTCCAAGATGTCCTCTTCGGTGGAGTCCTCGTCAATTTGAGGTAGGTCCGAAGGCATTCCCCTAAGCGAACTAATCAGATCCTCCACCCTATCAACTGTATCTTCCTCGATGTCGACTATCCCGCCAATCAGGCTCAGGGCATCCTCTATGTGATTGGCCAGAGACAGGGGGTCCAAGGGCCCTCGTTCGGATTCTCCCACGTCCATGGGCCCGAAAACGACGCCACCCAGATCGGTATCGAACCAATCATTCCCCTGACGTTCTCTCTTGACTAGCCTCTGATGGACAGGCCCTCCAAAGGGGCCCAATACGAATCCACCATCATCCACCATATGATCGACCCCTTCCGGAATTGATCTGACGGCACCCGTAATCAGAACCCTATCGATGGATCTCCCCATCTCGCCCGGTTGCCCCAGGGAGTGAGGCGGCAGCACCCTAATCAGGCCTGATTGAGTATGCATCTCGAGCCTCTCCTCAGTGTGCATCCGAACTTCCTGATGCGGTTCGATGATTGTCACTGCCCCTTCGGGCCCTACTATATGGTCGAGTAGAGATGCCAGATAACCCCCCTTGGATCCAATGAGCAGAATGTGCTGTCCCTCGTGAACCTCTAGATGATGCAGCAGCGTGACGATCATATGGGGGGCCGAGATGGTCCTAGTGGCACCAAAATCAGTGAATAGGAAGGGAACGGGGCGGTCATTCCAGAACGGCTCGAGATGAAAGTCAGTGAAGTCAGCAGGATCGATTGACGTCATCGCCCCAGTAATCGTTTCGTTGAGAGGCAAGCCCGCAGAACTCAGCCTCTCGAGCAAGTCGGTCATCATTGGCATCCCCACCCTCAGACCGCAATATTGACCATAGGGGATTTGAATGCATTGCTCTTCGGACCTCTCAGGGTCCGTGGTCTAGGGGTTATGACGTCGCTCTTACAAAGCGAAGATCGCAGGTTCAATTCCTGCCGGACCCACCATCCTGAGGGAATCAAAGTTTAGATTTGATTCATTGTTCATCGAAAATGTGACTGAAAAGGTCAATAGTAGATACCATGACTGTATTTCGTGGTCGAGGAGGCTGCAGCCCTGGCGTCTAGGTTGACGCATCGCCTTCGCAAGCTTGGGTGGACCATCTCTACTGCTGAGTCATGCACCGGCGGTTTGATCGCTTCCATCCTGACTGATATCTCTGGAGCCAGCTCTTGGTACAAGCAAGGCTGGATAGTTTATTCTAATGAGTCGAAGATTAGGGAGCTCGGTGTCGAGAGATCTTCCTTAGACGAAGGCGATTCGGGTGCTGTCTCGCACAAGGTCGCCGTTCAAATGGCACGTGGAGCGAGGTACAAATCAGGGTCCAATATCGCACTAGCGATCACTGGCATAGCCGGTCCTGGAGGCACCGGGGACGGCAAGGAAGTGGGCCGAGTGCACGTCGCAGTCATCGCGGAGGATTATTTTCTCGTCAGGAGGATGGATTTCGGCGAAAATGACAGGCTCGATAACAAGAGGTCGTTCGCATCCTTTGCTCTACGACTCGCAATAGAGGCCCTCGATAGGGCCAATGATGGTGAGAAGGGAACATCACCTACTGGGAAAATGGATTCCTCCAAGCCCAAGGCCCCCGGTGAGGAGGGAACCGAGAACCTCGACCCGAAGTCAGAGGAGTGGGAGGGCGTAATCGCTTGGGTATCCGCCAAGAGCACCGTTGCCCAGTCACTGAAGAACGTCGATCTAGCATCGCTGACTGATTGGGACGAGTAGCACCCCTAACTCAACTGCCACAAACGATACCATCATGGGCGTCCCCACTTGATAGTGGGCGCATGGCCTCCGGGACCTGGCAAGAGAGGTGCCAAACACTCGCCGCTGCCGGCCTTCTGGCCCAAGCCAGCGCCCGCGGGAGGATTGAGGAACTACCGAGCCTCCTCCCGCTGATAGAGGCAGCTAATTCATCCGGGGTCCACCTCCTTAATGAGAGCACGATTGATGAACTGATGGCCATCGTACCAAGTGAGCAATCAATCGAGGAATCCCCTGTCACCATCACCTCCCAGACAACCTTGTCAGAGTCGGAGAGCGAGTCCCCGATAGGAAGGGCGCTAGCGCCGGTTCGCTCGACGCCCCCTTCTCCGCCACCCAAGCCCCAATTCTCGTCCAACTACAGCGCCGAGGACTTCCCTATGGAGGCTAGGGATATCGATGCGGAGATTCAAGTCCACTTCGACATCACAGGGCAATCGACGACCGAGGGAAGGCTGAGCGACATCCAGTTATGCTTCAGGAGTCGCTTGTCTCAGATTCGAGACATGATGCTGACTTCGAGGACCCTCCCTCGAAGGCCCACTAGCAATGTCGAAGCTTGGAGGAACCGCCAGCGCCACAACTCCAAGGACTACGAAATCACAATAGTAGGGCTGGTTAGTGAGGTGAGATGGACACGCACTGGAAAACTCAGATTTGTGGTCGAGGACGAGTCTGCGCAGATTTCGTGCCTGCTCAACCCCCCTTCGGACGCCACCCCACTTCACCCCTCGTTGGACGGACTCATGGATGACGAGATCATCGGGGCGAGCGGATATTTCCTGTCAGGCGATAGGGACTCCCCATTCTGGGTCAGGGACATCCACAAACCCCCCTTGGGAAACCACTCCAAGGAACAGGCAGGTAAGGAATCAGCCATCTCGGCCGCGTTCCTCTCCGACATCCATCTAGGTAGCAAGACCTTCCTCTCCTCGCAGTGGGAGAAGCTCATTCGATGGTTCAATACCGACCCACTGGCTCGTACGGTCAAGTACTTTGTCTTGAGTGGCGATGGCGTCGATGGCGTGGGAATATACCCTGGTCAAGAGAGGCATCTTTCAATCAAGGATCTGTTCAAGCAGTATGGGGAGCTAGCGAGAATCCTAGAGGACGTTCCCGATTGGGTCGATGTAATCATGCTCCCAGGAAACCACGACGCGGTCAGGCCCGCAGAACCGCAACCAGCACTCGATCCAGAGGTCCAACAGGACTACTCAAACACTGTTTTCGTAGGCAATCCCTGTGACTTCAGCCTTCATGGTGTGAGAATCCTTTCATACCACGGCAAGAGCATCGACGACTTCGTCGCTACTCTAAGGTCAGTAACCTACTCGAAGCCGGAGATGGCGATGCGCGCCATGCTAGAAAGACGGCACCTAGCCCCATCATGGGGTGGGAAGACGCCCCTCTCACCCGAGCCCGAGGACAGGTTAGTCATTCCGGTGATTCCCGATATTTTCGTAACCGGGCACGTGCATGGGCACTTCGTTGGAAGCCATAAGGGCACAACCATAGTTCACAGTTCCACGTGGCAGGACCAAACCGACTTCCAGAGGATGCTGGGATTCCAACCCAAGCCCTGCATCTTGACTGTGGTTAACCTGCACACATACGCCACAGCCTCAATCCCGTTCGCTTGAACCGGGAAACCCCTCCCCAGGGTACAAATGAGGCCAGATTTCCTTTAGGTTCTTTTTGGCCACAATGGGGACGCCCGCACTCTCGAAAGCGCCGATCGCTCGTTGCCTAGCAGGGTTGAAACCGATGAATCTGGACCCTTCAATCTGCATGGACAGATCGGTGCTCGAGTCCCCGACACAAACGACGCCTGCGGGCGTGAATCCGTTGATTTCAACTAGCTTCTCCACCATGAGGCCCTTATTGTGAGAGAAGACTCTGGTCGGGAGGCCCTTCACCAGCCACCCCTCATCATCCCATTCAAAGCCGTTCGCAGCCCAGTCGTCGACCTTGAGCATGCCCGCTATCGCGCCGACGAAAAGATCCACTCCCGAGGATATTATTGCTACGAAGACCCCTCTAGACCGCAACTCCTCGACCACATCACGGGCGCCATCCATCAGGCTGAAACCACTGTAGCAGCGAGCAATATCGTCCCTGTGTATCTCCGGTTGCACCGCTCTCCATCTGCGAATGTCGTCCTCGACGAAATCCGCCTCTGATATTTTGCCGTCCAGAAAAAGATCTAGGGTAATATTGCCAGAAAGCGCCTTGTCATTTTCAGTACCGAAACGTTGGTGAATGATTTGCCAAGAAGATCCATTATCGGCGAGAACGCCATCGCAGTCGAAGACCACAGCCTCGAGCATTCAAATCCCTACCTCGATTAGTTAAGACGGCTAATAATTGGGCAGGTGCATTGAAGTTAACCGATTGACTCCGAAACATGTGATTGACGACTCTGAACTCGGATGCGCCATCAAGGTCAAGATGCTGATGTTCGGCCCCCTGGCAGAGAAGGTCGGTGCGAGGGAAATCGAAGTAGCCCTAGAAGAGGGAACCACTGCGCTGCAATTGGCCGAGAGATTCCAACTAGTGGACATGATAGAATCCGGCCTCAGAGTCGCAATTGACGGCAATATCACCTCTAATCTTGATTCGATGCTCAACGATGCCGCTGAGATTGCATTCCTCCCACCTGTTTCCGGTGGGTGACAGTTCATTCTGCCGAAGCATTTGAACGAGGACCCTTCCACCTGTAGTCGATAGCATGGCCCTTGGACCAACTGAGATGGTATTCCTCGTTGGAATAGCGATTTTCCTATTCGGGGCGAAGAGGATTCCCGAGCTCGCTCGAAATGTAGGACGTGCCAAGGGCGAGTTTCAGAAGGGCTTGGATCAGGCCACAGGCCTAGATTCCATGGACGACATGGATCGCGGTGGCATGACCGAGGAAGTCGCTTCCGAGCAGGAGTAGTTACATCTTACGCTTGATTCTAAGCGGTGATCCGCAGACGTAACAGGTCCCGATGTCCCCCTTTGTCAAAGGGGTTTGCGACGGTATTTCTTGTTCGACCCCGCATCCCGAGCATCTGACTTCCCACGACCAGATTGCACTGATTCCCCTGGTTGAGACCGAGGCCCAGGGAATCCCCCCCTTCCCACATAGGTTTTGCAGCCGGTAGTCGTCGGTGAACAGGATAGCCTCATGCTCCATCGCCAAAGCAAGGAGATTTAGGTCGGTGGACGAGAGTCCGGCTATGTCACCGGTTTGCATGGCTAGCTTTCCTGCTGCCTCGATTGCGGCATCTCCCGGAGATGCCCAGTTGACCTCCACGGCATCGAGGAGGGCCAAGCGATCGGGCGCAACTCTGGACAACTCCTCCCTCTGAGACTCAAGTACCATCCCCCCCTCAATCCTCTCTAGGGGCCATGCAATCAACGCCGCCGTATCGAGCACCTCCACCGAAGCCATGGTTCCCGGTGGCCGTTGTGCACATAGAGGTCGGGTTCGTTCGGGACAGGTGTCCAGCATAAGCAACGATTATGTCGAGCACAAGTGACGAGAAGGTGTGTTCGAGGACCTAACTCAGTCGGTAATCGATTGGGCCGACGGCTTTGGTCTGCTGGGCCTCGCAATAGTCTCAGCGACAGAGGCCGCTCTGCAGCCAGTCCCCCCCGACCTCCTCGTAATGCCAATGTCACTTGCCGCGGACAACCTTCTCGATCTGCTACTGATTTTCACTGTCGTCACCCTGTCAAGCGTCATCGGCTCCTTGGGTGGATACGCGATTGGATTGTACGGGGGCAGGCCTCTGCTGGTTAGGTTCGCCAAGCCCGCGACATCCCGTAGACTGGGGGAACTGATCTCTAGGTACGGCTGGGCGGGAATTTTCGTCGCAGCGCTCTCCCCCATCCCCTACAAGGTCCTAGCATGGACCGCAGGAGCGGGCAGGATGGATCTCAGGATCTTCATCGCTGCGGGCTTGTTCGGGCGTAGCATAAGGTTCGGATTGGAGGTCATGGTCCTTGGCATTTGGGGCGAGGAGTTCCTAGCACAGCTTGAAAACCCGTGGTTCTGGCTCACCCTAGGAATGGCCTCCGTGGTAGCGTTCGCCCCACTGAGTTCTTGGTGGTACGGATTGGGCCAAGAGCCAGATGCAGCCGAGCAAGAGTAGGCTCGACGAACCGATTATGTAAACGACGCGACTCGGGACCTTGTCGCTTGCGTGGTGTAGTCCGGTCCATCATCTCGCCCTTTCGAGGCGAGGACCCGGGTTCAAATCCCGGCGCGAGCACCAGATGGCGTTCCATGCGCGAGCGACTAGCCCACTTCTCTGACTTCTGTGGGGATGCCTCTGTCTTCGGCTTGATCGATTACTACCATGGTCCACTTACTCGTGGGCGATGGAATAGCTAGTAAGTGGGTCGCTGCATTGAGGATCTTCTCGGTAAGGGTGTTGGGCGCCTCAGCCCTGCCCCTGTCGACGAGGCTCCTAGTGGGGTCATCCCACTCCTCGGAGAACACTGCTATTGGGATTATGTTGGCATCAGTCCAGCGCTCGGCCATGTAGTCCACTCCACTAGCGCCGCCGACGATGACTAGGTCTGGGTAGCCGTATTTGCTGACCCAGTCTTCCACAATCTCTTCGAATATCTCAAAGTCGTAGAAGCTGCTCGAACCAACGATTGCAAGATTTACTACTTCACCGTCTAGGTTCAAATCGAGACTGCCCAGTCTGTCGACGGTTTCCTGTCCCGAGTAACGTGCCATCGAGTTCATCAGAGAGGTGTCTGGAAATAGGCATTCCGCAATATCGCTCGTTTTCTAACCACACGCCGCCTTGATAGGGGGGCGTTCCTTCGAACAATGTGGGGATGACTTGGCACTGGATATCGAGGCAATCAGAGCGGACTTTCCAATCCTCAGCCGCCGTCTTCCAAATGGCAAGCAACTCGTCTACTTCGACAACGCGGCCACCTCGCAGAAGCCGAAGTGCGTAATCGATGCGATGTCCAGGTATTACGAAGAGTACAACTCCAACGCCCACCGTGCCAACCATACGCTCGCAGATGAGGCAACGTCGGCGCTAGAGGGTGCAAGGGACAAGATCTCCTCATACTTCGGTACGTCCGCCGACCAACTGATCTACACCAGCGGTGCCACCGAGGCAATCAACCTAGTTGCCTATGGGTGGGCACGTGAGAAACTCGGTGAGGGGGACGTGGTGGTGTTGACTGAGATGGAGCACCATGCTGACATCGTACCATGGCAGCAACTCTCAGTCGACAAGGGAGTCGAGATGAGGTTCGTGCCGATAGAAACCGAGTCATTCACTTTGGACATGGATGCCCTCGAAGTGGCACTGGAAGGCGCCTCTCTAGTCTGCGTGGTTCACACCAGCAACGTATTGGGGGTACGGAACCCCATAGAGGAAATCATCGAGATTGCTCATTCAGCCGGGGCCCGGGTGTTGATTGACTGTGCCCAGAGCGCGCCGCATGAGAGGATACACTTCGACTCGCTAGGAGCCGACTTTATCGCTATCTCAGCCCACAAGATGGCCGGCCCCACTGGAATCGGATGCACTCTGGTCAAGAAGGACGCGATGGCTGAGATGGGGCCCTTCATGACCGGTGGCTCGATGATAAAGCGAGTCACCATGGAGGAATCTACATTTCAGGACGGAAACGCGATGTTCGAGACAGGCACCCCCAGAATCGCCGAAGCCATCGGATGGGGCGCTGCCGTCGAGTGGCTTGACCAGTTTGACATGAGGGAGTTACACGAGCACGTCAACGTCCTTGCTTCGTGGACCGCGGCCCAGATGAGGGAAATACCCGGAATCAAAATCTACGGCGAGCCTGAGAGGGAAGACAGCAGCGGCGCGATCTCCTTCCTGCATGAGGGCATCCAGTCGCTGGACCTTGCGTTGCTCCTAGACGAGGGAGGATTCGCGGTGAGAACAGGACACCACTGCGCCCAGCCTCTGATGGACGCCCTGGGCGTACCTTCGACCAACCGTGCCTCCTTTTGGATCTACAATACCATGGAGGAGGCTGAGGCCTTCATCGACCACCTGCGTTACATCGTCGAGAGATTCTCCTGAATGCGACTCTTAGTCACGTTCAAGGCAGACCGCATGGACGCTTTTCCATGAGGTCAGAGAGGACTTGGCCTGAGCATCTTGACCCGATTGTTGAGGAGTTCTCGGATTGCTTCGACTCAATGGAGAGATACGAACTCTTGTTCGAGTACGCCAAGCGTCACCCAACCCCCCTCCCCCCGGATGAGTGGAAGGACGAGAATCAGGTTCACGGCTGCCAATCCCGCGCCCATGTGATTTGCTCGGTCGATGATGCCGGGGGGTTCTTGCTTCGTTGTGGGGCTGATGCTCAGGTTGTACAGGGACTGATGGCAGTAACAGCGATAGCGGTGAATGGGGTGGAACCGTCTGTGGTGGCCCAGATGGAGCCCGACTATGCCGACGCCATGGGAATCACGTCTTCGCTAACCCCCAGCAGGGCCAATGGCTTCCTCAACATGTTCAGACGGGTCCGTGAAGATGCGGGCAAACTCGTATGAGGCGATAACATGGTCGAGGAAGCGGATATCATGGCTTCCCTGATTGATGTGGAGGATCCCGAGATGAAACTCTCCGTCATTGATCTGGGGTTGATATATTCGGTCAGGATAGAGGGGAATCACGCTGAGATTGACATGACACTTACTAGTCCTGGATGCCCCGTAGCACCCGAGTTAATGGCCGCTGTCCACCGATCCGCACTCTCCACGAATGGTATTGAGAGCGTCCACGTGAACCTGACATTCACCCCGCTCTGGGACCCCAAGGTCCATGCTACCGAGGATGGCAAGTTCGAACTCGGGATTTTCTGACTAGGGGGAAATATCCTCTGCAGCCCTTACGGTGTTGGCTAGCAGCATGGCGATGGTCATGGGGCCCACACCCCCTGGAACGGGAGTGAGCCACCCTGCAACCTCCGAGACCGAGGGATCGACATCTCCCGCTAGCCGCGAGCCTGAGGGTACCGAGCCATCTTCTATCCTAGAGACCCCTACGTCTATCACTATGGCTCCCGGCTTGACCCATTCGGCCCCAACCGTCCCTGGCCTGCCTATCGCAGACACCAATAGATCGGCACCCCTGCAGAGAAATGAGGGTTCATTGCTCCTGGAGTGGATTATGGTCACCGTGGCATCGACGCCCTTCTGAGCCAGTAGTAACGCCATCGGCATCCCGACTATCCTCGATCTCCCGAGTACCACGGCCTTGGAGCCGGTTAGATCTGCTCCAGTCTCCTCAAGGAGCCTCATTACTCCAGCTGGCGTACAAGGCAGCATGCCCCTTGTGTCGCCCTGCACGAGCCTGCCGAGATTCGTCGGATGGAAGCCATCGACGTCCTTTCGGGGGTCGATGGCATAAGCGATTCGAAACTCATCAACCCCTCGGGGGAGAGGGCTCTGGACGAGAATGCCGTGAACGGACTCGTCGCCGTTTAGATCGGAGATAATGTCTAGGATTTCCTGTTGGGTGCTGGTTGATGGCAGGTCAATTCGGGTGCTTCCGACCCCAGTCCTGTCGCAAGCGCGCTGCTTGTTCCTGACGTACACGTGGCTGGCCGCATCATCCCCTACCAGCACAACCACTAGGTGCGGCTGGATGCCGTTTTGTCCCAAGGAATCGACCCGCACCTTGAGTTCATCCTCGATTTCGAGGCTGATGGCCTTTCCGTCTATTATCGTGGCACTCACGCTCCCCGGTAGCCCAAACGCCGTTTCAAGTTTGCATAGGAGCCTCAGGAGGGATTTGAACCCCCGGCCGTCTGATTACAAATCAGATGCTCTACCGAGCTGAGCTACTGAGGCGTGTCAAAACACGCCCACCCCCTCCACTTGAACCCTACACCCTGCCACCGCCCCTCGCGAGGCTGATACGAGCGGACCCCGGCCCGTGCCCGTGAAAGGCACCCTAGTCGGCTCGAACAGACGGCTCAATACCATGATTGCGGGCTGGGTCTGCATAGCCCTGGGCGCCGGGGTGACGCTCTCCGAGGCCTCCCTATTCGCCCTCGCTGTTGCCGCTCCACTTTCCATTGGTGGCGTCATTCTGCTCTTGATGGGAATTGGGATGGGCCCGGATGGGGGTCCCAAGGAATTGAGGGTATCCCCCTGGGAACCCGATCACGCGAAGATGCCCGATGCCGGGAGGGTAATGTACCGGCTCGACACAACGTTGAGCAAGCCGATCCGGACATCGATTCTTTGCGGTCGTTGCGCTCACTTGGAATGGGTAGGGGGAGTGAAGCCTAGGCAATTCACATGCTCTTCATGCGGAACGGAACTTTGGGCTTCAGAGGAAGAATGAACGAGCCAACGCTTCCTCTTCGGCAATCGTCAAGTGACCAACATGGTTCGGGGGCGCGGAGGGGTCGTGATGCTTCTGGGCAATAAAGAGCGAAGGATGCTCAGGGCCATGCTCACCGACCCTTCGAGGAAGTGGGCCCTGGAAGATTTGCTGGCAGAGACCGGTTGGACCGACCAAGTGCATGTAGCGGGTGCCGGCAAGGCATTGCATGAGGGGGGGCTGGTAGACGTGGAGGAGAGCAGGTCAAGATTGGTCTACTTGGGACCCGAAGGCAACAAGGCCTCTGACGAAGGCCTTCTGGAATCACGTCTGTGGAAGTGGATCAGCGAACAGGTCGTTTCGGAACGGTCCATGAAATCCCTTCTGTCCGCCGGCTTCGACCGTAGCGAGACTGGACCCGGGGTAGGCCTGTTGAAGGGACTCGGGATCAGTATCGAGGGAGGATCCTTCGTCGTGGAAGACGATGACGCGGTCACGCAAGCCATCGACCAGAGGTCCGGCTTCATCCAGAGCCTCGCTGAGGGGGCGAAGGAGTCTTCGTCACTGGATGATGCCATGGTCGAGCACTTCGCCTCGAGAGGGGGGCTAATCGAGTACGAGGATACGGTGTCAAGGACCTGGTCTTTGACCAAGGAGGGTGCATCCGTCGATGATTCCGAGCTTGATGACGTCGACATGATCGGCGAGTTGACACCCGATATCCTACAGACCGAGGCGTGGAAGGAGGCCGAGTTCAAGCCCTTCGACGTCAACGCCCCCTCCCCGATCCCAATTGGGGGCAGGACCCACCCGATGCAGGCACTGATTGCGCGCATCCGCTCTGTTTTCCTTGAGATGGGCTTCTCGGAGATCGAGGGGGATTACGTCCAGTCCGCCGGATGGAATATGGACGCACTGTACATCCCACAGTCGCATCCGGCAAGGACGATGCAGGACACGTTCTACCTCTCGCAACCCGAGCGAATAGAGGTTGAGGACGGGTATCTCGACTTGTGGGCCAAAGTGCATGAGCACGGACACGACACAGGGAGCAGGGGGTGGGGCGGGACCTTCGACAAAGAGGAGGCACAGCGTGCCCTCCTCCGAACACACACTACGGTGAACACGGTTCGCCACATCGCCGAGAATCCACACGTTCCTTCCCGCGTATTCGGAATCGGCAGGGTGTTCCGTCAGGAGACCATCGACCGAACGCACATGCCGGAGTTCCACCAGATTGAGGGAATAATCCACGAACCAGAGGCAAGTCTGCCGATGCTGCTCTCGACCCTCAAGACGTTCTACGCCAAAATGGGCTATCCAGAAGTACGCGTCAGGCCAGCCTACTTCCCATATACGGAACCGAGTGCAGAGGTCGAAATACTGTGGAGGGGGGAGTGGATGGAACTGGGCGGATCGGGTATCTTCCGCCCAGAGGTGACTGAGCCATTGGGTACGGAGTGGCCTGTTTGCGCATGGGGCATGGGCCTCGAGCGGCTCGCAATGCTCATACTGGACTTGGACGACATTCGCCAGCTCTATCAGCCAGACCTCGAGAGGCTCCGGAGTATGCCTCTCCTCTGAGTTCCCTACCAGCCGTGGCTCACTCGTCAACCAGTGCTTTGATGTCTTGCAGGAAATCATCTGCATCCCAGTTGATTCCCGAATAGGCGACCCTCTTCCTCTGCTGCTCGTCAATGATGAATGTCACAGTGGAGTGCCCGACCTCGTATTCCCCCAGGCTCTCCTCATGCGGGTCGGTTCCGTTCGTCTGGCCTCCCTCCGACACGCATGTCAGCCAGTCATCGCCATCACGCTCCCAGCCATCGTCGCACATGCAGTGGGCACTCGCCCCGGAGCCCATTATCCAGCCATGTCCCATGCAGTCCTCCCCCGGGGGGAGGAGGCTGATGTTGGAGCCGCCAGCCACCCATGCGAAGTGGGTGAAACCAGCCATCGAAATCTCGGAGAGACTCGATTGCTCCATGGTCCAGACTTGTTCGGAACTATCCCATCTGTGAAGCCCCCAGCTCCAAGAAGAGTTTGCCGTGAAGTTGCCGATTGCCCCAATTCCCATGTCCATGGTAGTGTTGCTCCTCTCGAAGGCGAGCCTTGCGAACTCATCGGCCTTGGCCCCTGTTGGCAGTTGTTCGTAGGGGTAGTCGATCTGCAGGGTGGAGTTGTCCGGGAACAGTACTGCGAAACGATTGTGCGCACCCTCGGGAGGCAGGCTGTTGGTGATGTGACTCGCGTCCACAACGACGTTCCAATCGTCCCAGACCGCTTGCATCACCGACCCCCTCTCATGGGTCAGATGATCCCATTCGAACCCCATGGCCTGCGTCCACTCGGAGAGGTGAGGGACCGTGTCCCGCGCCGGGTCGATGGTGACGGAGAGGATTCCCACGTCATCGTCATAGCCCCCCAGGTTCTGATTGACGTAGTGCAGTTTGGAGGATATGACTAGGCACACGTCCGGGCACGAGGTGTAGATGAAGGCGACCACGACGACCCTCCCTTCGTATTCGGAAAGACTGACTAGCTTCTCGTCTTGATTCTTCAGTGTGAAGTCAGGAGCCTCCGGCGGATCCCTGTACTCAGTACCCAGAAACACGACCCCCTCCTCGCCCGAGCCCAGGCATCCTGGCAGCAGGAGAATTAGCGAGAATAGGAGGGCGACCGTGCGAGCGCTCATGCTGACCCCCCTTTTCCGAGCCTATTTCACACTTCGGCGACCAAGTACTCTATGTCCTCCAGCACTAATTCAGGATTCCAGTCGGTATCGCCCCACCAAACCCTCTGTCGCATCTGCTTGTCCACGATTATGGTTCCCGTCGTGTGGTCCACCCAGTATGCCAGCGGATGGTGCTTGACAGTGACGTCGCCCTCGGTCTGCTGAGTCTCTAGGCCGCAGCCATTCTCATCCACTTCCTCGCCCGAGGGGGTATCGGGGCAGTTGTCGAAACCGTCGGCGACACCGTCTCCATCGACGTCGGAGTCGTAGGTGGTAAGCCCCACATCGAAGTTCATCCACACGGGCTCTAGGTCGACTACCCCGCCAGTCAGGTGCGGCCATCCAAGACCCCTCGTGCTCGCGTAATCGCGCAATACAGAGGAGTTGTCTGTCCAGGGGTCGACAGTGATGGTCAGAATCTGAACCTCAGTGCCATGACGCTCACCCAGTTCCTCAACGATGTACGCTAGGTTGGCGCTGACCACCGGACAGATGTCGGGACACCTTGTGAACAGGAAGCTAACCACCACCACCTTACCCTCGAATTGGGATAATGACACGTATTCCCCGTTCTCGTCCACTAGAACGAACTCGTCCACGGCCACTGCCGGGGTGATGTCATCACCGTAGAATACATCGGGCTCCGCGCCTCCAAGGCACCCCGTGGACAGGATGACGAGGGTGAGAACCAATGCTGATGCCTTTCTACTCATCCCCCTCCCTCCTTGCTAGCCAAATTACGAAAGAGGCCGTGAACAGAACGATGGCCAAATTCCTGAGCCCTTCTTCCATGCCATCAACTTCGGCCCCGCCCCCATTCTCCTCGGTGTTGAAATCGTAACCAGGAGGGGGCCCGTCATCCTCGTGGAGGTCATGCACTAGGGTGAGATTCAGGGATTTCCATAGGGTTCCGTTGGAGAATACATCCACCTGGTAGGGCCCAGGCTCCCATTTGCCGGGTTCCATCCAGAATACGCACTCGTCCTTGATGGACGATGAGTTCGAAGGAGCGGTTTCGCACCTCTCGTCGTAAGTCTCATCTCCATCAATGTCTATTAGAATCGTGCGGTTGTAATCTACAACGTTGAAGAAAACGATTGAGTCGTTCTGCACGACGTTCGCTTCGCTGGGTTGAATGCTCGCACCCCTCATGATGAATGCGTATTCGTTCGCCCCATGAGCCGCCACTATGGGCATTAACAGAGTGATTGCCAGTATTGCGACCAGCGCCTCGTTGCGCATATCGAACCTCAATTCTCGCTCGCTTCGATGGCCCAGAGTGGGGGGTAGTCGAACCTGGGGTCGAAGTCCTCGTCGAACTGCACCACGTAGATTCCGCTGACCATCTCGGAGATGTAGACGAATCCCCGTGGGTCATATTGCAGGCCCCAGTCGAATGGGATCATGCACGAGGCCCAGCAGTCTGCCATGTCATATCCGAGCGACTCAGTGGCGTTGTCCATCCATTCGGGACCTGCAGGCAGGTAGTAACCGATGGTATGGGTCGGGGCCAGCTCCACTATGGCTTGGAAACCACGGTCGGGCTCGGGAACACCGTTCTCCCACACGAGCTCCTCCCAGATGTGGCCATGGTCCGTGGCCCACGTCCCCGCGTGGTAGTGGGCCCAGTAGATGTGGCCACCGGTACCGGTGTCGCCGTTGTGCGGGCTGTAGATGTAGCCACCTGGTATCCAGTGCTGGGGATGGCTGCCATTCTCCTTCATGCCCTCCCCGGGGAGCCTCCACTTGGAGACTAGGAAGGGCTTGGCAGGATCAGTGGTGTCGATGGTCCACAGGTAGCCGGAATGGTTGTCGTTCGAGCCGTACTCGGGTGCGATGATCGTGTAGTGCCGCCAATTCGCCCCATAAGTTGCGTCATCCGGTCCCGAGCCGCATTCCACAGGCCACTCCATTTTGGGGACGTACTCGCTGATGCCGCTGCAGACCAGGTGGTCGTAGGGCACTGCGTAGTGGATATTGTCGTTGCCCTGAGCGGAGTCGAGCCACTCCTCGGGAGCCATATTGGCATGGCCACCGCCCTCCGGGCCGTACCACCCGTCGTCTGCCGTCGGGCATCCTAGCCAACGACCGACCTCCGGGGGCCACGCTATCCCGAAGGGATCGGCTACGGTCGGCGGGTCACTGACGTCAACGATGCGCAGGCCCGCTCCCCAGTAGGAGGCGATTAGCAGACGCTGATTCGTGACTGGGTGGACGAAGTAGACGTGGTCGTGGTTGAAGATCGAGCCTCCGCAGGTGGTGTCCGGCTCCGGGGTGTAGCCCCCCCATCGAATGATCTCGCGGCTAGAGTTCTGCTGCTCCTCGTTCTGGTTGGGCAGCCAGGACTCGAAGCCCCGGGGCACGTAGAATATCTGGGTTCCCTTGTAGGTCGTCCCGCTGCCGCCCTCGATCATCTCGGGGTAGGGATCCGCCCCGAATAGGAACAGGCTGCATTCCTCAGTGAAGTCCACAGCACCGTCCCAGTCGCAGTACACGGCCAGGTCCTGGTTGTGGAAGCCTGCAGGGGGGTTGTTCCACTCGGCGACCTTGATCGGACTGGTCTTGTCCCCAACGTAGATGACGTCGAGGCGATTCATGCCGCTATTGGCGTCATCGTCGTTGGGGATCGGGTCGAGCTCGCTATTGGTAAGCTCGTGATTGACCAGCACCCAGTTGTTATCCTTGGTGACCTTGATGTCGATCATCCTCGCGACCTCGGCGTAGTAGGTGGACAACAGCCGGATGTTGTTCGGCTCGCTGATGTCGAGGATCTCGAACTGGTTGTAGCTCGAGACATAGGCAAAGCAGCCGCCACTGCCGTCGGCGTGGATCTCGCAGTCCTCGTCGAAATTGCCCTCTATGGCAACCTCCGAATTGTCCCCGGGTGTCGGACCGACGTTCTTCCAGTCGTCGTAGCAGGGCCTTCCGGCCACGTTGTCCAGTTCCGGGGGCGGCTTGACGTTGCCGTCGCAGTTGAGGTTGTGGTAGTCGATCAGTTCGGCGTTAGGCGTCGAGAGGCGATGGGCGAGCATGTCGCCGTGGGAGTGGTTGGCGTCCTCGATCTCTATCACCGGGTCTACCCATTCCCAATCATCGCCATCCTCGCCCTCGTCATCCAGAAATGACAGGCAGCCCGAGAGCGGTGCAAGTATCATCAGCGCGACCATCAGCCACATTCGCAACGCTGCCATTGCCTCGCTCCGAGTCAAACTCCGATATGAACGTGCACCTAATCCGTTTCCGTCTTCTGCAGAACCGCATCACGAACCGATTGGGATGCCGTATGGGGCATCGATGTCGAGTTGGACGATGTACATCCCGCTCGTGATGCAGGACAGATACGTGTAGCCCTCATGGTGCTCTGCAGCCCACAGGAAGGGCGTCCAGCCGAAGTCGTAGAACGAGCTGTCGGGCGCGACCCCGTCCTGCGCGTGGGGCAAGTGGTAGCCGATGGTAGCATCCATGTGCGCATCGGTCTTATTGCCTTCCGCAAGACCTGCTGCCATCAACGACTCGACGTCGATAACCCACAGACCCGAGTGGTAGCCGGAGAGGTATATTCTAGCATCCCACGCCCCACCGTGGCTGTTGTCGGGAAAGCCTGGCAGCCCGGTCTGGAAGATCTCGGTGTCGGCGTTGTGAGGGCTGAACAGCAACCACTCCTCGCCACCAGGAATGAAGTGCTCCCAAGCGAATGGGATTTCCCATCCGTGAATGAGTTTGGGCTGGAAGCGGACGTTGCCATTGACCTCCTCGTAGTCGGTTGTGTCCAGCAGGTAAGCCATCCCCGTTCCCACCGAGGTCTCCAGGACTTCGGTTGCCAGCATCGTCAGATGCCTCTTGCCTTGGGGGTAGCCAAGGTGGCTGGCATCGACCATCTCGTCGAACGGCTCTGCGTAGTGGATGTATGAGGCACGCCCCCCGTTCTCGTTGCCCGTGGTGCCGCTGTCAGGCTCCCCATCACCGTCGAAGTCCTCGAAGTCCATCCACAGTCCGACCTCGGGAGCGCGCCAGATGCAGCCCGCTTGCGTGCCTCCAGAGAGTCGGCACAGCGAGCCGTGCCAGAGGTACTCCGCCATATCCTTGTCCGGGTGGGGCACATCGGAGATGTCGAAGATTCGAAGCCCAGCCTCCCAGTAGGCACCATACACGTACGTTCTCCCGTTTCTTGGATCGTTGCCGTCCTCTCCAGGCCAGGTCTGCACCGTCATGTCGTGGATGTAGATCCATCCTCCGCGCGTGGTCTCCCACGAGACCTCCGCCTCGCCGACCTTGACGATTCGAGGAAGGTCGCCGAACCCGGCGAAGTTGAGGTGGGCGATGGTGATGCCTCCGCAGGCATCACCCTGACCAATGTCACACGACTCGTAGTCTGGGTTGGCAACGAAGATGTACCACTCGTTGTCGATCATGTGGGTGTACAGGTTGTGCGGCCCGCTCGGGTGGTCGGCATCGTACCAGAAGTCAACGAAGCTCGGATTGCTTTTGTCAGTCACATCGACAAGGGTCACGGAGACCTGGGCTGGGTCCTCCCACTCTCCGACGTTTGGGTCGGCGGCGCCTGGGTCGATGATCTGGTTCTGGAGGATGACGTACTCGCGAGAGTTGTACTCGAGGTACTTGACATCGAAGACTTGGGTGTTTGGGTCGTAGTAGACGCCGGTCACGCTGGTGTTTGAAGGATTCGTGACATCGACGATGTGCAACTCCGTCCACCCCGCGATGTAGGCGTAGGTGTGACCGTCAGGCGAGTCTGCAACCTGGATCTCGGCATTACCCGTGTCGGTCAGGGTGTTGTAGGAGACTGGCTGGATGTTTTCCGTGTACAGGACGTGCTGGCTTGCGTTGCGGTGGTCATGCCCCTCGTCCTGGAGGAGCGGGTCGATCATGGAGGCAGCCCCTTCGTCGACTTCGTCGGTACCACGAGCCAGAAGGAAGGAAGAGGTGCCGGCGACGATTACACAAACAACTAGCCCCACGCCCAGTATGACGCGCTGACCCTCCATGAGGCCGCCAGACTCCGGGTCATGTTGAAGCCATCGCTGCGCTGCGGCAAGACATGCGCCATCGCACAGCCTTCGCCTTAGCGCTAGCAGCCCTCATGCTGCTTCCACAGGGAGTTGTAGCCCACGAGGCCAAGGAGTACACCTTCCTGCTCAGGGAGGGTGGCTCCACTCCTGGCGCCGTCGAGGCTGGGATTCTCGTGGAGACAGACTCGCTATTCTTCATGAACGTGGACGATAGGGAGGGGGTGAGCCACCGGGTGCAGGTGGATGCCGATGCAGACGGCTCCTTTGAGGGTCTCGACGACTTCGCCACGCAATGGCTCAACTCAACGTGCGAGCATGACGCGAACGGCTCGAAGCTCGATGAGGAATGCGTGGTCACCGAACTGGTGCTCCTGGCCCCCGAGAACGGCCTGCTTCCAGGCAACATATCGATGAGGCACCAGATTAGGTCTGACTCGGGCATCTCGAACCGCATCTTCTACGTCAATTATGCTCTCGACGCCCACGTCCAGCCAAACCTGCCCAATACTCCCGCACAAACTGAGCAAGGCGCCCAGGATGGCAACCATGACTCCCTTGCTCTCCTTCTCGTGCTCTCCCTCCTAGGAATCCTGATGATCACCCCAAGGCTGATGGGTTCGAGCGAAGAGGAATAGCGAATTCGGACGGTTTGACTCAATAACTCTAGTCTGTTCGGAGGCCTAGAGGGCGCTTAGCTCAGCTTGGAAGAGCGTCTGGTTTGCAACCAGAAGGCCGGGGGTTCAAATCCCCCAGCGTCCACCAGCCGCAACCCCTTCCCGATGCACTGCGGCAAAGCGCCCCCTGGGAGTCCGGAACCCGACCTCGCGCTCCATCCACTCGGGCAGGGCGGTCCCGACCGCCCTCTCCCTCCTCGACTTGGGGTGCGCTCTGGCGAAGGCACGCTCGCTGGCCGGCCCGAAGACCAGCTCGGCGTAGTACCTCTCAATCGTGGCGACCGTGTCCCCGAGCACCATGCTGACGTCCTCGTACCTGCAGCCCGCGTTCAGGTAGCGCATGGCGATGCTGTGCCTGTACGATTGGCTGGAGTAGGGGCAGACGGCGCTGCCGTCAGGCAGCACGGTCCGGTCCCTGATCCACGCCAGCCAGTTGGCCACGGTCTTCCCGGTCACGCACTTCGACCCGTTCCTGTCGTTGCCCGACCTCTGGGCCCTCGACTTGGGGAAGATGAACACGTCCCCGTCCTCGTAGGGGGCCAGCATCTCCCTGTACTCCTCGAACAGGGGGATGAAGCGGCCCTCCATCCTGTTCTGGCACCTCTTGCGGTTCTTCGAGGCCGGGAACCGGACCATCCCCTCCCTGAGGTCGATGCGGTCCCACGTGAAGAGCGAGGAGTCCTCCCTCCGGGGGCCTATCGTGTAGTGCAGCATGTGCGCGATCGCCCTCTCGGGGCGAACGCCCTCCTCGAAGGCCCTCATGGCTGTCTGGGTCATCGCCTCCATCTCCTCCTCGGGCCACCAGAGGATGACCTCCTCCTGCTTCATGGGCTGCCACATGCCGACGAACTCGAGGATCCGCCCCATGTGCAGGCCCTTGAGGACCTGGACCAGCCCCTCCTTCCGCTTCTTGATCGAGGTCTCCATGAGCGGCCTCCCGCTCCGCGTCCTCCCCTTCCGGTACCTCTCGATCAGGTGCAGCCAATCGTCCTCGGTGATGTCCCCGGGGCTCATGACCCCCTGGTCCTGGAAGTCCAGCGCCACCCAGAGCGGGACATCCGAGTCGTTCCTCTCCGTGGTTTTCTCCCTGTGGTTCCTCAGCCGGCCGAACCTGATAGCCGCCTCGCGCCCCTCTTTCCATTCCTCATTCAGCTCTTCTTCGAAGTAGATCTTCTTTGCCATGTCTGCGCCGATTGCCGTACGGGACTTAAACACGACCCGTTACGCCGTTGCGGTCACCCCCCTGAGGCCCTGCATTCCGCGTTCGTGATTTCCCTGCTTTCCGCACCAGAGTGCGTCCGGTGGAAGGGTTATATCGCCCGCACTACGCACCCTTAGTGTGGATACTTTGCGACCGGGCACCCTAGGGGTGCCCGATTCGAGGGGGCGCAGGAGGGCCTGCGCCGCGCTCTCCCTCCTGCTCCTGTCCTCGGTGGCAGCCGGGCTGGCCCAGAGCGGGCCCGGGGGCGCGAAGGGAGAAATCGACGCGCAGCCCACGCCCATGGGAAGCCACGAGGCGGTGGCCAGCGGCACCAGTGCCA
>JASMKR010000041.1:0-7656 GCA_030749075.1 Candidatus Thalassarchaeaceae archaeon | reverse complement strand
GCCATGCCGAATGCCAGTTCGAGCGTCACGTCTCGATGCCAGTTGCGCTGGCATCTTACGACGACGGTGCCTTGTGATAGGGATTCACCTGTCTCAGTTGTCTTCGATACTTGTCTAGGCCTGGCATGGAACGCGGTGGCCGCAGCCCCCCCGCCCCCCCATGCCCTCGACCAGCAGACAGCTATCTGCGCGGCCTCGGAATGCAATGATTCTGCAAGCCCCCTAGCATCTTCCAGACCCTCTCCCAAGTTCTGGACTATCTTCATCGAGGAAACACCCTCGGGAACAGCCTCCGATTGATTCTGGTTGTGCGATAGGCCATCCTTGAGCTTCAGGGAGCACGATGGAGCTCCGTGCAGGTCCGCATGGAAGTACAGATCATTCGATGTCAGGTGCTTGCGGACGACGATATCATTTCCCTTCGCGTCTCTTCCCCCAATTAGCAGGTGCCCGCCCGATAGCATGGCCCATCGATGCTTCTCGAACCAGAAGCGCTTGCTCCTCTTCCTCGCACGCAGCCTTCCCGCTGCAGCATCCTTGGTCGCACGCTTCTCCGCTCTCCCCCACGCTTCCTCGGTTCCAGCCAAAGCGGCCATAGCGCCCTTTGCCTTGTTCTTCTGCACGCGGGCCTCCTCAAAGTAGCGCTGCGCGTTCTGGTGAACGGTCTTCGAAGTCTCAAGAGTGATGCTGGACCCGGGCTCGCCATCCTCGTCCGGGAGGTACGCCACGATGGTACGCTTCGCAGGATCGACGCTGCCGATCCACGGCACTTCGAATATCCTGTCTGACACGCCCTCCCAGCCCTCGGACTCGACTGCCGAGTTGAATTGACTGAGTATCGACTCTACGTGCTCCCAGTTTTCCTGGATGGCCTTACCGAGATCCTGCGTGATGGCCACACGTTCGTGGAACCTCTCGATGGCTGCCTTCTGCTGTGATGCCCTGCGTTCCAACTTGGCTTGGCGCTCCCCCTCGTCATCGCCGGATTCAATCAGCCGCTCCTCCTCTCGACGGATGAATGCAGCAGCGTCGTGAGAGCCGAAAACAGCGTCATAGGCCTGCGATAGCGAGCCTACCTTGACCATCATCCCGGCATCCATGTAGGAAAGGTCGATTGGGGCAATCTCCGTAATTCCTGTAGAAGCGGCCTCCCTGTCGGCCTCGTTTTCGGCCTTGCCCCAATCTCCCAGCGCCTCCGGGCTTGCCATCCACATCATCGCGCCGACGCCTTCGGACAGATCTGCGAGCATTGCCTGGATGGCCTTCTCCAACTCGTTGCGCTGCTCGGAGTCAAGGGAACTGGCGATCACCCCCTCCTCCAATCCGGCTATTGAGCACGCCGCGCTGCCGTAGACGCGCCCCAAGTTGGCGCGAGCGGCAAGGGTGCGGATGAGATCGCTCTCGCTGTCGTCAAGCAGCGCGTCTAGAGCCCCCCTGTCAATCTGTCTAGGGTCCACGGTCTCGGGAGGCGGGGCGTAGGTGACCCCCCTTTTGAGCGAGCGACTTGCGTACTTTGCGTGCGTCAGAGGCTGAATGATGACCCTGTTTTCGTCTAATAGGAGTACATTGCCATCACGGAATAGCTCGATTACTAGGCTGAGCCGACCACCGCCATGCTCGAAGGTCAGCTCGATTACCCTGTCGAAGCCGTATTGCTCGACTGACACTAGGCGCGAGTTGTTCAGGTGCTTGCGTAGGACCATTGCGAACTGGGACGGCTTGGACGGCATCGGGCGGTCCCGCCTCGATGTGTAGACGCGACGACCTCTGACGATTACTAGGTCGGTCGGTGGCAGGCCCTTGCGGTTCAGCCTCAGTACGATTTGCTCATAGTGCGGCTGGTAGGCCTTTCGGGCGCGCGAGCCGACCATCTCGGAAAGCTCACGCACGATGCGCGCGATATCGAACGAAGACGACTGCTCACGCATGTTGCTCAAGTCGGCCGGCTCGGCTGCCCTTCATCAGGCAATCGCTTTGCGAGAAGCCGCTATTTTCCCACGGAGGACTGGAATTCCTCAATCTCTGCCAGCACATCGGGCTCATGCGCGTACTGATTCGAAGGCACCTCGATTAGCAGGCAGTTTGGCATAGCGTCGACTACTTGGCGGACCTTGTCGATGCCGTGCAGGGTGTCGGAGGAGGCGGTCATGACTGCGCATGGGACCTCGATTGCGGAAAGGTCGGCAGGGAGTCTGTAGCCGAGGTTGACTCTAGCTGACAGTAGCATGCGCCTGACATTCTGTGCGAGCAGGGCCCTGCGGTAACGAATCTTCTGCCCCTCCTCCTGAGTCCTCCGATCGACCACCCAAGCGACGAAATTCACAAGACGTCGATAGACGAACATAGGCAGCGGGAAGTTGATCATGATGCGGGACCATAGGGGGAAGTCGAAGTCTGGGTTGGGTGCGAGCAGGACCGAGCTTCGCCCTCCGAGCGCCCGTCTCTGGTAAGCGTCGATAAGAAGCGTAGAGCCTAGCGACGACGAGTACCAGTCGACCTCCGACTGGTCGATGTCCAGCGCCTCAAGGACCGCTGCGACGTCCTCCCCGTGCTTCTCCATGGGGAAGTCAGACTTCATGACTGGGCGATCTATCCTCGCGCTACCCTTGTCTCTGGTCTCGATGTAATACAGCGGTCTGCGCTTGACCCACTCGGTAACCAGTGGCCTCCAGCCCTCGAAGACGGAACCCCAGCCAGGTACCATAACGACTGGGTTTCGCCCAGCTGCAGCCGCATCGCCCGGCTTCCAGATGAGGACCCTCAAGAAGACCGCTGGCTCTACCTCGACCCATCTCTCCTCCGAGCTGGCCCCTTCCATCTCGGGCGCACCGCTCCAAAGTTCGTCCATCTCGCTCAACCCGTGGTAACGATTGAGGTTTCAGCGTTGCCGAGACACTGATGCTTCATCTTCCGCGCCGTCCGCCACCGCCGGACCTGCGTCCACCGCCGGACCTGCGCCCACCACCGGACCTACGTCCACCAGAGCTCCTGGTGACTCTGCTGCTTCTGTGCCGTCCATGGTGGTGATGATGGCGCCTGCGGCGGAACCGATGGCGCCTGCGGTGGAACCATGGCCTCCTGTGCCAAGGCCGATCGTAGTAACCCGGGTCGTCGTAGTACCGACCGCCCAATGAGAAACTCACGCTAGACTCCCCTACATCGAATCGGGCCATAAATAGAACCACAATCAAGAGGACAAGCTGAATCACTCCGCAGAAAAAGAAAGGAAAGAAAGAATCCCCGCTATCAATTCGGACTTCGCTGGGATCCTCAATTTTGTAGTACAGTGTAACGAAACTACCTATTGGCATTGTGCCACTCTCGGCGTGATCCAAACAGTCTTCTTCCGCACCATCGTAGTCGTCGTAAGTACTAATCGGAAAATGATCCACCTCGGCGGAGTAACTGATATTATTAACGGAATATGAGACGTCTAAGTCGGTCCAGCAATCCAGTTCGAGCCAGTAGTCACAGTATTCATCTCCCCAATCATCCGTGTAGCAGTCTTCATACTCCAACCAGTCGAATCCCGGGTATTTCGCAAGAACTTCGGCCTCCACGGTCGCCCATTCATCCAACTCTGATGCAGCAGTTACTCCCATGAATGCGGTTGCAATGAGGCTTAAAGCGAGGACAACTGCTGCGATTGCGTAACCAGGGTCCTCAAGGAGCCAGTGTTCAGAGCCGCCACTTCCCCTATTTTCTTGGGCGGCTATTTCGGTTCTTTCTTGGGCGGCTATTTCGGTTCTGGTTTGCTTGAGGATCATCACACCATCGTCAATTTCCACATCGAGATGCTTCAAGAAATCCATTCCTAGGAGGGCAACTTCGCTATCGGCCTCATCCTTACCAACAATTCCAACTACCGAATTTTTCTTCCAATCCATGCCAGGAAGTATGCTCCCCTCTACGTTGCGAACGACAATCTCTCCCAATCTGACTTCTTTGGATATTGTCTTGAACTGCCTAGCCCTCCCTGCGGCTGTTTGACCCCAACCTTCCTCGCCTTCCTTGCACCCAACGCGCTTGGCTGTCTCCTGACTCATGCAGCAGCCCCATGCCCCCGTGTCTATTACAAACAGAATTTGATGTCCGTTTATCGTTCCCCGTGTGTAGAACATGTCATGATGATTGGCCTTGATCCTTAATTCCACATTTCCGCCCTTAGTCACTGTTTCTGGCACGAGGTCCCTTGCTTTCTTCTTCAATTGAGAGACCCTGAGTTCATGCTCCGCCTCTGCCAACTCCTCCTCTCGCTGTATGCGCTTGGCCTCAGCCTCATTCAGCAAATCCTCGACGTCTTCCTTGGAGGTGCCAGAATCCTCGTCCTTCTTCCACCATTGATCATCCCCAGCCACCGCAAGACCCCAATTTCGTTGCGTGCTATTGACGGTCATGCTTCAACATTGACCCGGATTAGACTGCTGCAAAACCACTATCGTCGTGCATTACGTCACCTGACCTCTGTAGCTCTTTCAGATGGGACAGCGCTTGGTCCCGCGCAAGCATTGGGTGTGCATCAGGGGTGTCCGAGTAGGCCGCTTCTGCGATGCTGGGTATGTCTGAGTTCCCTTCCCTGACCGCCTCGAGAATCCTCCGGTGCCTCGCCCTTCGGTGCTCGATGTAGTGCGTCAGGAGCCTCTCCGGATTAGCAATCAGGGGACCGTGTCCAGGAAAGAGGACCTTGGGCTTCAGAGCGCGGAGTCTCTCGAGGCCGGAGATATATGCACCCATGTCACCTTCTCCGGACGCCACCAGAATGGTCCCGACAGTCGAGCAGTTGTCCCCGGATATCACCCCGGCGTCGCTGACTAGGCAGATCTGCCCCGGGCAGTGCCCCGGACTCTCGATGACCTCCCAGTGGACACCTCCGCTTGGCCCCTCAAGGACGAACGAATCACCCTCACTGAGGACCTCGTCGCAAGTACTGCCGGGAATCGCCGCATGAGTCTCCTCGCTGGCCCATATCGGCGCTTCGTAAATCTCTGAGATGCGACCTAGGTCGCCGATGTGGTCCGGGTGTCTGTGGGTGAAGATTGTGGCCGTGATTGAGCTACCATCGCCCCGAATCTCCTGGACCTTCAACTCAAGCTCTTCGAGGCCCTCGCCATCCCTCGCCGCGGGGTCGACCACCACACGCTCCCCACCCCGCTCTCCGAGGACGTAGCAGTTGGTGTGGGTTGCCGGGGGCAGTGTGGCCGTCGGTATCAGTATGCATTCGACGCCTGGGCCGTACTCAAATCGGTGCCGACCCGAGGGCGGGTCGGCTGCGAGGGCGTCGCAGGCTGACCGTAACCCGTCCTCGCAATCTATGGCTTTGACTAGGTCACGAGCGAGTGTAACGATGGGAGGCGGCAGCCGTAACTCGTTATCCTCCCACGAAGAAAGCAGGTCAGCTGGCCTCCACCAGCGGAACTCGTCGAATTCGGTGCGTCCGGGGGGGAAGCTTGGCAGAGCACTGGAGTCGCCTATCGGTACGTGGAAGAACAGGTTGTGGAAGCGAGCCGGGGCCTGTGGCGGCGTAATCCTCTCCGTAATCACTTGGCAGTGGAAACCTTCTATGGAGAGCCTGCCGGACTCAATCGCCTTTAGCCACCCGGACTTGTCGCTGCAGACGAGCTCCCTGACGTCTGCATCAACCTCGACGAAGCCGCCGCTGCCGTCCGGGGAGATACCGATCTCCTCGACCATCTCCCTCAGGAGAGTTAGGGTGGCGAGGCGATCGTCGCCGCGCTCCGAGAGCCACTTGGGATGTGCTTGGGCGGCATGCCTGTCGATCCTGCTGATGCTCCCACCGGGGAATGACCACAGGTCGGGGAACGCAGGCAGCTCAGAGACACGATGCCCGAGGAGGATCTCGTGCCCCCCGGGGCGCTCCCTGCTGAGAATCGCCGATGCCGACGGCCGGGGTGTCGTGACCTCAGAGGGAGGCAACTCCACACCATTAGGCAACTCGCTCACGCCCGCTCTATGAGGTGCGCCGTTTCAATCTCGCTACAATAACCATTGAATACGTTAGCGAACCTAAGTCGACCATGGAACCGGTCACCATCGCGAACACCAGCACCAGTTCCGGTGACAGGCTCCATGAGATCGAGATGCCGGTTTTCGGGCTCGGAGTCTACTTGATGAGTGAACCCGGCGAGTGCAAGTCCTCGGTGCTTTGTGCGTTGGAGCAGGGCTATCGCATGATAGACACCGCTAGGGCATACGGCAACGAGCACGAGGTCGGCGAGGCGATTCGAGAATCCGGTCTACCCCGGGAAGATCTGTTCATCGTAACCAAGCTCAGGACCCCGCACGCCACTGGCTACGAGGAGACTGTACAACGCTGCCAGGAGAGCCTCGAGAACCTCGGCCTCCAACAGATGGACCTCTACCTCGTGCATTCCCCTCCCCAGGACCTCGATGCGAGGGCACCGGTTTGGCGGGGCATGGAGGAGTGCCTGTCCAATGGATGGACGCGCTCCATCGGAGTGAGCAATTACGGTGCGCACCACCTTGATGCCATGCTGTCCTACGCCAGCCTGATGCCCTCCGTCAACCAGATTGAGGTCAATCCATGGCTCCAACGCCCGGCCCTGCGTGCAGCCACAGAGGGAGTTGGGGCTGCGGTGATGGCCTACTCCCCACTGGCTCGAGCCCACAAGATTTCAGAGAGGGGAATCATCGAGATTTCCGACTCTCTCGGTTGCACGCCCGCCCAAGCGGCGATCAAGTGGTGCTTGGACTCAGGCGCGATTACAATACCGAAGTCCAGTAACCCTGCCAGGATTTCGGAGAACATGGGCGCGCTCGAGATCGATCTGACGGGGACCGAGCAGGCCTTCGCCGCGCTCGAGGAGTCCTACGTCTCCGGATGGGATCCGACATCGGGGCCGTGAGGTGATGAAGCCTCCTGAGACCATCGAGGAAGAGCTCGAGATCATCGCTGAGGCAATAGACGCAGGGATAGACCCGTTCCCACCGAAGAAGGAGCCCAGTGGATGGGCGAAGGCCGCCCTAGGATGGTTCATGATTATCATCATGGTGAGTTGGGTTTCGCAGTTGCTTTACCGCTCCCTATAATTCCTGATTATTGAATCGCAGTCATGATTATTACGACCTACTCCACTCGAGTGCCATGGAAGGGGAAGAAGGGGTATTGACCCTCGAGTTGGTTTTCAAAGCAGCAGGAGTTATGGGTGTGGTAGGCGGATTGATGGGAATCGGCATGCCGGAGTTGTGGGCCGAGAACGTCGGCTGGGAGATGACCGAAGAGCTGCAGAACCTGTCCCTGTGGATAGGCTTCTGGTTCATCATGTTTGGATTGCTGATGTGGAATCTGCCCCGCCTGGCCGCAGACAACCTATCGACTTGGGGCAAGTACGCAGCGGGGTTCTTCGTCGTCGCACTGGCTCTGAACGTATACGAGATAGCGTCGGGGGTGCACGAGTGGGACGAGACCATTCTGAACACGGTCCCGAACGTGCTCTTCGCTGCTCTGTTCTACATGAAGTCGCAGTAGGACGCTGGTTGGTAGTCCCTCCCGGATTCGAACCAGGGTCACGAGATCCAGAGTCTCGTATGATGGACCGCTACACCAAGGGACTGGCAGCGCACGGAGACGGGCTGGATATTTCAAGAAACCCGAGCAACCTATGTGACCACTCAAAT
>JASMKR010000040.1:0-5366 GCA_030749075.1 Candidatus Thalassarchaeaceae archaeon | reverse complement strand
GCCCGGTGGTGGTGGCGGGGGAGGGATACTGAACTCATCCCCTAGTGAATCGTCATCGGTCGCGGTCTGATCCTCTGAGTCGTCAATTTCCATGGAAGGAAGGGAATCCAGCGATGGGGGCGGGAAGCCCGGTGGTGGTGGGGGAGAGGACGGGAGCCCCGGTGGTGGTGGCGGGAGACCGGGAGGCGGTGGTGGCACGGTTGGCTGCTCTGCCTCTGACCCGTCTTCTTCTTCTTCGTCTGCAGGAGGCACGGTCTCATCGGCCATGATAGGGGACCCTCAGGGTACAACCACACGAGTGTCAGGTTCGTTTAACGGTTGCCTGCCAATAAATCGGGCACTAATGAGGCTGAGAATGTTGAAGGCGGGGATGCCTTCGGAATCCCGATGACTGCCCAAGATGGGACAACGCCACCGGTGCTCTTCGTCGTGGGAACTGCAGGTGCCGGCAAGAGTTCTCTTGTCACATCATTCCAAAGGTGGGCTCGTTTCCTCGATATTGACGTCCTCGCCGTAAACCTTGATCCCGGCGCGGAGAGGGTGCACTACGACCCTGAGTTTGACGTCAGGGACCTAGTTTCCCTATCCGAGGTCATGGACGAGTATGATCTAGGGCCCAACGGTGCACAAATCCTTGCTGCAGATCTCGTGGCATCTCAGGCAGAGGATGTGTTCGATCAAATCGAGGGACTTTCGGGCGACATCATGATTGTCGATACTCCCGGACAGGTTGAGCTGTTTGCCTTCAGAGAGGCCTCGAGTCACCTCGTAGAGGTTCTCGGTCAAGGCAGGGCCTGTCTAATCTTCCTCTTCGACCCATTGCTATCTAGCACCCCGAGCGGCTTCGTCTCACAGATGCTTCTCTCCTCGATTGTTCACTTTCGCCTCGGCCTGCCTACGGCCAACTTCCTCTCAAAATCCGACCTTCTGGACCCAGAGTCTCTTGACAGAGTCCTAGAGTGGGGCGAGAACCTAGATGTGCTCGAAGCCGCACTTTACGAGGAGTCGTCGCAGCATACATTCTACGAGGGTTCTGGAGGGCAGCGGGCGGAGTTCGCCATAGGGCAACTCAGAATGATGCAACACGCTGCAATACAACCGGGGCTGGTTCCATTGTCTAGCGAGATGGAGGAGGGGCAAGCTGATGTTCTCAGCTTCGCACAGAATGTCTTTGGAGGAATGTCGGATGCGAGGGACGGATTCGCGGGAGACATAGAGCATGAGAGGAATTGAGGGCAAGAGGGACTTGCTGGCAATTGACGACTTGACCAATGAGCTACCCGAGTTAATCGACTGGGCGATTCGTATCAAGCATGACGATGAGGCAGTGCATGACTTCAAGCCGCTGGAGGGACTAGCCATCGGCTCGATTTATGAGAAGCCGTCGACTAGGACTAGAGTGTCTTTCGAAGTCGGTGTGAATAGGTTGGGGGGTCAGGCTCTAACCCTGCTCGCAGGAGACATCCAGCTCGGAAAGAGCGAGTCGATAGCAGATACGGCGGCCGTGCTCTCCCGCTATCTCGATGGCTTGACCTACCGATGCTTCGGCCATGCCGATGTCGAAGAGTTGGCCAAGTATGCTACCGTTCCGGTAATTAACGCCCTATCGGACCTCCACCATCCCTGTCAGGCCGCCGCCGATCTGATGACCATAGTCGAGCATGCAGAGCGAGTCGATGGTCACGTCGCCTGGGTTGGCGACGGAAACAATGTTCTGCACGACCTCGTAATCGGGGCCGTCGCAATGGGCCGCGATATCAGGTACGCCACGCCAAAGGGCTTCGAGCCTGATGAGGGCGTTATCTCTCGCGCTAGGTCAATTGCCAGAGAAACCGGGTCGACCATCACCAGTACCAACGACCCTGTCGAGGCGGTTTCCGGGGCAGGCGTGATTTACACAGATGTCTTCGTATCGATGGGGGAGGGGCACATGGAAGGTAAGCTAGGTGCCTTCGAGGGGTTTCAGGTTAACGAGGAACTGGCGTCCAATGCTGATGCCGACTACCTGTTCATGCACTGCCTCCCCGCGCATCGTGGAGAAGAGGTTACAGACGCTGTTATTGACTCCGCAAATAGCGTGGTCTTAGATCAGGCGGAGAATCGAATGTGGGCCCAGATGTCCATTCTCACCTACCTGTGTAACGAAGTGGCGTGGCACACATATCGAGAGCTGCGCTGATCACAGTAGAGAACTGCCTAGGAATGCTAGAAGACACAGTTGCATCGACCTCTTGATCAGCATTTGAGCGGCGTGATCCTCCGAGCTGAAAAGCTTCGGCTTGACCATCAACAGCAGAACTACGGAAGGTATCACCCCGACTAGGTGCAACTCAGAGAATATTCCCAAGGCGAATGGAGTCAGCATCGAGACCAATGCAATCAGGAGGATGCCCCAAGCGATGATGCGAGCCGTCTCTGGGCCAACTTTCATGGCGAGGGTTTCTCTGCCAACATCGCCCTCAATGTCCTCCACGTCCTTGACAATCTCACGAGCTAGGTTAAACAAGAATCCCACAAGAAATACAACCAATGCTCGGGGATGGAGCGGTTGGAAAACCCCAGCGGCACCGAATAGAACCACCATGCCCACGGAGAGGCTGATTGCGATATTTCCGGGCAGTCCCCTTTCCTTGAGGCGGAGACTGAGACGCGATGTGGATTCGTAGTTTTGTAATAGAAGCAGCGCGCCCACCCAGATTACCAGAGCAGGGTACCATCCCTCAAGTCCCTCCACCAACCCACTGGCAATCACACCAGCACCCGCGATGGATAGCAAGGAGAGCATTGACATCAGAACTATTGCCCCCTTGGCCGAGGATTGGGATATGGCACCGGAAGGAATAGGTCGATCGGGTCTGTTGATGCGGTCAATCTCCAAATCGAGATAGTCGTTCAACGCGTTCCAAGAGCACATGAAGGACATTACGGATAGTGCGTGTAGAACCGTGATGAGGGCCAATTCCCCCTCTGGTATCCTCCCTAGGGCCAAAACAGCCCCCAGGAATACCCCGAACACCCCCGTGGTCGAGTTTCCTGCTCTGAACAGGGCCCACCACGGCCCCACCCCGCCGACGTCTCCCACGACCTGACTATGGGCAATAGGCCTTCATCCATTCCCCAACTAGGCGGGAATCGGTGTAGCTTCTCGCTGGGCGAGTCCCCAAACGCATACAGTGTACACACTACCTCTGAACTGACCCCGGACGTGCCCAATCTTGGAGAACCTCTTGTCCTTGGCCATTATGTTGCCGACCTGGTTCATCGTAGCACCCCAACGGAAGCGCTTGTTTAGATGGTCGAATATCTCCACCGTATTGGCAGAACCCCTCTCCTCGAGAAGGGTACGTACTGCCTCGCGCAGGCGTCCGGTTCTCGACATCACGCCACCCCTGCGCGGACTGGGCCCGATGCGAGCATCCTGCTGCGAAGACCGGCCCAGCTGCTGGGACTCACTTCCACCCGTACTGGGGCCGATTCGATAGGGGGCCAATCGTCAGACGACCCCATCAGACCATCATGGTTGACGAGAGGGCCCTCGTTAGATCCCTTCAGTGGTGCTCCAGTCCTCCTGAGGGAGGACAGGGCGATAATTCGGCAAGGGTCGGGTCGTTTTCTGTAATGCAGCTCAGTGTCTCGGTTCTGTCTCAGATTCATGATGTGGTGTCATGCGGTCAACATATCAATGACGGTAGAGGAGATGGGGGTGAAAGTGAAAGTGAATTTGCGGAAAGGCCATGCTCTGCATCGTTTTCAAATACGGACATCCGTTCGACCCGCCACAACGCTCGTGTAGTGTAGTTCGGTCCATCATGACGGACTCTCGATCCGTCGACCCGGGTTCAAATCCCGGCACGAGCACCATTTTTCCGGAAGACGTCGTGACACTGAACCCGTCAAACATCGGTACGAGCACACTTTCACAGATTCACTTGATTTACCTCAACGTTGAAGGGCTTTCTCTCGGATGTGGCAAACCGGTTCGATGACAGGAAGGAAAGACAGACGCGTGGAGTTCCACGCCAGGAGCGCGGAGCACAAGAAGCAGTTCGAGGCCAAGCTGGAGGAGATTGGGCAGAACAAGTCCGAGTTCCTCAGGGCCTTCATGGACGATGTGGTCAGCGGCCGCGACGATGGCGAACACGCCGGCATAGCGACCCGCGACGCGCAGATAGCGAGGCTGGAGAGGGAGAACGAGGAGCTGAGCGCGGCACTGTTCACCAAGGGCAAGGCACTGAGCATGACGAGGGACGAGCTGACCGGGATCCGAGCGGAGAAGTTCGGGGGCCTGACCGACATCGTCCACATCGCCATGGAGGTGGAGATGGCCCTGAAGTCGAGCGGGAGCCTCACTAGGCCAGAGCTTCTCAGCCTCTTCGAGGACTCCATGCACATCGAGAACCTCGTGCCGATGATCCAGCAGGTGATGCACAACCTAGAGCGCAATGGCAGGGTCTTCGAGTCCGACGGGGGCGTGATACAGTGGATCCCCTGACCTGCGAGGCTGCCACAGCGAGCAACTACGAGACCGTGGGGGCCTACAGCGAGGACCTCGTCCTGACGGGCTCGGTGTCGGAGGAGACCATGCGAGCCTACATGCCCGACGCGAGGAGGGCGGCGAGGCTGTTCGGGGACATGGGCGTCACCTTCGACCAGATTCGCATCGAGCATCTCAAGGAGTTCGTGAGGCGGTTGGAGTCGCTGACCGACCGGCCGGGCGGGCTCAGCAGGGGGAGGATGAAGGGGGTCTTCTCGCAGCTGAACTCCCTGATGGAGTTCCTCGTGTTCCACGAGATGGCCGAGTACAACGTGGTCCCCGCGTTCCGCAAGCGCTACCTGAGGTCCTACAAGGCCTCGAGCACGGCATCCACGAGGAGGCGGGTCCCCAGCGACGAGGATCTGGCGACGATGATCTACTCGATCCCGGACAGCAGGGACAGGGCCATCCACATGCTCATGGCCAAGACGGGGATCTCGAACAAGGACCTCAGGGAGCTGGACCTCGGCGACGTGGACCTTGCCGGCAAGTGGGTCACCAGCAAGCAGCAGGACAAGCGCAGCACCCGCATGCACCCGATGGACGAGGAGTGCGCCGACGTCCTCGAGTCTTACTTCCGGTCCCTGCCCTCGTACCCGCGGAACGAGGGCGAGCAGGCGCTGTTCACGAACAGGGATGGGGGGCGCCTGATCCGCAAGGCCGTGACCCGGATAGTGCACAAGCACGCCCAGAGGGCCGGCCTGCACGACCCCGGGGCGGACCGGACCGAGCAGCACCTCAAGTTCGGGCCGCACCACTACAGGCACTGGTTCACCACCTCGCTGTCGCGCAACGGCTGCCCGCCCAGGATAATCAGGGAGCTTCGGGGCGA
>JASMKR010000039.1:0-2571 GCA_030749075.1 Candidatus Thalassarchaeaceae archaeon | reverse complement strand
GCCACAGGAAATAGGTCGGTGGCTGGGGTGTTCATCTGATGACAGCGGGTGGTACGGCCCCGACGGAGGAGGACATGCCGACATGTCTGCTGAAGAGTGGCTCGACGCTGGTCAGGGCAACGGCAACATCCACTATGCAATTCCGTTCAAGAATCTAGTCTGCGACGGCATCAGCGAATATGATCCAGTGTCAGAATGGCCTGCCAGTTGTGGAACAGGGCCCGAAGATGCTAGCTACGGTCAGAATTGGAGGCACTACACGATTATCGCTCCTGAATACGGCTCTAACGACAATCACACAGGATACCTATGGACTATTGATACTACAGATCCGACCAAGCCGTTCCTCGTCTCAAAATGGAGACTTCCGGGTCAGGGCATGCTTGCCAACGGTAGCAGCCACCCGCAGCACTACATCCCTGGCGGCTACATCTACAGTCCGCACAATGGTGACATCGGGCCCAACGGTCACGCTTACTGGACCCATTACCACGCAGGTGCTTGGTTAACCGATCATGGCCATACTTGGGACGAGTTGGTATGGGAAAACGGCTACCCAGAACCCGATAGGGGCTTCAAGGCGATAGTCGATCTGGCTCCGACCCACACCGTGGGATACTACTTGCCTTCGGGCCCAGAGTGGTCGGACAACGCCAGCGAGGAGCTGGGTTACGACATGGCGGACTGCTGGGCCTCCTGCATGATACCGTTCGACTGGGGACTGCAGTACGATCCGAGGGGTTTCGTGCTAATCTCCGAGATGGTCAGTGGCATCTACGTCGTGCAGTTCGACGAGGACTACGACCCACGTTACCACTACCCGGCCCTGTGGCAGGCCGAGGCGAACGATGAGTGAGTTGATACTATGCGCGTGAAGGCGCTTGTCGTGATACTCGTAGTGACTCTGCTGATGCCTACTGCGGTTGCGCACGGGGCAAACACATTCTCATTCATCATGAGGAACCAGTCCATTCAGCCTGACACGGCACAGGTTCTACAGAATGATACCCTGATCTTCGTCAACACGGCAGACTATGACCGAAACGTGCTGATTGACGCGGACGGGGATGGGGCCGAGGAGATGAACTGCGTCGCTGGCCCCTCTAACTCCTCCTCCACTGATGACGAGTGTTACCTGTGGCTGGACCCGGCCAACTGGACCCAGGGGGAGTACGAGGTGAGGATCCATTCGAACGGCAGCCTGTGGCAGACGATCTCACTGACCGTGGTGCTCGACAACCACACGGAGACTCTGCCGCCCGAAGGCTTCACATTCGGCCCGGACCCGAGTGAGCCTGAGGAGGATGGTTCGAGTGTGCTGCTGAGTGCCGCGGTTCTCATGGCCGGTGCCGCGGCGTTCGTCTGGGTTGTTCGCAACGTCAAGGGAGATGAGGCAGAGTGAAGCGGGTACTGGCTGTTCTGGTGACTGCCGGCGTCATTCTGGCAGGATGCCTAGGGGATGCTGAATCAGACGTGTTCTACGGAGATGACATCAATCCTCCAGTACCTGTCGAGGACTTCATTCTGATTGACGAGAATGGAGAGGAGTTTTCTTTCTCAGAGTTGGAAGGTAAGGTGGTTGTCGTCGCTTTCCTGTTCACTCGATGCAAGGACATCTGTCCCGTGGTTAGTGCCAACTTGAAATATATCTCACAAGAATTGGGCGATTTTTACGGCACTGAAGTGGCCATACTGTCAATCACCGTAGATCCATGGAGAGATCATGCCACAGTTATGCACACCTACGCTGAGCAGCGCGGCCTCGACTGGCCTCATCTGACCGATTCGGAGGATGACAGTAACTTCTCAAATTTATACGATGTATGGTCCAATTTCCATGTCGGATTGGAGTCTAATGTATCTGACCTTGACTTGGACGGCGTTGCTGACTACTTCGACATCTGTCCAGATACTCCCGAAGGTGAAGCGATCGATGACGATGGTTGTGGCCTTGAGTCGCAGCAGTCCGAGGGAGATTTCTCAGTCAAGCACGAGGGGCATAAATACTGGGTAGACCACACAACTGGAACGATTATTGTCGACAAGCAGATGCAACAAAGAGTTTGGTGGGGGGATGCGGACTGGATTCCAGAGTTGGTGCTCGAAGACATCTATCTTCTGCTGGAGGAGTAGGGATGCGTCAGGTGATGATCGCCGTACTGCTCGCCAGTATGCTGGTGCTGCCCGGGTGCATAGCGTCCGATGAAGGCGTCGAGTTGTATGGAGTCGAATACAGGGAACCACCAGATGCACCGGACTTCACGCTATTCGATCAGAACGGGGACCCGTTCACGCTCTCCGAGCGCGAGGGCAAGGTCTTGGTTGTCGCGTTCGTCTACACCTCGTGCCCCGACATCTGTCTCGTGATCTCGGCCAACCTGGACTACATCGGCCAGAACCTCGCTGGCTACTCCGATGATGTCGTCATCGTCTCGGTGACCATCGACCCCGCTCGCGACACTGTGAGCCACCTGGCGGAGTGGACCGAGCAGATGAGCTATGACTGGTACCACCTGACCGGACCGACGGCCACCCTGCAGGACACGTACAGATCCTGGAACGTGATTGTCG
>JASMKR010000038.1:0-3930 GCA_030749075.1 Candidatus Thalassarchaeaceae archaeon | reverse complement strand
GGGCATGTCGTGCTCGGCCATACTGCTACTCTCCTACTGCTCCCGGCAACGCCAGCCACGCTCCGTCTATGAAGCCGATGCGCAGACGTGAGGACTGCCCATCGTCATCGTAGGGCAGCGCGACGGTCACCATCCTGTAGTCGGTGGGATCCATCACCTCGGCTGCCGAACTGTCGCGGTTCATCACATCGACGAGATGCTGCTCAGACAGCGGGCAGACCACCGTCGACTTCTCCATGTCCCTCCATGTAGCCCCGGTTCGTTCGAACCTGTCCATACTACGCAGGTTGGGGCCGTCCTTCTGCCAGCCGTCGACCAACCACAACTGCTTCCTGAATCGAATCACATCGCGAATACCGTACGCGGGCTTGCGGTAACTCAGGGTCAGCCTGGTCACGTCTATGCCGTCGTTGGAGCCGACCACAGTCGAGGTCTCCCTGATGGTGCCTCCGAAGCTTCTGACGAGTCTCCTACCCCAATTCTTGGCCATTGCCTTGGAGCCCAGTTGGAGATCCCAACCACCGGTCACCGGGCCCTCCTTCGTTACGAAGAACATGGAGTCAGGTTCCATGTTCTCTAGCATGTCGTCGAGCGTTGCACGGAGTTGCTTCAGCTCACTGTCGTCCAACCGCCTGCCAGCCGAGCGTAGTTGCACGGTGGCCTCGAAGTAAGAGCCTGCCTTGCGCGCACACGCAGGGCATACGGCGTTGCTGGTCTGCAGTAGCACCTCGTGCCGGTCCTCGAAGTCGTGACCCTCTATGCTACCAGTGACTTCGATGTGGAGACGACTGGTTCTGTCGTCGATGAACTGGACCGAGATTCCTACGTCCACCTGCTTCGCGCGCTCCTCGGCGACTAGGTTTTCCCGGATGCGCAGGTCAGCGATGGCATCCGGATCCATCTCGGACCAACGCCCCCTGACTTCGAAAGAGTCGCACTTGGCGCAACGCGACTGCTGAATCGTCTCCGGGATTCTCGAGAGCGTGGTGCGCTGCCTCAAACAGTCCTCGCACATCCTCTCAGAGGTTAGCGGAGGTGGTGCTCCGCAGGCGATACAGAAGGCTCCAGTTGACATGATTCCCCCTACCTCCGCTCGACCACTCCGTTTCAAGGGTTCCCGGAGGGAAAAACGTCCGAATTCAGTCGCTTTCCTCGGATGAGACGGCGTTTTCCGCTGCTTCCAAGCGGCTTTCGACATCAGCCATCCTGCTCATGAGCCTGTACACGTAGGCGCCTATCAGCCCGATAAGGGCGAGGTATGCAATGGCGAGCTCAGTCATCCCGGTCAGTGTATCGCCTCCTCGTCGAGCCGGCGCTGCAGCCCACTCAGTCTTGATTCCATCTGATGCAGCGAGTCACTGAGGATGGCGAAGCCTGCGAACAGCACGAAGAACGAGACGAAACCGAGGACGAGGACCATCAGAATCTCGGGAGCCAGTCCAGTCTCCTCGGTCTCCACAATGATAATCCCGGGGTGACGCTCTTGGTACCAAGTGGTGGCCAGTGCGGTAATTGGAACCAGAGCGAATCCGAAAAGCCCAACCGATGCGATGGTGTCGCGGGTGTCGTGACCCTCCGGCTGTGAGTTGCGAGCGAGGACAAGGAACATTGCTACGGCTGTGAGCAGGCCGTAGGTGTTCAGTCTCAAGTCGCCCCAGTCCCATGGGACGCCCCATTCCGCCGAGCCCCATATCGGCCCGGAAATCACAACTCCTAGGCCGAACAGCAGGCCGAGGTCGGAACCCGTGCAGATGAGTCTCCATCCAAGCTCCGAGCGACGTGCGTACCAGAAAACCGAGCCGATGAAAAGTACGCTGAAAGCGAGGAACGAGGACCAAGCAAACGGGACGTGCCAGAACAGGATGCGGTATGCCTCGGGGGCGTTCCAGGCCTCGGGGTTGACGGGCGGCGCCCAAAGCAGGCCGAGCAGCAGCGTCGCAGCGGCGCCTGACAGGCCCAGCGCAGTGAGTGTCACTCCAGTGGCTCTGAGTGACCGCATGGTACGCCGACGCTGCTACTCGTCATCAATGCTGGTCTTCACGCGTCTGGCAGGTATATCGCGACGGCCCAGACTAGGATGGATATCAGGCTCGCCATTATACAGGAGACCAGGGGGTCGCCCATACCGAGTCCGAATGACATTCCCTCCGTCATGATGACTGAGAGGGCGTCGGTCAACTGTAGGAAAGGCCAGACCAGTACCAACAGAAGTAGAGAAGCGGCTGCAGCGCTGGCTCGCCTGAGGTCAGCCACCAGCAGATGCAGGGCAGCTGCGGCTGCCGCGACGTCGATCATCACGACTGCTGGAAGCCAGAGCCAACTCAGGACCTCTGATTCGGAGGCGGCGTCCGAGGGTCCTGCGAGCACGATCCATGAGAGGTAAGTCAGAGGTAGGGGGAGGATGATAGAGGCGCCTATAATCGAGTAAGTGGGCCTCGCGCCCGGTCCGATGACAGCGCTCCACCACCTGCCGCAATCTGCTTCGGTCAGACGGCGGATTAGAGCCGGCGAAACGACGACCGTGATGAAGGCCGGAACCAGCACTAGGGCGGCGAGCAGATCGCTGCCGGCGTGGCTCATGTCGACCTCCTGCAAAAGCGTGTATGAGAGTAGTAGGGCGACCAATGCTGGAGTCGCACGGCCGGTGGTGTCTACCGGGTTACGCATCTCCATCTTGATAGCCCAGCGCACCAATGAGCCGTGCGTGCTCGGCTTGGCTAACTGGCTTGGATCTGGTAGCTTGGAAGGCTCGCCCTCGCAGGGCCCCGTGGACTCCTCCAGATGGCCGTCACCCACTCTGACCATCCTGTCCGCGCATCTCGCTATCCCCGCGTCATGAGTGGCCAGAACCACGCCGTGACCGGCTCCGGCCAGTGCTCGCAGCCAGCCGGATAGGAGTTCTCTGCCCGCGTCGTCGAGTCCCTCCGAAGGCTCATCCAGCAATACGACCATCGAGTCAGCGCTGAGGGCTGCTGGAGCCAGTCCGCACAGAACCGCCAGACGGCGGCGCTGGCCTCCCGAAAGATGGGAAACCCGATCGGCCCGCCGGTGCTCGAGGCCCCATTCCGACAGCATCTGCGAGACGGCCCCGGCGTTCTGACCCCGGCCTGAGACGGATAGCGAGAGAAGCAGCCTCTCCTCGACAGTCTCCTCGCCGCACATCCCGTCGCTCTGCAAGGTCAAGCCCATGGGAGGGGGTTCGTTCCTGCGTCCCTCCGAGTCGCGCACTATCACCTCCGCTTGGCCATCGCGCCAAGTCACGCTCCCCGATGTCAGAGGCAAAATCCCTGCACAGCTCTCCAGCAGAGTGGTCTTGCCCGAGCCATTCGGTCCCTCGAGAGCCACGACCTCCCCCTCTAGAAGTCGGAAATCGACATCCCTCAGCACAGTTCGAGGACCGCGTCGCACTTCCACGCCCGCGACATGCATCAAGATGCCTTGCTCCACGGGATTCCGAGGGTGCGCCATCGTTTGAGTAATTCCGTCGACCAACGAAGCGCCTATGCGCTGATGCCTCGCGGCCTAGTTGGGCGACATGGGCGTCGAATGGGCTGACTTGGCCGGCACTGACCTGCTGGTACTGGGGGTCGTGTTTGCGTTAGCCATGGGTCCGTACGTCTCGGCATACCGCGATGGGACCAGCCTAGCTCTGGCCACTGTCCTCTCCCTGATGTTAGTGGCATTCGTTCAGTTCGCGTACTCCACACTCCAGGGCGTGCCGATGCAGTTCTCGTGGATAATCGACCTATTCGGCATCAAGCCCAGAGTCATGGGAGATCCTGTCGAATCCTACAGGATGCTGTCTGCTGCGTGGCTGCACGCTGACTGGATTCACGTGCTGAGCAACATACTGGTGATAGCGCTGGTGGGAATTCCTCTGGAACAGAGGCTGGGAGGGCATAGATGGCTAGCGGTGTACTTCCTCGGGTT
>JASMKR010000037.1:0-3900 GCA_030749075.1 Candidatus Thalassarchaeaceae archaeon | reverse complement strand
GACAGGGCCAAGGACAGGGCCAAGGACAGGGCCAAGGACAGGGCCAAGGACAGGGCCAAGGACAGGGCCAAGGACAGGGCCAAGGACAGGGCCAAGGACAGGGCCAAGGACAGGGCCAAGGACAGGGGGGCCAAGGACAGGGCCAAGGACAGGAAGGCCAGCAAGGCCAGGGCCAGGACGAGGGCTCCCAATCGGACGAGAGCGGCCAGAACGGCCAGAACGGCGATCAGGGAGAGCAGGACCAGCAGCAGGACAACGGACAGGGCCAGCAGCAGAACGGTGGCGAACAGAGTGGCCAGCAAGGCGACCAGGAGAGCGAGGACCAGAACGGCAACAACCAGAACGGTCAGAACCAGCAGCAGCAAGGCCAGACCCAGGGAGATGACCAGGGTCAGCAGGGCTCACAGTCCGACCAGCAGCAGAGTCAGCAGCTCGACAACCAAGACCTGAACGGTGAGAATGACAACGATGGCGACGGAATCCCGGACGATCAAGACTGGGATGACGACAGCGATGGAATTCCCGACAGCCAGGATGAGTATCCTGAGGACCACGACAACGATGGCATCGATGACGCGGATGACGATGACGACGACGGCGACGGCATAGACGACCGAGAGGAAGTCAACGACGGCGACCCGGGCACCGACATCTACGATCATGACAACGACGGCGTGCGGGACGACATCGACTTCGACATCGACAACGACGGGATCGACAACTGGAGCGATTTCCTTGATTGCGACGGCGACGGCGACGAGGACGAGGACGCATCACGCGACCACGACAACGACTGCCTGAACGACGCAGTCGACCCCGACGATGACAACGACGACATCCTGGATGTCGACGAGTTGGACGGTGCCTATGGCATCTGGCGATACGACCATGACAACGATGGCCTATCGGACAGCTACGACACCGACGACGACAACGACGGTCTCTCCGACTGGTTCGAGCAGAATGACGGCTGGGACATGACCGGCCAGTTCGATCACGACAACGACGGCATCCCCGACAACATGGACGATGACGACGACGGCGATGGCATCCCAGATGTCAACGAGAACGACTTCGACATCACCTGAAGCGGTGTGAGTGCGTTCTGCCGGCCCGCCCCGTCTCCGACGGGAAGCGGTGACAGGCCCCCCGGGGGGGCGAAAGCGTCCCCGGGCGGGCCGCCCAATCAGAAATCAAAGAGGGTGGGCTGGCTCGCCGACCTCAGCCGCCCGGCCTCGGAAAGGCGGCCGATGGCCCGTGCCATCCTGCGCTCGGAGAAGCCGCGCTCCTCCTGCAGGAACGACCGCAGCCCCTCCTCCACCGCCATGGAGGGCTCGGGAAGCGGGGCCGAGCCCGCCGGGTGCTCCATGAACAGGCTCCGGATGGAGTCGAGGTCCTCGGGCAGATTGAAGCCCTTGGCCTCGGCGACTGCCTCCATGGTGCCGTGCTTCTGGATGAGCTTGAGCCCGGTCTTGGGCCCGATTCCTTTGATTCCAGGGTGGAAGTCAGTGCCGATCATGATGCCCATGTCGACCAGCTGCTCGCGGGAGATGCCATGGGCCTCCAGCATGTCCGATAGGACGATTCGCTCCGCATGGAGGACCCTCCCGAACCTGCGCGTGCCGTGGCTGGCTAGGTTCCTCACCATGACGGGAGCGCCGTAGAGGAGCGTGTCCCAGTCTTGGCTTGCCACCGCCCAAACCTCCCCCCTAGAGCACCTCACCGCAGCCGCGCCCTCGGCCTCCATCGGGGCCTCCAGCCAGACCACTCCGATGTGCTCGAACAGACGCTTCGTCTCCTCGACCATTTCAGGGGTGTACTCGGCTGTCTGCGGCCCGAGCTTCTTGGCTGCGGGCATGTCCCCGGCCTCCATCGCAGCCTCCCAGCGCGAGATTGCATCCAGCTTCCGCTCCTTCCTCCCATCCAGAGTCTCCCGCTTCAGGTCGTGGGGCCTGCCGTCGAACACGAACACAGGATCGATCCCCTCTGAGATCATCACCGTGGCGCGATCGAGGAAGCCCATCAGGTGGGCGACCGGCCTGCCCTCGTAGGATAGAGGCCTGCCGTCCTCCCCGGTCATCGAGGTGATGAACTGGTAGGCGTTCAGGAAGACGTCCACGGCCACCCTCTGGCCGGAGAGGTCGCTCAGTTCGATGGGCTCGGGCGAAACTAGGTCACGTAGGTTGCATCCCATTCATCTCGCCCCTTGCCGCTGCGGACCTTGGTGAGGGTAGGGGCATTTAGGGTTGAAGCCCGCCGCCGGCCCGTTGGGGGCGTGAGCATGCGGAGCCTGGTGTTGATTGGCAGCGGATGGCATCCCTCGCTGTTCAGGGCCGAGGCAAGCGCGCTCGCTGGCCCTATCGAGGCCCTCCATCCCAGGGCGGCATTCCTCACCAACGACGAAGACGCACTGCACCGACTGTCCCGGGCCGCCCTCGTCGACGATGCACTCAACAGTGCAGCGAGGCTGTGGGACCCCTCGCCCCTCTCCGTTGGCGAGCTCGCCGACCATATCGCCCAGTGGGCGGCCACCAGCCTGCCCGAGGGAAGCTTCGCTATCCGAGCCCGCAAGCTCGGCAGAGGAATCGATGACCTCTCGCGCAGCCGCATAGAGTCCGAGGCGGGCGATCTGCTGTCAAGCGAGGCCAATCCCGTCGATCTGGAGGATCCGGCCCACGAGATCGTGGTAATCCTCGCAGGCCCCGAGGATGGGTCAAACCATCGGGACGATGCAGTGCCCACCAGCCCGATCGTGCTCTGGGGCATTCGCGATGGAATCTCCGGAGGAGGCTATACCGGGACATCTCCCACCGAGCGCCCGTTCTTCAAACCGGTAACCCTCGACCCCCGACTCGCCCGCCTCATGGTCTCCCTCTCCCACAGGCGGGGCTACTCGCCCACAGTGGTGGCAGATCCGTTCTGCGGTACCGGCGGCATCGCGATCGAGGCTGCGCTGCTCGGAATGAAGGTCTTGGCGAGCGATTTGGATGGGAGTATGGTCGAGGGCACGAGGACCAACCTCGAGTGGGCCGGGGGCCAGCAGAGTCACTCGGTGGAGCAATGCGCAGCGGACTGCATTCACGAGTTATGGGGCGAGAGGCCCGGATGTTCGTTCGTATTCGATCCCCCCTATGGAAGGAATGCATGGGCCTCGGACGATGGTTTGGGGTTGCTCTTGGGCGCTCTCTCCTCGACCCGCAAGATGAATCCCGAGGGCTCGGTGTGCACTATGCTGCCAACCAGCCCCGACGCCCTCGGAGGGCCCGTCTCGGATCAGCAGGTCGTGATGGGCAGGACTTGGGACGAGATCAAGGATCTGATTCGGGAGACCGGATGGCAGGTCGCGCTCAACTCTCCCGTCAGGGTCCACAGGAGCCTATCGAGATTGGTGGTGGTCTGCCATCCGGCGGATTGAAGACGGGCCGGCCGGGCTGATGGTAAGCGTGGACCGTTAGGGTAGTCTGGATATCCTTCCGGCCTTCGGAGCCGGAGACGTGGGTTCGAATCCTGCACGGTCCGCCACTAAGTACGGTCCGGACGATGAGTTCGTGGTACTGCTGAGAACCGTCGAATTACGGTCCGAACGCCGCTTGAGGCCCTCGGGCTGAGCCGTCCCAGAGGCGTCTTGGAAGTCCGAGCCCGCGAACGCCCTCTCGAAGGCCATCCTCTGGGCCCTGTTGGGCTTCAGCTCAGAGTAGTACTTCTCGATCGTGGCAACCTCGTCCCCGAGGACCATGGACACGTGGCGGTAGTCCCCATCTCTCTCGAGATACCTCATGGCGAGAGTGTGCCTGTAGCAGTGCGACTTGAGTCCCCTGATCTCGAAACCGACCTTCTCGGAGGCCGCTACGGATACGGATCTCAGCCAGTTCCTCATAGTCTTCACGGATACGCAGGGCG
>JASMKR010000036.1:0-2757 GCA_030749075.1 Candidatus Thalassarchaeaceae archaeon | reverse complement strand
CATCCAGACCTCGCCTCCCAGTGACATATCGCCCTTCGAGGAGGGGGAGTGGCTAGCGAACGCCCTGAGCGAGCTTAACAACTCGTGGGTAGACCTGATGAACACCGAACTCACTCTCGTGAACAACCTTGTCAACCTCGGCGAGATAGTCTGGCCTGCGGTGCCAATCCTCGTCTGGGCAATCGCCATGTGGGAGGGATACCACCTAGTGAAGGGCCGGGACGACGACGCTCTGAGGCCCCTGACTAATCTGGTCGACAACCTGACTGCGCCCATAACCCAGTCGAGGAACTCTGGCTCTGTCGCCATGACGGAGGCTCTTGGTCCTGCTAAGGGGGCCCTCGATTCATTCCACACGAGTCTTTACGACTTCCTCGATAAGACCCATTCTGGACTGGATCAGAAGCAGAAGTATGGGATAATAGCCGTGCTAATCGTATCACTCGTGCTATTCGGACCCGTCCCGCAATTCTTCGCAAGGGCATTACTGATTTTGGCCCTTCTTTGGGCTGCTGGCCTGGCAGTTCTGGCCTACAGGTCTGGCGAGTCACCACTGGGAGAACTGAAGCGACTCGCACCTTACGGTAGAGAGAGCCCGTTCGGCTCGTGGGTGGCTTTCGCCTCCCTGCTGGTACTGCTCCTGCTGTTCGTCGAGTGGCTCCCAGTAGCGGAATCGGAAAGCCAGAGCTTCATCAAGACGCTACAGGTTTCGAACGTCCTTCTGACCTTGGCCATATTCTCCCTCATGGCATTCTCCCTGAACCTGCATACGGGAGTCACGGGGATGGTAAACTTCGGAGTCATCTTCTTTGTAGGAGTAGGGGCGATAACCGTAGGCATACTGACCGCTCCGAAGGACCTGCACGGCTACGACTGGCCCATCTTCTGGGCTGTCGTCGTAGCGGTTCTGCTAGCCGCAGCATTCGGCTGGCTGCTAGCATACCCGACAGCCAGGCTGAGAATGGACTACTTCGCCATCGTGACGATATCACTCGGCGAGATCGTTCGGGTTCTGCTGATGGGAGAACCTCTTCTGAGAGCGGGTTCGTGGGGCTCCTCGATAGGGATTTCGCGTTACCCGCTGCCGTTAGAGGGTTGGTGGTTCTGCGGTAGAGACGGACCGGTTGACGCCACAGGCGAGTTATTGGACGCATCGGACTGCTCCGATGTCGTAGGCATCGGCAGTCCCGCTGAGTTGCTGGGCAGATCGAGCGCAGAGTACAGCGGCGTCGACATCCTCAACGGAACCGGGGGCGTGATTCAAGGTGACATCATGTACGAGGCAACTTGGTACTCGATGGAGCTCGGTGAACCCGCTCCTTACATGATGCTGCTCGCCGTCATCGGCATAACCAGCCTGATTGCGATATGGTGGCTTCTTGAGACTGTTCTGGCCTCACCATGGGGCCGAATCCTACGCTCCATCAGGGAGGACGAGGAGGTGGCCCAGCACCACGGGCACGATGTCCTGACCCACAAGGCGGCCAGCCTCGCACTCGGTGCTGCAATCGCTGGTTTCGCAGGAGCTCTGTGGGCGTGGAAACTCACAGGGTTCCAACCATCCTTCATGGCACCCGCTAGATCCACGTTCCTAGTCTGGGCAGCATTCGTCATCGGCGGGACTGCCAACAACAAGGGAATGGTGATTGGTGCGTTCATCTACGTCATCATGGAGTTCGTCTTCAACGTCCTAGTTGCTGGCCAGGGCTCATCAGACCTCCCACTAAACGAGACCGCTGCCATAATCGATCGCTTCTTCGAGTGGTTGGTAACCGGGAGCGACCTCTGGTTCTGGCCGCACATCACACCCTTCGAGACCTTCGTCGCGATAGCCGTAATCGGCCTATTGATCAATAAATGGGGCATGTTTGAGACTGGGATTTGCGGCGCTGCTGTGTTCATGGCCAATGGCGCACTGCTGGGCGAGAGGTCGATTATCGAGGGTTTCATCACCGGGGAAATCCTAGCCGATATGGCCTATATCAAGGTCCTCCTGATTGGCCTGATGATAGTGTTCTCTCTCAAGTACAACCCGAAGGGCCTGCTGCCCGAGGTCCCGAGTAGACCGCCGCGCCCCAGTGGAGGTGACTCAGAATGAGGCCAGTTCTCAAGGTGGACGGGCTGCGCAAGGAGTTCGGAGGACTGGTCGCCGTCAAAGACGTCTCGTTCGAGATTGGTGAGGGCGAGTTCGTCGGACTCATCGGACCCAACGGATGCGGCAAGTCGACCACGTTCAACTGCATCAGCGGCCTGCTCGACCAGACTGCAGGCTCAGTAGAGGTGTTCGGGCATGACGTATCGATGAACAGACCCGATGAGATCCAGAAGCTCGGACTCACCCGCACCTTCCAGCATACCAATCTGTGGCGTCGCATGACGGTCATCGAGAACCTCATGGTACCTCCTAGGAAGCAGTTCGGCTCGTCAATCGCCGACTCTCTGCAAGCGCTTCTAAGACCTCACAGTAGCACAGCGGAGGAGGAACGACTCGACAAGGCCTACTCGGTGCTGGACCAACTCGAGGTCCCTCACATGGCCCACAACCTGACCAGCGAGCTCTCGGGTGGCCAGAGCAAACTGGTCGACATCGGCCGCTCGATGATGGGCGACCCCCAACTCCTACTGCTCGACGAGCCGGTGGCGGGGGTCGCCGGCCCGCTCGCGATGAAGATCTTCAACAACCTCAGGAATATAGTCGACGAGACCGGCATATCGGTCCTAATCATTGAGCACAATATGGATTTCATACTCAGACAG
>JASMKR010000035.1:0-97146 GCA_030749075.1 Candidatus Thalassarchaeaceae archaeon | reverse complement strand
TTGGTAGTCCCTCCCGGATTCGAACCAGGGTCACGAGATCCAGAGTCTCGTATGATGGACCGCTACACCAAGGGACTGGCAGCGCACGGAGACGGGCTGGATATTTCAAGAAACCCGAGCAACCTATGTGACCACTCAAATGAATCTGAAGCCAGCATTCACGCGGTCCAGACTCTCTCTGCTGGGGCGCATACGCTCCTCAGGCAGGGCCATCAGCGGCGTGTCGGTAAGGTCGAGAGAGTCGGTGGCAGTTGGCACGTCTGGGTCATAGTATAGCAGTCCGGTGACATGGCGGTCCGCCCGCTCTGCCTCGTGGATCGCGCGCAGAGCGGAGACCACGTCGCCCGTGTCGTGGTCCGAGCCCACGGCCTCGAGCCTGAGGGTGGAGCCGTCGAAGAGCTGGATTTCCCGGTACTCGCCCTCGGGGACGTCGACTTCCTCTATGGGGGAGAAGTGCGGGATGTAGTCGAGGATGTGGAGTACCTCGTCGTTCTCCTTGACGTAGTTGTAGGATCGATAGGACTCGTCGTTGTTGGCGAAGGTTACGCAGGGGGAGATGATGTCGATCACCGCCATCCCCCTGTGGCTCATGGCCGCCCTTATCAGTGCGGTGAGCTGCTTCTTGCTGCCCGAGAAGGAGCGCGCGACGAAGCTGCACCCGAGGTTGATGGCCATGGCGCAAAGGTCGATTGGGGGCTGCTCGTTCATAGCCCCTTTCTTCTTCTTGGAGCCTTTCTCCACAGTGGCACTATACTGTCCCTTGGTCAGTCCGTAGACACCGTTGTTCTCGATGATGTATACCATGTCCACGTTCCTGCGGATGGCGTGTACGAACTGCCCCATGCCGATGCTGGCGGTGTCGCCGTCCCCTGAGACTGCGATGAATGACAGGTCCTTGTTGACCATGTTGGCGCCGGTGGTCACCGAGGGCATCCGGCCGTGAACGGTGTTGAAGCCGTGGCTGTTGCCGAGGAAGTAGGCAGGCGTCTTCGAGGAGCACCCGATTCCGCTCATCTTCGCTATTCCCTGGGGCTCGATACCGTTCTCCCACGCGGCTTGGATGATCACATTCGAGATCTGATCGTGTCCGCACCCCGGGCATAGCGAGGACCTGCCTCCGGCGTACTCGGTCTTCTCGAGTTCGATTACGTTCAGCTTCATCGCTGTCATGCTCCCACGTCCCGCAGCGTCTCGAGGATCCTGTCCGCGTACACGCGCGCCCTCGGCGGCAGCCCGTCGCTGTAGGCGACGCTGTGTAGCTTAGGCACCAGCCTGATCGGAATCTCCCTGCGCAGGATGCCATAGAGCTGCCCGTCCCGGTTTATCTCGAGGATGATGTTGGTTTCGTGCCGATCGATGAAGGCCTCGACCTCGGGGTGGACAGGGAGGGCCCTCACACGGCAGGTACTGACTGAGAGGCCGGTGGCCTCCAACAAGTCATCGATCTCAATAATCGTGTTTTCCATCGAGCCGTAGAAGACTATGCCGACCTCCTTCTTCTCCTCCTCACGGATGACTGGTGCCGGAAGGTGCTGACGCGCCCCGTCGATCTTTTTCCGCAGGCGTACCATCGTGTCCCTATACACCTGTGGGTCCTCCGAATAGACTCCGTCCTCGTCATGCCCAGTGCCCCGGTAAAGAATCGGGTCGAGGCCGCTTCCGGGAAGGGTCCTGTACGGGATGCCATCGCCGTCGACGTCCCTGTAACGGCCGTAGTTCGGTATGGAGTCCATCTCCTCTTGGGTGCGGATGACCTTCCCGCGATCCATCGCCTCGTCGGGGTATTGGAAACCGGAGGTCGCCCAACGGTTCATCCCTAGGTCGAGGTCGCCGAAGCCGAAGACCACGGTCTGGTACCTCTCGGCGTAGTCGAAGGCTCGCCAGCCGTATTCGAAGCACTCGTCTACCGTACCAGGGATGAGAACGATGTGTTGGGTATCTCCGTGGCTCGCCTCGTAGAGCATCGATAGATCACCCTGCTGGGTCCTTGTGGGCAAGCCTGTCGATGGCCCCACGCGGTTGATGTCCCAGATTACGCCCGGCACCTCGGAGAAGTAGGAAAGCCCGATGAACTCCGACATCAGCGATATCCCCGGCCCACTGGTGCATGTCATGCCTCTTCCGCCGGCCCACCCGGCTCCTACCACCATCCCCGCTGCAGCGAGCTCGTCCTCAGCTTGGATGACCGCGCAGGTCGAGCCTCCGGCACCGTCGGTCCGGAGCTCCGGAAGCCAGTCGATGACAGACTCGGCGAGGGATGACGAAGGCGTTATTGGGTACCACGAGAGCAAGTTGATCCCCCCATATATTGCACCTAGGGCTGTTGCATCGTTGCCATCGATTAGGAATGTGGATGGGTCCTTGTCCCGTGCCTCGACGGATAGGGAGCACTCGAAGTCCCAGTTCTCATCGGCATAGGCCCTGCCCTCAGATATGGCGCGCATGTTGAACTCGATCGCCTTCTCCTTCCCCTTGAACTGGCTAGACACAGCCCCCGCAATCGCGCCTTCTTCAATGTCGAGGAGGTGGGCGAGAGCTCCGACGTAGTACATATTGGCCATAAGCCGTGCCAGTTTAGGGTTGATTCCTCTTGCCATCGTGGTCATAGGTATGCCCAGAAGGGTGCAGTCGTCGCGTTCCAAAGGGAGCTTGACGTCCTCGTTGTAGACAATTATTGTTCCAGGCTCGACCTTCTCCAAGTCCTTCAGCCAGGTGTCCTTGTTCATGATAACTTGGATGTCGGTCTTGTCGCCGGGAGCCTGGTAACCCTCATCGCTGGCCCTGATGATGAACCAAGTGGGCAGCCCCGAGATGTTGCTCGGGAAGAGGTTCTTGCCACTTACTGGCACCCCCATCTCAAACATTGAATGCATCAGAATGAGATTTGAAGATTGAGACCCAGTACCATTTGCTGTTGCGATATTAATGACGAAATCGTTGACGGTCTTTCCCATTGCTTTCGTTTCCCCAGCGCCGAATTACCCTCCATCGGTCCGTTCGCAGGGGACATGGCATTGAGCGTGGGTCTTATGGGTTACCATGTGAAAACCCCCCTCTCCCATCCCACTATTCGTACGTTGGAATTTTCAATGATGGCGCGGTCGGCCGGCCGATGCCGGTGCCCGAGGGGTTGCAGAACGCGTGGGAAGAGGCCGCCGAACTGACCGAGAATGACGAGCCAGAAAAAGCTCTGGATTTACTGAGATCGGCATGGGAACTCACTGAGAACGAGGCTCAGAGATCGAGGACATTGAGGCTCGCTGCGGACGCCGGCACGGAATTGGGATTAATCGACGAGCCCAACCAGAGGCGCCACTGGCAGAAAGCATACAAGAACTACTCCAAGGCATTGGCCCTCGATTCCAAGAACAAGGAGACTCGCAGGAAGATGAACAAGCTTGCATCGATGATGGATGAGAGGGCCATCTCCCTCGGCCTCGGAATACAGATGTTCGATGAGGGCAACCCCACTCCGTTGGGACTCCTTGCCATGATGGCAGCCCTCGCTCTGGTATTGGTTTCGTTCAAGATAGTCGCAGACTTCCTCTCCGAGGACGAGTCCAACCCGATCGTTGTCTTTGAGGTGACATACTCCGTCGACGGACAAGAGGTAAAGGGTGAGATTGAGATAGAGCTCTATCAGGACGATGCCCCGATGCATGTGGAGAGCTTCCTCTCTCACGTAGGGGACTTCCGGTACGACTTCACCGAGTTCCACAGGATTATTGACAATTTCATGGTTCAAGGCGGGGATATCGAGCGAGAACAGGGCAGAGGGGGTTATTCCGCTCACTACTACGGCTGGTGCAATGGTCAGGAACTACCCCTCGAACAGTGCTCCTTGGAGGACTGGTCGATACCCTACGAGCACGAGAACGGACTCAAGCACACAGCCGGCGCAATCGCCGCTGCTCATGCAGGCCTCAATACCGACGGCAGTCAGTTCTACATCGTTCCAGACGATGGTCAGGCAACCCACCTAGACTGGGAAGAGGGCAAGGATTGCTCCCAGGAGTCCTGCCATACGGTTTTTGGATACGTGATTTCGGGTATGGAGCACGTCAATGCAATGAGCGAGGTATCCACCGATGCCAATAACGCCCCAATTGAAACCGTCCATCTATTGACTGTCCAGCTCAAGGCATAGTTCCCTGCCATAATTGGTCGAACGGGCAACTTCATGTACCACGCCCGGAGGGTTGTAAACAGGTGACTAGATGTCCACCATAGACCCGTTCGGCGCACTCTCTACCTTTGAAAAATCCGACGGCTCCACTGCTTCCTTCGCGAATCTAAATGCTCTTGAGAGGGAGGCAGCCTGCAACTTGAAAAAACTCCCTGTATCGATACGAATACTTCTTGAATCTGCTCTGAGGAACTGTGACGGCTTCCTCGTGTCCGAGGACGATGTCCGACGCATCGCTGCATGGTCGCCGACCATGACTCCGACAGAGATCCCATTCAGCCCCAGCAGGGTGCTTCTGCAGGATTTCACCGGAGTTCCCGCCGTGGTCGATATCGCTGCCCTGCGAGATGCGATGGTGGCATTGGGCGGCGATCCTGAGAGGGTGAACCCACAGGTCCCCGTTGATCTGGTGATTGACCACTCGGTGCAGGTCGATGTCTCTGGCCTCTTTCCGAATGCGCAGGAGCGCAACCTCGAGATCGAGTACGAGCGCAACCTGGAGCGCTACAAATTCCTCAAATGGGGTCAGCAGAGCCTTGACAACTTCCGCGTCGTCCCACCTGGCCGCGGCATAGTTCACCAGATCAACCTAGAGTGGATAGCGAGCATCGCTCGAGAGGAAGGCGGAATATGGATTCCCGACACCCTTGTCGGTACGGACTCCCACACTACCATGGTCAACGGCCTCGGCGTCCTCGGGTGGGGTGTTGGGGGGATCGAGGCCGAGGCTGTGATGCTCGGACAGCCGATCTACATGCTACTGCCCGAGGTCGTCGGATTCGAGCTCACGGGAGCCATGCAGCCCGGAATCACAGCCACTGACATGACTCTGCGAATCGTGCAGATGCTCAGGGAGCACGGCTGCGTTAGCAAGTTCGTCGAGTTCCACGGCGCGGGTCTTGCGAGTCTGAGCCTTCCTGACCGCGCGACTATAGCCAATATGTCACCGGAGTACGGCGCCACCTGCGGCTACTTCCCCGTCGACCAAGTCACCCTGGACTACATGCTGCTCTCCGGTCGCGAGCCGTCCCAAGTCGAGGACGTCAAACGCTATCTGATCGCTCAAGGACTGTTCTACTACGATTCGACCTCCACACCGGAGTTCACTTCGAATCTTTCTCTCGACCTCAGCACCGTCGAACCCTCTCTAGCTGGACCCAAGAGACCTCAAGACAGGGTCACGCTACACGAAATGAAGTCCCACTGGAGAGCCAGTCTGAATACGCCTATCGGATACAAGGGACACGGAGTGGACCCTTCTCGTAACGATGCCACCTCCCCCATTGCCGGGCACGACTCTAAGTTGGGCCATGGGGACGTAGTTATCGCCGCCATTACGAGTTGCACCAATACCAGCAACCCGAGCGTGATGATAGCTGCCGGATTGGTCGCTCGAAATGCACTCTCCAGCGGACTCTCGATCAAGCCTTGGGTCAAGCCGAGCCTCGCTCCCGGAAGCCGCGTGGTGACCGAGTACTACGACGCCGCAGACCTCACTGGGGATCTCTCGGCCCTAGGCTTCAGTGTCGTCGGATACGGTTGCACTACTTGCATCGGCAACTCGGGCCCCCTCGACGAGGGAATCGTGGCTGCAATCGATGGTGCTGACTTGGTGGTCGGCAGTGTCTGCTCGGGCAACCGAAACTTCGAGGGCAGAATCCATCAGAAGGTGAAAGCGAACTACCTCGCAAGCCCGCCCCTTGTCGTGGCCTATGCACTGGCGGGCACGCTAGACATCGACTTCTCGAGTGAGCCTCTCGGTCACACTGACTCCGGCGAACCGATCATGCTCGCTGACATCTGGCCCAGTGACGACGAGATCCGATCTACCATCGAGAGCGTGATCGACCCGGAGATGTTCAAGGTTCGTTACGCGGACATCCTGCGCGAGCCACGCTGGGATGCCATCCCCAGCGAACCAAGCGCCCTCTTCAACTGGGACGACACGTCCACCTACGTCCGCCTCCCGTCCTTCCTGCAGGGGATAGAATCAGAACCCGCACCCATCGAGCCGATTCAAGGTGCCCGCGTCATCGTAATGGTGGGCGACTCAATCACCACCGACCACATCAGCCCCGCTGGAGCGTTCCCCCATCACGGGCCAGCGGGAAAGTATCTGTTGGACAAAGGGGTCCAGCCGCGAGACTTCAACTCGTTCGGGAGCCGCAGAGGCAACCACGAGGTGATGGTTCGCGGTACCTTCGCCAACATCAGGATGAGAAATCAGATTGCTCTTGGAACGGAGGGCGGATTCTCCACTCACTTCCCTACAGGGGAGGTTACCACGATCTTCGAGGCAAGTAACAGGTACCGTGACGATGCAACCCCCTTGATCGTACTCGCTGGCTCGCAGTATGGGACTGGTAGCAGCAGGGACTGGGCAGCAAAGGGAACCCTCCTACTCGGCATCAGGGCCGTCATCGCGACCTCCTATGAACGAATACATCGATCCAACTTGGTTGGCATGGGCATCCTCCCTCTTGCTTTCAAGGAGGGCCAGAACGCCGAGAGCCTGGGTCTTGACGGGTCGGAGTCCTTCGACATTCCAGCTAGCGAAGAACTCACTCCTTTCTCCGAAATCAACATCACTGCTAAGAGGGAGGACGGAACAGGGTTCTCCTTCGATGCCGTTGTAAGACTCGAGACTCCGGTGGAGGTCGATTATTACAGGAATGGGGGAATCTTGCATACCGTGCTTCGCAACCTAGCAAAAGGTTGAACGCACAAGCCCCCACAATCCCAGTCGGTGATGGGGTGGAGGAACACGAATCAGAAGTGGAAGAGGGGCTTCCCGGACCACCTCCTGACCCGTCCAGCATCCCCTCTGTCGTCAGGGCCATAGGGGATTTGGATGTCGAGGCTAAGGCAGAAGAGAATGGAATAACCAAGCCCTCAGAGCCCGACATCAGGGGCATCATCGAGTTCTTCGATGAGATAGAGCCTCCTGAGCCACTGGACAACAACCTCTCTGGCGACCCACTCGCGGAGGCTTGGCTACAGATCCTACTCGGTCTAGTTGTCAGGGAGCACGGACAGTCATCGCTTCCCATTGGAACCATCGAACTCGTGATTGGGGAGAGGATTAATCGTGAGGGAATCGATTTGGAGATTTTCTTGGATCGCCTATGGATGATGGGGCGCCTAGAGAAGGTCTACGGCGGAGCCGAGGTAAGTTACTCCCCCAATCCGAGTTGGCTCGAGTTACAATAATTCACGTTTGTGAATGGGATTGGCGGGACATCATTCCGATGCGGTGAAAAGTCACCACTAGGCAATACATAAGAGAGGCACGAAAGTCCGAGTCGGCATGGTTCAATGCTCAGGGCCTTCACACAGTCGTCTTCGCGAGTGTAGGAGGGCCGTGACCCTAGTCTCCCTCATGCTGGCTTCCCTGTTCGTTGCAATGGCTCCCTTGGCCTCAGCATCGCACACCACCCAGTACGGTGTGCAGCGCGACCCATTGCACATCTCGATAGGCGACTTGAATTGCGATGATCACAATGACATCGCTTCCGGCAGCGGCATGGGTCACTTCATCAGTTTCCTCTACAATGACGGCTCGGGCGGGTTCGGAGACCGCCAAGACGTGCTAATCTCGAATAACGACTCCTTCAGAGCTGGATTCAGGGACGTTGCTGATGGCAACCGGGTTGAGATAGCCGACGTGGACGGTGACGAGGTCAACGACGTGATCTACTACCAGCAGAACGCTAGGTTCACCGACGAGTCCTTCGTCAGGCCCGCCAACCTCACTGTGCTCAAGGGGGAGTGTGACAAAAGGGTGAACGAGTGGGAGGAGATGTTCGAGACGATTACCATAATCAATCCCTACCTTTCCGACTTCGATGTCGGCGACATCACCGGTGATGGATACGCTGACGTGGTCTTCGTATCGACAGACTCAACTTTCGCTAACCAGTTCATCCAGATTTACAAGGGACCCGACTATACCCTTCCGTCCAATCAGCATTCTCCCATTTCAGTTCCTCTCACCAATGGGTACTACACGGCAATAATGCTTGGGAACTGGAACGAGGACCTACAGACCAACCCCCTGACGGGGGACCCTCTTCCCGGGGAGTGCGTCGACCAAGACATCTGGCTTCTCAGAACCCCGCCCTACAACACGGGCGTGGGCTACTCGAGGGGGACCTTCGACAACATGACCGTCCTAGAGTACGACTGCCTCACTGGAACATACCCCAACCCGATGGATCCGACCTCCACCGGAAATATGCACGACTTCTCGCTCGATGTCGAGCACGACTACGAGTTGTTCGGAATAGACATCGCGGACACCACTCCTGATGACGATACGGACGAGATTGACTTGATAGTCGCTGTCGATGGCATCACAGGCAATCTGACTTATGCAACCAAGAGCGGCGCCAACTGGGACACCCAGAATTACGTCCCGTACGGCAACTACATGGGTGCCTCTGTAACCATCTCGGATGTCAATCGTGATGGCGAGGTCGATTTCTTCGTACCCACGTCGCTTACTCTCCTAGGCACTCAGGAGTCGACCGTTCAAAACCAGACTTACTTGCTCCGACCCAATCTCAGAGCCCTCAATACCGTCCAGATACTTCTCGCTGACCCGAATAGCGAGGGTTACCTGCCCCCGCTCTCGTTCGATGTCGGGCGACGCCCGACCATGGCCGTGCCCGGCCAGCTGCAGGGTGGCGAGAACAGCGCACTGGAGGTGGTCATCGGACAGGCGGACTACACCTACAGGTTCTCCAACAATGCGATGTGGCTCGATACTATGGGTTACGCCGGACAGGGCGACTACCTATCCGTACTCGCTCTAGACAACTTCGACCAAGGAATAACTCGGGTCACCATAGAGCCCTCAGTGATGGACCCTGCATCCTTCCAGAGCATTGTCGGCGAGGGCAATCGATGGGTAAATGTCACCGTAAAGAACACCGGTCTGATGCCCATCGCCAGCGGTAGCGTGGACGTCGACCTCGAAGTCAGAGAGGTCCTTGGTGGCTCGGACACGGTCGTCTACCACAACGACTTCGAATCTGAATCTGCAAACGTCAACCTAGACGGCGCCCATTTCGAGAAGTACTCCTACACCGGCGAGTACTCGCAGGGGAACTCTTCGTGGCACATCGACGGGGACAGATTCTGGATTAATGGCACCACCTACTACGAGGGGGACGTCGTACACTTCAACAACAGCGACTACCAGTGCGGGCACAATGGCACGCCCTCGTGCAGCACCGTTCCAGACGAGGACAACGAGTCCTGGGATGAGGTGGCCTTCTATCCTTGGGAGGCCAGGGAGAACCCGACCAACTTCTTCTGGGCGGGCGTGGAGCACCCCGAGGCCGACGGCAATAACAGCACCGGCTACTACAACCACATGGACGAGGCCCTTATCCTCGAGGACGTCGATCTTACCGGGGCGAACGCCGCCTTCCTTGACCTCGATGCGATATGCAGCGCCGGCTTCTTCCAACTATTCCTAGCCGAGCCCTACGATGTGATCGAACGGTGGCTGTACGAGGACTCATGCAGCATCGAGATTTGGAGCGAAGGCTCCGGTTGGGAGCCTGTCTGGAGGTACGGTGGCTGGGACAACGAGCGGAAGTACCGCATCGAGGAACGCGTCTCTAGCAGCCCCGACCCGGAGTACAACGACTACAACGATGACTTCTACGGCGACTGGCAATCCTCGTTGTGGAACAACTACACTGAGAGTGGGGGGGTGCGGGACTCGTGCTCCATGCCCTACCTGAACTTCGGCTACCCCTATGCCTTTTGCTGGGACGACGGGGAGTTGGATCAAAAGGCCAACACGATCGACCTAACTCCCTATGCGGGGGAGATCATCGACATCAGGTTCCGCTTCCGCAGCGGCCTTGAGGGGTCTGTCGGACCCGTCGGCGCGGCCGACTACTCCGGGCTGGACGGCTTCGCCTTCGATAACATAACCATCAGGAAGAGGAACGTCGCGTTTGGAGATTCGACATTGGAGAGCCAGACGCTGACGCTGAGTAACGCGGCTGCAGGCGAATCCCAGACCGTTCAGCTAACCGCTGACTTCGTCGACAACACGACCTACTATGTCTCCGTCACCCTCTCGAATCCAGTTGGCTACACCGATCAAGACGACACCAACGACCAGAGCCGATTCCAACTAACCGTCAGGAACCTGTATGACCCCGGCCTAATCGAGGAGCCGTGGCTCGACCTCGAGAATGGTGAGCTGTACGCCTCGGGCGATAGGGACATCACCATCGGCGTCCAGAACTGGGGCAATACCGTAGTCGACTTCCAGGTTGAGGCCCAGGTGTTCAACGCCCTGCCTGAGCTGATAGCCGCCGAGGACTTCTCCGGCTTCGAGCCTATCTGGGAGGACGACGGCAACGAAAACGGCAGCAGGCTAGACGACACTTCGAGCTCCAACGAGATGCTCCCACAGAACCAAGGCGTGTTCAAGAACCAGGCCTACTGGCTCGGCCACCCCTCGGAGGGCTACGGCGACAACTGGAACGAGACGATTACATTGGAGCCAATCGAGATCTCAGACAGCGGCGCAGACTTCACCTTCCTGACCTTTGACTACTTCGCTGAGGGAGACCACATAGCAGACAGGAACGGCAATGTTCAGTCAGTTCGTGACTTCTCCTACCTAGAGGCGTCTTGGGTCAGAGATGGGGAGGTCTACCAGGGCGTGATCTATGGGAGTTGGACTGACTTGAACGCCAACGGATTACGCCCGGGATACAACGGCGTCACCGATACGTACTTCCACTACTGCGAGGACTTCGATCAGAACGGACTCTACGAGGAGGTGGAATATGCCGGCGACCACTCGGGCGGGATTGGCCAGGACGGATGGGTGCAGTGGTTCGACTCCGAGGACATGGTGGGAACTGCCCGAATCGACCTGACCCACGTCCACCTCATCAACACCACAAGTCCGGATTCATTCGCTTGGACCGAAGAGTGCACTACTCTCGCTGGCTCCGATGTGACCTTCACATGGCGCTTCTACTCAAACGACGACGGCGTCAACGGCAATGCGGGATACGCTGGCTTCGCAATCGACAATATCCGCGTCGATGACTACACCTTCACCGATGACGGAAAATACCTGGAGAACGTTACGGGAATGGACGCCGCACAGAGGCGAACCATCAAGATGGGGACGCATGACTTCGAGAACGGCCTGTACAGAATCGACCTGATGACGCTCTATGACAACACCGACAACACCTCGAAATGGTTCGGCAAGCCCGAGATGAGCATCGCGAACAACGTTTCCACCATCCTCTTTGGCATCGCCAACGCCGACATAACCCTCCTGCAGCCCGATGTGATGGACTGCGTCACTGACATCATCTACGAGTGCGTTTACGCGTCAAATCCCTCAGGCCAGGCATCTCACAGTTTCTCAGTCCCACTCTTGAATGGGGTGATTGAGGGCACCTACGCTCTGACGATGAAAATCATTGATGAGGATACCGGCCAGACGGTTTACGAGCAGCAGGCCGATAACGGACCCTTCGTGCTCGACCCACACCAACGGGGGCAGGCCAATTGGACTTCCCCCTACAACCAATGGTTCGACGGCCATAACTACAACATCAGCTTCTACGCCACATTTGTTGAGGACGGCGAGGAATCGGGCAACGAACGCTTCTTCGAGATCGCGTTCCATGATCACGTTGACGTCGCAATCTTCTCCGACCCAACGGACCAGAGCAGGCTCCAACGCGTCAAGACTGACTTGCAGGCCATGGGCAAGACCTACACCCAGCTCGAAGTGAATGACTGGAATGCCTACGGAACCGAGGATTGGCTCGAGCACTACTCCAAGATCCTGCTTCCTTGGCAAACGGACTACAATGTCGAGTACGGTGACTACTACGAACTGTTGGGTGCACCCAACCCTCAGAACTCGGACATCACTCTAACCGAGACCCTAGTTGACTTCATGCATGATGGCGGCACCGTACAAATCCACCTCGGCCCCTATCGAAGCGAGTATCTGAGTCTTGGGACCGATAGTGAGAGGCTTCCCTTTGACATGGACATAGTGATGAGGGACCACGTCAACCAGACAGTCGACCGCAGAATCCACTCGAACAACCTCACCTTCGTGGATCGTTTCCACCCGATTATGTCCGGCGTCAACACTTCTGCCTTCGCAGGCGTAAACGGCGGATCCCACGTCGCGCTTTCCGGTCTGGACACCAACCAGGTCAACGCGGACAACCTGCCACTCGCCTGCAGCGACGCCCCCGCAGGGGAGAGCGAAGGTGGGAGGGTAAGTGATGGCGGGACCTTCCATACTCTGATCAGAGACAGTGCGAACCCCAGCCAGTCCCTGCTCTCTGTGTGCAATTACTACCAAGGCGGGCTTATCGTCACCACCATAGATGTCGAGAACCCCACTGTTTCGCAGTCTTACGGCGACTCTAACTTCCCACTGTTGTCAAACATGCTGGATTTCCACCTAACTCCCTATCCGGACGGTTTCGAGATCGCGGGCGAGGGTTTCGACATCACCATCGACGGGAAGATCCAGAACATCGACGTCCTCACCGCGGCCTATCAGAGGAAAGCGATAGAGAGCGGCGCATCTCTACAGTTCGGCTACGAGACCAACGTGGATGGCATCTTCGCAGACTGGACCATAGAGTCGGCGAACGGTGAGACAGTCACCGGATGGGATGGCAAGATTCTGGGTGATGACAACTGGCACGTGCACCAAGACGACGCCACGAACTCGATTAACGCCACGTTCTGCGTCCAAGACGACGGCGCCGACCTCGGTTGCAAGATCGATGCGGAGTGGAAGATCTGGTTGTACTTGCATGATGCCGCAGGCCACACTAGGATTACCAACGTCTCCGTCTACACCAATGATATCGCTGCCGACGACTCAGCCCCCGTGGCTCAAATCGATATCGTGCAGGACAACATCAGCATCGAGTTCCTTGAGTTCATAGGATACCAACCGACGCCCACCGGCGAACAGGACAGCGACGGGAACTGGATAATGGTCGACTCCCCCAAGTACAGGGTCAGACTCACCGATACCGGTACCACCGACATCAAGTTCTCAGCCGCTAACAGCAGCGATATCGGGACCGGCATCAAGACCTACACTTGGTCGGTCAGCGGCGATGGCAATCAAGATCACCAGGTTATCCTGCCAAAGAGTCAATTCGACTGGCATTACACCTTCAGCAACATCACCCCGAACAATAACCCAATCATGCTCGAGCTCGTTGTTACCGATCAAAGAAACCTCGACTCAACCCCTCCCTTCAGGATATTCTTCGAAGTGGTCGGAGAGCTCTTCGGGGACGATGAACCGGAGAACGAGATGGACACCATCTCCACTCCTGAAGGCCATCGATTCGACGCCCTTGAAGCCGTTGACATAATCAATATCACCGGAGTTATCGTCGACAACGACGAGGGAAGCGAGTGCGATGTCACTGTAGAGGTAGTGCTCGATGACACCTCGATCTTCGACAAGGGGGAGGCTACCAAGACCACTCAGAAGCAACTCGGCCGATACGACAGGCAGACGGGCCTGTGTGACGGTGATTCCTACACTCTCTCGCTGAATATCTCCCACCTGTACATGGAGGAAGACGGAAACGCAGGATTGATCTACATCAGGATTACTGAAGGCTCCTATGTGGTCAATGACCAAATCCAGCTCTACACCCTGCCTAGGCCGATAGATCCCTGCGTTGCGGACCCAGATTCCTGCGCCGAGGACAGCGGCGACGTGATGGCAATGGTCGTGATGGCCGGCATCGCCGCAACAATCCTCATCCTAGTCGTCCTCGTTACGCTATTGGTCCTTAGCCGTGGTCGAGCCCCAGACGAAGACTCGATCGAGTCCTTCGGAGGGGTGGAGCAAATGGACCCGGTCGAGGCTTACGTCCAGCAACTCCTAGCCCAGGGATATGACGAGCAGACGGCACGCCAGTACGCCCATATCGAGACATACGTCCAGCAGCTAATTACCCAGGGATATGACGAGCAGACGGCACGCCAGTACGCTCAACAGTACTACTCCCAGTACTACACCCAGCAGAAGGGCGGAGGGGGCTGACCCATCAGAAAGGGACGTGCAGTTCCCACTTACTCGGCATCCTCTCACCTGACTCCTGTATCAGCGCAATCCTCTCCTTGAATGCAGGCATCCTATTGCCCAGAATCGAGTTGTAAAGCTTCGAGCCCCTGATTTCTTCGGGGATGCAGACCTTGCCGACGGTGGTCTCGCAGTCCAGGGCCCTATCTAGGTCGAGAGCGTGACGATTCAGTTTGTGAAGCAGCCCCATTGAGAGCCTGCTGATTCCAAAGTAAGATGCAAGAATCAGGATGAAGACTAGGGCCGAGCCAAGGTTGGTAGATCCAAAGGCGAACATGGCTGCAGAGCCAAGGAGGAATACGATCGGTGCTACGAAGGTCAGCAGGAAGAAGGTCTGCGAGATCGGCTTCTTCTTCCTCATTCTCCTAATTATGTCCCATCTCTGGTCCTTCTGGTCCTGAGGAGCGAAGGCACCGTCTTCCTCCTGCCTCGTTGCCCTTTCGACCATTCTCCTGACTCCTTCCATCCGCGCCTCGAGACGTCTATTTGGAGGGATGTCAATGCCATCGCCGTAAAGAATCTCCAGCCTGTCCGCGCACTCATCAAAGTAGCCCAGCCTCACTAGGATAGCCAATTGCTCAATGAGTGGAATGATGTCTCCGGGGGCTCCATCCCTCCTGTTCTCCCACCACTCCAGACCATGCTCTAGCATCCCCAGATGATCAACTAGGATGGTCCCACCCAATTCCCACGCACGAGCGTTGTCGGGGTTCAGATCGACCACCTTTCGCAGTGCAGACATCGCCTTCGCAGCTTGGGCAAGATCGGGCATTTCCTGCCTTCCTCGCGGCGTAAGGGGAAGGCTCCACTGTGCTATGGCCATCCATGCATCTGCATGCGAGTCGTCGATATGGACGACATCCTTAGCCATTGAGACAGCCGAATCCCTGTCCCCGCTCTGCTCGGCTTCCATTGCATCGAGCCATAGCATCTCTGCACTCTTTGACATAATCGCTGCAGTGACAATCCGATGAAGAATGCTGGGGTGTGCTCTGCCAATCAGCGCCGGCCCCTGCTCGGACCCCTCCCCTTCGGGTTTCTGCGACCCCCTCCCTTCTTTGGGGACCCCCGTCGCTTGTTAGGGACTCTCTTACCTCCTCTCCCCCTGCCATGGTGCTTGGACACGTGCCTGCTCCCTCTGGCTTCCCCACGACCCTTATGCTGCCCTCTTCGTTTACTGCTAGACCTGCTGCCCCTTACACGACCCTGTCCCGACCTGACCCGCGGGGCGATCTCGATCGGTGAACCAACCGCTGCCTTTGCATCAATACCTCTTTGCAGGGGGTGGATATGAATCAGGGGTTCCTCGATTGCCCCCAAAACCGTCTCTACCCTCCCTAGGATCTTCCCCCCCGTGATTCTGATGCTCGTGCCCAATCGAGGCACCCTCCCCTCGAAAGACGCGAGTAGGCCGCCTTCGTGAGAGGCCCGAGTGACCCTTCCAGAGAAACTCATGCAATCAATCCCGACGACGCGCGTACATGAGTGCAGCGACCGCAGCTAGTAGAAGTGCTGGCATACCAGCAGCAGGAAGCAAGCCCCCCTCCCCATCTATGGGGGGCGGAGCGGGTTCACAGGCTACGTAGGGGTCGACGCAGTCAGGTGCTCCCTCGACAAACAGGAAGGAGTTGTCAACGTTTTGCGAAATCGTCGTGCATTGGCCCGACTCATCACAGCCGGTAATGCCCACTGATATAGTGCCAGATTCTTTGACCCCCATATCGAACCAATCGCTTTCCCACGTGTTTCCACTAATCCCCGCCGCCCCCGCTTCCTTTCCATCGATGTCTATGGAGAAGTAAACCGATTCGCCATCGGGATCACTATACTGGCCCGTGATTTTCCATAGGGTGCCATCCCAATCAGTGGAAGTGACGGTTACCAAAGGGGGTGAACCCTCTTTCACGATACCCAGGTCGTAGATGTGTTCCATCGGATAGCCCTCCACGTGATAAGCCCGAACCCAAACGAACGCAATTCCTGGCAGGATATTCGTCGAGGGGACGTCTATGTCTGTATGGGAGTCGATAGATTCCATCACCAGATATTGGGGCTGACCCTCCTGAACCAAGCCAATTTCGACTGTTATTGCCGGCCATCCAGAGGAGGTGGAGATGGTGATTGGATGGGGGTCAATGAGAACCGAATCAGAGGTGGAGAGAGTGAAAGGAACGCCAAAATTCCATGTTCTGTTACCGGATGACTGCCCGGCCCCGTCGGTCGATTCGCAAGTGACCTCGACTATCCCTTCGATGGTCACCCAGAGAGATCGGTCGATGCTCTGGCTGATGCCTCCAGAGCCTCCGGTTCTGCAGGCGATTTCCAGTTGTGAGACGCCAGACTCGTCGGTGAACCACGTCGATAGGGTATGCCACGAGACCCATTTCGTTTGCCCCTCTTCAGCCGCGGGGAACCAAGAACCGTCCTCTGGAGCCGCATCCGTCCAAGTAGGGGGATTGTCGACGGGCACGGGAGAAGTAGTGAAGTCGGCGTAGAGATCCTCGCCGTAAGGCCAAGTTTCCCTTTCAAGGCTAGGGAACAGGGTGTATGTCAGGCTGCCATCCTCATTCGGGCGCAGCTCGTGAGTGGATGAGCCATCACCGATGCAACTCCCCCTCATGGGTGTGGCACCGCCACTGGGGTTGTCTTCGTCAGGACCGACGTACCTTCCTTCGCACTCCTCCCAGAGATCGAGCCTCAAGTCTGGGATGTGGGGAAATGTGAAGTCGAGCCTCGCATTACTCATGTTCGAGGAGTTGAAGGCAATGGTGAAGTCATTCGGATCGGATACCCCGTCAATCTGCAGCGTCGCATTCAGCCATAGAATCACTCTGCACTCGTCTGCCCCCTCGGACCCGTTGATTTCTGTGTCACAGTCTCGTTCCACAGAAGGTCGAACCGGAATCTCGTAGCAGTCCCCCTGGTTGAATCCCTGGCATTCCCTACCTTCAGCATGCCTTGAAGGGACGCCATTGTACTCCGAGATAACCATCCCATCATCCTGCCAAGTGGTGTTCTTCCAGTCCACGCTCACCCCCCCTCGGTGAGCAGCCCCATCGCGGATGCCAATTCTGGTTATGCTGTATTGAAGGCAGTCTGCTGCAATCAATATCACTGCCCCAACTTCGTCAGTCGACAGCCAGTCATCGCCTCCAGAGGGAACGATTCCCTCCAGATACTCATCGAGGTCGTCTCTGATGTCGTCGGCCAGAGTCCAGTTGATCCAAGCCATAGCAGCGACTTGGGCCGTCTGCCAATCCTCGTCGACTTGGATATCGAACAATGCCTTGTCGTAGATGAACATGTCCTCGAAGGTAATGGAGCTGCACTGCTCCTCTATCGACCCCCCCCCTCCGAACTGCTCACGTCGCTGCTCAACCTCGTCCAGCGATGGGCTATGCGATTGTAGAGGAAAGAGCGAGATTATCATGATGAACGTCAGGGTGAGGGCAAGTGCCGAGGCAGTCCGAACTCTGTTCAATGAACCACTGGTAATTAGCAAGGTCATGATTCTATCGCAGGAAATATTGAGATTTAGGATACCCAAAATTCAAAAGTAATTGTATTATTAGAAAATTTAGGGTACCCAAAAATGAAAAGATCGATTTCGGTGATACTTACTTTCTTGATTCTTCTATCAATGAATTCTGGTTGTCTAGGTTCGGATGAGGATGAAATCATTAGAATCGCCTTCAAGACTCAAGATGACTACGAAGACGTTGAAGCCAATCCTCAGGCCTTGGCAGACTTCGTCGCGCAGCAATCAGGATGGGATGTGGAAATCTATCCGATTTCCAGTGACATTGCCGCGATTGAGGCATTGAGATTCGGTCATGCAGACATCGCATTCCTCGACGGTGGTTCCGCCTGGCTGTCTTGGCAGCAGCATGGCTTCGACGCCATTCTAGCTGACAAGAAATCAGACGGATCAACATTCTATGTCGCCGCTGCTTGGGTTCTAGCCGATAGTGATATCCAGTCTCTGGATGATTTGGAAGGTAAGGACTCATGCCATACTGGGTGGCTGAAGTCTGCAGGTATGCTCATGCCTATGGGCTACATGATAGATAATGGAATTGTTGAGATTTCAGGCGATAAAGAGGACATCGACAGCCTTAGGACCACAATTGAGAACCACTTCGGTAATGCCACCATTCCATCCAGTGGCGACACCTACTATGGATATGGCGGGGCATTCAGGTGTATGACGGAGGGGCAGGGAGACATCGCCTTTGCTAAGACAAGCTCTTTCGAGGATTACTGTGAGGGTAACGATTGGTGCCTCGATAGATCCGAGTACCGAATGCTAGAACCATACTTCGGACAGGTTCCTAGCCACCCAGTGATGCTGAATCCGGAACAGGTTAGCCCTGAAAAGGCAGCAGTGATCACTGCTGCCTTGCTAGCATTGAATACGGGCACTGAAGGCCAATCCATAATCCACTCAGTTCTCAATTCTGACGGCCTCGCGGCCGTGGATACCGAGAGCCATTTGGGATCATACAGTACAGCCATCAGTAGCATACCTGGAATTGAGGCATACTTCGAGGATAAGTACGGCGGGTGATGGGGAATCTGTGGCTCGAAACGTCCTTGACGTCTCGGGTGTTGACCTAGGGTTCGTCGAATCCCAGCCACTAATTGAGGACCTTAATCTTCAAATCAGTCCGGGTGAAATCGTAGGTGTCATCGGCCGCTCTGGAATAGGAAAGACGACCCTAATCAGGACTATAGCAGGTCTGGTCCCCTACCTATCCGGCAGCATCCTCTTTGACGGAATTCCCTTATCATCGATTAATCGTGGCTCAATAGGGTTGATTCCACAGAGGCTTGGACTAGTGCGTCACCAGTCAGTGGGCTACAACGTCCTAATGGGGGCCCTTCCGGGGGCGACCTTCGCTCAGACGCTATTTTCGATACCCTCCAGAGAGATGCGTGACGCGACTAGGGCGGCTATCCATGCCGTGGGCCTTCACGACAAATCGTTAGAGTCCGTGAATAAACTCTCTGGGGGACAGCAGCGTCGTGTGGCCATTGCTCGCTCCATGGTCCAGTCTCCTAAGCTGCTCCTAGCCGACGAGTGCCTAGGCGAACTCGATGCTGACACTGCCCGTGAGATTATTGATCTACTGAAGGGGCTGGCTAAGGTCCAAAGGTCCGCCATCTTGATTGTGGACCATAATCCAGTTAGGGCACGTACTTTCTGTGACCGTCTATTGGAACTAAAGGGCAAGAAGTTACTGCCAATGAGTGATGATGAGATTTCAGACCAGCACAGTCTTCCTCAATTGGGGGGGAAGTAAATTGAGTGTTTTCAAACGCACCCTTCAGGCAATCGCCAAGCGAACTCTTCTCAAGGTCACTTTGGTTTTCACGCTCCTCTCCATTCTCGCAATCGTACACCTACGGATCTCCATTTCGAGGATTGGTGAGGCAGCATCCAATCTTCTTGTAATATGGGGCGAGGCATGGCCACCCGATTTCTCAGTCCTCACCAACAGGGCGTCATGGGCTTATCCTCCCTGTGAATCAAGTATCGATTGGGTTTGTAGCCCAGCCATCGTTGGGATGGTACAGACTATCGAGATAGCCTTCCTAGCCACAGTTTTTGGAATGGCCCTTTCGCTTCCGTTAGCCGCCATGTCGGCGACAAACCTATCCCCAAAATGGCTCGCCCAGATGATTAGGCAGGTCCTTGCTGCCCTCCGTGTGGTCCCTTCTCTGATATGGGCCCTAATTTTCGTAATTCTAGTTGGCATAGGTCCCCTTGCGGGTGTCCTTGCAATGACCATATACACCGTGGGCTATCTTGGAAAGCTTCAGTACGAGGCTCTAGAGGGTGTTAGCCGGGAACCTCTGGAGGTCGCCCGAGCCATGGGACTACCCCGGTGGCAGACTATTCGTTACTTCGCAATCCCTGAGGCCAGCAACTCCCTGATTAGCCAGATGTTGTTCATGTTTGAGTACAATGTCCGCCATGGTTCAGTAGTTGGGCTAGTAGGGGCCGGTGGAATTGGCTGGTATATGCTGTACTACCTAGAGCCCTTCAAGCTGTACGATAGGGTGCTCGCACTCATACTGGTGATGTATGTCTCTGTGATAATGATCGACCAGTTATCACTACGAATTAGAAGGGGGTTTATCGAGGAGGATGAGCGCGTCCAAAGACCGAGGTGGAGAGAGGTTTTCCTCCCCTTCTCAGCGGGAAAGGAGGACTAGGAGACGTCATCTCCGACCATTCTGATCGCCCCGTCATCGTAGAAAATTTGGATGTTGTCGCGGACCTTGAAGGTCAGTGCGGCTAGTGCCTCGTAAACCTCCTTCTCTTCGACCTTGAAAGCTTCAGCCGCACGCTTAGTGGACCATGGAACCTCCACGAAGTCTGATGCCGAGATCCACTTCAGTAGCCGGAGCTCGAAGTCTGTGAGGTCCTCTATTGCCATTCTGTCTCTCGTATGGAGTACAGGCAATCAACCCTGCCCCCTCATTGGTTGCCGTAGGCCTCTACCATCAGTCTGATTGCCTTCTCGACGCCAATCTCTCCGTCCAGCAGGCTTCCTAGAGATTGGAGGAACGGGGTTTGATGACCCAAATCCTCCGACCTCCTGAGGAACATCCGTGTTGCGCGCACCCCTTCTGCCACCATGTGCATCTCTTTCAGAGCCTGCTCTAGGCTCTTCCCCGAGCCCAGCTTCTCCCCGAGCGTCCGGTTCCGGCTGCGAGGGCTGGTTGCAGTCACGTACAGGTCCCCTATTCCAGCCGGTCCAAATGCAGTCTCGGGATCAGCCCCCATGGCGCCCAGCAGCCCTATGCCCTCGCTGTATCCAGAGAGAACGAGCGCGGCTTTCAGATTATCACCGCCTATGGATTCCTTGAGCCCATCCACTAGTCCACAGGCAAGCGCCACAGCATTCTTGTACGCCCCCCACAGTTCGGCACCCAACGGATCCTCTGCCGGTGTCAGGATCAGTGAATCAGTAGAGAGGCGCTCCGCTACGCGCTCTGCCACGCTCCTGTCATGACACGCCACCAGCGCGTTGGTCATGACGCCACGAGCCACTTCCGTTGCGATGGTGGGCCCTGTCATCACCACAACCGGATTAGACATTTCGGCCGTTGCAAGCCTCTTCTCTATCGCGTCTGAGATCATTCCCGAACCACCCCCTTCCCTCGGGGCAAGCCCTTTCGCTAGATCGATTAGAAGGTGCGATGGACGAAGATGGGGAATCAAATCGTCGATAACCTCCAGTATGGCACCGCTGGGCAGTGCTAGGACTATGATTTCGCAAGTCTCCGTGACGTCGGCGATATTCATTGTGGATTGTAGATGGGGAATCTCATAACCAGGCAGGTACTTCTCGTTCTCACTCTTCGTCATGAGGGACTCGTAGACTTCTTGCTCTATGGTCCAGCCTAGAACATTGTGACCATCCTTGCACCAGACATGAGCTAGGGCCGTACCCCAGTTACCTAGACCGAGTATGCCTATTCGTGCCATTCGAGCCATCTTTGAGGCGAAGCAGTCCGGTTATGACACTATGGGGCTGACTATCGCGCATCCGTTGCCTTCTTGGTGAGGAATTATTCGGACGGTACCAAGCAGGGGTACCCGAGTGGTCAAAGGGGCTGGGTTTAGGTCCCAGTGCGTAGTGCTTCGCAGGTTCGAATCCTGTCCCCTGCACCATTCACCATTCCTTTCCCATTGCGTTGCATTGAAGTCCCACAGTAGCAGCGCCAATTTGAGCAGGGGTACCCGAGTGGTCAAAGGGGCAGCGTTCAGGTCGCTGTGCGTAGTGCTTCGCAGGTTCGAATCCTGCCCCCTGCACCACTGTGGCGCACTGTTTATCCTAGCCTGATTCTCTTTGACTTCAGCGTAGCAAACTTCCTTTTCTTCCAACTGAATAACCGGAGTCCCATCATGGAGATGAATACGAAGCTCAACAAGATAACAATCCAAGTATTCTGTCCGAATGGCCTAGTTGGGTCCTTCGAGAACTTCCCTTCGCCAGTCCGCCGATCCAACTTACCATCCTCCTCATCAGGAATCCCGTCATTATCATCGTCGGGATCGAAGAGGTCCACTGTACCGTCACCGTCGGTATCCGTGACATCGACGTCTGAGAGTGTGAAACCAATCTCTTCTTCCTCAACCACGACCTCTCCTTCGAAAAGAGGGCATCCGAGTTTGTTTCCGGGCAACGCCAACTTGTGAGCGAAGTTCTCGAAGCTAGAGTTCAATCCTTGTTCATCAGGGCATTCGTCCGAGTTATCACCAATCTGATCTCCATCCGAATCCATCCACTCGAATGGATTGTTGTCGTCCCAGTCGAAATTGTCACCGAAAGTGTCACCATCACTGTCGAGCCACTCCGTTGGGTCGAGAGGGAACGCATCCAATTCATCATCGAAACCGTCCCCGTCATCATCGGTGTCGGCGTTGTTGCCGATGCTGTCGTCATCGGTATCTATCCATTCCGTACTGTCGAGCGGGAACGCGTCATCCAAATCGGCATAGGGGTCGTTGTCAACATCGTTGACGCCGTCGTTGTCGTCGTCCTCATCGGCATTGTCGCCAATGCCGTCCCCGTCGAAATCCGACCATTCCGCGGGATCGTTGGGGAACACGTCGAATGAGTCTTCTCGTCCGTCGTTATCGTCATCGTTGTCGCTGTTGTCCCCCACTCCATCCTCGTCCTTGTCCTCCCATTCGTCTTGGTTGTATGGAAATTTGTCAGTGGTGTCGTTCACGCCGTCGTTGTCGTCATCGCTATCCAGGCTATCGGGAATCGAGTCCCCGTCGGAGTCAATAGAGACCTCAGGGTCGAGTGGATCGAAGTCGTAGCGATCCTCCACGCCGTCGGCATCGTCATCCAGATCAATCACATCTGGAGACATGTCACCGTCGAAGTCGGGCTTGCATAGATCGAAGTTGTTCGAACCTCGTTGTACAGTGGAGTTGAACGGAGGACAGGCAGTTTGTGAGTCAGCTAGGTTCTCGTCCACGTAATAACCAATCGAGGCCATAATGCATGACTCCTGACCCCTCAGACTCGAATAGTATCCCTTGGTACAGCCAGTCTGATTGAGCGAAGCCTGTAGGGGGACGCTATACCCCCTGTCAGCGAGAATGCAAGAAGTCTGTGACGCATTAGGCTGGAATGTCCCCGGGGAGCATGCTATCTGGGCGCTTGACCCATGTCGCAAGTCAATGTTGGATGGCAAAAGGCGATTCGTCGTCCCTCCATCCCCGAGTTGCCCGTTGGCATTGTAGCCCCAACAATAGAGAGTCGCATCGTTCAGAATAGCGCAGGAGTGCCGTTGCCCTATCGAGATTGAAAGCGCGTCCTTTCCTGCGGGAAGGGCGACGGTTTGGGGAATCAAACTTTCAATCTGACCTCCATCCCCGAGCTGTCCCTCTGAGTTCCCGCCCCAGCAGGATACGCTGCCGCTGTCGAAAAGTGCACAGCTGTGATACATTCCAATAGAGACTTGAGTGGGGGATTCTGACTCGATCAATCCCACTGCAGAGGGTGAGTGGCTATTCGACATGTTCCCGTTACCAAGTTGCCCATATGCATTGTATCCCCAACAGAACATGGATCCATCATTGAGGCCCACGCAGGTGTGGAAAGAGCCAGATGACAGGGTCACAGCGCTGCTATTAATCGGCAAATCGATTTTCGTAGGGGAAAACCGGTCTCCAGTACTGCCGTCTCCCAATTGCCCATGCCAGTTGTCGCCCCAGCACTTCACCATCCTTTCGTCCGTAATGGCGCAGGTATGGTAAGAGCCCGAAGACACCGATACGGCCGTATTGCCGTCACCCAGCCCTATCGAAACAGGGCTGAAGCGGTTCGTACTAGTTCCATCTCCCAGCTGCCCGTTGCTATTCTCCCCCCAGCACTTCACGCTTGAATCATCGAGCACAGCACAGGTATGTGACTCGCCAGCTGACACGCTCGCAGCAGTCCTCCCCGAGCCGAGGTCAACACTTACTGGGCTAATCCTCTCGATTGTAGTTTCATCACCGAGTTGGCCGAATTCATTGTTACCCCAACACCGTAGAGAACCGTCATCCAAGACGGCGCAAGTGTGGTATGATCCAGAGGAAATAGCTACTGCGGACTTGCCCAAAGGTAGCAGGACAGTTTCCGGAGAGGTGTGCCCAGATCTAGTGCCGTCACCCAGTTGCCCATTCGCGTTGTCTCCCCAGCAACTCACCGAACCGTCGTCGAGGATAGCGCATGTATGGAAAGAGCCAGAACTTATTTGGGTTAGGATGGGCACGTTGTAGCCCGGTTCCGACCCCGTGCAGTCTTCTTCAGACATGGAACCAGTATTTGGGTTGAACTTACCTCCCGGACAGGGGGTATCGGATGATTGCCCCTCCAGATCGACGTAGTATCCAGCTCGCGACGGGTCGCATGAGGTCTGACCAGTTCGTTCTTGGTATGTTCCAACCGCGCAGGGCGTGTCGATTGAAGCCCCGTCAGTATCGACGTAGTGCCCAGAACTGGCCGGCGTCATCACAAGGCTACCCGGGTCGCTGACGAAGAATCCGACAGTTGCCACCTTGCAGATGTACCTGCCATAGGAGCCGGGACTACAGTCAGCGGCTCTTGCGGGGTTGCTGTCATCCACATCATTTGACCCTGATGGGAAGCCATCACCATCATTGTCCCCCGGTCCATGAGTGTCGAAAAGGTTCAGCGACCCATCATCGTCCAAATCTCTCTCCGCGGAATTGATGTATGTCCAGCGTGATAACTCGATCTCGCTAGGCGAAGATCCTATTGAAATCGAATCCGAACTCGCTCCGCCCCAGCAGCTTAGAAGGTCGTTGCTAGCCGTGACACAAGAGAAAGAGCCACCCGCGGAAACTGATATTGCACCCAATGAGGAACCCACGCTAATCATAGTTGGCGAGGTAGCGGTACTGGTTGTTCCATCCCCGACCTGACCGCCCGAATTCGCACCCCAGCAGTACAACGTTTGGGTGAGGTTGACCGCACACGAGTGTTCGCCCCCAACATCAATAGAAATTACTTCTGAAAGAACTGCTGTTGTTGGCGAGTTCTGGGAAACTTGGTCCCCGCTCCCGAGTTGGCCCTGGCTATTGCTGCCCCAGCACTTGAGATCCTGGTTTACCATCAGAGCACAGGTATGTGACCCCCCTGCCGAGACAGCAACAACATAGCCCCCTACAGTTACTTCAGACGGAGAATCGCTATCGGAATTAGTCCCAATTCCAAGTTGGCCATCCCCGTTCTCGCCCCAGCATTGCAGGCTCCTGTCATCCAGCACCGCACAGGTATGAGCAGCCCCAGTGGAGACAGCAAGCACTTTCTTGCCACCGCTGAAACTGACTGTAACTGGAGTGCTGCTATCCGAGTTTGACCCGATACCTAGCTGGCCGTTCGCATTGTCCCCCCAACATTTCAAACTGGCATCAGTCAGAACAGCGCAGGTATGCCTTAGACCTGAGGAAACCTGGACTGGGAAGCCACCGAGACCGACGGAAACAGGGGAAATGGAGTTGGTGGTGGTACCATCTCCCAACTGCCCCTTATTGTTCCTCCCCCAGCACCTCAGGCTCGAGTCGTCGAGTGTGGCGCAGGTGTAGGACTCCCCCGTGCTTACGGACACTGCAGTTCTGCCGGAGTCCAGTGCTACAGAGGTCATAGTCAACCTGTCTGTGGTGGTCCCATCCCCTACTTGCCCAAACGAGTTGTCACCCCAGCACTGTAGGGACGAATCGTCGATAATAGCGCATATGTGGTTCCCGCCAACAGATACCGTGGTCTCGGTGAAAATGGAACCAGATTGGAAACCAGCGATGTTGAGGGTATCGGAAACCGGATGCCTCATGTCGGTGATAACGAGTCCATTGCTCACGGCGACGTAGTAGATTTGCGGGCCATCGGCAACGTTGGCGCCGTTGATAATAACCTCCCAGTCACCAGCATCTGGGCTTTCTACAGTCACTCCAACCAAGTTGTTTACATCGTCGTTAACGTAATTGAAGGTGGCACCGCTGGGGTTCTTCAGGAAAATGTCTAGGTCGTTGATAAGTTGCTTGCCCGCTGAGGGTGAGTTAGGAGGGTCATTCCAAGAGAGAACAACGCGGAACTCAGGGATACCGACCGGAACGGTCAGCCTCATCGAGTGACTCTCCTGAGTAGCGATACTGATTCCATCCATGAAGGATGTCCCGACAGTCCCTTGGAGATCAAGTAAGCCCCAGCCCTCATGAGGATTTGGCGCGGAGTCTGCAGCCCCGTTCTTACCATCACCGCCGGTGCTGTACTGCCCTTCCATATCGTGGGCCCCTGACGCCATCATAGCCTTCACCATGGCAGATGCTGGGTCATTGGACTTGGTGAAATCGTCAGTGTAGCCCTGATTGTTGAGGTACTCCAGTATCAGTGCGGTCGAGCCTGCGGTAATCGGAGTCGCCATGGATGTTCCCTGATTGTAGCAGTAGTTTTCGTAACCAGTTTCAATACAGCTGGCGCCGGATTCAGCGGACCTAGTGGAGATGATATATGTCCCAGGGGCTACAAGGTCGGGCTTTATCCTGCCATCGTCGGTCGGTCCTCGGTTGGAGAATGCAGCCAGACCCTCAATGTTGTTTGCAAGGTAATCGCTGCTGATTGGCGAAGCCCCCCAGTTGTCACTGTTCGCGGTGCCCCATGTGCTTCCAGTCAGAGTCGGTCTGAAGTTCTCCGAGGCACCTATGGAGAGTATGTTCTTCGCAGTCGCTTGCCTGTTCATGAATTCCAGGTCAATCTCGCCGTTCGAGTTATCATCTGATCCATCGTTCCCCATAGCGTAGAGGATGACCATGTCGTCCATCTCATAGGCCGCCTCGTCGACCATCAGTGTGGATGAGCTGTAGTAGTTGGGGGTGCTTCCGGAGGGACCTGTGCCCCATGAGTTGGTATGGACTCTGGCCCCAAACTCATAAGCAGGAAGGAACAGGTCGTTTTCGTAGTCGGATGGGGGGTACAGGGAGCCACCGCACTTGATCGCTTGCATGTATAAGTTGGCATCTGGGGCCATTCCAGCGAAGTTCTCGCCATCTGGAAGAGAGTTGGAACCATCCCCCAGAACCGATCCAGTGACGTGTGTGCCATGCCCATGATCGTCACTGGGCCCGTCATCCGAGCAAGAACCATGGAAGGACTGAACCGAGGCAATCCTTCCTACAAAGTCATCGAGAACGTCGCCGTTTTTCGAGTTGCAATCTAACAAACTGGCGGCGTAACTAATCGTACTGCCGCACGACTCTGCCGTATCCAAGCCGGAGTCCGCCACCGCGACGATAACTCCCGAACCCGAAAGGGTGTTCAGCGGACCACCCATATTCGACGGGTCACCGACCCAATCAACATTGATGATTTCTGCAGCTTCGTCGTTGGACAACTGTACGGGATAATCCGGTTCGATCCACTCGACGAAATCTTGGTTCACAAGCCACTCCATCCCCTTCTCGTCTGCAACTATCTTGGCCAACCTACCTGCGTACATTTCTCTCAAGTCGATAGGACTTGACAGGATATCGCCCCGATTGAAATCCCCGGAAAGCAGGACATTGATCACGAACAGGTCTCCCTCCATAATCGCGTTAGATTCCACCATTCCCCAGATCAGGGGTAGCACATCGGGAGCGAGCTTGTCGGTTGGATCTAGTCGAAAGGCCCCTATGACTCCGGCTTCCATCAGATCTCCGCCCGAAAGGTCGGGAACATCACAGTGGAATCCTTGGGGCGAGTAAAAGGTCTGACACTCAATCCCCATCTCGCTAAGGTCATCCTTCCAATTGCTAGGTATGGGGTACTCGTGCCCTAGGACATGCCATCCCGAAAGAACGCGCTCTCCCGTAGTGGTTTGCCAATCCTCAATGGGGACGTAGGTTGCCTTCCGGTGGTAGAGCAAGGCCTCACCAACGCCGTCTGAATTCCACCATCCATGTGAAGGATCGTTAATTTGAGGGATGCCCAATTCGCTATAGTAGGCCCTAGGTCCGTTCTTTGAGACTCCTGAAGATTTCGAATCTAGATCACCTGTCTGCGGCTCTAGGGTTAGTGCGGCGACAGACAACAATGTGGGGAAAACCATCAGTGAAGTGAGAAGGAGAGACAGGTGGACCCGCGCCCCGTTACCACTAGGCATGCTCCTCCTACTATGTAGGAGGACATTAAAATTGCCATTCAGATGAAGAAATTTCCTGCTGGGGGGGCAATTGCTTTGTGATTTGGAGAGGCGGTTCCCACGCATGCCCCAAGTGATGCCAGAGAGGCATTGCAAACAACAGATATACCCCCATCATCCTATGTCCTCACATGTCGAGCGATGGCGGTTCCCCGGGTTTCCCCGAAGTCCCCCCCACCGACGTTGGAGAGGGCACCGGTCCAGAGGTAACTGAGGTGCCAGAGGGGGAAATCGAGGAAGACCGAATCGACTTGGAACTCAAGAGGATTCGCGACAGGAGGACCAATCCCGACAACAGCTTCATGGTCAACACAATCATCCCCCAGACCTTCGATGACTACACCCTTGTTTTCGGCCTGGTTGCCGGGGCGGTCTTCTTCGGCTCCGTCTTCCTAACCTCGTCGGGACTCTTGTTCGGGGACTCGATCACGCTTGACGACACGGTCTCAGGAACCTTCCTCGATTCGTCCGACTGCATTGACAAAACTGAGGAGATTTGGTTCGAGACTTGGATTGACCAGAGCCAGAACCTCCGCGTTCTCAGCCAAAACGCCCCAACTTCGGCATCTTCTATCATGCTACTGACACTATCCAACGACTCCGAGCAAACTGTCCTTGGGATTGGTGGAGTGGGTGAACTATCGCTGACTATGGACTACGACTCCCTAGGGGAAGGGGAGTATGACGTCACCATTGAGATATTCGTTTGGACTGACGATGCTACTGATCTCTCCAACTTGACAATCCACGAGTTGACCTCGCTCGCTCGCTCATCTGAAGCGAGCAGAGACATCCACGTCTCGAAGGAGATCGTAATTCTTCTGGAGAGCAGGGAGACCTCCTCGCTGTGGGGGTCGACGGAGATACACAAGAACATGGAGAAGTTCGATGATGAGCCTAGGGCTTGTTTCACTGTTCAGCGGTTAGGTGGCTGGGGATGGGTGCTCATGGGTGCCGAATGGGTCGGTGGCAGGGAAACTGCGATGCTCACCGGCGGCAGCGCCGAAGTGCCACCATGGTACATGGCAACTATCTCCTTGGGGATGTCTATCTTCTTCCTATGTGTTCAGTACCCGCTAATGCATCGACTCTACCATAGGGACGCCGACGATCTCCTCTCGAGCGAGCAGATGCGACGCCTGATAGGGAGGACTATCGCATCGGCGAGCGAGAGGCTTCACATACGTCCCGACTACGATTCGATGATGATTCAGGACAGGGCGATTTCAGTCGATGTCTACCTTACCTACAAGACCACGAGGAGGACGATAGTAAGCCCAATCGACGTCAAGGCCACCATTATCAAGGACATCCTCTCGGAGTTCAGCATTTTCGGTGAGATGCGCCCGCTGCAAATCAAGGCGGTCTGCACCGATTCCAGGCCGACTGAGATCCCGGGCTGGAACGTCTACCAGTTTACCACCGACTCTGCAGATGTCCCAATGGCTGATGACTACAGCGACTTCTTTGCTCGCATGGGGCGATTTGGGAACCTAGAGGAGGCATTCCATGAGAGCATGGCTCGCTGGTTCAAGAGGCATGACGTGGCAGATTACGGAGCGGCCATCATGGCCGACGAGGACGCCGTATTCGCGCGCGTTATCTACCGCCCGGTCACAAGGTTCGCATACTTCCTGTTCAAGCCGACCTACGAGCACCTCCAGGGGGACTTGAGGCAGCAGTTACAGTCTGACCTCGGAGACCTGATCGACGGTCGTGCGCTCGTGGTCAGCGCTAGGAACGAGAAGTCCACCCTAGCAGACAGGGCGGTGGCGGGAAGGGTCGAGCAGGGTACGGCGGAGCTGACCGGAGAGGCGATGGTGGCGAGGCGCGGAGGCATTCCCGGAGCCCTGCTGCAGAACCCGTTCATGGGCGATATCCTATCCTCGGTCGAGTACGTCGCTCACAAGAACCGCTCCCGAATCGATCGCTACGGCTTCTGGGGCCTGATCGTCTTCGTGTGGATTCCCTTCATGGCGAGCGGCGTTCTCGTAGGCGCGATGCTCGGGCTGGTAGCCCGCATGCGCTTCCGGAGGGTACTGGCCGCCTGCTTCATCGGAGGCACCGCGGCCTCGGTAACATGGGCCTATACCGCGAGGGGGATTATCGAGTTCATGGAGCGCTACCACGCCGAGGCCTTCATCCCGTTCGTCATACTACTAGCGATCGCCTTCACATGGCTGAAGATCAGGGATAACAAGAGGTACCGAAGGGAGGAGCTGTTCCGAGACTCCATGGCATTCTTCGCTGGCGCCTCGGAATCATGAGAGTTTGCAATTAGTTTGAATAAGAAGCGACTTGAGTGCAACGTGGGTGGTGAATAATGGTGCAACCACTAGTCGACATTAGGGGGGTGGAAAGGCATTATCACATGGCTTCAGGTACCGTCAAGGCCCTAGACGGGGTGGATCTGGAGGTTTTCGATGGAGACCGCATCATCCTGCTCGGACCATCCGGATCCGGCAAGACAACGCTACTCAACTGCCTCTCTGCGCTCGACACCCCGACCAGTGGCTCCTACTCATTCAATGGCAAGGATGTGCCCAAGGGCGCTATCTCAAGACCCCGAATCAGATTATTGACTGGACGGAGAATCATTGATTGGTGGTTAAGACCAATCGAGTCAGTGGTGATGTACCCACTGGAGTACTTCACCCACTCCAGGCCTATTGCCAAGGCGAGCGAGGAGATGACCACATTCAGGAGAGAGAACATCGGATACGTCTTCCAGTTCTTCAACCTCCTCCAGGACCTCACGGTACTGGAGAACCTCCTACTGATACAGGAATTGGCGGGAGGACGTGACGAGGAACGTGCAAGGAGCCTGCTCAGACTAGTCGGACTAGAAGAGGAGATTGACCGATTCCCCGCCGAGATCAGCGGCGGCCAGCAGCAGAGGGTCGCTATCGCCCGCAGTCTGGCCAAAAGCCCACGCCTGCTGCTCGGAGACGAGTTGACCGGTAACCTCGACTCGAATACCTCAGCCATGGTGATGGAGGTCCTCGTCAAGGCCTGCGAGGCCGAGGGAATCACCTGCGTCTTCGTGACTCACGACGAGTCCCTGATCCAGTTCTCCACTAGGGTGGTCAGGATAGACAGCGGCGTGATAGTGTCGGACGAACCGGTTGGGTGAGGTGCTCCGTGTTCGCTCTGCTGACCAAGCGCCTCGCAAGGAGCCTGTGGCGCAAGAAGATCATGCTCGTCGCTGTCGTCCTGATGGTGACGGTCGGCGTTTTGGGGGGGATTTCCTTCGCTTCCTACGCCCACACAGCCTCAGGGATGTACGGGGACATCTATGCAGACACGGATGATGGGGTCAACCTTCCCGATGTCTGGGTCGAGAATCCGAGTGGGACTTGGGATGAGGACGACTCCGACTCGATCTGCGAGGACATAGCGAACCAGTGGCCTGACTCCGAACTCGTTCTGAACGAGTGCGAGCCTCGCATGAGGCTCGACGGCCTGATGTTCCACACCGACGAGGCGGGCGAGGAAAAACCCGTCCCGGCCATATGGCATGGCGTCGACGAGGGCTACGTCGACAGGGTCTGGTTCCCCGACCACGACTGCTGCTCCGGACAAGCCGCTTCCGAAGACGACGAGATAGTCATTGACGTGCGCGTGGCAAAGGGGATGGACATCGGCATTGGGGACGCCATATCCATCGGAGCCGGAGCTGGAAGGATGGACTTCACGGTCGTGGGAATAGGCCTTCACTCCAACCACCTCTACTTTGCCCAGGAGGGAATCCTCTATCCTGCCGAACCCGGCACCTTCGCAACCGGCTACCTCTCCGCCACAGGCCTCGAGCGCCTAGCCAATATCAGTCCGGGCTCGTCCAATCTGCTGCTGATTGACATCGTTGGCACGCCCGATTACGATCTGCAGTCGACCACGGAGAACGAGGGGGGGGAACTCAGCGCGCTGGTGGACAGCATCAGATCGATCTTGATCGAGGCCGACGACACCCCCTCGCTGGTCTACGACCGCTCGGGAGTCAGCTCCGTAGAGCTCCTACGAGCTGACGCCGAGGGTGCGATGATGATGTACATCCCAGTCACTGCGATGATAGCCATCATCGCTGGGATCACCATCTTCCTGAGCCTCCAGAGGCTTGTTCAGTCGCAGGCGAGGGAGATTGCAATCCTGCGAACCCTGGGCATTCCCAGAAGTGCCATAATGCCGGGTTATATCCTCATGCCCTTGGTAATCGGGCTCATCGGCAGTTCATTCGGTGCCCTGCTGGGGGTACTCGTGGGAGCCCCGGCGATGCTGGGTTTCTACGAGGAAATAATCGGGGTCCCGATTCTGAATCCAGCGGATGTGACTCCCCTCGTCATCCAGATTGGAGGGATTTCGATGATCGTGGTCATGATTTCTGGCATCCTTCCAGCCGTTCAGGCATCAAGACTCCAACCCCTCGAGGTCATGCGAGGGCAGCATGAGGTCAGGATCTCGTCCAGACGCATCCAGAAGCTCACATCCAGACTCCCTGCCACAGCCGGCCTAACCATCAGATCCAGTATCAGGAAGCCGACCCGACTCGCCTTCACATTCATCGCTGTCGGACTCTCAATGCTACTCTTCGGCAGCATGACCCTGATGATGGAAACCATGGAGGATTTGACTGTGGGAGGGATAAAGGAGAAACAGAACTGGGACGCTCAGGTCGTCGTCCCATTCGGAGGGGAGGCGGCGGTCATTGACTGGGCCGATGAGAGGGGGGCTGCTCACGAGTCGGTGCTGATGTTTCCAGGGAACCCCGAGGGCGACTCCAGATACCTGCTCGCCTATGGGTTGGACACGCTGTCTATCGAGGATGACGCAATGATGGTCCTCGACCTCAAGGAGGGCAGCATCCCAGCAGCCGGTTCAGCCACCACACAGATTCTCATCGACGAGGGCCTGCATGTTTTCCTGGAATGGGATGTGGGGCAGACTCAGACTGTGATGTTCGGCTCATCCGCCAAACAGGTCGAGATTACGGGAATAACGCAAGGAGAGGTCTCTCGTACAATCTACTTTCACAGGGGGGATCTGGCGCAGGTCATCGGAATCGAAGCCACCTCGATCCTGATCGACCTTCCCGAGGGGGTGGAGGTCGACAGCGAACTGGGAGACATCTCCTTGGGAATAACCCAGAAGAAGGATTTGATACGAACATTCGAGTCACTCCTTGAGCAGCAGCAGGCCGCCTTCGGCGCAATCCTCTTTTTGGGCATACTCATCGCTGCCGTGGTCCTATTCAACACGCTTCTGCTGAACCTTGCAGAGCGTGATTCGGAGATCGCCACTCTGAGGGTACTGGGCGCCCCGATAAGTCGCATTCGCTGGATGATGTTCGGTGAGCACCTCGCCATCGGGCTCATTGGGGGCGTCCTAGCATTCATCTTCACTATCGTGGGGACCCAGGCACTGATTGACTCATTCGTCCAATGGGCCTTCTTCCTTACTGTGCAAGCTGATCCATACGTGGCAGCCGAGTTGATTGGAATCGTGGTGCTCGTCTCGGTTTTACTGACCCCATATGGGGCGAACAGAATCCAAAGGATGGAACTGGTCGAGAAGGTCAAAGACCTCTCGCAGTGAGGACTGCCCGTGCGCATAGTGACTTGGAACGTCAACGGCATCCGTGCCGCCATCCGCAAAGGCTTGGATGACTTCATTGAGAGGATAGATGCAGACATTTGGTTACTCCAAGAAGTGCGTGCTCTTCCTGAGCAACTTCCAACCGATTGGTCTCTTCCTGACAGGCACGAGGTTATCTGGCATCCGGCCGAACGCAAGGGGTATTCTGGTGTTGCTACGATGTCCCGGGTTGGGCTGGAGGAAATCGGTCGTGGAATAGCAACCAAGCTCGACCCCGAGGATGCCGAGGGGCGGGTTCTGACTACCAACTGCGGCCCACTGACGTGCATCAACATCTACCTGCCCAATGGCGGCTCCGGACCAGAGCGCCAGGCCTACAAGGACGAGTGGCTCGAGGATCTCCTGCCATGGAGCAAGCAGTTCCTCGACTCCGCTGAGCCCGTGGTCCTAGTGGGTGACCTCAACATAGCCCACACCGAGGACGACATCTGGAACCCCAGCGGAAATCGAACTACCTCGGGCTTCCTCGATCATGAGCGCGAGTGGTTCAGCCGATTCCTAGCAATCGGTTGGTACGACCTGCATAGGATTCACTATGGATCACGAAAGGGCCCCTACACTTGGTGGTCATTTCGCGGCAGGGCGAGGGCGGAGGATCGTGGTTGGAGGATAGACTACGTTCTAGCCAACGCCGCTGCAAGGCCCCTGTTCAAATCCGCCGAGGTGATACGAGAAGGCGGCCTTGGTGTGTCTGACCACGCTCCTCTGATAATCGATCTCGATCTTTGATCCGCTCCCTGTGGGAGCGGCTGTCTGGCCGGAGGGTATCGTGCGTCACCTTTCAAGTGGTGAAGCGCTGGCGGCGATACATGGTCGAAACGCTCTCCGAGCGCCTCGAGCGCCTCCTGCCCGGCGGCAGGGGGGTCTGGGTTCCGATGGACCACAGCGCCTCGAGGTATCCAGAAGCCGGCTTGGGAGATACGGACGCTGCCGTTGACGCTGCCATAGCCGGCGGCGCAGACGCCGTCGTCCTCCAGAAGGGGGCTGTCAGCCACCACGTCGAACGAACGGGCTGGGGGGGCTTCGTATGCCATGTCTCGGCCTCCACCGTCCACGGTGGGACGCGCGCTCAAGACAAGGTCAGCGTGGCCACAGCCGGAGAGTGTCTCGCGCGCGGAGCCACCGGCCTCTCAGCCCAAATCAACCTCGGAGAGGATGCCGAGGCAGACATGATCGAGCGCATGGGCTCATTGACCTCTGATGCGCATCCCCTCGGACTTCCAGTTCTGGGGATGGCATACCCTCGCGGCCCCAACCTCATGCTCGACCCGACCGACTCCACCCATGGAATCGCCCATGCTGTCCGTTTGGCATGGGAACTGGGGTGCCACATCGCCAAGGTCCCGTGGACCGGCTCTCCAGAATCATTCTCCGTCGTCACCTCGGCCGCTCCGATTCCGATCCTTATCGCCGGAGGGCCCGGGGGTACATCCTTCACTGAGCTATTGGGCATCGCCGAGCAGGCGATGGGCGCAGGTGGCGCCGGCGTGTGCATAGGGCGCCAGGTTTTCGGAGCCGAGGACCCTGCAGACCATGTCAGGGCCCTCAGCGCAATAGTTCACAATGGGGAAAGTGCGTCCGAAGCGGCGAGTCATCTGGGGTGAATACGTGGAACTTTGGCACGATGCTTCAATTGGTGGTCAGAAGGAGAAGAATGAAGCCAACCGTGTCTGGAGGGGAAGGGCTCACGACGTAGCAGAGGTGAAACTCGACGATTTCCGGTCTCAAGAAGAGGCACTTTCACTCATTGGTATGGTGCCTTGGATTTTGGTCAGATGCTCGGATTGGACGATGATCCCCCTTGAGAATCTCGTAGCGGCATCCAGGGGCAGCGGAACTAGGATTACTGCCGCGATTATCAACGAGGCCGACCTTACCGGCGCCGCCTTTGCCCTCGATTATGGGGTTGATGCGATACTCGTCGCAGATGACCTATGGGGGGCAGCTAGCGAGGTGGTGGGATTACGGGTGCCCTCCGAAGACGCCCCCTCCTCGCCCCCCGCGAAAACCTCCTCAGCCGTTATCACCTCGATCGAGAATGGGGGAATCGGCGAGAGGGCCTGCATCGATCTGATTCAGAGGCTGGACGAAGGAGAAGGGATGGCAATCGGCTCTGTTTCTGGATTGCTATGCTTGGTTCACGGTGAGACCGTCCCCAGTGAATACGTCCCCACTAGGCCGTTCAGGGTAAATGCGGGGGCTGTCCACTCGTATGCCCTCATGGCTGACGGCTCGACCAAGTACCTAAGCGAACTCAGCGCCGGCGATGATGTAGCCATCGTATTGCCAGATGGCTCGCAGAGGCCGGTGACCATAGGACGCCTAAAGATCGAGCGGCGACCATTTCTCCTGGTTCGATACCTCTCGCAAGAATTCGAAGGGCAGATTATCGCCCAACAGGCCGAGACAGTACGCCTAGTGACTCCTGGTGGCGGAAATATATCACTCACCGATCTCGCTTCTGGGGACGAGATTTCCGTTCTTAGAGATCTAAGAATGAGACACGTGGGACTCGCACTTGAAGGGGGCACGATTGAGAAATGACCGTACTGGGGTTTGGAGTCGCCAATGGAGGGATTTCCATTCTCCACGCCTTGGGCTTGGGCAAGGGATGCTCGGTGGGTGTGGATTTGCAGACTACCGTAAGACTACTAGATGAGCCATGTACAGTTGAGGACGACGAGCATGGTTTGCTTGACTCCGTACTGGCATGCTGGCGCTTAGCCGGACTCCCCTCTGCTGAATCGTACGGATGGATCGTCGAGAGCGAACTGCCAGTGGGCCAAGGCCTCAAGTCCAGTTCATCTCTAGCGTGTGCCGCTCTGCGAGCGCTGAACGAGTCTTCGTGGGCTGGCCTATCTGACCACGAAATCGCAGATCTAGCCGTTTCTGCCCAGAGGAGAGCGAATTGCACCCTCACCGGTAGCTTGGATGACGTCTGGGCGGCGCTCTGCCCTGGATGGAAACTAGTCGACCCCGAACAGAAATCATCCAAGTCAGTATTGCTCGAGGGCGACATGGAACAAGGCCTGATCGTCCTACTCGGGCTTCGCGGAGAGAGGAAGTCTAGGATCAAGCTCGACTCGTTCAACCAGCACCATCATCTCTTCGAAAGGGCTCTGGCATCGCTTGCCAGTGGTTTCCCACTGGAGGCCCTATCTGCCAATGGAATGGCAGTGGCGGCAGCTACCGAAGACTTCGAAGCCCTTCGATTATGCAACCTTTGCATCGCCACTGGGGCGATAGCAGCCGGCATCAGCGGCTCTGGCTCGACAATTGCTGTAGTCTGCTACCCCCAAGATTCACAGACACTAATCTCGAACCTTTCTGATGCTGGACTCGAGGTTATTTCAACCAGGTTCATCACCTGCGAGACAATCAGTGAGGAGGTTTTGTGATGGGTATGTCTCTAGGCGATCGGCTGCGTGTGACACTATTCGGAGAGAGCCATGGAACCTGTGTTGGAGCGCTCTTCGAGGGAGTCCCTCCGGGCACTCCGATCGATCCTGTGACTCTTGCGAGAAACCTCGCTTCGCGCAAGCCTGGACGAAAGGGGCTCTCCTCTCGCTCCGAGTTGGACGATTGCGAGATCCTTTCTGGGGTTTTTGAGGGGAAGGCAACTGGCTGGCCAATCCTGATGATGGCACGAAACTCGGACGCCCGTTCCTCTGATTACGAGTTCCTCCCGGATCATCCTCGACCCGGGCATTCCGATATGGGCGAGTTCATCCGCTCTGGCGGTGCGAACGACCCCCGGGGAGGGGGTTCACAATCCGCTCGCCTGACCCTTGGCCTCGTGGCTGCTGGAAGTCAAGTACGAGGCATTCTGGACTCTGTCGGATGGTCGTGCAACGCGCATTTGCACAGTGTAGGTGAGATTGCCGCAAGGCCGCTCTTCGAACTGGATCGAACCACTCCCTTGGATATGGATAGCGACATGGGGAGACTGAACTGCAGGGACCCCGAGGCCTCCTCCCTAATCTCGGACTACCTGAAATCAATTCGTGGGGACCGTGACACCATAGGCTCAGTCGTCGAACTCCTGATAGAGGGCCTTCCCATTGGAGTCGGTGAGCCTTGGTTCGACGGCATCGAGCCAGCATTGGCACGTGGTCTGATGGCGATTCCAGGCGCTCGCGCTGTAGAGTTCTCACATGGTTTTGAATCGTCGATGATGCGAGGTTCGGAGAACAATGACGCATGGCTCCCCGGGGTTGAATCGCCCGTTCCCGAAGGGTCCGACAATGGTGATTCTGATGGGGCACTCGGAGGGCGTTCAACCGGGGCCCCGATTCGTGTGAGGGTTCACTTCAAACCTCCAAGCAGCATTCCACGAGAGCAATTCACATTGCACCTTCCTAGCAATGAGATTCGGGCTCTCAAGGTCGGTGGCAGGCACGATCCCGTCATCGGACCAAGGGCCGCTCCAGTGGTGGAGGCAGTAGCCATGCTTGTGGTTTGTGACCTTGGCATGGTGGGCGGATTCTTGGGCAATCAGGACTGACGTTCGAGGTACTCCTGAATCCTGAGTGGAAGATTGACTGCGAACATGGATGCGATTATCATGAAGACCAGTATCGTTCCCAGAGCGACCCCATAGACGCTAGTCAGCTCGACGCTCTCCCTCAGTCTGTTCGCCGCCACCTGATCGAAGATGCCCACGAAGGCCGGAACGATGAGGTTGATGAAGAGGGTCAGCATCGCCACGAATCCAGCAATCGCAGGTGTGACGCCCAGAGCTCGACTGTATCTCCCCGAGATCTTGTTGACGTTCATCACGTATACCTCCCCAGTCCGGATGGAGGTGTCCAGAATGGAGAATCGAATGATCCCACTGGAAATCTCGATGTACATGACTAGGAAGATGGCGTAGAAAATCAGGAGGATCTTCTGAATCACCTCTCCTTCGGGCAGGAAACTCAAGCCGAACTCAACCTTGCTCCCAGCGAATCTGATAGTTACGAGGATGAGTGCGATGTACGACGCCAGAATCGCACGCTGATCACGCTGGAATACTCCATAGAATCCTCCAACCAGCCCAATCAGCATTAGTCCTAGGTGAATCACCACGCCCAGTGATTCGATTCCTATAATATTCGAGACAGCGAACCATGCGGTCCCAGACACGGGAGTAAGCATGAACGTGAGGAAGCAGAGAATCAGAAGGGTGGCTGACGACCATACTTGGAGAGAAACAACCATCCTGTCGGGAGACAGGAAATCCCTCTTCGCTACCACCGGTCCACCGAAGATGGTCTCGACCCAACTTGGTACGAGCACTTCGGGTACGGCGTCTTCGGGTATGTCTGTGCTCTTCTTCAGTGTGCCAGCGGCCTTTCTTCGACTGGGGGCAGAAGATCGGACCACCTTTCCCTCGTATAGATTCGAGGTATCCACCGGCCCCTTGCCATCATCCTGTTCCGCCATCAACTCACCTCAGAATCCCCTTGCTCCTGCGAGTGCCGTGTACAGAAGCATGTCCGGCTCCCAATCCATCACATACGCCCCCAAGCCTCTAAGCTCGGTCATCAGAATGTCGCGTTCGGTCTTGAGGACCTCGTAACCAGTCCTGTCGAGCCTCCTAGCGTCGAACTCGAACTCGAGGCTGCTAGGGGAGAGAATCGTGACCTCAAAACTTCTGGCCCTTAGGTCGCGCACCGCATCCACGATAGTCGGATCGTCCTCGAGGGATGAGAGGATGATGATCGGGCTGCCTCGGTGGATGTGGGGCATGATTCGATTGGTGACAATCTTGAGCGGAGTGTTTCCCTTGGCCATGGCGCCGGCGAGTTTCGTCAGAAGGATGTACAACTGCTTCTTTCCGGTGTCCCTGTCGACTGACACTATTTCGTCCCCGTAAACCACCAGCCCTACTGAGTCACGGCGAGAGAGGAAGTACTGAGAGAGACTAGCTGCGGCCCGGGTGCTGGATACGAGCGAGTTTCGGCTGACTGGGCCGGTCTCGCTCACCTCTCTACTGTCAACAATGAGAATCACGTCGCTGACCGCATCTCGCTCGAACTCGTTAACCATCATCTTCCCATCCTGCCGAGCCGTAGCTTTCCAGTTGATTTTCTTCATCGGGTCCCCTGGGAGGTACTCCCTGAGGTTGTAGAAGTTCGAGCCTTCACCGGGGTTCCTTATGTTTACAGCCCCAGTGAAAATCTTCGGGACCCTGCTTTTGATCAACGCATCCTTTATGTCTTCCATCTTGGGGAACACGAGGAAATCGTCGTAGAGCTGAATCTCACGCTCGTTGTGGAACAGTCCGAACTCATCTTGGACCCTGATGCAAACTGGACCTATGGTGTAGAAGCCTCTGAGTGGAGCCTCGATGGTATAGGAGATCTCGGTCTCCCTCTGGGGGCCTATCTCCATCAGAACGTAGTTGGCACCCTTCTTAATTCTCATAACCTCAGGCACGCGATCGCGCAACTCGAGAACCTTAGAGATGTTTGAGCGATTCTGTAATCGCACTGTGACATCGATTTCACCATCCTCGAAGACGCGAGCAGCCGAGATCTTGCGCATGGCGGTGATGTTCTGGAGTTGGATGCCCTCGTCTATGTTCGCATCCTCAATCCTCCTTCCAGTCGAGGAGACGTCGCCGTGGGCAGTCCTCATTGCAGCCCAAGTAAGGAATGAGAGCAAGACTACAGCGACGGTAACCAATTGCTGGTTACGCAGAACGAGGCCCAAGAGATACATGGCGATTGACAGCGATGCGAACATCGCCGACTTCCTGCTCCATGCCATTTCTCCCTACTCCCGAATGGACTCCTAGACCGTCGGGACAGGGACCTGACGAAGTATTTCCCGGATGACCTTGCCACTCTCAAGCCCCTTGATCTGGTGTTCGGGCTTGAGAATCAACCGGTGAGCCACAGCAAGTTCCGCGATGGATTTCACGTCATCAGGCGTAACAAAGTCCCGACCGCGCATCGCTGCAGCGGCTCGACCGGTCTTCAGGAGTGCCTGTGAGCCACGAGGCGAGGACCCTACCAGGACACGCGGGTCCTCTCTGGTCCGCGCGACGATCTCGACCATGTACATCCTGATTGCGGGATCGACGTAGACTTCCTCGCAGGATTTCTGCATCTTCACAACTATGCTCGGCTCAGTGATGGTGTTGACCTCGACCTCGTCCTTCTTCCTGGCGATTCTACGTTGGAGGATCTCGTCCTCGTCGGCCCTGTCGGGATATCCGACCATCATTTTCATCATGAAGCGATCGAGTTGTGCCTCAGGCAGTGGGTAGGTACCTTCCTGTTCAACGGGGTTCTGGGTTGCCATGGTTAGGAAAGGTGCAGGCAGTTTGTGGGTGACTACGCCGACCGTGACTTGTAGTTCCTGCATGGCCTCAAGGAGAGCAGCCTGCGTCTTAGGCGGCGCTCTGTTGATCTCGTCCGAGAGTAGAAGGTTGCAGAAGATGGGTCCCGGCTTGAAGGTGAATTCGCCCTTCTTGGCGTCGTAGATATTGGTCCCGGTGATATCGGCAGGAAGCAAGTCGGGGGTGAATTGAACTCGCTTGAAATCGCACCCGAGGGCGTCAGCGAAGGTATTCGTCATCAGGGTCTTAGCGAGCCCGGGGAAGTCTTCGAACAGTAGGTTCCCGTTGGAGAGGATATCGACCATGACGTTGTCAATCACGTGTTCCTTGCCGACGATGACCTTCTGGACCTCAGTACTGATAGCCTGTCCCATCGCTCCGGTGGCGGTCAATACCTCATCCATCTTGCTCGAACCTCGAGCAGCCTGTGCCTTTTTCGCGAGCGCGCTTTCATGACCGCCTAAAGTCGGTGCCTGCTTTCCTTCTGCCGGTTGTGTTGCATTCATTTTCATCTCTCCACTGTCAGTTTTCCTTTCCCCATCTTCTAATGGCATGCATAAGCTTGCGCAACTCTTGGGGCGAGTACGTGCGGCTTTGGCTATAAGCCAATTCCACAAGGCGTGGGTCCCCGATCAATGCCTGAATCTCAGGCGGGGGCTTTGCAGCCATCTGATCACGAGTAAGATCGTTTTGGACCCTTATCTTGGTAAAGAGGGCCTGTTGAACTCGTTTGCGATAGGTACCGGGATCGAGTTTGTTGGGCCTCTTGTTGAATCTGGTCAGATCGAAAACGTGCCTCCAGTTCTCCCTCTCCGGCACTATCATCATCGCCACGAGGAGCAGGAGGCCCACATTCAGGACGACAAGCCACTTCAGGAATTCATTAGATGTCAGCAGGACTACCGTGCCCATGGTCTCCACGAAGGGTGCTGAGATCACCCCGGTAACATGTCGGCTCTCATCGAAAACGATTTGAAAGTTTGACTTATCACCCGCGAAATCACCCTGCCTCACCTGAGCAGAGAGATTGATGTTATCGAATTCCATCATGTCATAGATTAAGAGTCCGAAGTACCGATCATTGCCACTCCACTCGTTATTGTTCAGAATCTCCTTGGTCCAGCAGTTGTTCAGAGTATAGTCCCCCACGGATTTGCAATCCTTGCTGAGACCTTCTCCCTCGGCGACATCGAGAGACCAAAGGAGATTCGAGAAGACCTCCTCGTCAGACACGAATACTATGCTGCCCGTGACTTCTAGCTCCCCCACTCCAGATGAGAACGTGCCCCTTCCCTCGACCGGTAACTCATCAAAGACATCGATTCCCGGGTAGTCGAACCTCATCACCAGTCGCAGGTCACCGGGAGCCGGGTTTCTTGGATCGGTGCCTTCGCCAGTGCCTAGGATATCGATGAAAGCCGATGTGGAGGCCTTGCCTAAGGTCATAATCTTGCGATGACCCGGGTCCTCGGTATCAAGGAGCAGTGGCTCAAACCTCAGACCTGTTGGTGATCTGAACATTACCGGGATACGACAGTCGATTGGGTTGTAGTTCTCGATTTGGAAGGTCGTGCAGCCCTGCATCATCGCACCAGGAGACATTTGGTCGACATCTTGCGTCACTGATGCGGCACTCCAGACGTTCTTCCACGATATCGTGGGTGCTTGGCCGAGTTGGTCATGAACCACCCAGTGTTGCTTCTCGTCCAGCATCGGATCATTGAAGAAAGTGACTCCGAACTTGTTAGCGAGCCTATTCGCGTTTGTGTTGTCAGCAGCCACGATGACCTTGCCGCCCCGCTCTGTGACGAACTTGTAGATCTCATCTGCCTCGGTATCGTCAATGGGCTTCTCTGGCCCGATAATTGCAAGCAGCGTCCTGTGGGGGTCCTTCCAATCGTTCACTAGCATGGGTGTTGACATTGTGTTTGCAACGAAATAGAGCTCTTCCCCTGAGAGCGTGTCCCTCATATCGGACACTTGGTAGAGCTCCTCTACCTCGTAGGCGGAGTAGGCCGTGTCCTTGCCTATGACGAATAGCATTGGAAGCAGAAGTAACAATGCCGATGTCACTGCCAGCGATGAGATGACGTAGGTGTTGAACCTCTTCTCCTGGTCATTGTTTTCAGACATAGTACCAAACCCCAATAAAGAGAGCGCGAGAACTCACCTATAGCGTGGTTGCGACCGATGAATCACGGTTATATGTTGCTGAGCAACGTTCATTTTCATAATCTATAAAATAGGCGTAGTCTCTTATTTCCGCTTTCGCAGTTTCTTGGAATTTTTCGACAGAGCCGCGATGAACCCCAGAATAATTGTTAGCACTCCGGGAGCTGGAAGATTGGAGCTCAGAACTTCTTCGGGGTCATCAGGCTCGTCTTCCTCCGGCACCTCCTCGTTTGTGGGGGGGGGCTCCACCGAGACTCGCACCTCATCGCTCACTACGACCGATTCGCCCGAGTTCATGGCCCCATTGGAGGAGACTGTCACCGTGACGTCACAGTGCCGTTTGGGATGGCTCTCGGATGCTTTGACCTTTAGATCAGCCTGTTTGGACTTTCCTGGCATTATGTTGCCCATCATCAGTTCATCGAGCCCATTATCGGTGGTGAGTAGGGGGCAGTCATCGGAGACTTCGATGTCCCCCGCCTTATCTTGGACGTTCCCTGTGTTGGTGATAGACACCCTTAGGATGGCATCCGTTCCAGCGTTCATTGGACCCAGCGGATCATCGACTTCAATGCTCAAGTCATAGATCGTGGGGATGACGAGATCACCCTCCTCACTCTGTTGTGTGTTGAGCGGATCCGGAACCGGAACGCCCTGCCGCGCAATGACCGTCGCCGTAATGGAGAACGAATCCTCCTGCCTCGCTTCGAAGTTGAACACGTCGATATCACTCACTTTCAGGTCAAACGTCTCGTTCGATCCGGCGGCGACGGTGGCGCTTTCGGGCGCATCATGCTCTCCGCCAAATGGGATTTCGTACTCAAATTCTAATTCAATTTCCACGAATCCGGAGTTCTCTACGAAGAACTCTACCCTAACGGTGCCATCCCTAGAGATTTCGAAAGGAGTCTCCGCATCATCCCCGGGGTATATTATCCCGAGATCCCATGCGTCGAGACCCTGTCCCCTCAGGGGGCTTGCTGGCACCAGAAGGGCAAGTATTGCCACTGAAAGCAACAGCGAGCGCGCGCTTCGCTCCATTACCTCACCAGTAGGCCCCTACTCGCCCGCTTTGTTAAGACCTTGACCATTTTTCGTCTGTATGAAGGGGGGAACCAAGTATTCAGAACAGGTTTTACTGCCTTTTGGATGGATTCTGCCAATGCTTCAACGCTGGCCTCGCCCTCCCATTGATCTAGCACGGAGGAGGCCTCTTGGTGCAGTACCGGAACTGCTCCCAGTCCTGTTGTCGCCACTCGCAGGTCTGTAGGGCCCCCCCCCTCTCCCCTCCATGCGACAACCACACCGGCTTCAGGGAAGTCCCAAGCCTCACGCTGCCTGAGTTTCTGGTAGTCACCCTTCCACTCTGATGCGTCTTTTGGTAGTGTCAGGTGGGTAACAAGCTCTCCTGGCTCAAGGACGTTCCTTGTGATTCCATCTTCTCGGAAGAACTCCGACAGTGCCATCGAGCGAGAACCTCCAGATGAGACCAGATGTATTGATGCCCCGAGGCACATCAGTGCTGGTGCGAGATCGGCTTGGTAGGTGGCGACGCAGAGCTTGTTTTGGTGAGGGATGACCCTGCAGTCGGCTCCAGTTCCGCAATCGCACTTGTAACACCAATCTATTGACTCACGCCACTCCTCAGACTGGTTGAACCAGAAACACCGGGTATCAAGGCAGATATTGCCTCCGACTGTTCCGGAACGTCGCAGCATTACGCTGGCAATCTTCCTAGAAACGCTGGATATCAGCGGGTGCACAGTATCAGACTCCACTAGGTCTTGGAGTCTGACCATAGCCCCTATGTGGGTGTCCGAGAGCTCGGAGAGCTCCGAAACCCTTGCTAGGGAGATTACGTGGGACTTTACATTCAGGTGCCATTTGTAGTTGGGCAGCAAGTCGGTTCCTCCTGCGACCCAGTCAAACTCTTGGCCAGAGTCAGCGAGTGCATTAGAGATGGCCAGCACCCCGTCCAAGGTTTGGGGGGTATGAAGCAAGAACGGGGGCATCCGCATCAGGAATCGCCCCCATAGCGGCGCTCGGCATGCTTCCACGCGCTGCCGGCCAAGCGGGGATTGCCGATGTACTCGGCACTCGGCGTCACGCTGACAACCCAGTCCCCATCCTGCTCGTCAGCCGGGATTTCCGGGTCGAACCCGAACAGCGCCCCGTTGTGGTAAGGGGTGGGATCTGGGTCAGTGCTGCGAGCCCGGTCTCGCTTTTCGTGTTCGGCGGCACGAGCCTCAAGAGCGCCTTGCAGTTCCGAGAACTCCAGCCTTGGGGAGGGCAGTTCCAGCGGGCTGGAGACCCCCTCTTCCTTGCAGCGCCCCTCGATCATCCTGTGCATACGGTCTGGCGTGATTGGCAACTCGCTGGTTCTGATTCCTATGGCATCGTACACGGCGTTGCACACCGCGGGCAGTATCGGCAGCAGAGGCCCCTCTCCGGCCTCCTTGGCACCGAACGGGCCCTCCGAGTCGTTGGACTCCACGATAATGGGAACTATTTCGGGCATCTCGTGGACGGTCGGGATCTTGTAATCAAGCAGGTCGGGATTGATCAGGTGACCGTTCCTGCCGTATCTCATCTCCTCGCTAAGGACCTGGCCCAGGCCCATGTGGCATGAACCAATCATCTGACCCTTCACAGAAAGGGGGTTGAGAGCCTTGCCGCAGTCGTGCGCGGCCCATACCTTGAGCACTTGGGTCTGACCGGTCTCGATGTCAACCTTGGCCTCGGCAACATAGGCCGAGAAAGAGTAGGCAGGGGCGATTCCAGCACCGGCCCCCCTGTGGACCCGCCCCATCGGAGGCGTCCGATACGCACCTGATGAAACCAGTGCGCCCCTGTCTTCCTGCGCCTTGTGAAGTGCTTCTAGATATGACACTCCGACTGAGGGGTCATCCCGCCTGTAGATGCGACGGTCGCCGATGACAAGTTTTCCGACCGGTGACTCGGTCACCACTGCTGCTGCTTCCAGCAATTCCTGCCGGACCTCCATCGCTGCGGAGATCGCTGCGTTGGCGTTCATGAAAGTCACGCGAGAAGAGTACGACCCAAGGTCGACGGGGGAGGTATCCGTCTCCCTGCTCCTAATCCTGATTATGTCGAGGGGGAGTCCCAGCACCTCGGCTACCGACTGGGCTATCACGGTGTCAGAGCCCTGTCCAATCTCAGCGGCGCCGGTGTGGACGGTGACCCCTCCGTCCATGTCGACTTTGAGGTGGACGGTGGCGTGGGGGAACTTGTTGGGCTCCCAGTGGATCGGCAGCCCACTGCCGGAGATGAAGAAACCGCAACCGATCCCGATTCCGTGACCATCGGGCAGTTTGCGGAACTTTTCCTCCCAGTCCGAGGCCTGCCTGACGCGCTCGAGGCACTCGCGCATGCCGATGCTGGTGACCCTGAATCCTGTGATTGTGGCTGAGTGCGGGGGCAGCAGATTTGCCAGTCTCAGGGTGATTGGATCGACGCTCAGTTGCTCGGCTAGATCATCCATCCCGACCTCGACTGCGCAACGCGAGTTGACCGCGCCGTGACCACGCATCGCACCACTCGCAGGTTTGTTGGTCCATACTCGTGCTCCGGTGTAGTGGAAGGCGCCGATCTCGTAGGGAGCGGTGTGCAGGACACCGTTGTAGTAGGTGGTGACGTGTCCGAAAGAGGCGAAGGCACCACCGTCGATTAGGGCATCAGTCTCGATGCCACAGAGCCTGCCCTCGGAGTCGGCGTGTAGATTCATCTCGATCCGAGAGGGATGCCGCCCGCGATTAACCCAGAAGACCTCCTCGCGGTCGAAGTTTATCCTGACCGGTCTTCCGGTCTTCCGAGAGAGTATTGCAGCACACATTTCATGCGGGAACGGATCGGACTTTCCTCCAAAACCACCGCCCACGAAGGTCCGGTAGACATTGATCTGGTGCATCGGTATTTCAAGCACATCAGCCAGAGCCCTGTGGACGTAGTGCGGGACCTGCTGCGGGGTATACAGAGTCAGTCTTCCCGAGGGATCCCAATTTGCGACTACAGCATGGGGTTCGGTGAATCCGTGATTGGCACCAGCGAATAACCAGTTGGATTTGTGGCTGGCGACGGCGTTGGCGGTCATGCCCCCGATGTCACCGAATTCCTGGAACACCCTCTTCTGGACATTCGAGGAGCCGATGTGGTACTTGCCCCTGTCATGGATAGGCTCGACGGCCTCCTCAAGCCCCTGCCGCATGTCGTGGATGGCTTCGAGCTCCTCGTACTCGACCTCAATGAGGCGCACCGCCTCCCTCGCCGTTGCCTCGTCGACAGCGGCGACGCAGGCAATCAGATCGCCCACGTGTCGCACCTTCTCGCGAGCCATCGCGTGCTCGTCCTTGGTCACAGGAAGCACACCGAATCTCCCTCTGGCATCCTGCCCGGTGGCCACAGCGACCACCCCCGGCAACTCCACAGCCGCCGAGACGTCGATGGACAGCACCCTGGCGTAGTGGTGCTTAGAACGAACGATTCTGCCGAATAACTCGCCGGGAAGGCGGACGTCGTCGCCGTACTGCGCCTGTCCTGTCACCTTCCAGCGTCCGTCCACCAGAGCAGTGGCCCTTCCGACGGCTGACCCGGTTACCAGATCGTTGTGCTTGTGCCCGCTGGCTCCTTTGACACGCTCTATGGCACCCTCGTCACGTGGTTCGCTCATCCTGCGGCTGCCACCAGAACCCGGACGCGAGAAGGGCAGTTTACCGCTCTGCTGGCGGTAGCCCTCCACTCTGTCCTTGTCCTCACTCATGAAATCGCCTCAATCCCCTATGTATCCTGGATGGGGGTCGCTCTTGGCCGCCGTAGAATCAGCGACCCCCTCCCCTGAGACGAGGATCTCGGAGGCAGCCCGTACGGAGTCGACGATTTGCTGGTATCCGGTGCACCTACACAGGTTCCCCTCGATGGCGCCCTTGATCTCGTCGTCATTAGGAGTCGGATTCTCATCCAGAAGCGCGGAGATCACCACGAGGAAGCCGGGTGTGCAGAAGCCGCACTGACTCCCTCCGCACTCCGTGAATGTCTTTTGGATTGGGTGAAGGTGGTGGCCGTCCGCTAGCCCCTCGACCGTGGTGATCCCATATCCGGTCGCCTCTTGGGCCAGCGTCAGGCAGGACAACTTGGGAACCCCGTCAACCAGGACGCTGCAACATCCGCAGGTGCCCATATCGCAGCCACGCTTGGTGCCGAGGCTGCCTACCTGGTCCCTGAGCACGTCCAGAAGGATGGCATTGCTGTCTATCGGCACGGAGACGGTCATGCCGTTAACAGTTGCAGACCATGGCACCTTGTCAGGTGGGGGAAGCATAGGTAGCCGGAACTGCGCCATGTTATGCCGACACAAGCACAGTCATCCTTTGAGCATTCGGTAGGTGTCGTTGTGATATTCAAACCAACTCTTCGCCTACTCTCTTCATGACCTCAGACTCCACTCTCTTCAAATGCTCTCCGAGTGTGCTTCTGGCGATTTCCATCTCATCAGCAAGCTGCTTGAGGGTCACTTTCGAGCCATCTTCGTAGTACCCCTTTCGAACAGCGAGTTTCAGCACCTCCCTCTGCTTGGGCGTGAGGAACTCGGACCATCCATTGTGATTCGCTGTCTTGAAGGTCTGAACGCTGATACTGTCCGGGGGAATGACTGCTCGAATCAATCCGATATACCTGCGAATAGAGTCAGAGAGCCCCGACATACGGAGCTCCAATCCCCGTTTGGAATCAATACCATATGGCGGGTGCACATGAATGTTCGAGAGCTCGATGGCCGTCCTTGCGAGGGGGTGTGTGCATAGGATGCTGGCTAGTACTCCATCCTCGTCCTCCTCGTGCTCCTCCAGCACCTCGAAACTATCCAATTCGGATAACTCATGGAGCTCGTGCCCCTCGCGCATCTTGACCTCAGCCAGTTGGGTAACGCCATCCTCTCCGAGTGATAGGTGACCGAGGACCTCGATTCGCTCAGCAATTTCCAAGATGCGAGAAATCTCCTTGGACCCGCCGAGTGAGGCAATCTTCCATCTCAGGAGAACCTTTCTCATACCATTGCGGGAAAATATTTGGCATTTGAATCCGTCGAACCAATCAAGTCCAGTATGCCTCTCGAATCGCTTGGTTTGCTTCCATGCATATCGTGACATCGCTTGACCGTTGAGCCATCGACGCCGTCTCATTCAGATGCTCAATCATGGGCAGTACGTTACTCTCGTTGACTACTCCCCAACCTACTTGGGTACAAGGTGCGATTGGTGAAATGGGAGTGGTTCCCGAGAGTGGGTCCCAAGTTGAGAATGAGGGATACCATCCGGATCGGTTGAGGGCGTTTCTGAGGTCGTCATTAGTCAGTGTGAAGTTGGTGCCGTTCACCAGTTGGCCCCCCCTGATGGTCGGATCTGCCCCAGAGGAGCCATCCCCAAACTCTGAACGCAATCGCATTAGCACCTTTGACAGCAATCCTGCAGTGCGTGGTGTGGCGAACGAGGTTCCGGAAGTCTCGTGGTATCCATCAATGTCGTCATGGTTCGGCAGCACCTGTGTCCAATCGGCCGCCACGTCAGGATATGACCCGCTCATCGTCTCCTTCTGATCGTCCCCCTCCTCTGCGTATCCCGAAACCCCGATGCTCCATGGAGGGCCGGATGTAGAGTCCTGCACCGCGGGTGAGGGCGAGTTGTCAGCCGCACCCGTGTGGAGTTTCTTCTTCTGGATGACAGCAACCTTGGTGGCATCCTCTATTCCGGGGACTGGTACCGAAAGAATGGGTCCGAAGCTGGTAGTGATGATGTCCACTAGTGGCTGGTTAGCAGCCGCGAGCACCGCGGCATCGCTGAACCCCTCGACGAAGAAAATAACGGCATCCGGATTGGCATTGAGCACCGCGCCTGTGACAGCGCTTCCATGGCCGTCGTCGGGGTCATCCAGAATGGGGATGTCGGTATTGTCATCGGGAGAGGTCCCAATAATTCGAGATCCTCTGAACCAGACGATGTCACCTGCCTCGATTACATCCCAGCAACTCTCCCGGTCAGCATCGTAGCGCTCCTGCCAAGTGCCGTTTTTCGCGATATCACAGACCATGTTGACCCCCATACCGTCAAGTAGCCAAATTGGGTAGGAATCATTCATTGCGAAGTGATCGTGATAGACGTTTATTCCCGTGTCTATTGGCGCGACCACACTAAATGCCCCGAAGTGAGTGGGCTCCTCTATCGCCTCTGGAGGGACTTCTTCCTCCCAGAGGCAGCCACTGAGGGGTGCCGAAATAACGAGAACGACCATGAGCACGGTCCACAGGCGCACGAGCTAGTCACAACACGGCTGCGATTTCAGCCTTCGGCTGGATTAACCCCTCGTTCCAGCGAGAGCAGCTCTGCGCACACCGACAACGCGATTTCCTCCGGCGAGTCAGCACCAATATCCAGACCAATGGGGCACCTGACCGAATCCACCAAATTTTCTGCGAGGCCCGATTCGATGGCTGCCTTCCTGAACGATTTCCACTTGGATTTGGATCCAATTGCGCCAATCCTAGGCCTTTCCGATTCACCGCGCTTTTCGAGAAGGCCAATTAGCATCTCTTGATCGATAGCCCAGTCATGCCCAAGTAGAAGCACGTCCGAGAATCTGACTAGCGTTTGCTCGCCCTCTGAATGCAGAAACTCGGCGACGGAAGAAGCATGCAATTCGCTTGCCGTGGGAAAACGCTCCCCTGTGGCGTATTCGGGCCTGACATCGAACACACTGTGGGACCAATCTAGAGCATCGCTTACGGTGGCTATGGAGCGGCAGACATGGCCGCCTCCTACGATCAGAATGTGCGGCATCGGTTCAATGACCTCCATAGCGACGGTAACGCGACCGCCGCAAAGGCTGTCCAGCGCTCTCACTTCTTTTCCCTTCCCGTCCTTGTAGAGGACAAATGTCTGTATTTTGCCCCCCATTTTGCGCGAATGCCCCTCGAACCCGTTTAGCAGATTGTTGAGGGCGCCCTCGACCTCTAGCTCCAGACCCGCCCCCCCCACAGTGCCGAACTTTGCACCGCCAGACGTCATAGCCAGCCTGGATCCCGGCTTTCCCGGTACGCTGCCCCTTGCCTCAATCACCGAGGCTATGGCAACACGCTCACCCTCATCGAGCCTATCCAGCATCCATGTTAGGACAGCACGGGTCACGTACCTGAGAGGGGGATGTGTTCCTTTGTGCTTGCGCAGAGAGGAATCAACCGAAAGCGACGTCGAGCACCATCATTACAGCGAACCCGAGCATTACTCCCATCGTGGCGATGTCGCCATTCCCTCCTCTGTGGGATTCCGGGACCAGCTCTTCTACCACCACGAAGATCATCGCGCCTGCAGCGAAGGAGAGGGCATAGGGAAGAATTGGTGTTGCGGCTATTACCAGTGCAGCTCCCAAGACGGCGGCTACAGGCTCAACGGTAGCGGATAACTGCCCCCACAGGAAGCAGGACCTCCTGGAGAGCCCCTCACGCCTGAGAGGCAGCGAGACTGCAGCTCCTTCTGGGAAGTTTTGGATGCCTATGCCTATTGCCAGAGCCACTGCGGCACCCACGGTCGCACCCTCGTATCCAGAAGCAGCCGCACCGAAGGCGACACCGATGGCGAGCCCCTCTGGAATGTTGTGCAGAGTAATTGCCGAAATCAAAAGCATGCTTCTGCGCCAGCTATTCTCGACACCCTCCGCCTCTTCGGGAGGGGCTCCAGGGTGAAGGTGAGGCAGGAACATGTCAATCAGCCTCATGCAGATGCCTCCCATCAGGAAACCGACAAGCGCTGGGAACCAGACCGGCAGGTTCCCGCCCTCTGACATTTCCAGAGCAGGGGATAGCAGCGACCAGAAACTGGCCGCAATCATCACTCCTGCTGCGAAGCCTAGCATCGCATCTAGGACCTTCCTATCCAGTTCTTTGAAGAAGATCACGAGAGCTGCGCCTGCCGCGGTTAGTAACCAGGTGAATAGGCCTGCGATTAGGGCTTGTTGGATTGGATCGAAACCCTCGATGAAGCCAATGATGTCCATATTATGCCCCCCCGGGAAGCCAACGACAGAAGAATATTATGCGTATCAAACCATCATTCACAGTTCGGTCAGGGAATCTGATAGTTCTATCAGATCGATCGGAGAGTCAACGTTCAGGTGCAAGAGTGGGTCATTGACTTCGAATCTTTCTGGTTCCACCAAATTGCGCAATGGGACATTGGGAGGGGAATCCCGAATCCTTCCAATGTCATCCGCTGAAATAATCAGGGGGTGACCTCCCCTCCCGTCCTTCTCCGGGCAACTGGTCTGCTTGGAAGAGATGAGCGATCTTAGGGTGGAGTCCGAGAAGCCTGGGCGGTCAACGGGGACTACCAGGAGCATGTAGCCAGTGCCCATCCCCGCATCGAGTTCGGCGATGCCGATTTGTAGGGTACCGGTCCTGCCGGTATCCGGGCTAGGATTGACAAGCACCTTGCTGGATGGGGCCGCTTTCGCAATCTCCCCCTCTATGTCCGATCTGGTAACGATTACCGGTGATATCCCATACGCCGCCAGTCTGCGTACCGTCAAACCCACCAGGGTCTCCTGTCCGATCTTGACCAGTGCCTTTTCTCGCCCCATACGCTTGCTCGATCCCGCGGCCAAGACGACGCACCCGACTTGTGATCCGACCACGGTCATACGGTGGAGTCACTCGTATTAGAGGTATAGAATGATGATGTAAGCCAAGTAGCCGAAGATCATCGTCGAACCGATGCCTTTGCCCATTTTCCGTTCTCCCAATAGCATGCCAGCAATGATTCCGGAGGTTGCCAGGACTACCCATACGTCCCTCTCGGCGAAGGAGCTGGAGATTCCCAAACCCCCGCCGACGATAGCCGCGGCGCCGAGGATACCCAGGATGTTGATTACATTCGATCCCAGGACATTGCCTATCGCCACCCCACCTTGTCCTCGCAGACCTGCTACTAGGGTCACTGCCAGCTCGGGAAGGGAGGTGCCAAGGGCGACCATCGATAGTCCAATCACCGCTTCGGAGATTCCGTAGCTCTCAGCGATTCCAGTGGCACCTTTGACGAGAAATTCAGCTCCCATCCAGATCATCCAACCTCCAGCTATGCAAGACGGCACGGCCAGATCCAAGCGATCAGGAAGCCAAGAGTGACCGACCTCAACCTCCTCGCCTGTTCTGGTTGCATCGATGTATGCGTAACAGTAGTACCCTGCTAGAGCGACGATCATGCCGAAACCAACCATCTGCGAGGCCCCCCCAATCAACACAATGGCCAGTAGAACCAGAGTCGCGGCCATTACCGCAACTGCGTCCCTCTTGATTCCCTCATCCGGGTCGGAGCACACCCCGAGGACGGCAGCGGTTCCCAGGACTAACATCACGTTGGCTACATTTGAGCCAATTACGCCGCCCACAGCAATCTCAGGCGAACTCTGTCTGACAGCCTCAAGCGCGACTGCAAGCTCGGGCAGCGACGTGCCAATGGCGACTATAGTAAAACCAATCAGAAGAGGGGGAACCTGGAGTCTGCCTGAAATTCTAATTGCCCCTTGCACGAGCCCCTCGCCCCCACCCATCAGAAAGACGAAACCAATCAGAACGTATACAGCATCCACATCGCATTCCGGAGAAGAGACGCACATGACTGTTTGCTAGGTGGGATTGAGGATTTGGTCAAGCGCATGCTACCTCAATATGGCGCGAGACCAGTTCAACAGAAGGAATCGTGTGATCCTCCAAAGTAGGAGAGAAGGGCACCGGGGTATCTAGAGCTCCAATGACTACTGGGGGACATTCCAAGCTCCAGAATGCCTCTTCGATGATTCTGCTGCTGACCGTATGTCCAAACCCCCCTGACCACTGAGATTCTTGCAGAATAAGCAGCTTTCCCGTACGACGAACCGACTCGACGCAAGTCCGCGCGTCAAGGGGGACGAGGGTCCTGAGGTCAATGACCTCGACCTCAACACCCTTATTGGAGGCCTCTGAACAAGCCTCCAGGGCGACGTGGACCATCGCTCCCCAGGAAATAATGGTCAGATCCCGACCCCCACGCACAACCTTCGCTTCGCCGACAGAGGTCTGGCCCCCAGAGAGCCTCTGGTGTACGGATTCAGTGTCTACTAGTTGGTTGATTGACTTCCCCCACCCAGTCTTACCCCCCCTCAGACCGTACAGTCCAATGTGCTCTAGGTAGACTACAGGGTCCGGCAAGGAGTGCGACTCGATTAGCAGATCGTACGCGTCCTGAGGGGTGCTGGGAAACACGATGACGAGCCCCGGGTCATTGATGAACCACGATTCGATCATGTTGGCATGGAAGGGACCACTGCGAGTCTTGGCCCCCAGTGGAATCCTTACGGTCATTGGTACCTCGCCACCCCATCTCCACCGAAGTTGGGCTGCGTTGTTGATTAGGGGATTCATCGCAAGAGCCGCGAAGCCGCCAAATTGAATCTCAGTCAGGGGGCGCATCCCTCCAAGTGCGGCCCCGGTAGCGGAATGGATGATTATCGCCTCGGACAGAGGCATGTCCAGCAGTTTGCCTTGGTGCCCCTTGGCCTTGAGCGGGAGATTCATACCAAAGGCTCCAGCAACCTCCATGTCCTCCCCCATGAATATGGCCTGTTTGGGATATTTCTCGGCTATTGCCACCATTCCGTTCTGGATGGCCCGGCTGTACGTCCAGGAGTTTGAGGCCTCCGAGAACTTTAGAGCGAGCTCACCCGGGGCAAGGGGGGATTCTACACGCCCTCCCTTATCCTGCATCCTCCCTAGTTGCTGAGCATGGCTGGGAGCATCGTGCAAAGAGGTGACGCCCTTGGTCACCGAATGTCCCGTGGGCCAAGCCATCTTCTCTAGATCGGCCCTCGCGGCCTCCACCAGCGATTCCTCCTCGGCCGCCATTTCCACTAGAGCCCCTTCGCTCGCACCCAAGTGGATTAGGAGTTCCCTGTGATTGGGAATTGGATCCTTGTCTGCCCAGTAGGAGAGTAACCCACGGTCAACGTAGCCAGGTGGATTGCCGCTTGCAGCACCAAGATAGAGGTCATCGTGATGGTGCGCGTGACCACAGCCCCGCATGGTCTCGACATGAATCAGGGTAGCCCCACCGCCGGTCGTGGCAAATTCACGAGCCACGGCCGTCGAGGAGTAGAAATTGGCCGGATCCGAGCCGTCGATTGTCCATGATGGAATCCCCATCGCATGTCCCTTATCGCCGAAGGTCTCCGCCCCAGATTGACTCACGACGAATGTATCCAGTGCAATCTGGTTATTCTGTATCATGAAGCAGATGGGAAGGCCGCGGGCTCCAGCGAAGTTCATCGCCTCCCAGAACTCCCCGCTGCTACTGCACCCCTCCCCGACGGGAGCAAGGTGGAATCGGTCTATCCCCAGATGCTTGGCAGCCAGAGCCACGCCCGTGGTCGTGGCGCTGGCTATAGGTAGTGGAGCAGTTGGCGGAAGGACCCCCTTCTCCCAGTTACCTATGTGCAGATCTCTGCCACCACTTCCCGAATGTCCGCCGTCCATGTAGGAGGCGGACTTCCCCATCTGAGCGACGAGTATCTCGGAGGGAGTCTGGCCCATTGCTAGCGCGAGACCGACATCGCGGATCATCGGTGCCACGATATCGGCACTGCGGCGTTCTTCGGGGGGCATATCGACAGCTCTCCTGAGAGAAGAGGCGCATGCGACTATGCCCTCCTGCCACGTGGATTGGAAACCCTTTCCACCGAAACTACCTCCATCCGGCGTTGGCAAGCCGTTTCCGAAGAGGTCCTTCAGCTGCTCGTCGACCAACCTTGTCCGCATCATCCATCGCTGCCATTCCATTCGTTGCTCAAGCGTAATCGAGGCGTAGTGCGCAATTCTCCTCAAGCATAGCGAGACGTCCAGCAGAAACCGCGCAGCACGTCGGTCTAGGTAAATCCTCCCAGACCTCATGGGAATGATTTCAGTCTTCTCAAGAGTCGCCAGTTGCGGTCCCAGCAAGCGCTCTGCCAGATGCTCCCCGATTCTTTCCAGCAGGCTGTCCGAGAACTCGTGGAATTCCACTCCATCGAAGGTGGCCCGCACTCCCTCCCCATCCCAGCAGTCCGCGATGACATTCAGGTGTCCGTCGTGACGTTCAGCGATGAAAGTAAGCAACTGCGCTCTCACTTCTTTGGATTTCAAGGGCCTTGGAAACGAGAGTGCCTCCTTGGCCCTCCAACCAGCACCCCAAATGACAGGCAAATCTGCTTGCGTTACCGCCTCAAGCAATTTGTCCGCCCCTTCGTCAAAGCGCTCCGCTCGACCCCCCCTTCCTTCGTCCCTGCGCCCTACTTCCTCTTCCAGCTCATTCAAGCTGATTGCAGCCCCCCTCTCCCAAATATCGACAGTTCGCAAACGCCCCTGACCGGAATTGGAACGATCAAGCGTTACTCTGATCCTATCGCCGCAGCTTCCGCACCTCCGGTCGAGATGATTGACTCCCGCGTTCCTCGTCTTCCATACCTGATGCTTGGAGCAGGAGGGGCACTTCCAGATGCCTCGACGTGCATAACTCATATCGGATCGATGAAGTAATAGTACAACAATTAATCGGTTGTTTAAGACTAAATAAACCACATCTATACAATAATATTGCACGTCAGTAGTCGACATGTCACAATAATGGGCATAATTTATACAAATTTACCACAAATAAATACTGTATTATTGAAAAAATTACCACAATTAGTATTTTATGAAACTAGAATCTACGGTTTCTGACCACGCATGGATGCCCCCACTGAGGTTGTAGATACTATTGTCCAGTCGCCCATACTCGGAGAGAAATCGGGCTACTGCAGCGGATCTGCTTCCAACTCTGCAGTAGATTACCACATCCCTGTCCCTTGGAATCTCATCGATCCTCCCGAGAACCTGGGAATGTTGGATTCGCAGGTCGGTTCCAGCTATCGAGACAATATCCTCCTCTTCTGCCCTGCGGACGTCTAGGAGAAAAGGCGCCCAACCGTTCTCAAGGCGACTTACGTAGTCCTTTGGGCTAATTTCCGAGAACATTGCTCCTTTTGACTTCTCGAGAGACGAAACTCGCACCCTATCTGGGTTGGCAGAGAAAGAAAGGGTGCGCATTTCCATAGTTAATGCGTCTATGGTGAGGAGCTTGCCACAGAGCGACCCACCAATGCCTAGAATAGCCTTTATCGCCTCTGTCGCCTGTATCGTCCCCACGAGCCCGGGAAGCACCCCAAGCACTCCTGCCTCTGCGCAGTTAGGGGCAAACTCAAGCGGGGGTGGTTCGGGAAATAGGTCGCGGTAATTAGGCCCACCATCAAGATTGAACATCGAAACCTGTCCATCGAACCTGTGGATGCTACCGAACACCCATGGTTTGCCTAACACCTCGCAAGCGTCTCCTATCAAATAGCGAGAATCGAAGTTGTCAGTACCGTCCAGTACCACATCGTATCTCTTGATGATGTCGAGGGCGTTGCCATGGTCCAGCCTCTGCTCGATTGCCTCCACAAGGACGTCGGGATTGAGGTCCGAGACTCTCCTTGCCGCGGAAGACGCCTTGGAGTCGCCAATGGTGGAAGTGCTATGGATGATCTGCCTCTGTAGATTCGACACACTGACCACGTCGAGATCAACAATCCCAATCTTGCCCACTCCGGCTGCTGCGAGATAAAGCAATGCTGGGGAGCCAAGGCCTCCCGCACCGACAACGAGAACGGATGCCCCCAGTAGACGAGATTGCCCCTCTTCGCCTACGTCTGGAAGGACTAGATGTCGAGCGTAGCGCTCCCTCTGGGCCCCATCAAGTCCGTCAGACACGGTCTACCGAGGGTGCGTTCTGTCCAAGTGTGCTTCGGTCAGGCTGACTCTTCATGGGACGCTTGGTACGAAGAGTCGAACGGATGCCACCAGAAAGCCAATCCGCCCCCATGCCCTTGTAACTGACTTGGCCACCTCTGGGACAATGTCCTTGCGAAAAAGAGAAAGGAGCAATCTGCGGATGAAGTTCTGCTCAAGGTATGAGTCCGGCTTTGGAACGCCGCGTAGGTGTCGTTCGAGGTCAGTGAGTACACAGAAACTGTCCCTGAACAGCCACAGCATCTCGGTAGAGCCGTAGATGATCACGACCCCCCAGAGCATCCAGTCGTGGGGGCCGAGCCATGCGAAAGCACAGTAGAGCGTTATTCCAGTGTGCAGGAGGTACACCCCATCGGCCATTCTGTGGCTCAGCCAGCTCCTTTCCTGCCAAGTACCGATGTCGTCGAATACGTCGACGCTGTCCATAACGGGACCTCAGTGATGGCCTTCCAGCCACTTCTCAGCGTCCATGGCTGATTGACAGCCCATGCCTGCGGCGGTAATCGCCTGCCGGTAGCGCTTGTCGACGACGTCGCCAGCGGCGAAAACCCCGGCCACGCTAGTCATGGTGTTCTCACTGTGGATGATGTATCCCTCTGCGTCGGTCTCGACTTGACCCCCTAGGAATCCGGTAATGGGCTCATGACCGATAGCGATGAAAGCGCCAGTGCATGAGATCTCCTCCACAGAGCCATCTCGCGGGTCCTCCAAAATGGCCCCAGTTAGACCGTTATCGTCGGAGAGCCATCTCTTTACCTGCCTGAATGTCATGATGTCGATTTTGGGGTGATTGGAGGCCCTCTCGTACATCACCTTCGAAGCACGGAAGCCTTCGCGCCGGTGGACAATGGTGACCTTGCTGGCGAAGCGGGTCAGGAATGTAGCCTCCTCCATGGCCGAGTCCCCGCCGCCGACGACGATGACCTCCTCGTCGCGGAAGAAAGCGCCATCACATGTGGCGCAGGTCGAAATCCCCCTGCCCTTCTGCGCATCCTCCCCCTCGACTCCTAGCCAGATAGCCTCTGCCCCGGTGCAGATGATGATTGCCTCCGCCCGAATTTCCTCCCCCTCGACCCAAACGCCGAAAGGCCGCTCAGTGAGGTCGACCCTCTCAACATTCTTGTCTTGTACCTCAAGCCCGAAGCGCTCGGCTTGCTCCCTCATGTGGACCATCATGGCCGGCCCCTCCACTCCCCGGGGATATCCGGGGAAGTTCTCAACCTCGGAGGTGAGCATCAATTGGCCACCTGACATGTATCCGGCGAACATGAGGGGATCCAATAGGGCCCGGGAGGCATACAAACCAGCGGTGTAGCCAGCCGGGCCGGATCCAATGATCACCAATTTGCGCACATCGTCGCCCACGAGCGTCCCCAATGGTGGGACGTCCTTCAACCCTGCCTCTGAAAAACTTCTGAAAACGATTCGCGATAGAGGAATAATCGCATCCTCGCACTGCCGACAGGGTTTCATCAAGAATCCCCGACGCACGAGCATGGCTTGGAGAACCGCCCCGCCGCCCGCGGACGATGAGGAGGCGATTCGCGAGAATCTAGAGTCCTGGGATGCGATGGCTCACTTGCACGCGCAGGGTAGTGGTGCGGAATTCTACCGGATCGAGCAATGGCTGGCAGGTGAGTCGAAACTGGCCCCGTGGGAGATCGAGGAGGTGGGCTCGGTCGAGGGCAAGACGCTGCTCCACATGCAGTGCCACATAGGTACCGACACGCTATCGTGGGCGCGCGAGGGCGCGCGGGTGACTGGCCTCGACTTCTCCCCGAACGCCATAGCCGAGGCCGAGCGATTCGCCGACATTCTCGGGATTGATGACTCCCGGTTCATCGTCAGCAGTGTCAGCGACGCCGTCGAGGCACTGGGTGGGGAACGCTTCGACATACTGTACACGGGCCGCGGGGCATTGTGTTGGCTTCCTGACCTATACGAGTGGGCACGAGTGTGCGCTGCTCTGACCAAGCAGGGAGGGGTGCTGTATCTTGAGGAGAGCACCCCGATGCTTAATGCACTCGATTTGAAGAAGGAATCAGAACCCCCTCGACTGGCTCTGAAGTACGATTTGTTCAACGAGGGCCCGGTTTCAGAGATTGGTGAAGGCAGCTATGCCTCGGAGGGGGCTGACATTGAGCGCACTACTCACTGTTGGGAGTACAGGTATGACACAATAATGAACGCGCTTCTAGAGAACGGCTTTCGAATCGATCTCATCAACGAGCGAGACGAACTATTCTTCCATCCTTGGCCCGAGCTCTTCGAGCCCTCGCAACCGAATTATTGGCGACTCAAGGAGGGCCACGTGCCGATTCCTCTGTCATTCACCCTCAAGGCGACGAGGCTGTGATTACTCGACCATCGCTGCTACCGCTCCGACAGCGGCCCTTGCATGCGGTTCCAGACGTGGCCCAATGTGCTCTGGTTCAGCCCCGGGTCCAATAATACCGAGCCCTATGGGCTTGTTATGCTTGATTTGAAGCTCGATGATCGCCTGAGTGACCGACTGACCCATAACCAGCCCGTGATCGGTCTCTCCCCTCTCGATAATTCCGAGGACTACGGCTCCTTGGATGTCCTCGTGTTGGAGCAGCCGTTCGAGCGCTAGAGGGGCTTCCATGGAACCCGGAACCCAAATTACCTCGCCAACTTCCCAGTTCTTCGAAGCAGCCTCGTCCTTGGCGAAATCCAGCATCCTCCCTACTTCCTCGCGATGGAATGACCCGCACACAATTCCCAGATTCACAAATCGCCCCCCATTTCGTATTGGTCTTGAGGGGGGGGGTAGTCGAGTGGGTGTGGGAGAGTCAGTCCCCTCATCACCGTCTCAATAACCGCCTGAGTCCGATAGTCCACCTCTATGTTGACGCTGTCACCTATTTCCTTGCTGCCTATCGTAGTCACTCTCAGGGTCTCAGGGATTATGTGCAGTGCGAAGTCTTCTTCCGAAACCTCGCCAATCGTCAGGGACATTCCGTCGATGCCGATGAATCCCTTCTCAATGATGAAAGGTAGGGCATTGGCCGGATTAACAACCAGCAGGTCCAGCCCCTCACCGCGCTCTTCCCTGCCGATGATTCTCGCTGTGGCCATGACGTGGCCCGAGAGTATGTGCCCACCGAGCTCATCGCCCACCTTCAGGGAACGCTCAACGTTGACCATTCCTCCAACGCTGAGCCCCCCAAGTGTCGTCCGCCCTAGAGTCTCCTCTATAGCATCGAAGCGGACCTCCGTTCCATCGATGGACACAACCGTCATACAAACCCCGTCCAGTGCTACGCTCGCACCGGTCTGAAGCCCTTCGCAGAATCCATCTAGGTCGATTGTCAGAGTTCGGATTCCTTCACCATCATCAACCCCGGTAACCGGGGCGGCTCCAGCGACGATTCCGGTGTACACCCTAGTCCTCCTCGTAGGGGCCACCCTCAGAACCCGACCATAGGTCCAGAATTCGAGAGATGATTTTCCTGGTTCCGTCGAGGTCGTCAGACAGCCCCTCCACGCGAACGACCTCGACGTGTCCGTAGCCGTGCTTCGAAAGCCCCCCACGAATCGACTCTATCGAGTGCTTCTGGTCATAGCCGAGGGCGATAAGGTCGGGCTTCACGGTCTCCAGAATCTCGAAGATGGAAAAGTTGGGGGGATTTCCCACAATGGCCTGGTCCACGGGCTTGAGTCCTTCGACCATCCTTCGACGCAGTTCCTGACCGGTGATAGGTTCGTGCTTCTGCTTGCGAACGGTATCATCGTGTGCCACGACAACCACGAGCTCATCGCCCAGTGACCTAGCCTGCTCGACATAGTGCAGATGACCCGCGTGGAGCAGGTCGAAGATTCCGACAGCCATCACCCGTACCATTGTCACAAGCCTCCAGCCGTTCGCCCTGTCTCAATCCTTCGCATCCATCGCCTTGGTGATGTCATCCCCTGTGATCATTGGCACTCCGTGCCGTACAGCGTAGCGCCGGGCCTCGTCGACCGAAAGTGCACCATCGCCGTCTGGCTCCAGCATTTCAGCTCCGATCGTGCACGGAGTTCGTCCTGCTAGCCTGGCGATTGCCACAGCTAGTTCTGTATGCCCCTGGCGCGTTTTCAAGCCTCCCGGTGATTCCCTGCACACCGGGATGTGCCCCGGTGTCCTGAACTCTGAGCCTAGGGCGGTGACAGCAGCGTCACTGCCTAAGCCCCCCTTAATCAGGTCCCGAGTCAACTCGCCGAAACGTCTAGTGGTCAGGGAGCGGTCCTTGTCGGTGATTCCCGTGTAGGTCTCGCGGTGGTTGAGGGAGAGGGTGAAGGCCGACCTCGTGTCATACTGCAGGTCATCAGTAATCAACTGGCCGAGCACCGGGTGTTCAGCCACCAGTGCCTTGTGTGTGTGGATATCCTGCAGCCATGGAAGCCCAAACAACTCTCCCACCTCATTGCCGATGGCGAGGAAGAGCAGTCCCCCGCAATCCCCACGTAGCCTTCTCATTACTTCAGGGGTTGCTGCAGTTGCAGGCCACAACAGATCCGTCTCCTGTTCCCTGAATGCCGAGTCGAAAATCATCACCGGTTTGCCCGCGGCGAAGGCCGCTACCGCCCGCTCAAGGATTGACGCCATGCTTTGCGGAGGGGCCATCGATACCCGATATTTTCGGTCGTAGCACATATCTATGCGTAGTAGCCCCGCAAGACCTCATGGAACCCCAAATAGAAGCCTCTGCGCCTGTCAGAGTCGATCTCGCTGGGGGCTGGTCCGATGTGGATCCATACTCCAATGACTTCGGTGGAGAGGTGGTCAACTTCGCAATCAACCGTTACGTTCGTGTCACAGGAACTCCCGGCAGCGGTGCGAGAGACTTTGGGAGCACCTTCGAGACTCCTCGGGGATCCGGCCTAGGGACTAGTGGCGCGTTGAACGTCGCTATGGCCGCCATAATGTCATGCGGTGAGGACAAGCACCCGGAGGAGTTGGCCGAAATCGCCTTCCAGATGGAGGCCGATGGAGGAAACTTCTGCGGCAGGCAGGACCACTGGGCCTCGGCTAGGGGGGGGTTCAACCACCTGCTCTTCTTTGGGGATTCTGTCGAGATAATCCCCTTCGAGCCGATGCGATCCGCTAGGATTTGGCTACGCAAGCACCTGCTCGTCGCGTACTCTGGAACCAGTCGACGCTCCGGGGACATCCAGGACTCCGTTTGGGGGAGTTACGCGGAGGGCAACGAATCAGTCATCGATGGGCTTCACAGGATACGCGCCGCGGCACGCCCGATGGCCAATGGCCTGCAGCAAGACCGAAGAGATCTCGTGGTGCAGTCCTTCAAGGATGTCTGCGAGGGAGTCGACATGATCGACACCACCTTGCACGACCCCTTCAGAGGAGTGGTAGAGCCATTGCTCGAGAGTGGCTCCCTAGCTGCCTGGAAAGCGCTGGGAGCCGGTGGCGGGGGATGCGCAGCCCTTCTCTGCTCTCCTTCAGGCAGAGACGACACCATTGCCTCGATAGAGGGGGTCGGCTGGGAACTCATAGAGTGGAACTACGACGACGAGGGCGTGCGGATTGCCGGTTGAGTTGCAAAGTCCGAATCCTCAAACAGGACCATGGGCCCGTAGGCCCATGAGCGGACGCCGGGCCCTCCTCGCTTCCTTCTTGGTGCTCACGCTAGTCGCACCGCTCTCCGCCTCCTCCATCGTACCCGAGTCGAACGAGAGGGGTGGCTACGACGCCGATGGCGAGTGGGTAGCTAGCGTGGAGTCTGAGATCCATGCATTATGGTGGCTGCACTGGAGCAGGGATAAGGACTCAAACTCCCTCGATGACCGTCTCGAGTGGCTGATCGAGCAGCCCGCGGAGGTTCAGCAGGACTGGTGGCGACGTGCGCCTGCTGGCAGCGCGAGGGTCTTCGTGGACTACGACCACCATCCCTCCGATGCAGACGTAAGTGCAATTGAGAATCTAGGGGCCGAGGTCACTTTCAGGGCGAAGTACCTCGACACCGTGGCAGCGACAGTGCCCTTCGAGATACTCCTCGATCCCGATGGCGTGCGCACTCTGCCCGGCGTGGTGATGGTCGAGGACCTGGGACTGGCCGAGCCCGACATGCACGAAGCGGTGCCCACGATGGGCGTCGATAACGTCTGGACGGACCTCGGTCTGGATGGGACGGGCTCCGTTATCGCAGTCCTAGATACGGGGATCAGAGGTGACCACGAGGGCCTCAACGACATGGATGACGACCCCTTCACCTGCCTAGACGACCCCCCAGACCCCCTCGACCCTGACCCGGGGCCGATACCGAGGGATTGCGACCCGAAGATCATCGCGTTCTACGATGCTGTCTTCACCGACGAGGAGCAGGACCCGTCTACCTCCTACGACTCCAGCACCCACGGATCCCACGTCGCGGGCATCGCCGCAGGCACCGGCGGCGGCCAGACCGACCCCGATACCGGCCTGCGCTACGTCGGAGCCGCTCCCGGAGCCTATCTGATCAACATCCTTGCCTGCTGCGACGGCGACATAGAGGACGTCATAGAGGGCGCCCAGTGGGCCATAGACAACAGGGACAAGTACGGCATTGACATCGTTACCTCGTCTCTGGGTGAGCAGCAGTTCGAGATCCACGTCGACAATGACGGAAACTCCGCCTGGAGCCGACAGATGGACATGGTGGTCGAGGCCGGCATCATCACTACCCTCTCTGCTGGCAACGAGTTCGGAGGCGCTACCTTAGTCGGCTGCAATACCATAGACAGCCCCGGCGATGCGCGCCTGCCGATTACGGTGGCGAGCCTCGACAAGGACCTCAGCCTCGCCATCTACAGCAGCCGCGGGTACACCTCGGACCTCCGCGTCAAACCGGACGTCGCCACCATCGGCTCCAGCATTATGGCCCCCGACGCTGCCACCCAGGACGGCTATACCAGCAAGTCCGGCACCAGCATGGCAACCCCCCTGATGGCCGGCATTGCCGCCCTGATGATTCAAGCCAACCCAGACCTCACTCCTTCCGAGTTGAAGGCCATCGTGTCCGACAAGTCGATCGAGCGTGAGGTCTCCCTCTTCGGAGACGCGGGACTCAATGACTGCAGCCTGCTGGAGACGAGACCAGACAACGAGTTCGGTTACGGCCAGGCCGACCCCGTCGCCTTCGTTGAGGCCGCAGGAAGCATTGACCGCTCCCTGAACGTCTCGATGGACATTAACTCGATGGACGAGGTGCTCAACCAGAGCTACCTATCGGGCACCGCCTCGGGCGCGGCCCCCGGTCAGGGCGAGGTTCAGGTCCGCGTCGGTGGTAGCCAGTGGAGGGCGGCGGAAGACTCCTCCCCGTTGGGCGACTGGGCCCAGTGGGGGATCAAGCTGGACCCGCACAACGAGTCTGGAAACACGACCATCTACGCCCGTCTGATTGTCGATGACGACCACATATCCCCAGTGGATGCCCGCAGGGTCATCCTTCTGGATATGGTAGCACCGGCAGAAGCAACCGGTTCGAGCAGCTCGAGAATTCTGATTATCGGGCTGTCGCTAATCTTACTGCCCCTGTTAGCATACGTGCTCTACAACAGAGAACAACTTGTTGAGGAGTGGTTCGACGGACAGAGCCTGACTGAGAACAGACTCAGAAGGATGGTCTCGTTGTGTGTCCTTTACTTCGCCCAAGGCCTCCCATGGGGGTTCGCGACTGTCGCCTTCGCATCATATCTCTCGGACAACGGGTTTACCCCCCAAGAGATTGGTTTGTTATTCGCAACCGTCGCCTTGCCTTGGACCTTCAAGTGGATATGGGGGCCCGTCATCGACACGTTGAGCCTACCCCAATTCGGTTCCCGTAGGCTGTGGATATTATTCGCCCAGTTTGGAATGGCCGTCACAATTGGGACTCTCCTTTTTGTCCCGGACTTGACGGGGCAGATCGACCTAGTGATCAAGCTAATGTTCGTGCACAACATCTTCGCTTCCCTGCAGGACGTCAGCACCGACGCCCTCGCAGTGGACGTTCTTCGGGATGACGAGGTCTCGAAGGCAAACGGGTACATGTTCGCGTCCAAGCGAGGCGGGATGATTGTCGGTGGCGCGGTCCTTGGCGGATTCGCCAAGACGATCGGCATCAAGGGGATGCTCTCCATACAACTCCCCATCCTGCTTCTGATCATGATTCTTCCAATGTTCCTGTACGAGAAACCCGGCACCCGCCTATTCCCATGGTCAAGACCATCCAATCAAGAATCACTATATCCTGAATCCACGGATTCTTACGGGGTATCTGAATTTGAAGTGGATGAGAGGCTATACTGGGAGGAGCCAGAAGAATCCAGATGGTGGGCGGCTCGGGCGGTGGGTAGGTCAACATTCGACGAAAGAATCTCACTCGCAGCCCTGCTGACTATTGTATCCCTAACCATCTTTGTTGCTGGGCTGTTATTTGCGATAATTTCAGTTGACCTGACCGTTCCACTATACGGGACAGCAAAGTCGATCGCATTCTACGGGATCGTTCTAGCCATTATCACTGCCTTAATCGCTAGGACGGTCTCAATACCTCGAGTCTTTAACCCATTCTCGATGTTGCCCCAAGGACCCCGCAGGACTCTTGCTCAGACAAGTTTCAATCTTACCAAGGCATTCCACCTAAGATCCTCTTTCATGCTTATTTTCCTGTGCCTTCTGTCCGAACTGTACCTTTTCATAGACCCAATCGTGATTGATATATTCATCAATCGGGCAGGATGGGAACAGGAGGATTACAACGTCATCGTTGGCGGTATCGTCATCCTTGCAGTCATGACCGGCCAGATTGCAGGGGGTATGCTGGGAGATAAGTTCGGGGTCAGAAGGGTGGCAATGATCGGCTTCACAAGCCTTGCGGTGTGCAATGCTATGCTGGCGGTACTGGAACCATTCTGGACCAACACAGTGGTTATGACGGCCTATCTGATTATTCGAGGCCTAGTAAACGGAGTTGCTTGGATATGTGTGATTGCTGTCTGCATGAAGATGACATGGAGCAAGGTCGGAGGGACACAATTCACCGCATACATGTCAATGTTCAACCTCTCAGGAGTGATGGCATACACCTTCACTGGCAGGATGCTGCAGATTTTTGACAACAATTACAGCACCACGATATACGTGGGGGCAGCACTCACAATGTTCACAGTCTTCTTCCTAATCTTCATCGACCCGGAAGAGTGCAATAGAGTGCTCGAGGAGAAGGATGCCGTGGACGCTGTCCTTCCGGACGATTTGGGCGAGTCTGGATGGTGGTCTGACCAAGAAGGGGGCGGTGAGCCTGTCGCAGTTTCGTGAGATAATTATAGGGACTGAGACCGACTTCTTGGTCTTCACCCAGACCATCTGCCCCTTCTGCTCATTCGCCTTCAGGGTCCTCGAATCCAAAGAACTGAGCTTCACCGATGTCAACCTCGATCATCACGATGGGCTCAGGCAAGCGGTGGTCAGTCAGACGGGACACCGAACGGTTCCGGTAGTGTTCGACTTGAGGGGCGAAGAGCCGGTGTTCGTGGGAGGCTCGGACAACCTTATCGATTACCTCTAGAGGCTCCACGACTCGGTGATGCCGCCCGCGATTATGACCCGCAGGAACGCGGTGCCGGTGAAGGTCGCTGTCAGGGTGTACTCCCCCGAGGGGTATGGAATCGTGCCCAAAGTCCCCGTCTCGCTTGCCCCGGGCCCCCAAATCCGCTCCAGAGCGGATGCAGATAGGTGATCCCGCAGAGTCAGTGTGATGCTGGAAGAGCCGCTGCCGCACTCTGCGTCGATGAAATAGACCATCTCGTCCCACTCGCCGTCGCTGGGGTGGTCGCTGACGAGGAATGTGTCACGGAACTCCAAGTCTGTGCCAGGGTCCTCCCAGATTTCGCTGAACAGGTCACCCCCCCTGACGAAGTAGACGTCCCCGATATGCCCAGAACCCTGATCGGCCACCATCATCCTGAGTTGCTCCGTTCCCGAGGCATCCGCCCATATGAAGGAGGAGAAGTAGCCGATCCCGCTGTCGTACACGTAGTCCAACCTCGAGCCGTCAGACGCGGCACCCGCAATAATGGCCGTTCCGCCCGTGACCCCTGTCACCGATGCAGTCCACTCAGTAGAGAACAGTGTGAAGCCCCATGACCCCCCCTTCTCGATCGGGAACGACAGCACTGGCTGGGCCACCCCGTTCTCGAAGGCACTCAGGCCAGAGTGCGTGACCCTTCCGAGGAATGGGTTGTGGTTGAGCACAGCGTGCCGCCTGGCCTCAGCCAAGCTCGAGATAGCCAACATGTAGGCAGTGCCGCTCTCCTCGCCATCGCTCGCCACGACGAGCCTAGCCGTGTCGTCGCTGTAGTCGGGGGTCGAGAACGTGTAGAGCCACCAGTCCCCAATCTGCCAGGTCGGGACGTTGATGGAATCCGAATCGACCTCGCCATCCGAGCCCGCGCAGCCGGCCATGCTCGCTACGAGCACGAGCATCGCGAGGGCCAGTGCCCGGGCTGAGCGCATGATACCCCGTCCTCAGCCTTGGCCAAGAGTCTGACGCTACTCGGAGTACTCAGATAAGTCCGGGTGCGATGACGACCGAGACGATCGACATCAGCTTGATCAGGATGTTCAGCGATGGCCCGCTAGTGTCCTTGAACGGGTCCCCTATGGTGTCGCCAATGACAGCGGCGTCGTGAGAGGGGTCCCCCTTCGCAGCGCCTTCGATGTGCCCTTGCTCGATGGCCTTCTTCGCGTTGTCCCACGCACCGCCAGCGTTGGCCATGAAGAGGGCCATCAGCACACCCGTCACCAGCGCGCCCGCCAACAGGCCGCCGAGGGCGGCAGGACCGAGGGCGTATCCGACGACCACGGGAGCCGAGACCGCAGTCAATCCGGGCATCACCATCTCGCGCAGGGCAGCCTGTGTGGAGATGTCTATGCAGGTCATGGAATCGGGCTTGACCCCTTCCCTGCCTTCTAGCAGGCCCTCAATCTCCCGAAACTGCCGACGGATCTCGATCACCATGTCACCGGCTGCCTTCCCGACCGAGGTCATGGTCATGGCAGCGACCACGAATGGCAGCGAGCCACCGATTAGTAGCCCAACGACGACCATCGGGTCTGTGAGGGTTAGGTCCGAGGCCTCGAGTTGGGCCGCGGTGCCGAAGGCGGCGAAGAGCGCGAGCGCGGTGAGCGCTGCGCTGCCTATCGCGAAGCCCTTGCCGATGGCAGCAGTGGTGTTGCCGATGCTGTCGAGGCTGTCTGTAATCTCTCTGACATCAGGGCCTAGCTCGCTCATCTCGGAGATGCCGCCCGCGTTGTCGGCGACTGGCCCATAGGCGTCTACGGTCATGGTGACTCCCACGGTCGCGAGCATCCCCATCGCGGCCATGGCGATTCCATAGAGTCCCAGATCAGCGGCCATAGCACTTCCGTCATCCATCACTTCGTTGGCAACGAAGATGCCGCCCGCGATGAGGAGAATCGGTATGAAAGTGGACATCATGCCAACCGAGAGGCCTGCGATGGCGTTGGTGGCAGGGCCAGTCTTGGACATCTTTCCGATGTGGGGAATGGCCTTCACGGGAATCCCGAAGACGGGCTCTATCCCGGTGTAGAACTCGGTCACGAGACCGATGAGGATCCCGACGATCGAGCCGGCAATCACTGCCTGCATTGGGTCTGTGCCTGTCTCAAGCTCCAGGTAGCCTATGCCGAACCAGCCGGCGGCCCAAAAGAGGGCTGCGCCGATGAAAGTCGTGTTTCGCAGTGCCGCAGCGGCATCGCCCCCCTTGAACACCTTCATGCTGAATACGCCGACGATCGAAGCGGCGTATCCCACTAGCCCGAGGAAGATCGGGAGGGTGATGTAATCGGAGTGCATCCCCGAGGCCTCGGCGATAACCATGGCAGCGATGATTGAGCCTACGAAGGACTCGAAGATGTCGGCGCCCATCCCAGCGACGTCCCCAACGTTGTCACCCACGTTGTCGGCGATGACGCCGGGGTTGCGCGGGTCGTCCTCAGGGATCCCCGCCTCGACCTTGCCGACGAGGTCGGCGCCGACGTCAGCGGCCTTGGTGTAGATGCCACCGCCCACGCGGGCGAACAGCGCGATAGAGGAGGCCCCCATGCCGAATCCAGCGATGTTCTGAACCTCGGGGCCGGTTCCAAGCCACATGGCCATCAACGAGATGCCAAGCAGCCCGAGGCCACCGACCGAGAGACCCATCACCGCGCCTCCGTTGTAGGAGACCTCTAGGGCGGCTGGCTGCCCGCCCGATGCTGCAGCCATGGCCGTGCGGCCGTTGGCGCTTGTGGCTGCTCGCATCCCGCTGAAGCCAGCTGCCACGGAAGCGGCAGCGCCAGCCAGGAAGGCGAGCACGGTCTGATTGCCCGTATCGGGGTTCAAGAAGAGCAACCCTGCTACGACAACGATGAAGACGGCTAGGTATCGGTATTCAGCGAACAAGAATGCCATCGCCCCGTCCCTGATCTGCTGGGTGATGTCAGCTACAGTGGGATTGTCAATCTTCAATTTCTCTATCTGAGTGTAGAGCAGCACAGCGATTGCAAGTCCTAGGACTGCAGTTGCAGCTGCGATTTCCGGTATGTTCTCAATCATGTCCTCACCTGCGTCGCCCCGGCGACCCGAGTTACGTATTTAATCCAAATCCACCATTTTCGGAGGTTTCGGGTAATCACTTAGTGGCCCGTGATCACAGCCGCGAAGGATTCGAGAATGCCAGCTCCGTCATGTTCTCGCTGGAACGACACAAGCTCCTCGCGAGTGATGTGTCCCCACTCGAAGGCGCGCTCTATACGAGCCTTGGCAGCCTCGGGATGGAACTGGACGCCCCAAGCCGGCAAAGAGACGCCATCTTCGCTGTTGACTCTCACGGCTGTGACGCCATTGTGTTCCGTGCTACCTAGCAGAGTGCAACACTCAGGCACCGACATCACATGGTCTCTGTGTGTGAAGAGGACGACTGGTGAGCCCTCCCCACCCGACCGCCTCGAGGCGAAGAGCTCGTCTGAATCGCCCTCTTCAGTCAGATCCAGATCCCAGACACCGTTGGATAGCGAGTCGGCCCTTTCTACGGTTGCCCCAAGCGCCTTGCAGAGGAGTTGGTGGCCGAAGCAGATTCCCAGAGTGGGAATTCCTATTGAGATAGCGGATCTCAATAAGGCGGCGCCGCAATCCATCCAGTCTTCCCAGATCGAGACGTTTCGACGTGACCCGGAGCAGATGACCGCATCGGGTGCAATACTGCCCAACCACTCTGCAGTCGGTGAATCTTCGCCGTGCAGGGGCATGGCTATTCGTCTGAACGTGACCCTGTTGCCGCCCATTTCGACTACGCATTCGGCCCAGAATCCGAAGTCATCGTCCCAGTGGGGGACATCCTCCTCTGTGATAGCGACCTCGCCAGCCTCCTGGGCACGCCGACCCGCTTCCTCGGACTGCATCTGCGGAGTCACCAGCAGCACCTCAACACTCCCCGAGTCAGCAATGGGGCGCACAATCTCCTGATTCCCCCCATGCCCGAATTCCGAGCGCTCGACCAGCAGGTCGATGAGAAGAACCCGGGTTCCGGCTCCCATGACGCTCCGAGAGGGCAAGTGTTTGAAAGCCCCCCGCTCAAGAGCGGTGCGAAGGTGACCCTGTGGTCGATAAGCAACTAATCCTGGACTCGGTGGGGCCCGTCCAAGTGGTATTGGATGCTCATGACGGGGTAGTCAACGTAGTAGACACTGCCGACGGGGTGGTCATGATCTCCCTCGAGGGCGGCTGTACGGGCTGCAGCGCCACCCCGATGACTGCGATGCAGATCTACTACTCATTGATGATGCTGGATGAGGTCGAGGACGTCGTATTCGTTAACGGGGAGCTTCCGGCTTACATGCGCTCCTTCATCGATGACAAGTTGAACGCGGGGTAGCCTCATTCCTCCTCTCGACGGCTCCTCATGATTGAATGGGGATTCGACTCCCCTTGGACGTCCTTGCCCTTGATGTTCATCATCGAGGCGAGAGCCACGATTACCGCGACGACAGCGAAGAGTCTAGCGACGTTCCTCGAACCCCAGAGCTCCCCGCCAGCGTGGTGTAGAGCGAATAGCAACACAGCAGATGCGAGGCACATGGCAGCGATGGTACGCTGGGCCAGCGTCTCGCGCTCGGTCGTGCGCGAGAGTGTCCCTATGGACATCCAGAGAACCACAGCGAGGCTGCAAAGGCTCAGGGAAGCCGTCTGCAACATCCCTACGTAATCCACGATTGTCCGTGGGTGCCGGGACTTGAGTATGTTCTCCCACTCCAATCATCCTCAAGTAGTTGGGAATAGCCGGTAAACTATGGGTGAGCACAGGATGCTCGCTTCTGCACAGTTCGACAGGAGGCTGATTATCTACTGGTGGTTGATGGCCAATTTCATGCTTCTAGTCACTATGGTCGGAGTCTTATTGATTCCCGTGTGGGTTATTATCGGGTACTTTGTCCATAAGAAACAGTACGAGAACCTCGGGATGGACCTGACGGACCGCTCCCTAAACGTCCGCAAGGGATGGCTGTTCAAGAAGCAGCAGAACATCCCTCTCGACAAGATCACCGACATGGCTGTAATCGAGGGCCCGATTCTCAGCGCTATGGGCCTCTGCCACCTAACAATCGAGACCGCAGGAGGCAGTGGTGGTGGCGGAAGCGCCTCGCTAACCGGAGTCTCCGACGCCCTCGGCTTCCGTGACCTCGTCCTCAGGCAGCGTGATGGAATCGCGCACAAGGGCGTCGAAGCGACCTCAATGCAAACCCAAACCTCATCCTCCGAGAACGTGCTGGTCGAGATCAGGGATATCCTAAGGCGAATCGAGGGAACCTCATCCGAAGAGTGAGAATACCTCTGAAGCCACCACGCGCAAGCCAATTAAGCACAGTCTTACTTTCCAGTCCATGGGGACGTCCCCAAGGTCACGCTGGTCTAACCGCGACGACTCCTCCTATCGAAAGAAAGGGGACGAACGTACCAAATCCAAACGAGCCCCGATTCACAAGTGGCGTGGGGGGCGGGGAGATGCCTCCTCCTCCTTCTTGCTAATCGGGCAGGTAACTAGCTTGGTCGCCCTAGCCCTGCTCTTCCTAGGGGTGAACGCTGTCGAGGACGGTGCTGGCGAGGGAGGCCCACTGGATGAGGAAGGCAGCTCGACATCCTCCGCGACCGACGAAGGATTCCATTGGGCAATGGGTTCGAACGCACTTGTGGTTACCTTTGGTTTTGGAATGGTCTCGACTCTAACTCTGTTCAGGGTCACGCTCTCAGGCAACTCGCCGCGACGACGCAAACGAATGGCGAAGCTGTGGATTCTGGTGATGTTGGTAGCGGCTTACGCAATCGCCTTCCAGTAGGGGGCCGAAGGATAGCCTCCCAACGTAATGCCCTTGAGCATAGACCCCGTGCGGCTGATAGGGAGTCGTGGTGCATCCGATAGCGAACCTGACTGCGGCAATCGGCACGGTCGTGTTATTTGTTAGTGTCTTGGTCATCATCACTGGAACTGAGTTGCCTATCGGCGAATCCAGTGATTCGGATGATTCATCCCCCACATTTGCATTTAGCGGAGTCAACGGGACTTTGTTCTTCGATGACTCATTGGGCACCGAAAATCTTGGTTGGGCGGCCTACGTCTTCGGCGATTACGTCGATCTCGACGGGAACGGGATGTGGGACTCGTGCCAGAATCTCACATTGCTGGTATGGTCGGAAGGTGCAGAGAAGCCCTCCAACTTCAGCCACACAAACAACACCTTCAATCCACTGTGCGAGTTAGGATTCGAGAGGGCCGAACTAGTCGATCAGTCCATGGTCTATGTAGGGCAGATCTGCCATCATCCCGTCAATGAGTCAGAATCGCAGTGCAGCAGGGGGAACTACAGCTTGGAGGCAGACGATTTCGTCAGACTCGTCGAGGAGCACGAGGAGGAACCTGACCCCTTCCTCTCAGGTCTGATTGAGATGATTATTGGGGGGTTCAGAACGGGCCATACTTCCATGTTCTGCTCACTGCTACTATTGGCCTTGGGCGCTGTTCTTGGTTTGACTATGGGGGATGACGGGGACCCTATCACCGTGAAGAAGTCAGGACCCAAAGCCGAATGGAGGGCATACTCACTCTCCCAGTCTGAACGGGGTGCGGATGGCCTCCCCAAGTCCTTTAGCCGCCACCTATTGTCTCGCAATCAAGACAGGAAACCTCGGAAAGGGAACGTGAGGGGTGGCGTCCACAAGGGCGGGGGGCTCTTCTTGGATGGGTGGACCGAAGCGGATTCTACAGCGGCATACAAGAAGAAAGTCGAAGACAAGAGGAAATGAGGGGGAGTATCAAAGCAGGGGGCTGAACATGGCTAGGAGACCAAGCACCACCACAACCACAATTGCACTCCTAAGGGCCCAGTACAACGACTGTAGCAACATTCCACTGTAGAGGTCCCGCTTCTTTCTGTAGTGCTCGGGCGGGCCGGCATCCTCGTCCATGTGATAACCTACCTCTTGACAGCCAGTGGCTGACGCCAGCCCTGCCCGAAAGCCCTCTCGCTCACTCGTGGAGCCGGAGGCATCTGCCAGCGCTTGTGCTCGCTCGCTTCGAGGTGCTCGTCCACCCATGAAACCGTGGATTGATCATGACCTGCCGAAACGACTCTTTCAGGCGAGGCACCATCCTCTATGAGGGCCCTCAGAATCTCATCGAGTATGTCGTATGGGGGAAGCGTGTCTTGGTCAACTTGGTCGGGCGAGAGCTCTGCTGAGGGCGGCTTGGCTATCGTTGATGCGGTAATGGGTAGGAGTCTGCCCGAGGACTTGGCATCTTCATTTATCGCTTCCGCCAACTCGTAAACCTGAGTCTTGTAGAGGTCTCCTAGTGGCGCGTAACCCCCGTTCATGTCCCCGTACAGGGTGCAGTATCCCACGGCCAGCTCGGACTTGTTTCCCGTGGCCACGGCCATCGAGCCTCTGGCGTTCGCCGCCCCCATCACCAGCATACCACGTATCCTCGCTTGGAGATTCTCAGCAGCGACGGGATTGCCACCCTCAAGTTCGGCTGCTAGAGTCTCCTCTGCCTCCTCGTGGAGCTCATTGATTGGCATTGACAGAAGCTCTACTTCCAGGGCCCGTGCGGTCGCAATCGCATCGTCGATGGAGTGTTTACTAGAGTGCTTGCTTGGCATTGAAAGGCCAAGAACGTTCTCAGGGCCCATGGCTCTCGCCGCTATGGCGGTGCATACGGCTGAGTCTATTCCTCCCGACATCCCGAGAACCAGGCTCCTTATTCCAGACTTCCTGCAGTAATCCCTGAGGCCGCAAGTGACTGCGCAAAGCAGGTCGCTGCCAGCCTCGGGAACTTGAGGAAACCCGTCCTCGACGATCTGGCAATTGCAATCGCAGCCATCGTGGGGCGTCGCTGTTTCTAGGGGGACCCACTCCGATGAAGCAGGATTGCCTATTTCGAACAGAAGTATGCCGCTACACCATCCCGGTGCCTGAACAACCACTCCATTGGGCCATGCCACCACCGAGCGGCCGTCAAAGACCAGATCATCATTACCGCCCACCTGGTTGCAAAGGGCGAAGGGATGTCCTAGGGTACCTGCGGCCGCCCTAGCCAGAGTCGCCCTCCCTCCCTCCTTGGCTAGGTGGTAGGGGCTTGCAGACAGGTTGACCGTTAGGTTAAGCGGACCGTCGCTCTGCTGCCATTCGGCCAGCTGCTCGATGGGATCGGTGAGGTAGTCGTTGGGGACGTCTCCTACATGCTGCCATGCGTCCTCGCATATTGTCACCCCGAGGTGCATGCCCGCAGCGTTAGCGAGGCCCGCATCGTGATTTCCCTCGAAGTAGCGGGCCTCGTCGAACACGTCGTAAGTAGGAAGCAGTTGCTTGCGACAGACCACTTCGCTTGACCCATCCGGCCCGACTCGAACCGCGCCGTTGGCCGGCTTGGTGCGCTCGGAGCCAGAATCAATCGGAGTTCCCACTAGCGTCGGAATGGGGGATTGGACTGCGCTAGCAGCATCTTGACACCTGTTCACGAATCCTTCCTCGAGCAAGAGGTCTCGCGGTGGATAGCCACACACTGCCAGTTCGCTGGTCCAAGCAAGCACAGCACCCTTTGTAGCGGCAAGGGCACTCGCCCGTTCGATCTCAGCGACATTGAACTCGATGTCACCGACTATTGGGTTCAGTTGCAGGAGCGCAACGAGCCCAGCCATCGACCCTCAGGGGGGAAAGGGGGCATTCAAGGTTGCCGGACCTCGCTCAGTGGCATGCCACGCCGAACTTCTTGAGCCGCCAATAGTTGTACGGCCAAGGTGTCAGGAAGCCGACGAGAAGCATGAATGGAATTGCGATTGGGTACAAGCCCAGTTCGCCTCCAGTAAACCACAGATCCGTGATCTCCATTGCTATTTCCATCATCAGCATGGAGATGAATGACATTCCGAGTGCGGTGGAAAGGGCATTCCTGAAGTCCATCTGGCCACGCATCAGTATGCCAGTCTCCAGCATCACGCTGGTTATCAGGCCATTAACGAGAGGGAGAATAAGTAGTAGGAAATAGAGGTTGGAGCCAGTCACTACCGAGGCACCTATCGAGAATACAGAGTAGGCGGCCAAGGTACCGAACTCGCCGATGGAGCATCCAATCAGGCACCACTTTGTATTGTGTGCCGACTGCCGCCACACCGAACCATCCCCCCAGTTGAACTCCGTATCCATGGCCTCACCATCAGCGGAATAGCCAACTTCCGTGATGGCGCCTACCAGAGCAGGTCTGTCTACTCCATCGTGAGTCACTATCGCTTGCCCCGTCTCGTGAGAGACTTCTGCAGCGAGAACCCCTTCAAGCGATTCTAGCGCCCCCCTCACCCTCCCCGAGCATCCAGTGCAGGTCATTCCGCTTACAGCGATGGTTGCGGTGTCGGACACGCTCTGACCGTTTAGACGGCCACTATTGAAACCTGCTAATCGATAAATTCGCCCTATGGGCGAACGAGGCATATTCAATACAGCGCCGTTGGTCGAATGGTTCGATGGGAGTACCCAATCCACCTGGTGAACTCGACCCGGTCGCCCTAGAGAATGCCTTGATGGAGACCTGGAATGCAGAGGGGACCTTTGAGGCGACCATCGAGGCGCGTCGAGACGGAGACAACCCCTTCACCTTCCTCGAGGGACCCCCCACGGCAAACGGCCGACCGGGCATTCACCACGTCATCTCGAGGCTGTTCAAGGACATGGTTTGCCGATGGAAGACCATGGAGGGGCACATCGTCGACCGCAAAGGAGGCTGGGACACTCACGGCCTCCCTGTCGAGATAGAGGTTCAGAAGCAGCTCGACCTGATGTCCAACGAGGCCATCGAGAACTACGGAATGGAGGCCTTCAACGAGCAATGCAAGGAGAGCGTTTGGACTTACGAGAAGGCTTGGCGCGAGATGACCGAGCGCATGGGCTTCTGGATCGAAATGAAGGATGACCCCTACGTCACTCTGCACGACGAGTACATCGAGTCGGCATGGTGGTCACTCAAGCAGATGTTCGAAAGGGGATTGCTCTTCCGTGGTCACAAGGTCCTGCCATACTGCCCCCAGACGGGGACCAGCTACTCCACACACGAGGTCTCGCTGGGCTATAAGGAGGTCTCAGAGCCTGCTGTCTACATCAAGTTCGAACTTGTCGATGACGATGCCTCCGTCCTCGCTTGGACGACTACGCCGTGGACCCTGCCAGGCAACGTCGGCCTAGCGGTCTCCCCTGATGTCACCTATTGCCGCATCCGTATCACTGAGCCTCCATCAGGCTCTTGGGACGGGCGCGGTGGTGCCGAGGTCGGAGAGGAGTTGATTCTCGCCAAGGACCTGCTCGCTGACGTGCTACGCCATCAGATAGAGATCATCGACGAGTTCTCTGGCTCGCAACTCATCGGCAAGCCCTACCACCCGCTATTCCCAGACGCAGTCGATAGGGGGGACTCCGAGAGTGCTTGGACAGTAGTCGCAGCCGATTTCGTGACCACCACCGACGGGACCGGTGTGGTCCATACAGCAGTGATGTACGGCGAGGAGGACTACAACCTCGGAATGGAGGTCGGCTTCCCAGCCCAGCATACTGTCGGCATTGACGGCTCCTTCGTCTCCGGGACCCATCACCTGCTCGACGGTCGCTATGTAAAGGACTGCGACTCCGATATCATCGACCACCTCGCCAACCAGGACCTGCTGTACCGCGAGCACACTTACACCCACGACTACCCGCACTGCTGGCGCACCGACCACCCACTGCTGTACTACGCGATGGACAGTTGGTTCGTCCGCATGACTGCTGTGCGCGATGAGATAATGCAGCACAACTCCGAGGTTGAATGGGCTCCCGAGTGGACCGGCACCAAGCGCATGGGGGAGTGGCTCTCGAATATCAAGGACTGGGCAATCAGCCGCGAACGCTACTGGGGCACCCCTATTCCGGTTTGGATATGCCCCGACTGCGGTCACGAGCACTGCATCGGCAGCATCGAGGAGATGGCCTCGATGAAGACAGACGACTCGCCTGCGCCCCCCGAGCTTCATCGGCCCTACGTGGACGATGTCAAGCTCCATTGCCCCTCGGACGGATGCTCGGGCGAGATGGTGCGCGAGCCCTACGTAATGGACTGCTGGTTCGACTCGGGCTGCGCCTTCTTCGCCCAGTGGCACTACCCGTTCGAGAACGAGGACCGATTCTCCAGCTCTTTCCCGGTCGACTACATCTGCGAGGCCGTCGACCAAACGCGAGGCTGGTTCTACTCGCTGCTTGCAGTCTCTACGGCTGTGTTCGACAGCACCTGCTACCACCGCTGCCTCTCACTAGGCCACATCCTCGACAAGGAAGGCAAGAAGATGAGCAAGTCGAAGGGCAATGTCGTCGACCCGTGGAACCACTTCAACAAAGAGGGCGCGGACTCGATACGTTGGTACATGACAACGCAGAGCGCGCCGTGGTCGCCGACCAATTTCGATCCCAACGGGGTCAGAGAGTCCTATGCCAAGATGTTCCTCACATTGTGGAACGTCTACCGCTTCCACGCCGACTACGCCGCACTAGACGGTTTTGATGCGGATGACGAGTCGGGATTCGTGCCCGTCTCACAACGCAGTCCGCTTGATTGCTGGATCGTATCCAAGGCATCGGGCATGGCCGACGAATATCACGAGCACTTCGTTGCGTGGGAATTCCACAAGGCTGGACGCGTCCTCGAGGCCTTTGTGATCAACGACCTATCCAATTGGTACGTCCGGCGCTCGCGAAGGCGCCTTTGGGATGAATCGGACAGCACCGACAAGCGAGCCTGCCAGCACACTTTACACGAGGTGTTGCTAATCGTTTGTCGACTGATGGCGCCGGTTTCCCCATTCATGCCCGACTCCATCCATCGCGGGCTCACAGGTTCCTCCGTCCATCTAGCCGACTGGCCCCCCGGCTCTCCACTGGTAGAGCGCGACCTCTCACCGCGCGACCACGCGCTCGAACAGGGGATGTCACTGGTTCGCGAGCTGGCCGAGACCGGCCGGCGCATAAGAGTCGAGGCAGATCGCAGACAACGCCTCCCGTGCCGATCGGGGTGGATCGTCGGAGGTCCCGACCTCTCGAGATTTCATGATATCCTAGCCGAGGAACTCAACGTCGAGGTTCTGACCACTGAGGACGATCTCGACACATTTCAGAAGATTGTGCTGGCCCCGAATAGAAAGTCTCTAGGTGCCAAGTGCCGCGGCGACCTTTCTTCCGTTCTAGCGCAACTGGACCTAGCAGAACCCGATGAACTACTGCTCGAGATAGAGGCCGGAATCGCCGCTTTGGCCGGGTACGAGATAACGTCCGATGACATCGAGGTCAGACGCGTAGAGAAGGACGGTTTTGCGGCTCACACCATCTCGCACGACGCCGGAGACGTCTCTCTAGTGCTTGATTTGGACATCGATTCCTCCCTGCTCTCCAAGGGTCTCGCCCGAGACATAATCCGGCGCGTACAGGCCAAGCGCAAGCAACTCGACCTTGATGTCGAGGCGACCATAGGGCTCTCGGTGTGGGTCGACGGGCTTGATCTCGCAGACGACGACTGGGAGCATGTGAAGTCCGAGACGCGAGCGGGCATAGCCTCGCTCAATGAGGGAAAGCACCCAGCCGACATTGAGGCCTTCAAGGTCGATCAAGCGAATGTTACGTTCTATCTTTCGTAGCCGAAGGCGTCGAAGTCCTTCTTGAAGCGTTTGTGGATGAGTCCCTTGACCTCATCAGTCAGCAGTTCATCGGAGCTTGTCCCGCGTGACTTGTTGAGTATCTTGAGATCATTGAAATCGTAGCGCTCGCGGATCTCCTCGTAGTCAGCGGGGAGGTCCTCGACCTTGCCCACGTGGTCCATCTTGGCACCACGGGAGAAGATGATGCTGTGCTGGGTCTTGAAGTGCCTGTCGCACAAGAAGTCTGGAAGCCGTGTGACCTTCCTGACGAATTCTTCGAACGAGTCATCGTTTCGAAGGTAGCCGAATAGGTAGTTGGAGTAGAGGAATCGTGCCTCATCTTCCTTGTTGAACTTGTTTCGATAACTAGAAACCAACCTCTTGTAAGGATTCCTGACGAATGAGAAACAGAAGTAGCCCCTCTTGTCCCTCGCTATCCTCTTGTGCGAAAACTCCCGGGTGTGGTAGTGGATGGAGCGACCTCGGGGGAAATCCCCCGCCATTGATGTCTTGATTGAGGAACACGCGGACTTGGCAATGCTCGCATAGATAACCCCCTTATCATCGAGGATGAAGAAGTCAGACGAGTCTAGGTTTCCGTGCAACAGAACGTGCCCCATGTCCCTGATGAACTGGCGGAGATTCCCCAGGGTCAACTTCATCCGTATTCCTCAATGAGAGTGACCTGCCATATACAGTTGGGCCACCGGTTCGTAGGACTTGGGGATTAGCAACTCCACACCGAACAACGGGTCCGGATCAGTAGAGTCATGGTAGGCGATGAAAGCCCCGCCATCCGGAAGTATGCCCATGCTAGCGAAGTCGAATCTGATTTCGTTTCCGGCTCCTGAGGTAGAGTCAAGGTCACCCAGCCCCAAGTAAGTCAGAACGTCGGGCTCGAGGCTCAGGGAGAATTCTCTGACGTGGAACGCAACGTCCACGTCAGGACCCTCGGCGCTTTGGTATCGGACGTTTAGGATGAATAAATCGTGTACCCCATTGGCATGGAACTCCCACTCCTCCAACTCGGAGGCTACCGCAGACAGGTTGTAGGTACGATTCTGCCAGGTCTCGCCCCCATCCCAGGACAACATGTGCTGGATGGCAGCCTCCCCAGCGATAATGCAGTGCAGGGCAGTAGATGAGTCGAAGGCACAATACTCAGAGGGCAGGGACGAGCCGTTTGCCGTGGTCGCAGTCCACCAGTTCAGGGAGGTGTCTAGGAAAGCATCGCTACCATCGTCAAAGTAGTTTGGGAAGTATAAGCCCCCGCTGGGTACCGGGAAGGCCCGCATCTCCTTGTGGGGCTTGGTGAAGTCCCACTCCACACCCAGTTGATCGAAATCGAGGTCGACCTCGATATCAGCGAGATCCTCGTCCCTGTCCGGGAAGTCGAAATTGTAGTAGTTCAGCCCGTCCACGGATATCTGCCCCCCACGATTGGCGACTTGGTGCCAGAAATTACTGATTACTAGGCTAGCATATTCGCCACTGCCGTAGATCGTATTGACGGGCCCGACCACCTCTACCTGCCATGAGCGGTCGTAGAAGGCCTCCGGCGGGCGCGCGTAGCACCACTTCCACTCTGCATCGTCCTGATCGTAGAGGAAGGCGTAGAATTGGTCGGCACCGGTGACGGAGGGATAGGGGAACCAGCCCATGGCGATGAGATCCCCGGTAGTCGTCTGGACTATGCTGCCCTCGCCCAACCCCTCGGTCCCCGGCAGAGTCATTTTCACGTTGCGGCACTCTGGCCACGTCGGAGTCACCCCAGGAATGTACTCCTGCCAGGTATGGCCACGGTCAGTGCTCCAAGTTGGGTACTCGCCTCCGAAGTTGAGGATCCAGCCCTCCTTGGTCGCTGCCAGATAGTGCTCGCAGCAGTTGCCCCCGTGCTCGTTTCCGTAAACCGTCCAGGAGGAGTTGCCCCAGGTCTCGTTTTTCATCGGATCTGCAACGGTGAAGTTCCGCGCATCCTCGTAGGTGTTGGGTGGATCGATGTAGTAGTAATCGGCATCCCAAGGGATGGCATCATCGCCCACCTCTCCTCCACCAAAGCATCCTGCAAGGGCCATTACCGCTGTCATCGCTATCGCAACCAGCGGGCGGGTCACTCTGGCATATGGCATTGCATGTCCGTCACAAAGGGGCTATATCGCACTTTCACAGATTCGGGACGGGAGGCGCAGTGTGGTGACGTTCAAGTTCCAAGTCGCCAAGTCGGACCTTCTGACCCGTCCTCGACGATCACGCCCATCGCGGAAAGCTCATCGCGAATCGCATCGGCAGCCCCCCAGTCCTTGGTGTCCCTGGCATACTCACGTTTGGAAAGCAGTGCTTCCACGCGCTCGGCAACCTCTGAGCGCGCCCTCTTCCCCTCCTTCATCATAGTCGCAATGGACCCCTCATCCGGTAGCAGTCCCAGAACCTCCCCCGCGAACTCTGACAGCCATCCCACTACCGCCGACACCCCTTCCTCAAGATCGTTCGAGTCGAGAAGGCCACGCAGGACCCTTACTACCGACTGAATCTCAACGATTGCGACTCTGGTGTTGAAGTCGTCATCCATTCCGGCAGACAGTCTTTCCGCGGCGGCAGACAGCTCCCCCGAACCGGACCAGTCGCTGCTTCCGAAGCGGGATAGACCTTCGCCGAAGGCTGTGACGAGCCTCTGCTGGTGCATGCATGCATCCTCCAGCATGACCGAGTTGAACTCGACTGGCTGGCGATAGGGGGCATTTATCATCGCGTATCGCAACTCGAGCGGGTCGACTTTCCCAAATGCGTCACTGATGTTCCAGAAGTTGCCCAGAGACTTGCTCATCTTCTCGCCGTCGACGTTGATCATCCCGTTGTGCATCCAATACTGAACCACTGGCTCGTGACCCAAGCAGCATTCGGACTGGAATATTTCTGCCTCGTGATGGGGGAACATCAGGTCCGTACCTCCCCCGTGAATGTCGAAGGCTTCACCTAAGTGGTTCAGCGACATGGCCGAGCACTCGATGTGCCATCCTGGCCTCCCCGCTCCCCAAGGACTGTCCCAGGAGGGCTCTCCCTGCTTGGCCAATTTCCACAGGGCGAAATCTCGGTGGTCCCGCTTGCCGGATCCAGTTTCAGCCACGCGTCCACCGGCTCCCGCCCTGACCATCTCGAGCGTCTGACCGGTCAACTGGCCGTACTTCTCCGGCGCGGTGTCGATTTCGAAGTAGATTCCATCATCACCAGCGTAGGCATGTCCCTTGTCAATCAGGGTGGTGACCATATCGATGATCTCCGGGATGGCCTCAGTCACTCGAGGATATGCGTCAGCCCGTTGGACGTTCATCGCATCCATCACTTCGAAGTACTCGTCGATGTGGCGGTTTGCGACCTCGAGGAAGCCAACTCCCTCATTGTTCGCCGCATCGATGATCTTGTCATCGATATCAGTGAAGTTGGTGATGTAGTTCACCCTGTACCCACGCTTCCTCAACCATCGCACGATGATGTCGAAGGCTATCGCCTGGCGGGCGTGGCCGATGTGGCTGGGCGAGTAGGGGGTGATGCCACAGGCGTAGATTCCGACCTCACCCTCGACTAGGGTCCCCAACTCCCTCTTCTCACGGGAGCGAGTGTCGTAGACTCTGATGGGCATCTTGTCACCGTCGACACGGCTGACGCGCCTTCAACCCCGCGCTGCTTGGACGAGCGCGGAGTACAGAACGTCATGCCCGATTCGTTCGGGATGCCATTGGACGCCTAGGCAGAATCGCAGGTCGCTTCGCTCCACGGCTTCAATCAGACCATCGTGCTCGGCGCGTGCTGTGACACTGAGGGAACCCGCGTCAGCGACCCCCTGATGATGGGTCGAGTTGGCTGTGATGTGCAATCCCATCAGAGCGGCAATTCTCGAGCCCTCCTCAGCAATCACCCCATGCTCGGTCACCACGCCGCTATAGCCGCCGTGCCCCTCGTACTCCGGCGTGGAATCGAGGTGCTGATGGAGACTTCCGCCGTGGAGTACAGACAGTAGTTGCATGCCACGACAAATGCACAGTATCGGCATGTCGCGCTCGATCGCCCCTCCAAGCAGGATAATCTCGGAGGCGTCTTGCTCGGAGGCGTACTCTTTAGTGGCCGGATCTGGATTTTGGCCATGAGTGGCTGGGTCAAGGTCGGGTCCCCCGGCAATCACGAGTCCGTCTACCCTGTCCAGCAACTCTTCCGGATTCTCGCTGGGAGGGATGATGACCGGCGTGCCACCAGAACCGATTATCGCCCTAATGTAGGTCGAGGGCAGAATGGCCGATTCCATCACCCAGTTGGCAAAGCGGGCCTCCCGATAGAAGCAAGTCACCCCAATTATGGGTCTCGTGCCGTCAGCAGCCACAGCATCGTCAAGCTTGGTCGAGACTTCAACTTCGCGCAGCCTCTATGAGAGCGTCGAAGATCTCGTGCTGCCCTATCATCTCGGGATGCCACTGGACGGAGATGCAGAACTTCTTATTGGGATCCTCGACGGCCTCGATCAGACCGTCCCCGGTCCTTCCGACCACATGCAGGTCGCCGGCATCGGCGACGCCTTGGTGGTGCCCGGAGTTTCCTACTATCTTGGTGCCGACGATGGATGCCAGTTTGGAATTCTCCTCGATATGGACCTCGTGTTCGGACCACTCCCCATCAGTGGCGCCGTGTTGTTCGAATCCTGGCGTCTCAGGCAGGTGTTGGTGAAGCCTACCACCATGTTCTACGCAGTAGAGTTGGTGGCCTCTGCACACAGCTAGGAGGGGGAGATCGCGCTCGAGGGCGGTCCTCATCAGAGCCAACTCCGAGGCGTCCTGCTCGGGACGCACGTCGGAGGTTTTCTCGTGAGCCTGCTCGCCGTAGAGACTAGGGCTGATATCGCGTCCCCCGGAGATGACGACGCCATCTAGGGAGTCGATTAGAGAGTCGTCAGTCTCGCCTTCTGGGATGAGAACCGGCGTGCCACCAGCGCGACGTATTGCCTCAGGGTAGTTGTGAGGCAGCATCACGACAGCTTGGCCGGCCGTCTCGTAGTCACGGGTGTTGACAGAGGTGGTGACTCCAATCACAGGCCGCACTCAATCACCGGACGCTTCCCTGAGCTTTCGTGCGTGCCTGAAAGAACAAATGCCCGCAATCATGAAGGAAATCCCAACCTGAAGAAGTAGGAGATGGGAGATTATTGCAAGTGTCGACATCTCAGAAAACTTAGTGCCAACCCTTGCCCCTCCTAGAGCCATAACAAGTGCTAGAACCATAGAGCCGTGCATGTAATGGTGCCTGTTCTTTTCATCTCTCTCAGACATAGCCCCCAAAGCGAGCATTGGCAATCCCATTAATGCCGGAATTAGGGCAGTAATGGATGGTGGATCGGCGCTTTGAACGAAGTATGCTAAGGCCCCCCAGAATGTGAGTACCGCACCGTTGACCACAGCGATTCTCGGAATGGTCATTCCGAAGATAGTGAACTCGTTGCTCATACCATCACCAGCGCCATTTTCTATTTGACGGTCACGGGTAACGAAGCTCCGCTGTGAATCTCTGCGTCGCGCTTCTGAATCTGCTCCCAAAGCAGCTCGGCAACGTCCTTGACATCCATGTCAGCCCCCACGGCATCCAGTCCGTCCTTGACCATTATCGAGCAGAACGGGCAACCCACAGCGACTGTGTCGCAACCGGTCTCGGAGAGTTCCTTGGCGCGAATGACATTCACCCTCTTGTCAGCATCCTCCTCCATCCACATCTGGGCGCCACCGGCCCCACAGCAAAACGAGTCCTGGCCGTGATTCTCGGTCTCCACGTCGACGCCACCGATGACACTCCGCGGCTCTTCGATGATTCCCCCGATGCGTCCGAGGTAGCAAGGGTCATGGTAGGTGATGCTGCGCTCCTTATTCGTGGCGACCTCGTTGAAGTAAGGCAGCTTACCCTCCACCTGCAGTTTGGCTAGGATCTCCGAGTGGTGGAATACCTCCAACTGGTCGCCTCCGTAGTCAGCGTACTCCTTGCCCAGTGTGTGGAAGCAGTGGGGGCATGAGGCGATGATGCGTCTGACGCCCAGCTCTTGAAAGGTCATCATATTGGTCTCGGCCAGCATCTGGAACAGGTACTCGTTGCCCGCCCTGCGGGCCGGGTCGCCTGAGCAGCCCTCCTGCATCCCGAGGATTCCGACGTCTAGCCCCGCTTCCTTGAGCAGAGAGATCGTCGATCGGGCAACCTTCTGGTTGCGCTCGTCGAAGCTCGCTGCGCATCCAACGAAATAGATGTACTCGGCCGGCTCGCCGATTTTTACATCGAGGTCGGCGGCCCAATCGACTCGCTCGTGCACCCCGAATCCATAGGGGTTCGAGGCCGACTCGATATTGCCCATCGCCGTGTTCAGAATCTCTGGGTACTCCATGGTCTCCATCATCGCGTTACGGCGTAGGTCAGTCAGCTTTGGTACGTGCTCGATGTACAGGGGGCAGATATCGACGCAAGCGTTGCAGGTGGTGCATGCCCAGACCGCCTCGTCAGTAATGCGCTGCATCATCGTTTCCCCTGGCTTCTTGCCGGTCAGCAAGATTGGTGCGTGCTCGTTGGCGTAGTTGCGCACGTCGTGGATAACCTGCATCGGGTTCAGGCCCTTGCCCGAGGCGTATGCGGGACAGACGTCCTGGCAGCGCGCGCAAGAGGTGCAAGACCACCCGTCGACAAGCTGCCTCCAGGTGTAATCGGTGTATGAGCTCACTCCGAATGAATCTAGGTCCAAGTCCTCCAGCGGGACCGCCATGCCGTCATCTCCAATGGCTAGCGGAAGCATCTTTCCAACCGGACCTGCGTCATGGAAGAAAACGTTGGGGACTGCCATCACAAGGTGCATGTGCTTGGACAACGGAATTAGGACAAAGAATACGCAAATCGAGAGTATGTGGATCCAGTAGGAGAGGATGACCGAGCTCTCGGACGGATCCATCCCGGAGACCCAGTGTCCGATAGGCTCCCAGAATTCCGAGGGATTGTGAGCCGCCTCGACTATGAATGAGGTCACTGTGATTGAGAGTATCAGCAATAGGATGACGTTGCCCTCTAACTGTGACTCTCCCCTCAGCTTCTCAGGGGTGAATGCCACTCTGCGGACGAGGGCAGCAACACATCCGAAGAGAGCCATTGTGTATCCGAGCTCCACCATCCCGTTCCAAGGCCCGTTCAGCATCTTGGGGAGAATCCGATCGGAGAAGGCGTTCGCGGTAGCTAGGTCGAACATGTCTGAGCCCAGCATCAGGAATCCCCAGAACATCAGAACGTGCATCGTGCCAACCACACGGTCCCTTAGGACGCGCTTCTGGCCCAACCACCCGGAAAAGAACTCCCACAGCCGAACTCCCCACGAGTCGAAACGATCGTCAGGTGCCCCCAGCAGTACTAGACGAGTCGCCTTCTGCACCTGATAGACGAAGAAACCGATTGACAGGCTTCCGACAACCAGCAGGATTTGCCAGCCCTCTATGGGGCCGTAGGTCAATAGAAGGGGGTGTTCCATGGCATCGTCCTCGAGTCAGGCTCTGCCTGACATTGACATGGAGCGGCAACACGTCCTTCAATCAACCGCCGCTGGAGTATGAACCCAACACTCATGGCCTCACAGCGCAACGGTGGGGCGTGACCAGCGCCTTCGCTCCCGGCAAGTGCATCCTGTTCGGCGAGCACGCCGTCGTGTACGGCCATCCGGCGGTCGCCGTGGCCATCGACCAGGGGGTACGTGTCAGCGTCGAGGAGGCCCCCGACTGGAGGCTCGAGGGGATGCCTTTCGATCCATCCCGCCACCCCCACATCACTCACATTATCCAGAGCGTCTTCCATTACGATGGCCCCCCTCTAACCTTGGATGTCCAAAGTGGACTCTTCTCGGCAGCAGGAATGGGCTCATCGGCAGCCCTTTCGAATGCTGTGGGTGCCGCATTGCACAGTCACCTAAACGCTGACGAGACTCTTGACCGAATTAAATTGGCTAGGCTGGCGCATTCGGCCGAGGCCACTGCTCAGAAGGGCAGGGCGAGCCCAACCGACACGGCAACCAGCGCGCTTGGTGGTTGCGTAGTCGTTTCGGGGGAACGCGTCGAAGGAACAAGGCATGTCTTCGATACAAGCCTAGTCACGCCCGAGGGGGAGAGGAATTGGTCGATCAACGTAGTCGACCTGCCTGCGGAGGTACGTGAGGCTTGGTTGGTTCTCGGATACACCGGTGTCGGATCGCCCACCGGGAGGATGGTAGCCAAGGTGGCCAAGCTGTTGTCTGAGAGCCCCGAGCGTTCAGACGACATGGAGGCCATTTCGCGAATCACCAGGGCCGGTCTGACCGCGCTCTCGGCAGGGAATCTAGAGGCTCTGGGAATGGCCATGGATGCCTGCCACGAGAGGCTGCAGCGCCTCAGAGTCAGCAACCCCCTCCTCGATCGTCTTGTTTTGGCGGCGCGACCTCACGCCATGGGAGCGAAGCTGACGGGGGCAGGCGGGGGAGGATGCATGGTCGCCCTGACCGAGGATCCTCAGAGGGTGGCGGAAGCAATTGAGATAGCGGGGGGCAAGCCCCTCGCCTCCAGACTCGGAGCGGAAGGAGTAAGGGTAGTCTGAGCCAATTCTCGGAGAATTATACGAGACCCCAACCTCAATAATCCCTTATATACCATTTATAAGCAATACTTAAGTCGCCCCCTTGTGCTAAGCGACGAAGAAAGACTCACTGTGGTTAATGTAGTCGCCTCCACACGGGTCGCGGAGGAACTGGACCTACCGGACATCGCAATCCAATTGAATTGCGAATACGAGCCAGAGCAGTTTCCAGGAGTGGTGTACCGGGTCGTAGACCCAAAGCTCGCCATCCTGATGTTTCGCTCTGGCAGAGCCGTGTGCACGGGCGGAAAGAACGAGGACAACATCCATACCGGAATCGAGAGGATGATCGGCGACCTTAGGGATGCAGGCATAGAGACCTGGGACCTGAAGGACGTCGAGATAGAGGTCCAGAACATGGTCGCCACCTACTCCCTGTTCTACCCTGAGGACTACGGGGCGGTTGCTAGGATGGATGACATCAATACCAAGGTCATCGATTCGGGGGACGGCGGCATTCGTGCCGCAACCGACGAGGAGGTGGATAACGAGGACCCACGAATTCGCGGGATTCTCGAGGGCGAGCCACTGGCCGCGCTGCCTAGGAAGCTGAACCTCAACAACCTGACCTTCCATCTGCCTTTCGACAAGGTCGAGTACGAGCCTGAGCAGTTCCCCGGCCTGATCTACAGGCTCGACTACCCCCGAGTCGTGTGCCTCATCTTCGGCAGCGGAAAGATGGTCATCACCGGAGCTAGGCATAAGGACGAGATCCTCGAAGCCGTCGAGCAGATCAAGGACGAATTGGCCGATTTACTCTAGGTTTTCTGGAAACCAATATTCTTGAACGGGCCTCCCTGCTGGATTTCATGCGCTCCAATGGGACCACTGCCTTATTCATCGCCCTGATGCTGCTTCCCTCGGCCTCCGTCCTGTGGACCGGGGCCAGCCAAGGCGAGCCCTTCCCCGGTACCGCACGGGCTGCCGAATCCTCGACTAGGTCAACGACCATCATCGACGTGCCCGAGTGGCGCGTCGGCGATAACTGGAATTACGACGGGTATCTGGACGTCGCCGACTTCGTCGCCGGGTCGGGTGTCAGCTCGAATGTCCAGACTCTGGAGGGAACTCTAGAAGTCACGGTAGTCGACATGTACCTAATGAATATCGAGAACGACTCGACGCTGGTCTACGAGGTCGAGTCAATCGGCGAGTACGAGTCCGGCGACCCAATCAGCATCGATGGCACCAACGGCTGCCTCTACGTCGACATGGACACTACGGAGATCATCCGCGCCTCGGACCTCGCCACTCACACCCAGGAGGCCACCATCGACGTCTACTTCGATCCAGTGTTTTTCGGGGGCTGCTCCTCTTGGCTGAGGCAGGAAATAGGCTTGCTCACCGTTCTGAACACCTATGACCCCCCCCTCGAGGACTATGACTTCCCAATCAGCGTGGGCGAGTCGTGGGAGATGGATTACGAGCAGCACTTGGAGTTCAGCGGCTCCAGCAGCTATGTCCCGATCCCGGACGACACAAGCGACTCGAACACCACCAGCTGGGAGGTGGTCAGCCAAGGCAGCTCCGGAGTAACCTTCCCGGGATGCTACCCGTCCTACAACATCACGAACTATGACAGCGATGGTGACGAGATTGGATACAATTGGTACTGCCCGGCGATAAGGGGGGAAATCAAGAGCTCGTATGTGCAGAGTTTCGGATTCATTGCCGTGCACGAGCTTGTTTCTTACCAGCAGACTGAGAGAAGCACTGTGGTCTCAATCGATATCGAGTATCCCCTAGCTCCGGTGGACATCGAGATCTCAGCGTGGATTAACGTCTCAAGCCAGGGCCAGCCCGTCAGCGGTCAAGATCTGCAGTTCAGGTACGAGGCCGAGCAGTTCGTGCAGGACGTCACGACTGACGAGAACGGGTCCTACCACTTGACCCTCGACACCGGAGACTCCCCAGACGACACCGTTGGAATCGGTGAGCTCGGCAGCCACGGTCTGCTGGCTTGGATCAATAATGGGACTACTGAGGATGTCTTGGGAGCGAGTTCCCTGATAATCGACTCTGACGTCCATGAGATTGACTTGGTCACACGATCGGAGGCAGTCACAGTGCAGCGCCATCGAGGCAACGGAATCCTCACCCTAGATCCCAACGTCGGCTTCAACGCCGTGATCGGGGACACGCTTACTTTCTCCGTCCCGGTCCTCAATAGGGGACTCGCCTCTTCCCCTCCCTCCTCACTGAGGGTCAATGCGCCCGATGGCACCGTAGTCAATGGCTACGTGCCCCCCCTAGCCAGCCTCGAGGAGGCCAGGATCGAGCTCAATTGGACCGTACCCGCAACGCAGTCCTTCGGTTACGTGTACACTGGTTTCGTCGTCGACCCCGAAGAGGAGATCAGCGAGGACGGGAACCGCTCGAATAACGATGGCGTCTTTGTTCTCTACATAGGCGCCTTGCCGATGGCGAACCTACTCGTCTTGGAGGAGTCCCTCACTCTCGATGAGGTCTCGCTGGATGGAAGTGGTTCCCAAGACCCCGACGGGGGGTCTCTGGAGTGCGAGTTCAGGATCGAGCGGGCGGACGGCCAGACCGAGACGGTGCTGGAGGGAGACTGTGTCTACGAGTGGAGATGGGAAGATGATGGCGTGTATGAAATAAAGCTCGTAGTCTCGGACGAAGAGAACGACCACGCATCCGCCACCTCTTCGGTCATAGTCCACAACCGCCCACCTGAAATCACCCTAGTGGCGGACGAGGAGGAGGTTCAGGTTGCCTCCCTCATCACCTTCAGAATCACCAATAGGAGCGACGCCGATACCCAGACGCCCTCCGCGTCGGTCGACATCCTGTGGGGCTCCGCCTGCAATGAGGGGCAGGTCGGCCTTGCTTGCACTGTGATGCCGATGGTCGAGGGCCAATACACGATCGAGGTCCTAGCAACCGACGATGACGGGGACACCACTCAGGCATCTCACACCGTTGCGGTCAGCAACGCAGCCCCCCACAACCCTCAGGTTGAGGTGTGGATGGGCCCGAACAGGCTCACTACGGACAGCCGAGGCGTTTTCATCGTGCAGGAGGGCGATGCCATCACCCTGATGGGGCAGGCCGAGGACTCCAGCAACGATATCGACTCCCTCCTTCACATCTGGAGGCCCGACGCGGAGAACCAGCCCGAGCTCAACCACACCAGCATCGGGAGGACCAGCTTTGCCAACCACAGCTACAACGCGTCTGGCATGCAACTTGCAACCCTGGAGGTTTTCGACGACGACGGAGAGGGGACCGAGATGCTAGTGGTCCCCATTCAGGTTGAGAACCTGCCCCCCTCTATCTCCCCCCTACCCCCGGTGCCCCAAATCGAGGAAGACGAGCAGGTGGTGATTGACGTCGAGGTCACCGACACCGCCAACGACATTGCCAGCCTCGTCCTGTGCTTCGACATGCACCCGAGCGACGATGCGGACTCCGACGGCGACCCTAGAAACGACTGCGATATCCCCTCCAATCACCTTGTGCACTCATGGCCCGACGAATCCTCCGCTCCCAGCTCCATAATCTTCCACGTTACAGATGACGACGGCGAGTCCGAATCGGTGGAAATCCCCATCGAGGTTAGGAACGCCCCCCCCACGGCGATGGCGTCAGTCAGTGTTTCCAACCCAACAGAGGGGGATCCCATCGTACTCTCGGCCAATGGCACTGTGGACTCCGAACTCGATCTCGAGAGCCTTGAGTTCCACTGGGACATCGATGTGACCGATGACTCGGACGGAGACGGAGACCCGGCAAATGATGTTGATTTCACGGGCAGGTGGGTCGAGTTCACCTACGGCTCAGGGGGTTTGAAGCAGGTGAAGCTGACCGTGCTGGACGAGAGCGAGAGCCACTCCGTCACCATGGACATCGAGGTCGAGGAGGCCCCATTCAGCTTGGGCGAGAGCATCCAGACGAACCTCTCGCTGCTCGTCCTCGTCCTCTCGGCCCTAGCGGGGATCGCCTACGCCGTGCAGCGGTCATTCTCCATGGGGGAATCCGAGGATTTGCCCCCAAACAGCCCGCCTGTTGACATCGATGCGGCCTTCGACCTTCCTAATCCCGATCCACAGCAACGTGGTGAAGATCCCCCAGCGCCAGTCCCCGAACTCCCCAGCGATCGAGAGGCCCAAGAAATCCTGCCCGAGCTCGACGACGTGCTCGAGGAGCTCACCGGTAGCAACCCAGATCCCGGGCCCGAGAGTGCTCCCGAGGATTCGGCGAGCGAGCAGAGCTCGATAAACGAGGTCCTGGGCCAAGAGGACATCGAAGCACTCTTTGAGGAGTAGGTTTCGGGCGCGCCGTGGTCAATCTCTTCAGGCTGCTCGGGCTGCCCAATCCCAACGCCACCCCCAAGAAGAGTGGAGGTCGCCGCAAGGTCGCAGTGGATCCCGGCCCAATGGCCGGAAACAGGTTCCACGACTTCGGGGACATCAGGTGGTCCGACCGCACCGAGAGGATGACTCAGAGGCCCGTTCGCAGGGTCATCTACCTACAGCCTGACGATCTGCACAGGTTGCCCCTGAATGGGGCCGAGCAGAACCTTGCTATGGGGGACATGGTGATTGTGGACCTGACATCCCTCAACCACATGCCCAGCCAGCAGTCAGTATGCGGCAGAAGGATACAGGACCTTGGTGACCGCACCGGGTTGCCCGTGTTCGCCTTGAACGAGACGGACACGCTGCTCATGGTCGCCGGGGCGAGGATGAGGGTCGACACCCACAAGCATAGGCTGGGCACGGCAGGTTGGAGCCAGATTCCCGAGCCGGCCGAGGCCTGAGCTAGGCCGAGGCGTCCTCCAGCCATGAGTCGAGCTCGCCGGAGGACACCTCCTTGATTGCGTGCTCTGTGAGGTCCCTGTAAGCCACCCAGCGAGCGATCTCCGCCTCGTCCTCGCCACGCTGATGCTTGCGCTCAATGGAGGCGTTCGCGTATTCCACGCATCTCTGCAGGAAGATACCCACCACCTTGCGGCGTTCCTCGGCGTCCATCCGATCACTGCACCCCGAGTGATTCCATAAGCATCTCGACGTGCCCCTTCGCCCTCACTCCGTACCCGGCCCACTCGAGGGTGCCTTCGCTACTGATGGCGAAGGTCGATCTGAGGGTGCCCATGTATGTCCTTCCGTACATGTTCTTCTCCCTCCAGGTGCCGTATGCCTCATGCAACGAGGAGTCCTCGTCGACCACCAGCTCGAATGGTAGCTCGTGATTGTCGATGAACTTCTGATGGCTCGATGCCGAATCGGTCGATACTCCCACCACCCTCCAGCCCGAGTCGGCCAACCTAGCGAAACTATCACGGAAGTCGCATGCCTGCACCGTGCACCCGGGGGTTTCGTCACGCGGGTAGAAGTAGAGGATGACGCCCTTGCCCTCCGATAGGACCTCGGACAACTGGATGGTGGCCCCATTGGCCACCCTGGCTGAGAAGTCAGGGGCTGGATCGCCCACTGAGAGCTCCTGCATGGCGATGCGTGGCATTACTGGCACATCAAGACTCGGATTTGGCGATATGCGAGTCGACCCTCACGCTCAGCGGCATCCGTGGTGGGTTGCTGAACCCGAAGCACGCACCGGGAGTGGATCCGGTCATCCGGCTCGATGCCCTCCCATCTATCTCAATCTCGGCCGAGATTAGCCGGGAGAGGCCCCTTACGTGATACCACTCCTTCCAGCCGTTCCTCGTGGTTCCGTGGGTCTTGGTGCCGAAGAATATCCTAGCGAAGGGAGCCTCTATGTTGGCAATGAACCACAGGGGTCTCCTGAAGGGAAGTGGCAGGGCTCTCCCCCATGTCATCGAGACTCTTCCGAGATCGTAATTGACCTCGATGGAGCGCTTCCCCTTGGAAATCCCGAGAGGGGTCACCACCACCTCTTCGAAGGAGTACAGGGATGAGACGTAGGCCGCAATCTCTTGGGTTGGTGCTATGAGTACTCTGGTACCATCGGGCTTGGCCCACATCAGGTCGGTGAATGGGCCGAAGGGGGAATTATCCCAATCACCGATCACCATCATATCGTCAGTTGAGAACCCTGACGAGATTACCCTCCCTTCGAATACCTCCTTCGTCATCCCGGCATCTCCTCCCGGAACCGCTTCTTCGATGCTGCCCATGAGCAGATGGGGCATTGGCCTAGGTCGTGGCGCAGGGCGGGGCAATGCTCACGGCCGAAGTAGATGATCTGCAGGTGGCGGCGCGCCCAGGCGTCTTTGGGGAACACCGCCTTGAGGTCTCGCTCGGTCTTCGCAACGTTGCGCCCGTCGGAAAGGCCCCAGCGCGCTGCTAGTCTGTGTATGTGGGTGTCCACGGGGAACGCCGGGACTCCGAAGGCCTGCGCCATAACAACGCTAGCCGTCTTGTGCCCGACGCCGGTTAGCGACTCGAGGAAGCCCCAGTCCGGGCGCACGCCACCACCGTCCTCTAGAATCTGCTCGGCCATCCTCCTGAGGTTGCGCGCCTTGGTCGGGGCGAGCCCGACATCATGGATGATTTCTTGAATCTCGTCGACTCGCAGGGCCGCCATAGCCTCGGGCGAGTCGGCCGCCTCGAAGAGCCTCGGAGTGACTTCGTTGACCTTCTTGTCCGTTGTCTGGGCCGAGAGCATCACGGAGACGAGCAGGGTGTAGGGATCCGAGTGGGAGAGCGGTATCGGCGCCTCAGGGTAGAGGTTGTCCAGTTGGTCCCCGATTCGCTCGGCCTTCTGGGACCGACGCAAGATTAGGCCTCCATCCGAATATCGTCCTCCGCCCTCCATCCGATGTAGAAGCCGGCAGCCACGCAACTGAAGAAGGGGGCGTAGCACGCTAGGTAGAGGCTGTTGTTCCAGCTCCCGGGTCTTCCAAACAGAACCCATCCGGCTAGTGATAGGAGCACGCCGGGAAGAATGGCGAACAGGGCAAACACAAACGCACGGCCCACCCCCATGGCGGGCCCTCAGGAACCACCGTGATGAAGGTTCGTCACACTCTGGACTCGACGACGAATGAGGGCCCTGCGAGCGTGCCTTGGGGAGGCGGGACAACATAGATATCTGAAAGGGGGGTTGCAGAAGCATGAGATTGCAAGTAATCATTGTGGCACTGCTACTGCTTCCAGCGCCTCTGGCGGGGTGCACGGGCGAGGATCCTGCCTCCACCGGCTGCACCGACGATCGAGCGAACAACTACGACGTGAACGCTACCGAAGACGACGGCTCGTGCGACTTCGACACCGACGACGACGGGGTTGCCGACTGGCTCGAGGTGCTCGGATGCACTGACGAGGCCGCGTTCAACTACCAGTCTGGGGCCACCGAGGAAGATGACTCCTGCGACTACGACTACGATGGCGACGGGGTGCTCGACGCCGATGAGGTCCCGGGGTGCATGGACCCCGCAGCCAACAATCACGATTCCGCTGCCACCGACGACGACGGCTCCTGTGACTACGACATCGACGACGATGGGGTTCTCGACGCCGACGAGGTCTCCGGGTGTACCGACTCATCCGCGAACAACTACAACGAGCACATCACGGACGACGACGGCTCCTGCGACTATGACCTCGACGACGACGGCATACTGGACGCCGACGAGGTCTCCGGGTGCACCAGCTCCACTGCGAACAACTACGATTCTGCAGCCACCGATGACGACGGCTCCTGCGACTACGACCTCGAC
>JASMKR010000034.1:0-3294 GCA_030749075.1 Candidatus Thalassarchaeaceae archaeon | reverse complement strand
CTGTTCTGGTGATGTACCCGGGGGCTCCTTCGTCCGCGGCAGGCACTATCATAATCTGATTCATCTCGTGCATGTAGGCAATGAGTGATTCCAGGTTACTCCTGCCATCGTCATCCAGTCCGATTTCCAGGCAGGCTTGGTCTAAGGTCCACAGGACGTCGCGTATATCTCTCCTCGAAGACCCTGGGCCGGCAATCCTAGCCTCCTCCATCTTGTGGATCTCGAGCAAGAGCTGGGTCTCTTGGCGGCTCCTGGTTTCAAAAGGGCGGTTGGTCATCTTCCAGCGTTGACGCACCCTCGACATGTTAGAAAGAGGTTGTCCCAGCGTACTTGAACCCAATAAGAACATGGTGGACGGCATACGGCCGTGTTAAACTGGTTCTCGCTGCGATTCCAATGAGTAATTATCACATCCAGTTTGCCCAGGCCTTCGCGAAAGCGGCCCAGTGCTTCTTCGATGGATTGTACCTTCCGTACCCAAACTGGTTGTGCGCGAACACCCTAACTGAGTTACCTCCTATTCTGGCCTCGCCAAACCTCAGCCCGTACTGTAATCCCAGCTCGCCTTGTCTCTCCAACGGGTCCTCGCAGTAGAGGGCCTCCACGACCTGTATGGCGTGAGAGCCGTTGAGGTGTAGTAGTGAGGGGCTCGTCTCCGCTATCACCGCGGCCAGTATTCGCTGATGGAGCTTGAGAGCCGGGTCGGATGACACCTGGTCGACTATCCTGCCCCTATCCAGGCTCGTCGCATCCCTAGAGAAGTATGGTACGACGTCCATAGCGAAAGCGTGGGATCCCCAGACGCCACGTTTGTCCTGACTTGTGAAGAAGTGCTCGGCGTAGCCTTGGGCGACCTTGTCGAAGTGGCCCCAGTTTGCTATCCCGCTGGAGAAGTAGGTCATGCGCGTGCGCACGTACTCAGAGAAAGCTGACTCGTCACCCTCGCGGAATCGCTTGATTAGTCTCATCGCCGGGCCAAGCTCGACCTCGTGCGCTGGCTTGCCGGGTGCTGGCCAGAGGGGGTTGATTCCGAGCAGGCAGACGCAGTCCCGCTGCCGCATCGACTCGATGTCTCCAGTGAAAGGTATGGGGGGCATGCGGCGCACCAGGCCTGCGTCACCCGAGCTTGACAGAGTTCGGTTCAGCCTGTCGATGTCGGCCTCGTGATTCCTGAGCATGAACTGCATCAGGAATCTGCGAAGCTCGGAATCCATGGCAACCGGAGGCACGGGGCCAGTATCAACCACTCGGGCCTAGATGAACTTGTACGGCTCCTCGGGTGGCCCGGGCATGGGCAACTCCTTGGGCGCGTCGTCAACCATCTCCGAGAAGTCCACCCACTGGTCGAGGGTCAACTGCTCGGCGTCGCACTCGAATATGCCGTTGTCGAAGGCCCACGCCATCGTGGCCATAGGTAGCTCGAGCGCCCTGACCGAAATAAGGGGGGGCAACGCATCGGATTCGGAATGGAATGGGCAGCATACGTCGACGAACTCGAGCGTTGAACAATCATCGGGGGACACGAAAAAAGCCCTGGTTGGCCCGTAGGGACCGACCACCAACTGTGTCACCCTAGCCGCACCGATGAACTCGTTCCAACCAGGCTTTGAGGTGGAATGAGGAAGCATCTCGACGAGGAAGCCGGCCTCTAGGGCCTGCTCCTCCATCCCCGAGTGCTGCAGGACGGAAACCAACCCAGAGGGCAGTCTGCTTACTGGGGATTCCTCCAACTCTTCGGACCACCTCCCGAACCTGAACTCGGCCTTCTCTATGTCTTCCTGGCTGCCGTTCTGGCCATGTCTCAGAACGGTCAACGTCCAGGTCTTCTTGTTCTCCGTATTCTCTCGCATCTCTGTTTTCTCCTCGACTCTCGTCCCGCGAGCGGCAGTACGCATGCGCGGGATAGTAGGATAGATCTCCACGGTATTTATACCCGCGAATCTAATGTTGGCATGAGGGGCAGTAGAAGGTCGAGCGACCTGACTGGACTATGCGCCTGATGGTGGCATCACATCCCTCGGACAGGCAGGGTTCGCCCTCCCTGCCGTAGACCTGGAAGGAGTGGCTGAAGTAGCCCAAGTCGCCTTCGACATTGACGAAGTCGCTGATGCTCGAACCTCCGGCGTCAATCGCCTCTACGATGACATCGTGGGTTGCGGCAGTTACTCGCTCGACTCGTTTGGTCACCCCCGATTTTCCCGCTACCGAGGATGCGCTTCTCCGAGGGGATATCCCGGAGCGGAATAGGATTTCACAGACATAGATGTTGCCGAGCCCAGCGACAGTGCGCTGATCGAGCAGGGCCGCCTTCATCGGCGTCCTGCGCCCCCTGAGGCTCTCGGCCATGTCCATCGGGGTCAGGTGGTCGGGAGTGGGCTCCGGCCCGAGCTTTGCGAGGAACCTGTTCCGGCCCTGCTCGGGAGTCTCGAAGTGGTCCATGAATCCGAATCGTCGGTGGTCCGAGAACACTGCCCTACTGCCGTCATCGAGGTGCACGACGACCCAGTCATGGGGTCCGTCATCGGTCTCGCTGCTGTCCGCACCCAGCAAGGTCCAGCGACCGGTCATCCCGAGGTGGCACATCCAGGTGGAATCGCCATCAAGTCTGATGAGCAGATACTTCGCGCGCCTCTCGACGCTCTCGACAAGTCTGCCGCTTAGTAACGCCGCGAATCCCAAGGGGAAGGGGAATCTAAGGTCTGGTCGGCGCAACTCGACCTTGTCGATGCTTCGGCCCGTGAGATGGTTCTCAAGGCCCCTCCGAACCGTCTCTACCTCCGGCAGCTCGGGCATGGCCCGCTGAGTCGGCCCGACTCCATCATCCTGACTACCGGATAGGTTCAATTGTCGTGGCGGAATCGAGTGCCATGGAGGACGAGTCGGAGACGGTTGTGCTGTCTGGCGCGCCGAGTGTAGAATCGGGGGGTTCTCAGGGGTTCAACCCCTACGCGGGTGCCTCGGCGGGAGCAGGTGCCTACCAACAACCAATGATGATTCAGCAGACCAATGACAACGCGACCTACTCGATGTGGCTGGGGATTGCGACTTGGGTTTGCCACATAGCCGCCGGGTTCGTTTGCTTTACAGCGTGCATGGCGCCCTTCACGACGATTGCTGGGATAGTTTTGGGTCACATGGGATTCAATGCCTCAAAGGAAATGAATCTAGGGCGTAACGAGGCCATCGCTGGCCTAGTGCTGAATTACCTGTCTCTGGCTATGTATGTCATCGGTTTGGTGTTAGGCGTGGCTGTACTCGGGAGCGTCGATTGGTCAGAGTTTTCTTGACTATCTA
>JASMKR010000033.1:0-7400 GCA_030749075.1 Candidatus Thalassarchaeaceae archaeon | reverse complement strand
GAGTCAGCCAGTTGCGCTGGCTGCATCATCTGACCGTTGGCGAAGACCCAGTTGTCGCCCCTCTCCTCAACGAGGGCCATTGTCTGGTCCCTAGTTAGCTCGAGGGTATCGTGCCCGTCTGGTGAAGCAATCTCTACCGTGGTTGTTACAGTATCCATTTGCTGTCCTCCTTGGGGTTTGTGGCGTTCTAGTGTATGCCCTATTGTGGATGCCCGGGCGCGGGCATTGAAAGCAGAGAGATTCGCAGGTCGTATAAAGCGCGAGAGATGGTGTCGGTCGGCTGGCCGGCAGACTCGTGCTCGGCGATTAGTTCGTGCCAGCCCAGATTGCGTACTCGTCGGCACTCCAATTCGATTTCCAAAAGAGCCTTGCTTTCGGCAAGTGACTTCTCTCTGGCGAGATCCTTGCGGAGCAACTCGGTTCGCTGTGCCTCCTCTAGAGCCAATCTGCGCTCTCTCTTCTCGGCCTCGTAATGTTCGGGGTCGCGGACGAACGATATCCTGTCTTCCAGAGTGGGTGGCGCATAGGGGAAGCCGGCCTCCGCCCACAGGACGAATGAGACGCAGTCGTCTATTGCCGGGACGTATCCGTCTCCCGTTGCAGCGATACAGACCTTGCTGTTCGCTCCCGTCTTGGAGTTACGCACCCATGTTTCCAGATGGCGGTCATCCTGCAATCCTCTATCGTGTCGTCGGTTAGCGCGGCCACGGCCGTTCCAGAAGCCGTTCCAGGGGACTGGTAATCGGCGCTCTATCGTCTCAGCCACATCGAGTAAAATCTCGATGTCGTCGGAGTAAGATGCGGTGATCAGACCGACACGAGGACCCAGTTTGCACACCGTCGCGTTGATCATGACGTCTGTGAGCAGTGTCAGGCCCTTGCACTCTGGCTGAGGCATCGAGCCGAGGAGGTCACAGGGGATCAGGGCTTGGTCAATCCGTTTCCACTCGTCCTTGAGATTGTCGCTGTAACTCGGCTCCTTCATTCGTCATCACCCCAGACTAGCGATGTCAAGTCTATCTCGCCTGACTCGATTGCCCTGCGAAGGGGCGCCCAATGCTTGGCTACGGAAGATATGATCTCCTTCGAATCGACTAGGTCTTCGACTATGTCGTCATCCTCTCCGTCTAGAAACAATCTTGGTGCCTTGGCCAGAGCAGGTAGCAAGTAATTGAGTTCCTTGCAGAAGGTCAGGCAGTTGTAAGTATCCTCAGTGTGCCTCCTTTGAGGGCCTCCGCGAACGCTGCTCGAAAGGGAGTAGCTGCTTACTTCAGGGTCGTAGATGGCACCTAGGTGCCATGTGAAACCGTGCGTACCCTTGATTGAAATCTCCCCGACATCATAGTCTATGATTGCTCCATACTGCTTCTCAAGGAAGTCAGCGTAGAGGTCCGAAATCGGACTCTGAATCATCCCATATGTCTGAATGAGAGCATCGCGAAAAGGGCGTTGAGACGGGTCTGAGAATAGATCGCGATCGGAGATTAATGCGGCAACGAGGATTCCGAGGGAGTCGGTACCAGGGATATCCGAGTGACCATTGGGCTGGATGCAGGCGTGGGCGTGCCTGCGAACCCACTTGCCCAAGGGGTGGACCTCGACGGGCGGTAGCCCCCTTACGGAGTTGTTAGTGAACGGATTGGCGAAGGCCTGGATGATGTGTTCGAGCGGGATGCAGTAGTTGGCGAGTTCCCCGCAAACGATGAGATTCGAATCCGGCCTCTCGAGGACACCGTGGTAGACCCTATCGGAATGGTCCTCGATGATTCCCATTAGGAACTCTAATCCGACCAGATTCAATCTCTGCGTCTCCGAGAGCGCGGCCTTGAGGTTCTGCATTCGTTGGAGTCTTCCTTTCTTCGATTCGGCTGTATTATTTGTCATGTTGTCACGTCTGGTAAGTCTATCTCAATTTTTGTATTTTCTACTATACTTGCAAGTCTCTTAAAGGCTCTCCTTACGTGTGCGCGATGCATTAAGAGGGTCGGAGAGTGCTCGAGGAGTCGGGCCGCCGCACCAGGCGGGGATCGTGAAATCCATCTCCCACCGTAATGAGAGACCCGTCGTCCTCAGCGAGGAGGGGAGTCGGACTCCCCTACTCACTGGCTAAGGGTGCAGGGAGTCTGTGGCTCAGGCAGACTCCAGGATTAGGCATCCGAGTGACAGTTATAAAGCGGCCGGACTCGCTGATGGCTCTGTCGATAAAAGAGTCAATTCTGAGAATTGAATCTGCTTCGATCAATTCCGAACAATGGCTCATTAACGCTCAAAAAATTGAGTCATAATGAGAGGCTGGAGGCGGTGGGCCTCGGCTTTATAAGGAGTAGATTGGCCTTTCAATTGGGTTGAGTTTTTCGCTCACTCGTCGTCGCAGTAGCCGTCGATTCCTGACATGTCGCCAGACATCAGCACGGGCAGCAGCAACGGTCCAGCGACCGCCACAGCGGCCACCGTGAACGTAGCCTTAGCTATTCCAGATAGTATTCCCAAAAGCAAACCTCCCGCACTTGCAAGTCTCATCGGTCAGGCGATGAGGTACCCTGCATCGGCCACCTCGAGGATGTCGAGCGTGGTATTGGATTGGTCCCAGAGGGTTCTGAGCATGATCGGAGGATAGAGTTCGTCCACAGTCGTTCCTTCCTGTTCGGCGTCGTACTCCTTCAGGCGGTCGACTAGTTCTGCCTTCAAGCCCGACGTGAGCAGGCCCCTCTCAGAGCACATCGTCTTCAGCCCGGGCTCCCCTTCCTCCGAATCCTTGATGTTAATTCTCCCGTAGGGGCCGTCATTCCCTTGAAGGGAATCCTCATCGAAGTCGATCTCGACGCCCGGGCTTTCATCCACCATGTGATCGAGCCAATACCTCAGGTCCCTTCCTTGGTACATCTCCAGGAACTTCTCCCTCACCACCAGCATCATCTGCGGGACGTCGCAGGCATGAGTGCCGAAGGCGTCGTGTACGGGCCAGAAGCTTAGATGCTCAATCGATTCGGAGAGTTCCCGGATGGAGGTGCGCATGTGGTATGCATCCATGGAGTGCACGAAGTTGGGTGAGAGGCCTCTGCTGAATCCTTTCTTATCGATTCTATCTGCCTCCTTGTCCGCATAGCGCTGTAGCGAGTAACTGCCATGGGTCAGCAGTTTCCTAATCTCCCCGGCTTCCTCACTCTCGCGGTCCGGGTCGACCTCAGATAGGATGTCCTCGATGAGTTGTAGCGGAAATTTGGGTCTATTCTTTGGGTCCATGATCTTCGTGACCAAATCTTCCAGAGAGGTCTTGAGTTCCGATGGTACTCGCTTGTCATTGCTGTAGAGATGGGAAACTCTGACTGCTATTCTGGCCTTGCTCTTCCATTGTCCATGTCCATTCCATTCGGATTTCGAGTACCAATCAGGGACCATAGGAGTAAGTGCTGAGAGAGGAGAGCATGGCATTTTGCGCGATTTTTTGTCACGTCCGTGGGACTTGACGTAGTAGTTGTTGACTACTAGGCCGTCTGCTAGAGTCCACCTTATCCCGGGATGCATTCCCTCACTCGTCTTACAGATTAGTTTCAGTGGCATCTCGAGGGTGTAGAATGCCCGGCCCGTTGAAACTCCAATCGACTTCTCTAAGGATCTGGCTACTATTCCTGTCAGAAGATACTGCTGATACTCATTCTCCCTGAAGGCCTCCGGGATTCTATCCGCTTCGCTCTTGGGTAGCATCAGAGCAGTGTGGAGTCCCGAGCCAGAGGCCCAGAGTGGAATCGATCTCTTACCTCCGAGGATCCGCTTCCACCTCCTCCACCTGTTATCACTCACCAGCTTTCCCTTCTTGTCCTTGCAGTGCCTCTTGAACTCCTCATACGGGAATTCCTTTTTCTTGTCCTTTTCCTTGTCCTTGCTCCAATCAAGATAGACCTGCTTGGCCTTATCGGGAATTCTTTCGAGTTCCAGTTCATCCCTGTCAGACAAATCGAATATTGGATTAGAAAATTTCGGCTTGCCCCGGGTGTTCCTCCCCCACAAGCACTTCTCAATGTCCTTGGAACCGTATATAGCCGTCATGGTGGGGCACTTCGCGGTCCCTCTCGAAAACGCCCTGTCCATGGCCTCTGCAGTGTCATCCTCGCCCAGAATCAGCTCGACCAAGTCGCTCGCTTGCTGACGGTCTGCGTTGGCTGCCACGATACCATAGAGGTCTCGCGGGCTATCTTCCGCATCGCCGATGAGGTTCACGCTGTGCGCGAGGTCGCGGTCGCGCAGCAGTGCTGCGACGTGTTGGTAGCCGTTGCACGAGGCGTCTAGGTAAATCGGTTGGCCGCTCGTCACCTTCGACCAGTCACCGCCGTCAATCTCGTCTTCGAACTCGCCATATACTCTGTCGAGTTCGACCAGTGCTGCTACCCTCTGCAAGGCCTTGCTCCTGCCTACGTACCTGTTGAGTTTCAGTTCGGAGAGGTGTCCGGCAGGATTTGCTGCCAGAGCCCGCAGGCCCTTGAGATTGTCCACCACCCATTTCGAACGCTCGTCGAACGTGCGTTGCTTGGCTGCTGGAGAGTCCAGTAACTCGCTTTCGATTTCCTCCATCATGTTGTGTACGTGGACCCTGAGCCAGTAAATCCCTTCGACGCCCAGTGGCTTCCATTGCTTGAATCGAATAATGGCCCTGTCCAGGTCATTACCATGCGGGCTCAGTTTGTTACATCTGGGGGACATACGACCTCTGAAGTCACAAGTCCAAGAGTGCCAGAACACGTTGGCATTGTGCTCGATGATCCTCCTCGCCCACTCGAGGGCGAGTGTCCTCTCCTCCAAGGACCTGCTATCGATCTCCAACTCACTATCCAATGGAGTGAAGACCGTTTCGAACTCTGGCTTGATCTTAATCTTCTGAATCCTATACTCCTTGTCACTCCAACCGCCGGGAGGGAGCATTGTTCTGTTCTCGTTGTTCAGTTCGATGTCGAAAATACAGGACAGGAAGTCTAGGTTGATCTCCCACTGCGTGTCTTGCAGGTCGTTCATGGCCGCATACAGCAGTTCGCTCGGCTGGCATCTTGGGGTAGGGGGCTCGAATCCAGTGAAGATGGGTTCGCGGCCGCCTACCACCCTCCTGTTCGACTCGGTCAGCAACCCTCCAGCTGGACTCTTTGAGTCGAACTGGTGTGGGATAGGTGGGCAGTACATCCAACGGTCCTGCTCCCCCCTCAGCCACCTGAAGATGGGGTGGTTCTCCCGTTTGCCATCGAACCACTCCCACAAATCTTCTGTGAAGACTAGTTTGTTGGGAAGATCTTTACTCAATTTCCTTTCCTTCGTCTCATCGCCATCGTGGAATGCTTGACTATACTCCTTCTCGGTCATGTACTTCCTCTGCAATAGGCCTTCTTCCAGCATCATGTTGGTGATGTCATATGCCAACTTGACTGAGTTGTGTTCAGTAACTGCCTCAGGTGTGCGATTCTCCCCCGGTATTCCGTCGAGACTGCCGAAGCCTTCGTTGAGCAACTCGTCGAGTGCCTTCTTCTCATCGAACTCAGCGTGATTGGGGCCACACCTATCTTCGGGTTTGTAACTGCTAGCGGTTTCTATGAGTTCCTCGAGGATGCCGAATATCCTCTTCTGCAGCTCCTCGATGAAGGTCATCCCGGGGATTGAGGTGAAGGATATCGATGCGACCTCTGAGGTGAATGATTTGCCGATTAGTACTCTTATGACTTCTCTGCAGATTCTCTCCACTGGGCTGAGGCTGTCGAGCAATTCAGTCGTCAGTGTGAGATTCTTGGAATTGGAGTGGGCCCATGGATCATATTTGATCAGCGAGTAGTATGGCCTGTCCCACGCTGCAACCTTCAACAGCAGCAACAGATGGCGAGAAAAGCGGAATTTGTTCGCTTTGCCCTTCTCGTCTAGTATCTTGTCTTCATCATCGAAGAATCGGATGCGGAACTGTTGATGGAGTAGCCGAGTCAGGTCATCCCAGACATCCATTGCTTCCTCTCTCTCGGTCTCCCTGCCCTGCTCGGAGAGGATTCTCGTAGAGCCCCTGTCCGATGCGGCCTCCTCGATCTTGTTCTGCAGCCAGACCTTGAACTCCATATGGCCACTTGACAAAGAGGAGGCGCTGATTATCTCTCCATCCCCCCTGAGATGGATCCTAGGAGGTGCATCTTTGGTTACGTCATAGGGGTGTTTACGCATGTGTCTCTGATCGTAGAATCCGAGTCTGATCAGTCTGTGTGACTTCCATGCGTTCCAGTCATCGAAGGTGCCGTCTGTCCACTCTGTTGGAATCTCAACTCGTTCTCCCGCCGAGTAGTTCCTCCTGAAGTAAGTCCCCATCCGCTGCTCATGAGGCTCAGAGTGGCCCTCTATTTCGGTACCGGTCACGAGCCGGCCATGAGGCTCGGTATGAATATAACTTTCTGAGACTTGCAAGCAATGGATGAATGCCGGATATTGGCAAAGACTTGTATGAAAATCTCTCTAAAGAGACTTGCAAGAATGGAGGGAGAAATCTTTCTTGAAAATCAACAAAAAGGACGTGTAATAATGACAATGTTTGAAGAAGAAAATATGGATGAAATGACAATGAATGTGACTGAGAGGCTACCCGACCTGGATGAGGAAGACACCTCAACGGCCCTACAGAATGTCAACTGGGCTGCAGGCTTTGTTGGCACTGCTCCGGGAGCGATATACAACGATACGGGGGTCGACTTGCAAGTGGTGGCAACTCGAACCGTGAGATGTTTGGCTGTTGCGGACCACCCCTACTGCTACCGGACTTTGGCCATGATGGCCCTGTCGTTCGAGACTGCCGGGGTGAATCTTGAAGTCGAGCCTTACACGATAATCCGACCACTGCCGCCTGAAGAAGAGCAGGATGAGCGGGAATCAGAGGATGAGGATACTGGAATGGAGGTGGCCTGAATGTGTCCCTTCAGAGGCCCCGAAGCGTATCGCCTATGGTCGAAGGCCTGCAACTACCATCGTGGCAGTGACCGTGGTCATGTCTGCGGTAACCCCGATGCTTGCAAGAGGACTCTGGGTCTAGCTTTTCATGCCGCGCGTCATTATGCGGAGGAAAACAGGGAAATTGAATGCCAAGAGATTGGAATCTACAACATAGATTACTGGGAAGGATGGCAAGAGGGGTTGCGCTGATGTGGGTCTTTACCGACAAAGGATTCCTGAGTATTGTCCAGCACAATTCTATGCCAGACTGCTTCCAAGTCAAGTCGAGAGTCATCGAACCGCTGGAGATCTTGTGGCCTGACCATGAGGTTGAAGTCATTGACTGGGCCGACTACAGGTACAGAATCACTATCGCCAAGGATGAGGTTATCCCAGTGCTAGTTGGAGTAATAGAATCGGTTGGTTATACGAGTTTCAAGAACCAATGCCGAGACGATGCG
>JASMKR010000032.1:0-12833 GCA_030749075.1 Candidatus Thalassarchaeaceae archaeon | reverse complement strand
GCCGCCATGGCCCCCTCGGCCGCGCTGCGCGCAACGCTGCCGCCGAGGAACTTGAGCGTCAGGTGCATCGACTCGGGGCCGGTCCAGCGGATGTCCGGCGCGTCGGCGACGCGCATCTCTTCCTGTGCCTGCCAGAGGGCTGACAGGACCTTCTGGCCGAGGTCGAGCGCGATGAAGTAGCGGCCTGTGTCTGGAAGGCCCATGCGGCTCAGTCGTGCTGCCGCCTATTCAATGGTGATGGGCTCGCTCTTCGGGCTCGAGCAGTATGGCCCCCAGGATCATGGTCAGTGTGCCGAAGGCCGCCAGGGTCGCTGTGATGTACGCCTCCTCGTACAACGCCGTGCCGAGTTCGACTATGTGGAGGGCCCCGTGCAGTCCGAGCGATATCTGTATTATTCTGGTAATCCATGGTGGTGCCATGAGGGTGGGGATTATCGATTGGTCCTCTATCTTTACGCTCGGGCCCTAGTAGGCGGCTTGGTTGGCCTGCGCGTGTGCCCTTACCAAGGCGTTTCGCGCCAGCAGTATGACCAAACCGGCGCTTACGAGAAGAGTCCCCCCCAGCAGCATCGAGGTCCTCATCAGCATGAGGCAGAAGCCGGTAATGCCGCAGCTATACGATACGGCCTCGCAGACACCCGCGAGGCGTAGTATCGACTCGGGCACCATCACCGAGGCCGAGGAGTCGTACTCCCTGATCATCCGTGACAGGAGGATGTAAAGGCCCTGGAAGGGCATCGCCAGGCAGAACAGCCCCAAGGCCACGATGAGCAGCTTCTCGTCCGGGTTCTGGGTAAGCTCGCTGCCCTTCCAGAACAGGTTGCTCAGGCCAACGCTAAGCAAGCCGGTGTGAATCAGCGCCGAGGTGGTATTAGCAGCGCTCACTTCCCCCGTTTCCGGCACCATGCCCGAGTTCCTCGTCGAGTCACTATTGAGAATTGCGCCGGGAGGCAGTCGCTCAGCGCTGGTTTTCCGGCAGTCTTCCGCTCATCGCGCGCTTCCAGATCGGCGGTATCAGGCACGGCCACCAGGAGGCGTAGTAGCCCCATCGCAGCTCGGGCGTGCCCTCGTGCGGTCGCAGCTGCCAGAACGGCACGCTGGCTCGCATGTGGTGGTCTGAGTGCCGGGTCAGCTCGATCAGGCTCCACCTGGACCAGCGGGCCTCGGTGTTCCAAGCGTGCTCTGCGCCGAACCTGCTGCCCTCGGGGCGGCTAAGCCCCCAGTGGCGGATGTAGTTGACATACTCCAGAGTGAGTATCGCAATGGCGGATACGACCAGCCACCCCGCGACCAGCGGGGTGCCGTCGAACCAGCCCATGAATCCCGGCACAAAGGCCAGGCCCGCTATGGATGCGAGCTGCAGCAGCATCCCCTGGTACGAGGGGTTCCCGAGTCCCGTGCGCCCCCTCCTGTTGTGGATCCTGACCGATGATGCGAACTGGCCCGGGATCGTGCTAGCCCAGAAGGACCACAGTCCCTGATCGACTGTTGCAGTAGCAGGATCGACTCGCAACCCGACGTTCTTGTGGTGGTTCACATTGTGCTCCGTGGTGAAGTGGCTGTAGTTGATCGAGAACAGCAGTACCCTGGCGAGCCTCCACCCCGGGCTCTTCGGCCTCCTGTGGCCAAGCTCGTGGGCAGTGACCGTGGCCGAGGCCGCAGCGCTGAGCCCGGTCGACAGCCCGCCCACGACTAGCCAGAGGGTCATGCCCTCGTGTTGGGCGAACCAGAAGAACGATCCCAGCACGAACAGGTGCAGTACTCCGTGGGTCCAGAGCAGGGCATCGAAGGGCGTACCGGATTCCCTGGGGGGCCTGGGAGCCTCTGACTCGCCCATCATGACGTCAAGGACGGGGCCGACCCCCCAAACGAACACCACACCCGCAGCGACGTACATCGGCTCCTCGACGCCGAGGATGTTGCCGGCGATGACGATTAGAGGGGTGATCAGGCCCAGCAGGTGCACCGTCCAGGGTTCCGGGGTCAGCTCGGCGGCCTCACTCATACAGGTCCGCGTGCTTGGCTCTGGTCTTAGCGATTTTCGGGCCTACCACGGCACTGCAGTAGGGGTTCTGCGGATTATTGGCGAAGTAATCCATGTGGGACGGTTCAGCCATCCAGAAGACTTCCAGTGGCACTACCTCGGTCACAATCGGATCGTCGTAGTACTCGGAGATCTCCTCGATGACAGCCAGGGCGTCATCGCGCTGCCCCCCCTCAGAGTACAGGACTATGCTGCGGTACTGAGGCCCGATGTCGTTCCCCTGCCTGTGAAGATGCGTGGGGTCGAATAGGCTGTGGAACACTCGGAGCAGGGTCCTTCTCGGAATCACCTTGGGGTCGAAGGTCACCCTGACGACCTCGGCGTGCCCGGTCCTCTTGGCGCATACCTGCTCGTAGGTCGGGTTCTCGGTGTGGCCCCCACTGTAGCCCGGAACGACCTCAGAGACTCCACGGAGACTTTGCAGCCCCCCCTCGATGCACCAGAAGCATCCCCCCCCGAGCACGATCTGCTCCATGCACGGCCCAGGCTGTGGCGGCGCTATGAAACACGCGTCAGCGCAGGCGCCGGTAGTTGGGCGCCTCGCGGGTAATCTCGACGTCGTGGACGTGGCTCTCGGTGAGGCCGGCATTGGATATCCTGACGAACCTGCAGTTCCCCTTCATGTCCGCTACCGTGCCGTTGCCGGTGTAGCCCATGCTCGAGCGAAGCCCGCCCATCAGCTGGTACAGCGCGTTGTCTACAGGCCCCCTAGCGGGCACCCTGCCCTCGATGCCCTCGGGCACGTACTTGCGGGTATCGCCGTGCTCCGACTGGAAGTAGCGGTCCTGTGAGCCCATGCTCATGGCGCCCAGCGAGCCCATGCCCCGGTACTGCTTGTACGAGCGGCCCTGGTACAGGATGGTCTCGCCGGGCGATTCGTCGGTCCCCGCCAGCAGTGATCCGACCATCACGCAGTCAGCGCCCGAGGCGATTGCCTTGGCGATGTCGCCGCTGTACTTGATGCCGCCATCTGCTATCACCGGGACGTCGTGCTTGGAGCAGGACTCGACGGCCGCCATCACCGCCGTAAGCTGTGGGACACCTACGCCGCTGACTATGCGAGTCGTGCATATGCTACCCGGTCCTACCCCGACCTTGATGCCGTTGGCCCCGCACTCGATCAGGGCCTCTGCGGCCTGGGCGGTCGCCACGTTTCCGGCAATGATCTGGGAGTCCGGGCCGGCCTGCTCTCGGATCGCGCGAACGGTGTCCAGCACCCCGTGGGAGTGGCCGTGGGCGGTGTCGACGGCGACTGCGTCTGCGCCAGCCTCGAACATCGTCAGTGCGCGCAGGACCCCCGCTTCCCCGGTCCCGGTAGCGGCCGCGACCCTCAGGCGCCCGCGGTCGTCCTTGCAAGAGAGCGGGTTGTCGCGGCTGCGGTTTATGTCGCGAACGGTGACCAGTCCCGAGAAGCCCCCGTCCGAGTCAACCACCACCAGCTTCTCGATCCTGTGCTTGTGCAGCAGCCTCTTGGCGTCCTCGAGGTCGACGTGCTCGGGAACGGTGACCAACTCGGTGGTCATCACCTCGGAGATCTGTTCGCTGGGATCCTCGACGAACCTGATATCGCGATTGGTGACCATGCCAACGATTCCCCCCGAGCCGTTGATGACCGGGAAGCCAGAGAACCCGTACTGGGACTTCAGCCCCCTGAGCTCTCCCACCGTCATCTCGGGGCTGACGGTGATCGGCTCGAGAACCAGCCCGGACTCGAATCGCTTGACCTTGTCGACCTCGGCGGCCTGTTCCTCGACGCTCATGTTCCGGTGGATGAATCCCATGCCGCCCGACTGTGCCATGGCGATGGCCATCTCGGCTTCGGTGACCGTGTCCATGGCCGCTGACACTATGGGTGCATTGAGCGAAATTCCAGTGGTCAACCTAGTCGAGAGATCGACCTCCGCGGGCAGCACTGCGGACTCTGCCGGCAGGAGCAGGACGTCATCGAAAGTCAGCGCGAAATCTATCTCTCCTTGCGCCATTAGGGATACGCGTGGTGGGTTGTACTTCAACGATTCCTTCGCAGGTTTCCGATAGCATTCTCAATCGATTATTCCGCTGGATTCAAGAGGGGGAATTTCTCCGATGAGTTGGTGTTGAGATGAAGCCGACGATCGTGGGATGGCGTGAGTACTGTCGGATGCCCGACCTGTACCCCCTTCCAATCTTGGCCAAGATCGACACGGGCGCTTGGAGCTCGACCCTCCACGCGGCAAATATCGAGATCATCGAGGGCGACATCGAGACCCGGGTCAGATTCAATCTCGAGGAGGGGGGGCCGGTCATCGAGCGCCCGCTGGAGGGCTGGCGACGAGTGCGACCGACTTCGGGCCACGAGACCCTCAGGCCCACCATCCGCACCGACCTGGAGTTCGGGGGCGGCCACGACCACGACATAGAGATCTGCCTCGCGGACAGGTCCAGCATGAGGCACCGACTGATACTCGGAAGGTCATTCCTTAGACTCGGATACATCGTTAATCCATCCAGACAGGCCATTCATGGCGCGGACAGATCTGAGGACCGGGTCAGAATCGAAAGGTCAGGCTGACGCTCGTTTAATCCGTGAAGGCACGCTCGCCCGCTCGTGGACGGCCCCCTGTACACCGCCCCCGTGAAGCCCGAGGGGCCCTCGCCCTGGTGGATGCGGGGTGGCGCCATCTTCATCGGAATCATCGGCATGGGGGCCGTGATCAACGCGATTTTCATGTTCGGCGCGGGAATCGTTCTGGAGGTGACCTTCGAGTCGTTGGAAAACGAAAGGGGCGAGGTTTGCGACGATGCCGAGGGCTCGATTGAATGCGAGGAGTTCGATACAATACTGGATATCATGCGCGCCTACTCCGAATCTGGAATGTGGCATACCGGGGCGGCTCTCAGTGCCTTGGTCTTCCTATTCACCTTCCCCACTGTCATGGTGATGTGGAGCAACGACCGCGGCACGGGGCTGAAAATAGCCTGGGCGTGGCTCGGACTGCACGCCTTCAGCAGCTTCTACTTCGTCAGGGAGTACACGAAGATCTCCTACCTACATCAGTTAGAGGAGGTTCCGCCGTGGGTCGCCACCTTCGAGGCCGTCGCCACCTACGGCGGGACAATCTTCTGCGAGCTGCTCCTAGCCGCGGTTCTCGTGCTGATCACCTACCAGACCAAGCCCCCCACTGCGATCGAGCTCCCCTCCGGGTTCCATCAGGACTCTCCGCCTGAAAGTTGAAGCACGCATCTCGACTTTGTTGAGGGCTCCCCTGTGGGGGACCCTCAAATAGTGATTTCTCGTCCCGAAAACATGCAACACATAGTGGAAGGAATAATCGTAGTGAACACCGAGACAATTGCTGGGAAGATAATAACCGAGAACTTGGGGGTCGTCGGCGGCTCCACGGTTAGGGCCAAGCACATCGGTAAGGACATTGGCGCCTTTTTCAAGAACATAGGGGGGGGCGAGTTGAGGGCATACACGGAACTGCTCGAGGAGTCAAGATCCGAGGCGATTGGGAGAATGGTGGCGGACGCTATGGCGAGGGGCGCAAACGCGGTAGTGAACGTCAGGTTCGCGACCAGCGCGGTCATGGGCGGCGCCGCGGAGCTGTTCGCATACGGGACCGCAGTGAAGGTCGATTGAACGAGGTCTTAGCATGGCTGATACAGGCTTACTTCTCGCTTACCCCCTGCTACTTATTGCGGCATTCTTCGCATTATTCGCCATTCTCTGGGCGATCGGTTACCCGCTGATGTTCCTCTGGGCTGCCCTGTTCAGTGGCAGAAATCTGGACAAGCGGGTAGTGGAACTGACCGAGAGAGAGGCCTCGTCCCTGGCTGAGTTCGGGAGGGACCCGCTGTCGAGCATCCGCGGGGAGTACAGGTCCAGCGCCGCGGAATCGGGCCTCGTTTATGCCAGCGTCGTCTTCGGGCCCAGCCACTGGCACCTGCTGATAGCTTCGCTGGGCAACCTGGTGGGAGGGCGGATCGATATCCTCCACAAGGTCGTTGCAACAGCTCGCGCGGAGGCCCAGCAGAGGCTCAGGGAGCAGGCCCTCGCAGACGGCTGGGACGAGGTCCTCAATGTCAGGATGGACACAGCCGAGATGACCCCTGCGAGCCGGAAAAAGGGAGTCCGGGCCGTCGAGGTCTTCGCATACGGCACCGGCGTCAGGCACGACTAGGGGTCGTCGTATATCGGCGTCTCGTCCAGGGTCAGGGCCGCTGTGAAGACCCACCACGAAATAAGGTCAAACGACTCGGCCAGATTCTGCTGGCCGGTCGCGTTGTCACTCACCATCATGTCGACCATGGTGTTCAGCGTGTCACAGGCTCCGTGGTAGCAGTCGGAACCCCCGGTCAGGCTGCCCCAGTCCACGCTGACCACCCCCAGCTGGTCGGCGATCCGCTCGTAGTCCGAGCGCCCCCTGTCGCTGTCGTGCACGGAGATCGACTGCCTCTTCTGGTCTGAGGAGTCCTCGTCCTTCATCGAGGGGTAGCCCTCCGTGTGGAATATCTCCCTTCCAAGCTGCAGTGCGTCCGAGATGTTGTTGTTCTGGGACCCCACCCACTCGAGCATGCGGATCATCTCCCACTGGTCGCCGATCTTCTCGTCGTCGTGGTTGGGTATGCAATCGACCACCAGCGTGTAGTAGCCCGGCCAGTTGGTCCCCACAGCGTCGGCGTTCAGGTAGTTCGAGACGGTGACTCCGGCTGGGATGTTGTCAATCCAGCTGTCGACCCCGTCGTACCCGTTCTCCTCGTTGCTCCAGAAGCAGATCGCGATCGTCCTGCGGTGGTCGAACTGAGCGAGGGCCGAACCAGCCTCCAGCATCAGGGCGACTCCAGCGCCGTTGTCATGCGCCCCGATGTGGGTCCCGCCCCCCGGCGGGCTTCCCGCCTCGGCTATGTCGAGGTGCGCCCCGATGACCAGCCACTCGTCGGGCAGCACGGTGCCCGTCTTGTAGCCGCACACGTTGACGGCGTACGAGAAGTCGGAGATCCAGTAGCGGTGCACCTGGGCGTCGTAGCCCAATGCCTGGAGCTCGCCCTGCATGAACGACGCCGCCCGCTCGTAAGCCGGGTCGTACAACGTGAAGGGGCCCCAGCGGTCGTTGTATCCCGAGTCGGGGTCGGCGAAGACCTCCATCCACTCGTATACGGATAGCCCGTCGATGAGGCCGGTGCCGTGCAGCCCCCCCTCCTCTACGGAGTAACCCGAGCGGTTCTCCCTGACAACCGGGTGCTCGACCCACGAGTAGGGGGATATCTGGAACTTCTCGGACGCGAACCACTCGCCCCATGAGTGGTTGGATGGCCTGACCTGCCAGCTCTCGCGGCCGACCTCGCCGAGGAGGACGAAGATGGAGTGGAAGTTAGAGGGCGCGATCATCTCGATGGTCTGCGTTCCTGCTTCGGGGAATTGCAGGGTGGTCCCGTTGGCGAATAGTCCGTCATCGCCTAGCACGAAGTAGGGGACGTGGACGGACATGGGCCTGTCTGCTGCGAACTCAACCGACTGCAACTGGGCGCCGACGAGCGGGGTGGGCGAAATTGCCATGTCTTCAGATGGGATCAAGGCCCCCTCCCCTGGCCCCGGGGACAGGCATCCTGCAAGGGGTGCAGAGACGAGGAGGAGGGCGATGCAGATGGCTTCCACACGCGGCATCGGCTGGGAAAGCCCTCTTTTGTATAAGGAAGCGTTGAAGATACGAGGACCTACAGCAGAATCGAGGCAGGCACGTGCAGAGCCCGATAACTCGGATTGAGCCGAAAATCGCTAATCGCCTCGCCAAGCAGAAGTACCATCTCGTCGGCGAGCACGGCGGGGTCAAGGTATGCCATTGGACCAAGCAGAGCCTGATTGCCGACCGCTCGTGCTACAAGGGCACGTTCTACGGCATCGAGAGCCACGGCTGCATGCAGATGGCGCCCAACGTGGACACCTGCAACCTCGCCTGCACCTATTGCTGGAGGGAGCCCCACTCTGAGGCCCTGCACAAGATAGACGACGACCCGTATGAGCTCTACCTCGAGTCTGTCAGGGCCCACAGGCGCCTGCTGACCGGCTACGGGGGCAACCCCAAGGCCGACCGGGAGAAGTGGCTGGAGGCCCAGAACCCCAAGCACGTCGCCATCTCCTTGAACGGCGAGCCGACTCTGTACTCACGACTGGGCGAGTTCCTCGAAGTCTGCCACGAGCACGGCACCTCCACCTTCCTCGTCACCAACGGCAGCCTGCCCAAGGTGATTGAGAACCTCGACCCCCTGCCCACGCAGCTGTACGTGAGCGTGGACGCTCCGAACAAGGAGGTCTTCGACAGGATATGCAAGCCCAAGTTCGACCAGAGCGCCTTTCACAAGCTCGAAAGGACCCTCGAGCTGCTGCCCAGCCTCGAAACCCGCACCGTGTGCCGCCACACGCTGATCAAGCACGAGTCGCTGGGCAATCACGAGGACTACGCCCGCCTCGACAACATCGCTGACCCCGACTTCATCGAGGCCAAGGGCTACGTGTACGTGGGCAAGAGCCGCAACAACCTCTCCATCGAGAACATGCCCAGCCACCAGGACGTCCTCGACTTCTCACATCGCCTCGCGCCCCTGGTCGGCCGCGAGGTTCTCTCGGACCGCTCGGAAAGCAGAGTCGCCCTGATTGGGAGGGAGATGGTCCCGATCACGCTGCCCGAGAGGGTGCGCAAGCTGCCGAGGGACCTCGGCATCGCAAAGCCGCAGCAGATTGCCCTGCCTCAGGCCTGAACCATCGGCCTGCTCGAGCCGCACTCCGGGCACTGCTGCTCGTCGCTGTCGCCGTATTGGTGGAAGCAGGCAGGGCAGGTGGCGGCAAGCGCCATATTTCCAACGGCATCGAGCTCGATGCGCTCCTCGGACACCCTCTCTAGGTTCAGCGAGTCCCTCGTGACGTCAGGCAGCTCGAACCGCCCCGGGCCACCGATCCGGGCGAGCACGTCAGGAGGCAGGCTCAGGGTGCCCGTGTCGTCAATCAGCAGTTCCCTGCTTCCAGACAGGTCACCGATGTCGACGCCGATACCGTGCTGCGCGATGAACCTGCCTTCGCGCAGCTCGAGCGAGCGCTCGCAGAAGGCGGCGACATCGCGGCTGTGCGTTACGAGGAGGAAGGCCACGTCTTCCTCCCTGTGGAGCGTGGCGAAGAGCTCCAAGACCTCCCTGCTGGTTATCGGATCGAGGGATCCGGTGGGCTCGTCCGCGAGTATGAGCTTGGGGTCGGTGATCAGGGCGCGCGCGATTGCCACCCTCTGCTGCTCGCCGCCGGACAGCTCCTCGGGCATGCCGTGGGAGCGCTCTCCCATTCCGAGCCTGTCGAGCAGCCCCTGCGCCGTCTTCCTGGCGGGGCCCGGCAGCACGCCCTGGTGGCGCAGCGGCTGCGCCACGTTGTCGATGGCGCTCATGTGGGTAAGCAGGTTGGAGTCCTGGAAGATGAACGACACCGTCTTCTGCCGGAGCTCGACCAGCTCGCTACCCGTCAGCCTGACCATGGCCCTCCCCCCTAGGGAGACGTTGCCGGAGGATGGCTTCATCAGCCCTCCCAGGCACTTGAGCAGGGTTGACTTGCCCGAGCCCGACGGCCCGACCACAGCGACCGCCTCGCCCTCGTTTATCGTCACGTTCAGCCCTCTGAGCGCCACGACGTTGCCATCGATTGCTGCGCTTTCGTAGATGTGATACAGCGAGTCGGCCCTGAGGATCTCCCTCTTAGCCCCGAACGCCCGCATTACCTCGTCTCTCAAACCAGTCATTCTCACTCCCCCTTCAGGACCACCGCCAAGTCGGCCTGCAGCGCCCTGCGTGTGGTGTAGAGCAGCGCGACCACCACAGCAACGAGCACCGAGGCGTTGACCAGAGCGAGCTCGAGCCATGGCCACACCAGGTCCCTGTCAATTGGTGCGGACTGCCCCAGGAAGAGCTGGAAGATGAAGCCGAAGATGCCGAAGAAGCCGTTGAACGACTCGGCTATGGCTAGACCGAGGACGACACCAAGTCCCATGCTTACGAGGAGTATGGCCATTATCTCGAAAAGGACCAGTCTGATCACTTGGTTGGGGCTTGCACCTATCGCCTGTAGTATGGCCAGCTCCTTCTTGCGCTGGGTCAGGACCAGGGAGAGGAAGACGAAGGCGGAGGCGACCGAGGCGAGGGAGGCGACAACGAACTGGAGGCTGAGAAGCCCGGGTGTCCCGAAGATAAGCCCTCCGTTCCTCTCGTTCTCCGAATGGACGGAGGGCCAGTCGCTGACGGCGGTGATGCCGTTTCCGTTGGCTATCTCAGCGCTGACGAGCCTCAGGGCGTCGGCGCAGTCGTCATCGCTCTGGTCGCACAGCTCGAAGAACCAGCGCGCGGACGAGAACGAGTCGGCTGTCGCGTTTCCGACCAGTTCCCTGTAGGTCGACTCGCCTATGACGATGGCCTGCTCGGCCTCGCTGGCCGAAAGCCCGGGCACCCATTGGTGCCGGCCCATGTACGAGACCGTCGACTCGGTCACGGTGGTGGTGACGATGGGGTTGAATTCCGAATCGAACCCCCCGAAGCCGTACTCGGTGTACGCGATCTTCAGCGAGTCCCCAGTGTCCATTTCACTGATTGGGTCAATGCTCCTCGCCTCGCTTCCGGCAGTGAATCCGCCTGCCTTCCAGCCAGAGGCTGTTGCGGCGATGTCGTCCCCCGGAACTGCCTGGGTGTCCCAAATCAGTGACTGCTCGTGGTCATCGAATAGCACCCACGTGCGAATCAGGGTGCTCTTCCCTTTGGGGCCTGTGAAGATGTCGGCGACGGAAGTGGCCTGTGAGATGCCGGTGATGTCCGAGTCGCCTGCTCGCTGGATCGCCTGCATCACCTCCTCCCTGGCCTGCTGCTCCGTGACCGGGGAGGCGAACTGAACCTGTATGTCGGCGCCGTTCTGTGCTGAGGTGGTCCGTTCGTCGACCTCGGTCCCGGTGAAGCCCTGCACGGCGGCCAGCGTGACAATTGATAGCGTGAGCAGCATGATGACAGCTAGGCGGTTGACCGACTCGCTGGACCCAGAGCCCTTCAAGCCCCTGCGGATGTCCGACACCGCAGGCGACCAGGAGAAAAGCAAGGTCATGATCCTCGGTCCTGCCGCGCCGATTCTGCCTAGCACTAGGGCCCCTCCGATCCACAGGAAGAAGGGGCCGAAGAGCAGGAGGAGAGCGTTGAGGATGAAGTTGCCCACCAGCCCGCCGGAGCCTATGCCCCCCACTCCGCCCCTGCCTTGTATCCAGCTCTCGACGTAGGACAGCAATCCAATGAGGAAAACTATGGTGTGGAGCCAGTACCTCGGCTTCCGCTTCTCGGACACCCTCCTAACTCCCTCGTCGATCTCAATGCTGAGGAACTCGTTGGTTCGTGACCTGCCGAACAGCAGAGCCAGTCCTACTGTCACAAGGATGACTGCGAAGGTCGACCAGAGGCTGAGTGTTGGCGTGACGTCGAAGACGTTTCTCTTGAAGGACATGAACCCGACTGCGGCTAATATGACGGGCACACCAGCCAGTGCGAGCAGGTACCCAACGAGCCAGGCGAAGAAGCTGATCACGGAGATCTCGAGCATTATCATGCCAGACAGGTTGCCCTTGGTCCCCCCTATCACCCTGTGAATGGAGACCTCTCTCTTGCGCTGCTCCAGTGAAAGCACCAAACCGTAGATCAAGACTGAGAAGGATAGTACGACGATGGGGATCATGAGGATGTAGTCGAAGACCTGAATTATCCCCAGGAAGATGTTCAGGAATGTGATCGTGCCTGAGATCATGTCGTTGTATTCGACAAGCACATAGGCCCCAAGATGATTCGGGCTGGTGTAGTTCCCGCTCTCTACGCCATCCTTTAGATTGTCAAGCCAGCCAGTGGCTGCGCTGGTGGATGAGGTGGGCAGCTCGTTCCTGTCTACCGCCAGCCCGAGGTACCCGTGGTCGTTATCCATGAGGATCGTTTTCTGTTCGTCGCTCAGGACCGAGGCGGATACCATTACTGGGTGGAACAGGAGGGTCGGGTTCGTTGGAGCCTCCTCTTGGTAAACGGCCACGACAGTCATCGGCCCTTCCACGGTCATGTTGACCACGCAGTAGCGGATGGGGGAGTCCTCGCTCGGGCCGTACTTCTCAGTGCCGGTACAGTTGTCGAATCCTTGAGCGACGTTCGCGTACCCGCTAAGGTAGTCGGTCACGTACGTGAAGGTCAGCGAGGAGATTGTGTCGTTGACAGAAACGCCGGCCTCGCTCGCTATCATGGATGGGAGCACCACCGCTCCCTTCGCGGCCGCTTCTGCTGCGCTTGGGGGCCAGCTCCCGTAGATCAGCCTCGATGAGTCGCCTACGACCGAGTGCCTCTCTCCGAACTCCCCGTCCCAGATTCCGTCCCCGTAGAACCTGATTGGCCTTTCTCCATTGATCGGCGGCCCCCACTCCAGAGCCTCGCTGTAGTCCCAGCTCACGTTCGCCCAATCACCGGTGGTTCCCCCGACGGAGACGACATTCAGGGGCTGTGGGGTTATGAATCCGTCATCGAAGAACCCGCTAACCCTGATTCCCTGGCGACCGTAGACGATTCCGCAGTCGATGAACTCGTCCATCGAAACGAAATCGTCGCACAGAGATTCCCAAAGGACCGAGTCGTTGGTTCGTCCCTCTGAGTCTGGACCCGGATCGTCGGCGAAGTCGACCTTGGCATCGAAAACCGACTCCTGCAGGGAGTACTGCAGGAACGCTCCCGAGAGGCCCACGGCATAGGCCAGTACGGTCGTGATTACCAAGGA
>JASMKR010000031.1:0-136798 GCA_030749075.1 Candidatus Thalassarchaeaceae archaeon | reverse complement strand
GGGTCTTTTCACATCCCGCTAAGGATACTTTTCAGCTTTCGCTCACGCTACTTGTCAACTATCGGTCTCGAGTAGTATTTAGGATTGGAAGTCTCTGCCTCCCACATTCACGCGCGATATCCAACGCACGCTACTCAGGATACATCACATGGCCATATCCGTTACGTTTACGGGACTTTCACCCTCTCTGGTGCGCCGTTCCAGGACGACTTCTACTTCCCGGACTTAGGCTTCAGATGTCCATACTCCACATCTCTCCAAGGTTTCCCTAGGAGATTCGGTTTGTCCTATTCCGTTTTCATTCGCCACTACTCACGGAATTTCTATTGATTTCTTTTCCTCCCCCTACTGAGATGCTTCAGTTCGGGGGGTTCCCCTTCCTCAAACGAGGAATGACTGTTGTCAGGAGGTCCAATTCGGCAATTCGCGGATCCAAGAGATTCATGCCTCTCCCCGCGACTTATCGCAGCTTGTCACGACCTTCTTCGGCTCTCGAGCCGAGCCATCCCCCAATCGGGTTGTAGCATCATGATTTCTATATTGTACTCACTAATGTGAGGCCTCTGGTGTCCAGGCATATCAATTCTGGTTTCTCAGGCCACTCCGTCTCCCCGCAGGGCGAAGCAGCCTCGACCACTTACCCTGATACCTAAGACGTATCAAGGCGCACAAAGCAGATTTCCGACCGACCTATGGTATTTGAACAAGCCGGGAGTTAGCCACCCTTCAGGGGGGCTGAATTCTCATTCACGAGAGTGTTCTGGCGCGTGTTCAAGACCGAAGGGCAGGGATGCTTGCTTCGAAGATATTGGTGCATGGTCGATTCCAAACGGAAGTTGTGGAGATGCCGGTCGGAGGGTTTCTTCGCCCTCGACTGAATCATCTTGTTCTGTGATTGACTCGACCTCAGCAATGCCCTCTACATCGCCTTGGGCGGATTTGATTTCAGAGGTATTGGAGATCGTGGTGTGGGTTATTGTCCCGCATGCAGGGCAGACGGACTGATCCATCGGAGAAAAACCGCAGACTGGGCACGCGGTCACAAAAGTAAGCCATGAGGCTGCCGGCCTTGATGATAACTGAGGGGCTAGAGGCTGAAATTCAGGAATACAAAGTCCCGTGGAACAAGATCATGAAAATTGTCGCTACTAAGCAGGTAATGATCATCACAGGAAAGCCGGCGCGAGCCCATTCCCCAGTCGTAATGGGGCGGGGGCCACGCTCGCTGATGGCGACCGTCATGACATTGGCACTCGAGCCAATCGGAGTGGCATTTCCACCGAATCCGGCTCCCATTGCCAGTGCCCAGAACAGGGGTTCGATTGAGAGCGCTCCGTTGCTGGCCTCGGTGATGCTGACAATCACAGGTATCATGGCGGCTGTGAATGGGATGTTGTCGATTATCGCGCTGCAAACGGCAGAGACCCAAATGATTGCAACTGCTAACATTACCTCGTCATCTCCGAAGTTTTCGAATATCCAATTAGCCAGTTTTTCCAGATAACCGACGTCGCCGACCGCACCGACTAGGATGAATAGGCCGGCGAAGAAGATAAGTGCCTGCCACTCAACATTGTCAACAACGTCGTTGATGAAGCCCTCTCTGAGTTCCTCCTCGACCGGTCTGGCAGCGATGAGGGCTAGACCGGCACCAGCCATAGCTATTGCATGAATCTCCACTTCGAGATGTAAGAACTCCTTTGCGGAGAACATCACAACGGTCAGCCCGAGGAAAAATAGAGTTGTGTTCATCAGTTTTCGATCCGTTATTGAATCCCACTCATCCTCATCTATCAGCAGTTCCGCGTGAGGGGGGATTTGGGTTCTCCAGTCACGATAGTACCACCTGAAGTAGCCGAGCGTGGCGATCCATGCCAACAACGTCAGGATTCCCAAGCGCAACAGGAAACCGTTGAATCCGAATTGCTCCAGACCCATTGAGTGGGCCTCGGCAGCGATCATCACATTTGGAGGGTCTCCGACCATGGATGCAACGCCGCCGGTATCGGACAGAATTGCCTCGGCCATGAGGGGGGGTACTGGATTAATCTCCAGTTTGTTGCAAATCCTCAGTGTGACAGGTGCGATGATAATAATGGCGGTAACATTGTCAATGACGAGAGAAAGCAAGGTGGTGAACGTACCAAGGATAACGATGAGTCTCCAAGGATCGCCCCCGCTCATCCTTGCCGCCTTCACTGCTACGAACTCGAAGAATCCGCATAACTCCAGAATCGACGCGAACACCATCATCCCAAGTAGGAGGCCAATTACTTCGAATTCGATCCAACCGAGCATGGTGTGCTCGAGGGTCTCGCTGTGAGTGTCGAACACCCCCGTTGCATGACCATAGGATAGGATGAGGATTGAGCCAAACCAAGCGGCTATCGTCCTATGGACGACCTCAGAGAGAATAAGCGTGAAGGACAGCAGGAAAATTGCCAAGACTACCTGAGGCTCACTCACCATTGTTCTGGCCGGCATTTGCCGCCTCTAAATACATCACTATTCGAAGATGTCTGACCCGGGCATTATTGGTCTGCTGAATTAGCCGTTCCAGAACACCGCTACATTCCCTCTTTGGAATACAAGCCTCGAATTTGTCACTGCGGCTAAGCCCTCAAACAGCTTCGCTCTCTCGTTAGAACCCAATACAGTGCCCCTGTTCGCCTTTACCTTGACCAGCCTTCTCCTGTCCAACTGCTCGGAGAGCTCCCCTATCACGGCATCAGTGATTCCACTTCGCCCAATTCTGACCGAGACCTCAATCTGATTACCTTTAGCCCTCGACAAGACCGCCTTCGGGACAAAGTCAGACATTCGATTGACCCCCTAGAAATCCGGACCTAAGCGTCGGACCCTACCACACCTCAAGCATGAGTTGGTAATGACGCCAGAGGAGATCCTGACACGAGAAGACTTTCCGGGAATAAGGGAGAGGTGGCAGGACCTGCAAATCATTCGAGTGACCTGGGGTTTGGCGCGAACCCCGTGCCTCCTTCCAATGCCCATCAATTGGCGTGCCGCGCTGTCAGCAATCTCTTGATTGGAAATATGCCTCGCCCCAAGGATACCTGAGAGGTGCTGGATTGCCTTCGCGGCGCCCTCCTTACGTCCCAACCGCTTCCGACCAGTGCGTTGTCTGCGTCTTCTCATGTGCACCTCAAAGTCCAATCACAGCGGAGGCCACCGCATCGCCCACCTCGGATATCGTGCCACTACCGTCGACGGGAGCCAATAGCCCCCTGCTACCATACCACGAGCCGAGAGGCTCTGTTTGCAAGTGATATGCATCAAGTCGGTTCCTCACTGTCTCTTCGGTGTCATCCTTCCTTTGAATGAGCCTGTCTTCGATCGCTGAAGGGGGTGGTTTGAACAAGATGTGGTAGATGTCACCGGTTTCCGGGTCCATCCTCCTACCGACAATACGCTCCACAATATCCTCATCTGGAACTTCTATGGAAATGACAATGGAAACTTCAGTGATGCTAGCGAGGGCCTCGGCTTGGGGGACGGTTCTAGGGAACCCGTCGAAGAGCACTCCGTTTGTCGCGTCGGGCTCCTTGAGCCGCTCCTCGATCAGCCCGATGATGACTTGATCGGGGACAAGCCCGCCGGCATCCATGTATCTCTTCGCCTCTAAGCCCAATTCGGTGCCAGAGGCAACTGCTGCTCTTAGCATGTCTCCGGTAGATATCTGGGGCTTTCCGGTCAATTCGACAATTCGGGTAGCTTGTGTTCCCTTGCCGGCCCCAGGAGGACCGAATAGCACGATTGACCCCGTCACAGCCATGCCAAAGAGGGTGGGGGGAAAAAAGAAGCGCCCCTAGGGGCTGTTCTGTTCCCACCAGAGGGAGCCGTAGGAAACCCACTGTTCCATCGTCCATCCATCAGGAAGGCCCCCTCGAGGGAGTGGTGGAGCCCCTTCGGGGGCTCTATGAATGGGCAATGGGGGGAGAGAAGTTGTCAAGACATCTTGAATCTCGCTGGAAGAAACCTCTCCCGTAACGACTTCACCCGAGGAGGAGGTTTCCAATGCCGCAGCACGTCTTTCGGCCTTGGTGCCGGCCTGCAAAGCCGAACCACGAGGGATAATCTCCTCTTCGGGTCTGAGTGACTCGTGAGTCCTGTGCATTCTCATCCCCGCCACTATGATGGCCGATACAGAAAACAGGAAGAAGATGGCAAGTGTCCAAGCAGGTAGCCCAATGGCTTCCAGAGCCCCTGCTAACCCACCATTATTCGATGGCCTAGCCCTACTGACATCAACGGAGTAGACTGAATCGGTGATAGTGACATCCTCACTTGTAACTGTAGAATTGGCAATAATGCGCAGTTGCTTCAAGCCGTCATCTGAAGATGTCGTTGGGCGAATAGACACACTCACTTCGGCCGAATCTCCGATGCCTAGGTCGTCGATGGAGGCTGGGACTAGAAGAATATCCCATCCTTCCAATCCCTCCACCCCCATGCTGACCCCTGTAGCAATGTTCCCCAGATTCTGCACATTCACCACGAAACTCTGATGCTGATTGATCTCAATTCCCTGTAATTGGGTGATCTCACCATCTACCAAAAGCCATACGGAAGGAACGACAGTCACATCGAGATTAATCGTCTGAACTTCGACGACCCCAGTTGGGGATGTCGATTCGACAATTACGGGCACGCTATCTGCGATTGGTCCGGGCTGGATGCTGCCAGGTAATTCTAGTCCAATACTGATGACTGAGTCTCGATTCATATCCATAGAGAACTGCCTTCCCGAAAGGAACCCCCCTGACCATCCAGTGGGAAGGGTTCCCAGTGTCAATTCGATTGAGAGGGGGACGTTTCCGGAATTGTGAAGCAATACCTCAGCGTTACCGGACCTCCCCATGGCAATGGAAAATCCCGAAGAGATTTGGACATCCAGTGTGGTGATCTCCCTGACCTCCAACTCGGTTCCATTGTTGACAATTGGGCCCCCTTCCAATGTGGTTTTGATGGTAATGGTGTTCCTGTCACCCTTCTGTGCCGAAAGGGGAACAATTGTCCTGATGCTGATTTCAACCGAGTCACCTGGTTGCAGCACCACCGTGAGTGACTCTATCTCGCCGATTGGCGGCCCTTCCCCTGTTTCGTACACTTGGATTGGCCAGAAGTTGCTCGAGGAGAGGGCTCTGACCTCAAATTGAAGGGGAATGTTTCCTTCATTGTTTATTGCCAGCAATGTTGAGACGTAGTCTCCATTGAGAACTGAACGGAACTCCGCTAGAGCAATGGGGCCGAGAGGGTTGGCCTCAGCATCGAAAATTTCTGTCGAGAAAGAGCGGCTCTCGAATACCTCGACCTCAGCTTCTTCGGTTGTCTGGAGGGTGGGGTCGTTCACAGACGTAGTCAAACAGGTTACATGTTCAGTGGTTCCTGCGGGAAGTCCCCCTGAAGATGGCGGGACCCTAACACGTATTGGGATTGGGACGAACTGAAGCCTGCTGAGAGGTCCGAGAGTGACATTGGATGACTGGCTATTGCCGATGTTAATCAGCCAACGGTTAGGACTGTCACATGAAATCAAATACTGCGTGGGCCCGTTTCCAATGTTCTTAACGGATAAGGAAAATACTGCGAATTCGCCTGGCTCGGCCCCGAGTCCACCCGTTCCAGCAGCGATTGTGTACAGCCCCTCTACCCTCTGGACGTTAATGGACAGCCGAATAGAGTGAGAGATGGTCGGCGCGTTCTTGTCATAAAGAGTCAGGTCCGAAACGAAATTTCCAGGCAGCGCATATCTGGCTTCGGCACTGTTGGAGATATCAGCGTCCTGATCGGAGAGATTCAGGGAAATAATCCTCCTGTCACCATCCTGTCCGAAAGGAGAAAGGGTCCAGAAATCGTTGTCACCGTCCCCACTTTCGTTGAGTATTCGCCACCATTCGTCCCCTGGAGATTTTAGGATACCATTCTCGTCGACCATCTGAATCTGGGTAACGCCCAGTTTGACATCAATCTCGGAAGTCCCCTCATTCCTCAGTTCAAGTTGGAAGACCACCCAACTCTCAGTGCTAGGGTCGAGATCCCTAGAACGCGCCTGGATTCCTTCCTCGAAACTGCTGGGGGTAGAACCGTTCTCCATCAGGGGGATGATTCTGACTCCAATCTGAGTGACTTCAAAGGTGAACTCGAACACATTGTTGTCCGTTCCGGTGGTTTCGTCATTGAGCTCATCGACCTGAGACAAGTAGTCCAGAGTGAGACGCAGTACGTGCTCTCCAGTCGTCGAAAACGAGTGGTAAAGGGAATGTGACTCGACGCTTCCCCCGACAAGGGAGGAGAAGGAATCAGTCCGGATTACGACACCCTCTGAAATATCTTCCAACTTGATTGAGTACTGGCCGGTTTGAGACGCTGCCTGGTTGGACCAAGCCAGTTGGATTGATATCGTCTCATCCTGTAAGGGGTTTTGGTTCAAGGTAGTAATCGAATCTTGGAGAACCGTCAAATCTGCCTCCATTCTCTCCTCAGCCATAGCACTGAACAATAGGGAGAAGTCCTGGGAGAATCCTCCAGAGTGGCCGATCTGGATGGTCCACAGACCTGCCTCAGCGGTGGGGAGCCTGACCCTCTCGAGATTGTTAAGTTGGTCCCTATTTCCACCGGAAGAGCTTGTGCCATCCATGAAGTTGTTACCCCTGTATGCGGTACCGTCTGGAGAGATGATAGTGAGATCTAGGTCGTTAACCAACCTGCTAGCATTCTGATCCGCAGTAGCAGAACCTTCGCGGTCGTTCCAAGCAAGGGTTGCATCGAATCCTACACCTTCGAACAGCTCGAAGGTGTAGATGAAACTGTGTCCCGGTAGAAGGGCACGGCCATAGTCGTAGAGGACTGAAAGGTTCTGACCTCCTTTTGTTGGGTAGAGGCTGTTCGTCAGGTTCAGTTGGCCCCAGCCCTCAGATGGGTTGGGCACGTCTGGCTCGCCGAGGTCGTCAGCACCATTTACCAACAGTGCACGAATCAAGTCAGAGCGAGGCTCGGAGATTCCGGCGACTTCTCTCAGGTACTGCCTAGCCATGGCCGCAGCGCCGGCAACTACTGGGGTCGCCATAGAACTGCCATTCAGAGTCATGTAGAGTGGAGTTGAGCCGTCTTCGTGGTTTGTGAGGGAGCAGGGGCCCCCGGTTGTGAATGCAGCCTCCTGCGCCCTAGCGGAGCAGAGCATGACTCCCGGGGCAACCAAATCGGGCTTGATCCTACCATCGAGAGTTGGGCCAACAGATGAGGAAACATGGACCGTGCCCACTGGATCGGAGTCGAAGGCGCCAGTTGTAGCGGAGCCGACTGAGAGAACATTCTTCGCAGTACTCGGTGGATTAACGCCCGCTTCAGCCATATCGCCCGCGGAGAAAAGTACCAGAAACTTTGGGTAATCGTAGGTGAATGAATCAGCAGATCGAGAGTCTGAAGTGTACTGGCCGACGAGATTATCAGAACCCCAACTATTGGTCTGAATCTTGGCGTCGTTCTGCCATGAGTGCAGGAACATCTCGTAGAGGGAACCCCAGCGTGCTAGGAGTCCGGAGCTGTCGACCTCCAGTTGGTAGAAGTGGAATGTTGCCTCAGGAACCATTCCGGTGGCAATAGAGTCACCTGAGCCATCACCTAGGAGTGTTGCAGTGACGTGGGTACCGTGTCCGCTATTTGCGTCAGCTCCCGAATTGTCTGGTCCAAACTGGTTGTAGATTGGATTCCTTAGTCTCCCTTCGAAATCGCCGTGATCGGCGTCCAACCCGGTATCCGATATGCCAATTACCTCGCCGTCCCCGGTCAACAGGTCGTCGGAGGTCGTGAGAGCTGCGGCCAATCCTGCGATAAGGCTGGCGTTGGAATTGTGGATTGCTAAAGTTGGGCCCGGTTCAATCTTGATGATTCTCGAATCGATTGCCAGAGTGGTGATTATTGAGGGGCTAACAGACCTCAACTGGCAGAGATAGGGGTCACAATTGGGAGGTGTATCCGACGGACGTGACAACGCCGCGAGTTCAGTTGATAGGTCAGCAATCTCGTGAGGCATTAGATTTGATGAGGGGATGACATCGAGGTCGACCTCGATATCATCGAAACCCAGCAAGGGGAGGAGTTCGGGTGAGATGGTCCAAAGAGTGGGGAAATCGCCAGACCACCGAACCCCCGGAAGATGCTGCATCTGTCGAAGGGCCTCATCCCTCCGAATTTCGGGAAGGCTGACTACTAGTGCTTCGTCAGGAATGAGGTCAATTATCGGGATTTCCAATGAGTACAATTGCTCGGTCAAGGCTACCAAGTCTGAACTGGAGGACTGGAGGATGTAGATTCCCGCTCGGGTAGGGGATTCCAAACCTACTTCTGCCCAGGGGCCGAGGGGAACTGGGTGAGTGGCGGGATCGAAAGACCCATATGGCGAGTGGATTAGTCCTGTTGACTCTGTAAGTTGGTAGGTAGAATGCACGGGGTTGGTCAGCATTCTCCAAACACTTTGGGAGGAAATTTGATTGGAGTGTGAGGTTGAATCCTCAAAGTCATCTACTTCAAATGAAATCGAATGGGCGAAGGGGGAGAGAAGGAGCAATCCGAGAACTCCAAACAGCGACTTCAGTCCAGCCATTCGGGTTTCCGACCCAAGATTGTCTTTTGACTATTGACACTATACGAGCAGTGTGGTATCCAGAATTAGATGGAGTAGTACCGAGAAATGGCTACATCAGTCTTGGCCACCGATGAGCGCCAATCAGATTCCACCCCCATCAGAGCTCGAATGCAGTCAACATTCTCAGGAATCACGTCGCTCTCCTGATGTATGGCCTGGAAGTAGTAGAGGCGGTTCCCAACGAGCTTGGCGCCATCCTCCCACACGAAAATCTCGTGCAGGTCCCCCCATTTCCTTCCAATGTCCCGAGCCATCTCCATGACCTCAGCTGTCGTAGTGAGGCGATTGCCCCCCCCATGCATGACAACAACCCGTGGTGTCTCCTTCCATAGATCGACGGCCGACTCAGTCGTCAGGCCATGTCCTTCGGGGAGATCAGCAACGATTGCGTGCACATGCATGATGGTTGTGGGAACCGCTACTGCGAGGCTATTGATGATGATTTCAGGCTTGACCGTCATGACATCCGGACCGTGGTGACTAGGTACTTTGAGGACGGGTTTGATGGCGTTAATGGGGCCCTTCTTGGAATCGCCGGGATCCGCAGCACGGCGAATCATTGTGCATTCCACACTCAAAGAACCGCAGTGATCGTACAGGGGCACCAATGTGCGCGCGAGGCCAGTGGTATTGCAAGAGACTACCCTAGTGCCCTCAGCGTTAAGGTTCTCGGCATGGTTGGCCGAAGATGTGTAGGACAGACCGGTCAGTTCGTGCTTTTCACCTCCTTGGAAGATGTATTTGACTCCGGCGGCCCGATATTTGGACAGGTTTTCCGCACCCACTTTCCCTGGTGAGCAATCGATTACGACATCAGCAATCGAAAGTAATTTTGAGAGGCCACCGCGGCATTCGAAGTGAGATTCTGAGAATGCGGATATTCGCTTGGTTTCATCACTGGTGCAGTAAAGGGGGAAACCCTTCTTGACGGCTAGATTGCACCCGAAAGAGGGGGCAGTCTTGGTTACGCCCACGACTTCCATGTCTTCCTGTGCATCTACAGCATCTGCAACCCGCTTTCCAATTGTTCCATAGCCGTTTATTGCAATCTTAATAGCGCTCACAGAAGTCCCTCGAAACCGTTTCCGGTAATCCGCCGGCGTCTGAAGGATGCCTATGAACATAACGTAACTTGGCAAGAGTCAATAACAAGACGCCGTTTATCGTCAATGTCACAGTATGGTTGAGGTGTCTGGGTACTCATAGGGGTGTGGAGGAAATGAGAGATGTCACTGCCAAGAGCGTGAAGCTCAATCGCGATCTAGACAGGTATGTCGAGAAGGGGATTGAAGAAGACCGGCCAGTGAAGATTGGGTGGGGGAAAGCAGGAGACGAGCGTCCTAAGAAAGGCGAAATCGGAGTAATCACCCATCTTCCCGAGGGTGCCAGAGTCCTTTGCCTAGGTACGCTCGGCGAGTTTGCAGGTGGCATTAACCGGGGTGGAACCTTCACCCTCAGGGGCTCGGCATCGTCAATGCTTGGGGCTTATCACGTTGCTGGCAGGACCGTGGTAGAGAAAGACGCGGGTGACAAGGTTGGATTTCGAATGAGTGGGGGTGAAATCACGATTCAGGGTTCCATTGGGGATGAAGGCGGAGTTGGGATGACGGGTGGCTCGATAGTCGTTCAAGGGCACGCTGGAGGCAGACTGGGTGCGGGAATGTCTGAAGGAGTGATTATGGTGATGGGGTCTGTAGGCAGAGAACCGGGATTAGGGATGAATGGTGGAAGGATAGTCATCTCAGGGAGCTGTCCCCCTCCGGGCCAAGGAGTAGTCATGAGATCAATAGGCGATGATGAGATTTCTGAGTTCTCGAACCTTCTTGATCCCCTCGGACTTTCCCTGAATGAAGATGCCCTGGTACTGGAGCCGGCCAAGAACCTCGCAGGCCCACCCGTTGCCCCCGAGTCCTTCGTTGCAGAGGGCTTTGAGAGAATTACTCTCGCTCCATCAAATGAAGATCGGTTATCCAATCATGCCCCCCTTGATCACTACACCCTGATTATTCCAACCGATGCGGATTCTGAAGGGGTCATCTTTCCGGTGCCATGGCTAATTCAGTGTGAAACCGCCTCAGAGTGGAAGGGCGCAATGTCGGAAAGCCAGCCCGCACTAGTACGGTCAGCCCCTCGCGCAGCGGATCTCCTGCTCCTAGGGGAAGGGAATTTGGCCGACTCCATTTCGATTGTCGGGCAATGCGCGGGCATAGTTCTGGACCTAGGCGAATTCCCGGGTTTGAACGACGCAGAGATCGAGGCCCTGCTTGTTTCGATGCATAGCAGGATGTCCGAGCGCTCTCTTATTCTATTGAGGGGGCATGTCAATCGAGTAGAGCACCTATTCAGACTCGTGGTTGAATTGGATCTCGACGGTGCGGTTGTGGATGGGGCTTCCCCCGGCGGAGCCAGATTGGCTTCAGCCCTCCCGAAGATTGGCCTAGCCTCCAGAGCCATGGGTCTGACCGAGTACGGCAAATACGTGATGATGGAATTAGATGAGGTGCCTAGTGCTGAAGACATGCTGATTGCCGTCGCGGCCGGATGTCAGGTGGTCGTTGCACCGCCTAAAGATACGGATGTAGAAGGTTACCTGACTTCGGTCGAGTGTGACCTGAGGGGCTGGATGCGCGAACTAGGAATAGACGGTCTTGAGAGGATCGGCAGAAGGAATCTCAGAGCCATGGACTATGACACGGCTGCAATTTCTGGGCTACGTCTATCTGGGTACGATAGGCCGCTACCGATGTGGCTAGAACTGAGGTGATTCGTTGCCTACCCTAGAGCTCCAACATTCGATTCTCAGGTACATCCAGAATCTGAATGAAACTCAACACAACCCCGAGGATTGGTCGGATTGGTTGCCTAGGATCGGCTGTCCGGTGGATAACAATGACGAGACGGTGGTGGAATTGGAGGTTTTTCCCGATCGTCCGGACCTTCTGAGTCACGAGACTCTCGCTAAGGCCTCCCGTTCGTTCCTTGCTCAAGGGGGAGATGGCGTTGCGATGGGGGTGCTTGATGGCGACATCGAGATGAACGTCGATCCGTCTTTGCGAGAAGTTCGACCAGTCATCATGGCAGCAGTGGTTAGGAACGTTGACACTGGCTCCGACGCCGAGCAGAAGAGCGGTTTCATCCAATCTCTGATGGATCATCAGGAGAAGTTGCACCTAACCCTTGGTAGAAAGAGGAGGTTCTCCTCAATTGGCGTTCATGACCTCTCATCCCTGAGCCCCCCCTTCCGCGTAATCACCGTTCCCCCATCATACTCCTTCGTACCCCTAGCAGAGACTGAGAAGATGAGCATCGGGCAGATTCTGGAAAATCATCCCAAGGGGATTGAGTATTCCCACTTGATGAGTGAACTGGATCGCTTCCCAGTAATTCTAGACTCCAATGATGACCTGCTCTCGTTTCCCCCGATTATCAATGGAGATCATACTACGGTGAACGAGAAGACTACTGACTTTTTCATTGATGTAACTGGGTGGGACGAGAGGGCTTGCGAGGCTTGCTTGCTCTTGATCTGCCTCTCGTTAGCAGAGAGGGGGGGGCTCGTCGAGAGTGTGCTTGTGACGGGTTGTGACGGAAATTCAATCAGCACACCTAGGGGGGACGAGCGTCAGCACAGGGTTCCAGACCGTCTGATTAGGAGTATACTGGGTCTGGAGATGTCGGCAGAGGTCCTTTCCGAGGCGCTAACGAGGATGGGTGGCCGCCTGGATGAAAGTAGGACTGTGACCGATGGGCCGAACAAATCAGAGAGATGGGGCGATTGTGCCGTGGGAGAGCAGGAGCACATAGTTTCAATGCCCAGATGGAGAAGCGACATCATGCACCCAATTGACATCGTTGAGGATATTGCAATAGGCTACGGCTATGAAAATCTACCCAAGGAGATGTCGTCCGTTCACATAGATGCAGTCCCCCTGCAGTCATCCCACCTTAAGCGTAGGTTCAGTGAGAGTATGCGGGCTTGCGGGTTACAAGAGATTCAGAGTCTTACCCTGTCAAATGAGGCTGACCAGTTCGAGTTAACGCGATGGCCAGAAGGAGGATCTAGGACAACCATTGCTAATCCGATTACATCCGAGCACACTATGCTTCGGCAGTTCATCCTCCCATCACTGCTAAGGCTTCTTGCCGCAAACCGCCACCATGAGCTTCCCCAGCGCGTCTACGAACTCGGTTCGGTTGTTCGCGACTCCCGGAACAGGGACAGGGGCGCCTGGGCGTGTGCAGAGGTGGGAAGTGGATTTTCTACCGCCAAAGGGATTGTTCAGGGAATTCTTAGGGACCTGGGTGCGCCAGCCAATGAAGTCGACTTCATCGCTACTGCCCCCAATGTGGGGCCATGGATAACTGGAAGAGGGTCCTCTGTGACTGTACGAGGACAGGCAGTGGGCGAGTTTGGTGAGATTGACCCATTGATAAGTAGCGCATTCGGTCTCAAATCCCCCATTCACGCAGGTGAGTTCGATCTGGGAGCGCTTGGTGAGCTGATTCCAGATCCCGTGATATGAAGGCTAATCCTTCTTCGTTAACAACTTCATCGCGTCCATGAACTTTCGATCTTTCAAATGGTCCCCTTCCCTGGTCTTGCTCTTCGCTTCCTTCTCCGTTTCGCGCTCGTACTCGACGACATTGGTGACGAACTTCTGCCTAGAAATGCGCGATTTTGGGGGCTTCTTCTTGAAAGGCCAAAACGGAACCATGTGCCTCGAGCAATGCACATGAACATCAGTATTGCGCAATAATGCTTCTGAAAACAGTAGTTTTCAATAGAATTATGCCAATTTCAACACTATGCGGGGACGAGTCATCGGGGTCGATGAGGCAGGGAGGGGGTCTGTAATTGGTCCTCTCGTTGTGTGCGCCATCGCGGTGCCCGAAGAAGATCGGGGGGTCCTAGTCGACATTGGTGCTGATGACTCGAAGAAGCTCAGCAAGAAGAAGCGAGAGGAAGTAGTTTCAGAGATCGGCAGACTCTCAGACTCAAGGGGCTGGGACGTGGTAGAAATCGTTTGCAGACCGTCCAGAATCGACCTAGGAATGATGACTGGAAACCTTAACTCACTAGAGGTCGAGTTGTTTGCTGAGGCAATTAACGCGACGATGGAACCTAACGAAAACTGTAGGATTATGCTCGATGCTTGCGACGTCAATGCCCCTAGATTCGGTAAGAACGTAGAGTCCGAACTCGGAGAGAGGTGGCAGGGTTGCAGAATCCTCTCGGATCATGGAATGGATGGAAAAGACGTTGTCGTAGGCGCCGCCAGCACAATAGCGAAATTCAGGCGTGATGCCGAGGTAAGTAGATTGGCGAGTTGCATTGGAATTGAGTTAGGTTCGGGATATCCCTCGGACCCCCTGACTAGAGCCGCTGTGCGAGAGCTCTGTGCAGGCCAACTCCCTCACGAGTGCCTGCGCTGGAGTTGGTCGACGGTTTTCGATATCTGGACGGAGACGCACCGGCGCCCCGTTCCCACAAGAGACGCCGGTGCGACACGCCCAATACAATCGTCCTTGGAGGATTGGAATCAGTAAGAATGGTGAAATGCCACCTTTGCTCGGTCAAATCGATTATCATGAGCGAGCCTAGTGATTGGGATGCCGTCGTGATTGGAGTGGTCCGCAAGTACGCCCTCCAGAACGCGGTCGAGTACAATGGCGAGGGGCAGTCGGGCAGCGTTCTCGGTAGGCTGCTCTCTGAGCGTGAGGACCTGCGTCAGAAGGCTCGCGAACTCATGGACCTAGTCGATGCGGAGGTCTCTGCTGCCAACTCAATGGCCGCAAGTCAGGGGGTCGATGCCGTCCGAGCCGAGTTGGGGAAGATTGCGCCCGAGGCCCTGGAACGCGAGAAGCACCAAAAGATGGGGGGCTTAGGAGAATTGCCAGGAAATACTTCTAGCATCGTCCTGAGGTTTGCGCCCAATCCGAATGGGCCCTTGACAATAGGGCACTCCAGGGGCCTTTCAATCAACTCCGAGTACGCTAATAATTACGGGGGCAAGATGGTGCTTCGATTTGATGACACGGATCGCAAGTTGAAGAAGCCAATGAAAGAAGCCTACGACATGATAGTGGATGAGTGGGAATGGCTCACTGGGGGCCCGCCCGACAAAATAATGCGAGCCGAGAATAGAATGAGCATCTACTACGAGCACGCAGTGGAGATGCTATCCGGTGGCTTCGGATACGTCTGCCGATGCAGCGTTGATAATTTCAGGAGAATGCGCGAGGAGAAGAAAGACTGCCCATGCAGAAATCGACCAGAGGACGACAGCCTGGCTGACTGGGAAGAGATGAAATCCGGAAAAATTGACGAGGGAGGTGCCGTAATCAGGGTGAAGACGTCAATGAGCCTGCCGAACCCAGCTTTGCGGGATTGGCCGGCCCTGAGAATATTGGACGTCGGCGAGAATGACAGGGTATGGCCACTTCTGGACTTTCAGAGCGCCGTAGATGACCACAAATGTGGAGTGACCCACATCATCAGGGGAAAGGACCTGATGGACAGCACTCGTAAGCAGACTCTACTTTACGAACACTTCGGATGGACATACCCGCAAACGATGTACTGGGGAAGAATCAAGATTCACGAGTTTGGCAAGATTTCCAAATCGGAAATCAAGGCAGCGATTGAAGGCGGGGAGTTCGAGGATTGGGATGACATCCGGTTGCCCACTCTTTCCGCCCTGAGGCGTAGAGGCTTCAGACCGGATGTTATCCGCGATTATTGGATTAGCCTCGGAATTTCGGAGAAGGACATTTCCACATCAATGCAGACTATCGAGGCATTTCACGCCAAGAGGATCGACCCCTCGACGGAGCGGCGGAGCTTCGTCCGCGATCCCGTGACTCTGACTCTGGATGGTTCGGGTGGGCCAGGTCCGGAGTTATCCATCCCCAAGCACCCAGAAGGTACTGTGAGCGGTTCTAGGGATTGGACGGTTGGAGATACCGTGGCAGTCCAGTCTGCAGATGTCGCTGCGACTAGAATCCGCCTGAAGGAGTACGGGGATATCATAGTGTCCGGCGAGACTGCTACAGTAGAGTCCTGGAGTAGAACAGACGAGCGTCCAGTTGTCCAATGGCTTCCTAGTGGCATGGGTCGCGAAGCAGTCCTCCACAGGCCAGATGGCAGACTCATCTCCTCCGAGATTGGACTGCTCGAGGACTTTGAACTGCAGGTTGGAGAGACATACCAACTCGAGAGAGTAGGTTTCGCCATATTGGAAGAGCTCCCTGATAAGGGGCCAGCGAAGTTGATTTGGCTGCACAGATAATTCGGTGCGGGCCAACTGCGTTGCCCAGTGAATCGCGCGCGTGAGGTTCCTATGGGCGTCGCATTCAAGGGCATGGTGCCAATCAGCATACGATGAGTGGCAATTCCCCACGTGGTACGGGAGCGGTAGTTGCACTGTTGGTCATAATTGTCCTATCCCCAATGTCTGTGCAATCCGACGAGGTGAATTCATGCTGTGAGACTCAGGACTTCAAGCTATATCTGATGGGAGAATCGGATGAAGGAGAGTTGACCCCCTTCGACTCCGACTTAGACGAAGAGAAGTCATTCCTCGTCACCCCGTCGATTTGGGGAGAGGTGAACATAGGGGCATGGAGCGTCATCTGGGGCGCGGATGGGGATTACTCAGCAGGGACATGGATTTTCAGCATCCCCTACGAAGTTGTCGATGCAACCGGCGTTACTGCCAACGCCACCGTTCTAATCAAGGTGGGAGGAAGCACGTACGAGAGCTCTTCCCAGATTCCCGCAGTATACCTTACCAACTCAGGAGAACTGCAAGTCTCTGTGGAAGTCGGTGATGGGGAGATTTCCGAGGGCGAAGAAATCGAGATTTCGCTATCCGTGCAAGGCCTGGTCTTCTCCAATCCTGGAAGTGAATCGGGGATTCTGTTTCTCTGGGGATCGACACAAAACGATGCTTCCTTGTCCATGTCATTCCCACTTGTCAACGTCGAGATGAGGGAGGCGAGCGTGAAGGGCAACCTTGCGTTCTTCCCAATTAAGCTGACTTCGGGATTCGGTTACAAGATGTGGTCCGGTTCGAGCGGAGGATTCTCGATTCAAAATACGGAGGTGAGTGAAAGCCCCATCACTACAGTTCTGGAAGATGGGGTTGAGGTTACCTTCGTCTGGGAGGTGCCTGATGACTTTGTGGGCGGGTCTTTGAGAGCCGACTTCTACCTTTCTCCACAATCTGCCCTGAGAATCGAGGCTGATAAAAATCATCAGATTACAGCAGGGGTGGACTCTGGGGGCACTGGCTGGTATCCAGCAGAAGAGCCGTCGCGAATCGGTGGCTCCGAGCTGGAAGTCAGCATCTCATGCGAATACGACGGAGACTCGATCGATAGGGCTACTTCGATTAGTTTCGATGGGTCGATGTCCCAGTGGATGAGATGGGGGCTTGACAACATTGGAAATAAGAGTCTAGGCTCCAGCAGTTGGTGGAGGAACTTGAATTCTTACTCTGACTTGGTGAGCAGCTCGGACAAGCAAAACGGAAGAGTCGACGATTCCGAAATTATGGCTCTGCAGGACCATCTGAGGGGATCTAAATCAGACTTGAGGTCATTTCTATCCAATGGACTATTCCTAGATCCTGAGGCGATTTTCGGCGTGAACCCAATCGATTTCGGCCCAATGGGCATAGTGATTGACTTGGGAGGATCGGCAGCATTCAACTCCGAGGTAATTTCCATCACCATTAGTGCGGCCTATGACGTTGATGAAAGTCAGAGGCAGAGGCTAATCGAGGACTTCATCCGCCCGGGGGGATACGACTACTGGGCAAAGGTGGATCTCGACTTTGAGATTAGCACTGGGATGCTTTCAGGTCTTGGTGCAGTGTATTCCGAGACTGACGATATCTCGTACTCACACCGGAGGTGGATTGTAATGGAGACCCTAATAATCGAGGAATCGGACATAGATTCTGAGACTGACTTCAGAATCGACTTCGCCGCCCCGGGTTCCCTTGTTCACAGCCCCCTGGTTTCGGCGATGATCGCCGTATTCGCCCTATGCTTGGCGATTGGAATCGCTTTGGCACTGACGAAACGCAGAACGAGGGTTCCGAGCATGATTATGGTCAGCGTCCTCGGCGTTCTGACTCTAGTGATTTATTGGTTCGGCCTCCCGATGCAAATCGTCCTAGGCGTGGTCGCCTCTAGCGTTCTCCTAGTGTTCCCCGTTACCCTCATCTCCCCCGCCGATGAGTCGATGGAGAAGGCAGGTGGTGGTCCCACCAAAGCCGGCAGGGTTAGATGCCCTTCATGTGGGACCAAGAACAAGGTTGAGTCCAACGTGAGGCCCCTGAGGTTGGACTGCTCAGAATGCGGGAGCACCCTTAGGATAGAGTAGGGTCAACATTGTCCCTCTCTGAGAAGAGAATCAACGACTGTGCCGGCTGCGATGTGGGCCGGTTCTCCTTCCCAATATGAAGAGGCTTTTCGAATCTGGGTCGCGAGGTCGGTGCTCCAGTCATTTCCGAGGACGCAATGCCACATCAATTCCTCCAATCTAGCCGATGATGGAGTGCTGCTAGTGAGCGCAGGCTTGGCGAGATTGGATAGTGCCCTCGCCTTGGCCTCCAGATCCATCATATCCCATTGCTTGGAGATTGCCTCCAATGCATCATCATCCAACCATGGCGAGTTTCTGGAATCTGGACTGCCGACCTCCGGAATCGGGACCACTCGGATTGAACCTTCGGATAAAAGCAGGTCCCGTAGGGCCGTATAGACTGGATCGTATGTCGTATCTAGGGCTGAATCCAGCCAATTTCCAGATATCAACCATGGCCTCATCCGTCTCATCCTACTGCTCTCCGGAAAGATGGATTGCGCTAAAGCGTGCGCCTGGGGCACTGTGGTTAGTGGTCCCTTTCTTGCATCGCCATGATGGCCTCTGAGACCCTCTACTACCGTTGTGGAAATGGTCAGCCTCATCGGACTGCTTTCAAGGACTGGTCCGGAGCTATATTCCGGCCCCAAAACGTGAACGAACGGCGGAGCTTTTGGAGCTTCGGACCTGAAACGCCTTCTGTATGGTATTTCCGAGTCCAATAGGGCGGCTTCAATCGGAGCTATGGCCAAGGCGCCTAGGAGAGTAGGGGGTGCGTGCAGAAGAATGGCATCACTTGAGGTGGCCATCGCCTCACCAGCAGATGACAGCGTACTTCGTACGTCCGAGAATACTTCCTCCATGAGCAACTCGCGCATTGCTGCTGCCTAGGTGAGGAGGTACAAATCACCTGCGTTTCTCATTCAACCATCAGTCTGAGTTGGTCCCTCTTGTAGGTCCAATCCTCATCAAGCCGATTTTTTTTCTTGTAGTATCTGGAAAGGCGTCGAATCTTTGATTCACACAGTTCGAGCTGCCTTCGGTTGTGAATGTCCTTTCCATTTGCCGAGAGGTGGTCAATGAGTCTCAAAGCACGGCGCATCAGGCTCATCAAATCCTCGGGGTAACTTTGGGTGTCATCTAGTCTGGCAAGGGTTTGCGAAATTCTCTCGCCCGTAACCAGACGCACATCCGGAACCCCGTGCTTATCGCGGAGTATCGTGCCAATCGTTGCACCCGTATGCCCTTCGCTGGAAAGATGGACGATGAGGTCCTCGATTTCCTTCTTGTCTGAGTTTGACCAGTCGGGAGTTGCCTCAGAGTAAGGCTTGTTCGAGCCGCTCTTCCCCTTGCCCTTGCTGTGCATCCTAGCCATCTGTCAAACCTCGGGCAGCCGGGCCACCTGCTCTCCCTCTATAATCGCTACGTAGTGTATGTGGAAGCAGATTGATCACAGGCGATGCCTGGCACGTGCCAATCTACCGGGGCCATGAGGCCACTCCCAACCGGGGGCTTCAGCCCTAGCCGAACCAATCAGCTTGCCCCCCCGGGAAACAAGAATCTCGTCCCCAGCCCTAATCGAAACATCTGCAGATTCTGTGTTCGAGGAGAATATGTCCCCTACCCAATCCACCCCCTCCCTCAGTGAAACTTTGGGCAGTACACCCAATTCATCGAGCAATGGCAGGCTAGACTTGGAGAAGGAGAACCTCCCCATTCTAGGATTCCATTTTGCCATCTGGGAGCCATCCTTTTCGATTGTGAGAATAGGTGGCCTACCAAATACCGATGTTCCCTCGAGCCAAGCATCGGAGCCATGAATGAATCTAGAAATTGACTTCATCACCTCCAGACGCGTTCCAAAGGTCGCACCTTGGTCACCACTACCCAAAACAGCGGATTCGACGGATGATTCCAACCTCGCGAGTGCCTCACCAGATCCTGCGGAACCCCCCTGACGAGTGTCAATTACTCGGGTACCTTCGACGTGGATGTCAATTCCGGAGTGATTGATGACGACCGAATAACCAATCCTACTGACAAAGCGGCTAGCCATCGAACGAATTACTTCGAGTTCGTCAGCATCCCATTCCCCCGAAACTGGGATGTCATAATGGGCTGCTGGCCAGAGATCCTCCAACTCCCTGGGAACGAGTCCCAGGGGGGCAGTCACCATCACCTCGTGAATACAGGTATTCCGGAGTACGCGTCTGAATCTTCTGTGACTCTTCGATAGTTTGTATGGCTTCTTGGCCGAGCATGGCAGCAGCACCAAGATTTCCCTCTGATGTGCAGGTGGTAGATGCCCCTCAGAAACCCTCGACCTCCAATCGAGGATAAGGGGGTCGTTTCGGCTCTCGAAAGTATAGCATCTGAGACGTCGATTTGCCCTTACTGCGCTGGAGAGAATCGAGCGGTTGCTGCCAATCCCCCTGGCCATCGAATCGTGCCTGCGAAGATGCTCTACTGAGCGGGGGCTCGACATGCTCTGCCTCTCCGCTAGTTCCCGAAGCGTCCCTTCCCTGATTGCTGCTCGAGTGGACGAAATCGCTTGCGTCCACGATGTGCACTGCGACTCCATACCGAAGTTCTCATCCATGGATTGCTCTATCTTTCTCGGTCCGGACTCAGTCAGCAGAACGCCAAGAGAGGAAGCGTGCCTCAATCTAGCTAGATCGAACAGGTCTACGCCCATCCAAGCAAGCAAAGCACAATTGTCGGGACCTGAGATTCCGGGTGCCCAAATCAGGGAGGAGGGGAAGCGAAACCTCACTGTCTGAAGCGCCTCTGACAGCATGCCGGGACGCTGTACCAACTGCGGGGCATCGATGAGGATTATTATTGAGGGCCCAGAGTCCAAAACCGCCAAAGATTCGTCGTGATGCAGTGAGTTCCACGATACCGGAACCGCCTCCATGCCACTTCCGAGTTCGCCCGAATCTGACTCAACCAGGCTTGGGGGCAGTACCAGACCCTCATTGGAAACCCATTCATCCTCGGAATCGAATGGGTAACAGAGTTTCCCTCTTGTATGAATGGTAATGACAGCAGGTATGGAGTCAGATGACCGAGTTGATCTCAAAGGGGCTAGAGATACCGGAAGCTCGGGGTCATTGGGACCAAGGACTAGTCCCGGGGACCAGGAGAGCGGATTCCTCCGGTCACCCAATGAGAACAAGCGGGAGAATCGCTGCCTTGCAATGACGTCTCGTCCAATGGGTCGCTCAGCCATCGACCTTCGAGCGTAGCATTTCGCTTGAAGGATTCTAAGACATGTACGCTCTCCGATATGTGATGAGGGCGGTTTGCTTCGCTATTGCGATGGTAGTCACTATGTTATTTTCCCAGGTTTCCTTTTCCGAGCAGTTGTCCTCAGGATTTCACAAAGTCAACGAAATTGGTGATGCTCCAGACTCCCTATGGGGGCAAACTGAATTGGACTATACGTATCAAGTAATCTTTGTAGGTTTTGAGATTAATGGGAATTTTTCTGATAATGACTCAGTTGACGTCTTTGCCCTGAAAGTGAGCTCAGAAAATGGAGCCAGAGTTGGGATTATGACAAATAGCACTGCAAGTTTTCAGATTCTCTTGCTTAACCAGACCAATTGGGTTATCGAAGGCTCGAAAAGTGCCAAATTGACCTCGTTTGACGATGAAGAGTATTTCTACGGTGAGATGAATCTCTCGGCGGGTCATCACGCAGTCCGAATAGAAAGGATAGGTTCTGGTGATGAGTCGATAGATTACAGTTTCAAATTGGTGGATTTGGGCCCTGTAGTTCCCAATGAAGATTCCTTAGAGGACCTGTCTAGGTTGTTCTCCGATTTCTACCTGTTCGCTGGATTCGTGATGCTGCTTCCATTGCTTATTGTGCTGTGGTGGAATAGGGGCGAAGGATTTGGCCGGCGTTCCGGGGTTCTGAAAATAGAGGACCATGAGAAGAGGCGACTGCGCAGGCTCAGGGAGAGGCTTGGAGAGGTTGCCTCGACAAATGAGAGGGACAAAGCAGTAATCGAGTCAGCGTTGCGCCAGTTAAGTGACAGCGCCTGGGAAGCGGTAGTCTCGGACTGGGGCCAGCCCCAAATACGTCATCTGACTCAACAGATCGAGATATGCGCATGGAGAATTCCTGGTGTCGGAGGAACGTTGCTGGTTGGTATTCGAATAGGGTCCGAGTCGTGGGAACTGGCGGCAATCCGAATCCATTCCCCTGAGGGATCAGAGGCTAGAATCGGGGGGGTTTCCCCAGAGCACCTGTTTCACGGGGACGAGATCTTCCTCGACAAGCTCACCCCCCAATCGAATACCTTCCTGCGAGTTTCCATCATTGGGGAACCGTCTGTCATTGGATTCAACCTCTCTGGAGTCGTAGGGGGCGTTCCGGTAGCTGCTGTCCCAATGAGCTCAATCAGATGGGAAGAAGAATAGATTACCCCCTCCGACGGAATCTAGCCTCTTTCTTGATCCGAACCTCCAAGTCATCGAGTTCCCCCTCCATATCGTCCCTCATCTCATTGAGTCTCTTTCGCATGGATCGAGACGTCTTCCTGGGAACTTCCAACTTTAGAACCGCAGTCACCGAACCCCTCATTGAGTTGGACTTAGGTCGTGGCAAGCCCCTTCCTAGAATGGTTATTGTCTCGCCGGGTTTGGATCCTGATGGGACCTTGATTCTCAAATTTTCTGCATCAATGTGCGGAATCTCGACAGAGGTCCCTAAAGCAAGGTCGGCGTAACTCAATGGCAATGCCATCAGGAGGTCAGGGCCGTCGCGCTCAAACCAAGGATGCGGTTCTACCCCCAGTTCGATGTACAGATCGCCAGTCTGCTCTCGGTGGCTGGATGCAGCCTCACCCTGTCCCCTCATCCTAAGGCGTGTTCCAGAGACTACACCGGGATGCACCGAGAATTTGACCCTGATAACTTGGTAGGACCTGCCTTCGCCCTTGCAAACGCGACAGGGGTCGGTGACAATTCGTCCTGAGCCGCGGCAGGGAGGGCACTCCTTGCGGACCCTCTGTCTGAATGGTCCGATCATGGAAATCTCATCAATTCTTCCTCTGCCATCGCAAGAGGGACAGGGGCGTGCACCGTCCTCATTATTCGAACCCGATCCACCACAGCCCTCACAACCCCTCAGGATATCAATCTCCAGCTCGTCTTCCATTCCGTCCATCACGGCTTGAAAGGGGACTGAGTGACGAACTAGGAGATCGGAGCCGCGAGAAGCACTGCTCGAGGAGTCACCGAAGAACTGACTGAAAATTGACTCGAAGCCTCCTCCAAAGAGTTCGTCGAAACTGATGTTAACTCCTTGGAATCCCCTAGAGCCAAACGGCGAACCCCCAGGTCGGTCGTGGCCGAACATGTCATACTTCCTCCTCTCCTCGGGGTTGGATAGAATGGCGAATGCCTCCTGAATCTCTTTGAACTTCATTTCCGCTTCGGAATCGTCGGGATTCTTGTCAGGATGATGCTTTCTAGCCAGAGACCTGAACGCCTTCTTGATTTCCGTTTCCGAGGCCGCTTTATCTATGCCGAGCACCCTGTAGTAGTCACGCTTCTCAGGCATCCCCTCACCATAGCGAGGCTCCTGACCGGGTCCTATCAACCGTTCCCCGCTTCAGAGATGAATGAGCCGCACGAGGAGCAATAGTTGACCTCGGGTCGATTGAATGAACCGCAGTCGTTGCAATGGACAGGAGGTTCCTTCTCTCGGACTTCCTCGGGTACGTCCCACTTGGGATCGAAATCAGGCGTTGTCTTACTTGGAACAGCAAAGACAGGCTTGGTAGCTTTTTCCACCGGAGAGGACGTGGCTAGCCTCTTGGAGGCGGTTCGGTCCACGGTTTGTCCAATGAGTTCGGCAATCCTCGTTAAGAGTGGTCTGCGATTGTCTATTTCTGGAGGAGGATCTACATGCTGTTCAACCCCGTCAATTCGGATGGAATATCTACCATCTTCGTGTTGTGGAGCCTCGACTTCCTTAGCTTCCTTGTTGAGCACGCCGATATTGCTCCGCATCTTCTCCCTAGCAAGCACCGCCCTCTTTCCCTTGAAGTCGGCATACGCCTTGGCTTCCAGCCTCTGAATCGCTGCATCCCCCTTCTCCCATAGGCCCTTGTCCTCGTTACGATAGGTCTTGGTGAGTCGCTCAATTGCCTTGGAACGATGGTATTCATGATCCTCGACGGACCTGTATCTGTTCACCATCACAACACCAATCAATATAGCGAATAGGTGCAACCCCGACTCGGCGACGAGGTCGTTGGATAGCGCCTCGCTGAAAGTGGGAATACCCAACCTGATAGCGAGCAGGCAGACGCTCGGCGATGCTACGAGAGCGAAGGACATTGCAGTCGTTCGTTGCACCATGCTCAGGCCCCACTAGACGGCCGTTTGAAATATTCGTGCCTTTGAGGGAGTTGGCATCGCAGCACTCTTGACCAGACAGTCGTTCGTTGCACCATGGACCCCGCTGTATCTGTCTCCACTGTGGTTCGTCCCCACGAGGACCCAAAGAAAGTAACAAAGTCAGTACAAGCGCTATTTCCCGATTGGAGTCCGGAGGCAAATCCAGACGGGTGCTGTTTCCCTTGCACTAGGGGGGAATTGGAATTGAAGGGGCCGGCTACCTCGCTGGACACCGTCCTAAAGATTGTTAGGGAACAGAGAGTTCTAGATACCGCCCTCGATGCTATGGCTATGTCTTTGATAGGCAAGTCCACTGTCTTCTCTCTCTCAAGGCAATCTGCACTAGCCGGAAAAGTCTCGTTCGTGTTGAAAGATTACCCCCTAGGTGGAACGATGGAGGTGATGGTCGAGGGCAGGGACTTGGGTTCGTGGCTGGAACAGCAGACATGGCATAGTGGTAGGGGCTCAATCCCTAGGAGCACCGGTGACGAGCTTGCAATGACCGAAGAAGGAGATCCGTCTGAATGGTTCGACTCGAAGGGGCGCAAGACCATAGGAGACATGGATTAAGGGGCCGGTAGGCCGTTCACGAACCATGACTCAACAACTGGAAAGTCTGCTGGAAGCCATTCGACTTCGAGTAGTTCTTCCCTAGAAAGCCATCTAACCTCGTCGTGCTCAGTCGGAATGACGGCCTCGGGTGAAACAACCCCGCAAAACCAAAGATGCAGTGATACGTCCCTGTCATCGTAACTATGTCTAATCTCTGAAACTACGTGTGATGGGTCGACTGAAACTTGTAGCTCCTCCCTGACCTCCCTGATTATAGCATCTCTTGAAGACTCTTGATCTTCGATCTTACCTCCTGGAAACTCCCACATCCCTGCCCACTTGTCGCCACGGGCCCTTCGGCAAGCAAGTACCCTGTGCCTATCATCGAAAACTAGCGCCGATACGACTTCGAAATGTGGCCTTATGCACAGGCATCGAGATATTCTTCGGACCAATGAAACCTGCACACTAATTGGAATTTTTCCTTCATCTGGAAGGTGCACGAATAGCACAGGCATGGATGGATGCTCAGACTCCGAAACGGCAAAAAGAGTCCTGTAGTAGGTCTCGTTGCAAACGTATCCTCCGGCATCCTCACTCCAAGATACTCCTTCGAAATCGTCCAGAGACTCGTCAATGACGTGCTCAGGAGAATTGGTTGCAATAACCTCAGGAGCGCCAGAAACAACTGTGCCGGATTTCATTTGCCTTCTGGAGTTGTCTGGGATTTGCATACAGTACCTGTTCCGGCCAAACCTCTCAAGCCTAATGTTCTCTGATTCGGGAGAGAAGCCTAGGTGCAAGATTGCTGTGTATTCCGCACCTGCAGAAATCTTTTCAGATGTAATTCTGGACCCTTTTTCGTCAACAGACAGCAACATGGTCTCCACCTCCAGGCCCTCGATTCCAAAGGTGGAGATTGCGTCAATGATATCTTGAGAAATGTTTTCTGCATGCTTTGAGAAAGGGGTGAAGCCCGTCAGCAGTAGCCTTGGTAGGGCCATGGCAACCCCACGGTCCGCATCTAGTTCGCCTTTTCTATAGTACTAGGGGTCGTCATATTCTTCCGTGACGAATGGAGTCGAGCATCGTGGGCGAGGAGTATGTGGTTCAACTCGAACCCGAAGATGAGTCGAGAGCGAGTCCCCTTGGCGTGCTTTCGGTCATCTGGCACGAGTTGAGCGGAGGCATTGGCCCCTGGGGAGCTGTCCGACCCCTATTCGCAGTCGCTATATCCCTCGTTCCTCTCCTATTCCTCGGACAGCACTTCAATCGGGAGCATAGGAAGGGAGGGGAGTGGTTCTTGATTCAATTCCCACTGATATTGTCTCTCGTGCTATGGCCCGTTCTTTACTTCTGGTCGATTGCAGACGCATGGTGGGTCTCGAGTGGAATAGTGGCATCGGCCGAGACAAGGGAGAGTCTAGAATCCATTGGGTAACTCCAAGGGACTGAACAGGTGACCTGGGGTTGTTGCACTCGATAGTTGGGCTCGGACGATTTCCTCCCACTCCCTCAAGAGTGTTATGGCTGGGGGAAATGGTAGTTCGGTCTTGTTGATTGAGGTTCTCAGAATGGTATCTAATATGTCCATCCTATCCCGGTCCACCCTGTAGATGAGTGCTTCTAGGGGAAATTCGGAAAGAGCGGAGGCGATAGGGAGTGGTTCGAGGTGTCTTGCTCGTAGAAGGTCTTCCGGGATGGTCTCGAGATGGGTATTTGCATGCTCAACTAGGGATTCGGTCAAGATTCTTAGGTACTTGGAGAGGACGAGCGCAATTTCGATGGCGGGAAGGCTATACTGGCTTACAAAACCAACCATATTCTCTTGCAGGAAGATTAGTTTGTCCTCTACGGGCGAGTCGGGGGCCGGTATCCCGTCTTCGCCCACCATGGTCCCTCGATTGGGCTTGGGCACATAACTGATTGAGGTCATGAGGTAGTGCGATCGTCGTACCTGATGGGGGAACCGCTGTTTCCCCTCACCCCATCCAATAGGTCATCATCTATCTCAAAGAAATCGTTCAACCAATCGCCATCGGTGTCCCAGTTCGTCGGGTCGGTCCCATCTGCAATGAGATCGCCGTCGATATCCAGGTACCACCAACCATAGGGATTCTCTCCGAGTCCGACGTTAGGCAGGTGGTATCTATCTCCTGCCAATCGATTAAATTCATCCGTCCAAGCACCATTGACGAAGATGATGTCATCACTCGTGTTGACGATCTCGTAGTCAACATCGTTATCGTCGATAATCAATGCGTAGAGTGAATCCTGATTGTTGATTCTGTTCATTCTCAAGTAATTGGATGACAGTGAGTTGGAGCCAGAACAAGTGCCCAACAGCGTCTCCCTCAGTTGCCACCATTCCTCGACGGTGTCCCCAGAGCAGTCGTATAGGGAGGAGGCGCGGACAACTGAGGGAGAGGATAGGGTGGCATTAACGACAGCATAGTACTCTTGGAAGTTATTGTACGGCTCATATGTACAGGAAGAGCCAGAACAGGCCCATTCACCATCCATATCCGCGTCCTGTGATGCGTCAGATGGATCAGTGGCATCGTGAGTGAACCATGTCCAGCCAAGTGAGGGTCTGGCGATGTAGCCCTTCGAGATGTCCACGGGTTTCCAGTTGTTTGGAGTGACTTCCTGCCATTGCACTTCGATTTTATAGAAAGAGGACCAATTGTCATTAGTCTCATTCCATCCGCGGTAGTGCTCGTAGAAGTCTGGCATCATGTCGCCGTCTGTGTCATTATCGAGAGGGTTTGTACCGTACTTGAAAATCTCAAGACCATCGGACAGGCTCATGTCCCTGACATAATCGGTCATTATGCCGTCTTGGAATACTGGAATCATTGCCATTGCGTCGCTATCTGAGTCTGGATCGAGTGGTTTTGTACCATTGTGGAACTCCATGATATTTGTGAAGTACAGTGCAGTGACTCCGTTTGAAATCTGCTGATTGGGCGCATAAGCCGAGAACTCGCGATTCTCCCACGTCCCTTGCTCAGCTGGATTGTCCCCAATCATCCTGTCGAACCAACCGTCGGCATCGGGGTCGTAGTCTACATCGAGGGGATTAATCGGGTTCAACGACCAGCGGAAGGCATTGACTGGGAGTACCTCGGCATATAGGGAGTAGCAGAACTCCCAGCCGTCGGGCATACCATCCCTGTCGGAGTCTGCGTCGGTTGGGTCGCTAATTCCAATTAGGGTATGGTTGAAGTTGTCAGGGTTGAAAGAATTGATCAGGCCCATCTTCTCTGAAGAAGACAGGCTCTTCGTGGCGAACTGCAGGTAAAGTTGCCCCCACGCAGCTTCCATCGAAAGCCCATTTTCCTCTATTTGAGCGGTTACAGCATCCGAGCCATAGGACACCACTCCTGTGCCGTTTGGCATGCTGCCTATGGCCAGCCTCTTTCCGTACCATCTGGAGTCATACTCAGCAAGGTTGTCGAAGGATTCAGAATCGGAAATCTCCCCATCTTCGTTGCAGTCGTAGGAATCTTCGTCGGAGTCATAACCTGAATCGGTATCACTCAGGGGATTCATGTTCCAACGATTGTTTTCAAGATCCCAGCCGGTGAACCAATACTCATACCCATCGCTCATCCCATCACGATCGGTGTCGACTTCGTTTGGATCGGTGATTCCAATTATTGAGGAAAGAAGAGGCTTGGCAGAGTGTCCCTCCTGCCAATCGTAGAATTGATTCATCGCCAGCTCAGCCCTGCCTTCCTTCTTGAATAATATTCTAAAAATTCGGTTCACGGAATCTAAGTGATTCAATTGATCTGCCTCCTCCCAGAACAATGGGGCATCGGGAGGAGAAAGGTCACCATTGACCGGACCATTGGCAGTAAGGTTCAGTTCAGTCGAATCACGGATACCGTCGCCGTCGGAGTCATAGAACCCATCGTTTGGAACCAATGGATTGAGTGTCCAGACGCTGTCGGTTGAGTTCCACATGGTGAAAATCAACTCGACACCGTCAAGCAATCCATCACCATCTGAGTCAGGGTTGTTTGGATCGGCAGTTAATCCCGTCGAGTTTCTCTGCTCTTCTGTGACGAATGATCCAAACGACAGAGACGATTCGGCCCCAATCCAGGGAGTCTCCAAGAGTGCCCCCGCTGCATCAGATAGGTAAAACTGGGGTACAGAAATAGTTCCATCGCTTTCACTCAACTGGCCGTCGATGGCGTTGTACTCCTCCCAGTTGTTCATTCCGTCACCGTCTGGGTCACCTAGCCTGTCATCGCTATTCACGGGGTTGAGCGTCCAGTCTTGCTCAAAGAGGCTCCATCGGGCATTGTAGACTTCCCATCCATCCGGCATCCCGTCCCTGTCCGAATCAGCGCGAAGAGGGTCAGATGTGCCTATGTCATCAATCGGCAGGGCAGCATTCAACGATTCATAGTAGCTTCCAATGTACTCGCCAAAGGAACCTGGCGCTAGTCCATCCCATGACTCGTGGGGCAAGACTGAAGTCAGATTACCTGGATAATTTTCACCGGATGAAGTACCATTATGCAGGAGGATTTTCGATTTGAGATGGTATTCGAGCCAATTGACGAGAGATTCTTCCAATTCCAGTGTTCCGTCATGATTGGAGTCGTAACCGTCACCGTCGGGATTGTTCAGAAAATCAGAGCCGTTCATCGGGTTGATTCCGGCATTTTCAGATGGCCAGTGGCACGAGTAGCGGGCCTCCCAGCCATCTGGGAGGGAGTCGTGATCGGAATCCACTGAATTAGGATCGGTACTGAACCAGTTTGCTGCCGATTCCTTCGATTCACCGTGAGTATCCAGACCCAATGTCATGACTTGATTGTGAAGTCTTGCCCACTCGTACTCGCAGATATTGCTGAGTCCGTCACCGTCGGCGTCCTGCATAGCATCCGAGGGGTCCCTAGGGTCTAGGGTCCAATTGTTTCCGCCGGTATAGACATCCCCCAACCACCTCCTATGGCGAATCTCCCAACCATCGGGCATTCCGTCCCCATCCGAATCTGGATTGGTTGGGTCAGTGGGTCCATCGCTACCGCCGCCTGACCCCGAGCCTAGCCATCCACCCAAATGGACCTCCCTTGCTGACTCCCCAGTGTTGGGATCGCACATATAGGCCCCGTTGAGGTAATGGCATTCAAATGAGGTCGAGTCAAAGAACCACCCCCAATACTCCTCTCCATCACTCAAACCATCTCCATCAGAGTCAGAGTGTCGGGGGTCGGTACCGTTGAATCCGTCCATTGTGGCTGAAATGAATCTATACTCATCCAAGTTGCTCCATTGCCTCGTGTAATACCCATCGTCACTCCAAGAAATCGAAACTCCATCGACGTCCGGATCCCTTAGGCTGTCATAGGGGTCTGTTGGATCTAGGCCGTAAGCGAACTCCCACCCATCGGGCATCCCATCCAAGTCAGAGTCAGCAGAGTGAGGGTTCATGGATGCTATGTTCATGTATCTGCCAGGGGAGATGCCAGCGAAGAGCCACTCCTCCCCCTCTTTGTCCAAAGTGACCATTGAAGTTACGAGCCCGGGAATCTCTGTTTGGTTAAGAAAAGGACCTATTATCCCCGAGGATCCCCCCTCTAGGCACCAAGTGCCATCCTTTGACCCCACTGCAACCATCCCATCTAGTGGAAGAATTGCATGGACGTCGTTTGCTCCAGACAGCAGGCCATCGATATTGAGCATCCTTCCATTATCGAATGCCTCTGTAGGTTGAGATATTATCAGGTTCATGTTTATCCGATGCAGACCCCCACTTGTCCCCATCCAGACATCGCTCTCTCCCTCGATCCCATCGCCAATCACAATGGTGTTTACCCGAGCAGCATTGGTGGAGTCAAAGAGATTGGTATTGACGAAATATTCTGCGTTCATAATGTCGAAAATCCACCAGGGTTGGCCGACCGAGTTCGACCCATCAGTAGTGTTCCAACCCAGTAATCCAACATCCGTACCTATGAAGAGAAGCGGGCCTCTTCCAGACATCTCCACATGCGCGGCCGTGGTAACTGAGGCATTGGAGTGAGAGAGCATTGTGGAAAGCTCAACGAGGGGAAGGGGTTCGAAACTAGAGGAGTTGGACTCGAACCCCACTGCCAACTTGGCCTTCCATGCACTCGAGCCCCCGAAAAGTAGGAGGTCAAGATCAACAGAATTGGTCTTTAGGGGAATTATGGTAGAAACGGGGCCTATCTCTTGAGTTTTCATTGAGTCCATCATAGGGAGGCCGTTCTCCATCCGGAAGGTGTGAAATCCCACATTTGTTCCGAGTAAGAGGTAGTCCGAGTCACCAATCGTATAGCGACTCATCGTCAATCCCTCAATCCCTGGCTGGAACTCGAAGTTGGAGGTTGTTCCCCTAAACGGATCTATGGCCGTTATTCCGTATCTCGAACCGACAATGAGGCGGTCCCTCGGTTGGTCAGCAATCACGGAGTGGACAGCAGGATCGAAGAGGCTTATTGCAGTCGAGTGATCGAAGTTTAGAACCTGCCCCTGCTCCGAAGAAACCTTGGTCCCCCTGAGGCCTGGCCTGACCCCGGATGCCTCATCGAAGTCGATGGAATATTCCTCATAGTTACTGAATGACTCTCCCCAGTGGGCCGTTGACGTAGTTACATCCGGAGTAATGAAGCCATCCCTATTTCCATCCCATCCATCGGAGTCGCTATCGAGTACGGAATCGCTGGCATTCCGAGGGTCCAGGCCGTGGTGAGCCTCCCAACCATCAGGAATTCCATCCCCGGGAACTATGAGCTCGACGGCCACGACCTCGTCCCATGAATAATAGTCCGAATCGGCGAATCGAGGGTCAGTACCCATCCAACCATGATTAGAAGTGGGTCTGTCGTATTGTGTCTGACAAGCATCTTCAGACAGGCCAGAGATTTGTCCATAGCACCAAAGTCCATCCCGCTCCGTTATCCATTCTTGAGGAGTGCCAAAGAGGTACTCTTCGGCGTTTGTGAATCTCTCGCCAATGTCGATAGTTCCGTCGCCGTTGAAGTCGAATCCATCGCCGCATCCCCAACTGAAGTCAGCCTCACACCGATCGAAGTCCTCAATTAGATCGCTGGGGTCGAGAGGGTCGAAGAATTGGCATTCCCAAATCTTCTTCGAGTTCAATGGGTCGTTTGGGTTGTTCTTGAAAAGGCCTCCAATTGTGCACATATATACTTCGTAGCCGTCAGGAAGGCCATCACCATCGGTATCGGAAACTCTGGGATCGAGGTATTCCCTCAGGCCAGACACGGTCTCCTCGGGTGCCTTACCAGTAAGACTGTTCCTCTCTTCGAAACATCTGTCAATGGTGTAGGGCCAACAGTACTCCTGCAGGGCGGTGAGCCCATCTCCGTCGTTATCGGTGAGGTTATCGGTGGCATCTGAGGGGTCGAGTCCATTGATGGTCATCTCTACATTCGCAGTCTCCAACAAGTAGTCATCACCGAAAATGACTTCGTAGAGATCGGGGATTAGGTCTCCGTCCTGGTCAGTGACAGGGGACTCGCTGCCTTCTGCGAGGTTCGGATCGGTCGAAGACACCGGAGACTGTGGGCGTGTTTGAGAGACGAAGGCGAGGCTAGATAATATCAGGAAGGAGAATAGCAGGGCAGTCTGCTTGCGCCGCATGTTACCCACTCGGTACCATTTTCCCTACTTGAGTGATTTATCATGGTGATGGAGCGCCGTTCGGACATAGATGGCTAGAATGGGGTGGCGGCTAACCACCATGGTCTTGGAATAGCGTGTGATTGAGGCAAGATAATGGATTGGTTCAAAGGGTGCTGTGGATGAGAGAATGACATTATGAGCATCGAGATTACTCATCTGGGTTCGGGCAGTAAAGGCAACGCAACCCTACTAAGCTCCGGGGACTCGAGGGCCTTGATAGATTGTGGATTTAGTCTCAGGCAAACTGAGAAGAGGCTGTCATTGATTGGAGTCGCACCGGATTCAATTGACGCCATTCTCGTGACGCACCATCACAGGGACCACTCCAACTCAGCCCTCAAAGCCTCAAGGGCATGGGACGCCAAACTCCACTGTAATCTAGAAACTGCAATGAAATTGGGTTGGCACCCTCTAGAGGACTGTAGGACGTTCGGCAATCTTGAGAGGGTAGAGTGTGCCACCGGACTCAGTCTGATAACAGTTCCAGTTCCTCATGACGATGCCGAAAACGTCGCCGTAATCGGCAGCGATGGAAATGGAGGACGGGCTGCTATAGTGACGGACCTCGGAGAGTCCACTGCTGAATTGGCGAAGCATCTTCGTGGCTGCAACCACATCTCAATCGAAGCGAATTACGACCACTCCAAGCTCATCCAAGGGCCATATCCAGATTCTCTCAAACGAAGGATTTCGGGGCGAGGTGGGCACCTTTCTAATTCCCAAACTGCCGAACTATTGGGAAACGTGTGTCACCCTGAGTTGGATAGCATCGTCCTCTGTCACCTTTCTGAGAATAACAATGCCCCCCATTTGGCAGAGAGCGAGGTTCTGATGGCCATTGGCGATACATTCTCAGGCGACATTTCAGTCTCAAAACAGCGTGGGCCGGAGTTCAGCCATTGGACTGGGCAAGCGGAACCACGGCGATTCGTGGCGGCCTGACTACTTCCCCATTACCGCCCGGTGAACTGAGTTCTGGACCTCCTTCATCCTTTCCACGGCCCCCAGTTCCCTGAATAGGGAAAGCGAGCGCTGTAGGTAGTTCATTCGCTGCGAACGATCGGCCTCAACCTCTCCGAGGCGAGCTAGTAACTCGCCCTGTAGCATTCTGAAGTCGTTTGCCTCGGCCACTGCAAGACCGTTGAGGTAATGTTCGCCGGCCTCCCCGCCCCTACCAGCATCAACTAATACCTGCCCTAGCAGCATCTCGATCTCCACCGCGCTTCTTGGGTCATCGAGGTGAGAGAGAGTTTCCAAAGCACCAGAGTAGTGGTGGAGTGCAAGCTCGTTGTCAGAAATCTTGGCATAGAATCTGCCGAGGACTGCTCTCGAGCGTGCGTGAAGGAAATCCTGATTGATGTCCTTGGTATTGTCGAAGGACGCAAGGGCATGCTCTCTGGCCCTGTCCAATTCCCCCATCTCGATGAAGGCGGAAGCTAGTCTGATTCTAGCCTCGTTGAGTTCGGGATCATCCTCGAGTTTCAGCATATCCTCGACATTGCCATAAACCTCGAGCGCGCGTCTTACATCCTTCCTTCTCCTGTAGATGTATCCCATATTATTGTATGAGCGCGCTGCTCCAACCGCATCACGAATGTCTTTGTGGGTTTGTATCTGGAGGGCCTTGCGGTGAAGTTCAAGCGCGTCATCCATTGCTCCTCGTTTTACTGCAATGTCGGCTCTAGCAGATAGTAGGCGGGCGAGTTCGGGACTGATTTTTCTTCCGACTTGTCTTGTTGCAGCGTCGTATTCAATCTCTGCTTCATCCCATCTCCCCTGAATAGAGAGGATGTCCCCCCTAAGTTCCCTTATCAGTCCCCAGCTCTTTGTGTCGAAGTCATTCCTATCGAGGGTGTTCAATATTGAGAGAAGCTCGGTATGGCCGGCCCTAACAAGGCGGTGACCCTCTGAAAGCAGTACTTCGGCTAGGCCATCATCGTCCCCGGTATACCGAAGGTGATGAATGAACTCAATTCTATAGGCGGCATTGTCATACTTATCCCTATACCAACCCACAGCAGTAGAATGCAGTTCCTTCCTCAGTTCATCGTCCATCGAGCGCATAAGGAACTCTCTAACGAGATCGTGGACATCGTAGTTTTCCGCATCAGATTGGCGGGCTAGCCCTTTTTCTACCAGTTCATCGAGCAGGTCAGTACCCCCTTCGACTTGCTTGACTGCATGAATAGGAATGGGTTCACGAAACACAGCAATTGCACCGAGAAGGCGCTTTTCAGCACCTGAGAGGCGGCTGAAGATTTCCTGTTCCACGAATGCCTCCAGAGTCGCATGGAAGGTATCAGCGACATTCCCCCTGTTTATGAGCTCAAGAATTAGGGGGTGCCCCCGGGACAAGGAGTAAATATTGGAGAACTGCTCTTGATTCAACCCGGGCATCGCCGTCAGAATCTGCTTGCTGGAATCCTCGTCCAATCCCTGAAGAGGCATCACTAGTGTAACGATCTTCCCAGTTCTGTCGGATTCGGGGACGACCATCCGGAATGAACGAGAGAACATCACTAGGCCGACTTCCTTCAGATTGGGGATTCTCAAGGTGAGCTCACGAAGAATGGTGTACAGAGTCTCGTCACCCATCTTGTGGAGGTCATCAATGACAATCAAAGAAGGAGATTCAGAGAGTCCTGATTCGATTAGATTCACTGTCATGGTTGGTTGGGGAACGGGAGTGGAGGCAAGATAGTCGGAGAGGTCGTTGTGGCCTATCGCTGCGAGCCACTCAGCACATCCCTCGAGAAATGCACGTGACCCCTCCCAGTCCTGACATCTGTGGTACAGGAGGTTTCGTCGATGCGTGAATCGGTCCAATATTTTCGTCGATAGGGAAGTCTTCCCGATTCCTGCAATCCCGGGAAGAAGGATCGAGCCGGATTTGGAATCCAGTAGTTCTGCCATGACATCGAGTTCCTTCGCCCTCCCGTAGAACCGACGGGTTCGGGGTAGGTCGTTGAGGTAGGAAATGAGTTGTTTTTCGATGTGTTTGGAGAGATCCCTCTGAATTAGATCAGGTGTGAGTCCTGAGAGGTCTATCGTGCCCGAGTCATCCATGTAGCGTAGCAGGTCGACATGGCGAAGAGGCAGGTCGGTCCCCTCTACTGCCTCAGAGAGGGAGGTGGATTCGGATCGACCGTCGGGGTGTACGAGCCTGACCGGATGCTCGGATACCTTTGTCCAAATCTCATCGGCGACATTAGCGCCATCTTCGGTGAGAAAGTATGCCTTGCGTTTCCTAGAGACTCCGGTGACGTGAGCTTGACGCTCGATGAGATGGCCGGACTCTTTCATCCCGGAGATTGCTCTGGGAACGTTGGATCGAGCGATTGCCACGGAGTTTGCAATTCCCATCTGCGAAAGTGCGAATGGGACTTCTACCTTGTCACTGTGATCCATATAGTCACGAAGATGCAGGAAGATTCGCTCTTGGACCCCGGGGCGGGACGCAGAAATCGTGGCCACGGTTCCTCAGCCCCAATCTCCACTCAATAATGTTGGTAGGAGTCGGGCGGATTATTCGGAGTCATGGTATTCAGGATCTGGGGCCCATTCCTCCCTGATGGGGTCCCACAACCATCCTGGGTGTTCCTCGTGCCGCTCCAATTGCTGACCCCGATCAACTGTTGTAGGAGGAATAGGGGCGTCGACCTTGGCCCAAGCATAGGGGTCGTCGGGCTCATCGGGCTCTACTAATGGGGCCACAGGTGACTTCCCGTACTCATCATCATCATCCTCGATTTCGAATATAAAGTAGGCTAGGGCACCCAGCAGTGCGAATACTAGCACACCTACCAGAGCAATCCTGTTCCAGTTCGACCCCTCTTCTTCTGGTTGCCCTAGTTGAATTGGATCTCCGGGGGTAAATTCGCCACTATAGCTAAACTGGGGGGTTGCGGAGTCACCCTGGATTCTTGATGCCGGTATGCCGAGTACCCAAGTTCCATTATCGGCCACTATGGTATTGTTGACGGTAATCCCGCCGATTAGCACGGTGACCTGCTTCCCCGGAAGGCCGACGCCAGAATACACCGAAATCCCATCCAACTCGACCCAAGCCTCCTCGGGGGAATCTATCGAAAACTGAATGGGTATGACTGTGAAGGAAATAGGAAGTGAGTTGACCTTAGAGTTATGCGAATCAGTAGCAATGAAAATTACGTCGTTTAGTGTCCAAGAGCTTATGTCTGGATCGTAGAAGAACATATCCGCTGGGTTGTAGTATGCCATACCATCACCTGCGACGTTTATCACGATGGCATAGTTGTCGTCGGCGGGATCAGAGGTGTCGTTGAACACTGAGATGAACTGTATGTCCCCGTCAGCGTCGCTGAAGAATTCCATCAGGTCCATCTCGATCGTGGTGCACCTGTTGGCAGAGCTTGACTCAGTATCACAGAAAAGTGTGATCTCGCTTACCCATTCGCTGGGATTGAACTGAGGCTGGTTGTTACCGGCATCGGGTGGGTTATCGGCGATAATCCCCACCTCGACCCAGCTGCTGAAGTCCATTCCATCATAGGATCTGAGCCTGATCAGGTAGTCGGCATCATGGCGAAGTTGGGTGGTGTCCCACTCGATTTCCCATTCACCCTCGGACGTGAAATCGTGAGTGGAGGCGAGGTGTACGGTAATGTAGTCGTTAGAGACATCCTTGACCTCCACATCCACCCTTGTTACTTCGCCGTCGAAGTCCCTCGCCACACCGCTAAGCAGCGTACTCTCGGAAACTGAGATTCGAGTGCCCGCCTGTGGCTGGTTGACGCTGATGGTTGGTTGGCTGTTGGAGTTGTCTATGCTCAGTGTCAGAACCACCGGCAGGCATTCGTCAATGATGCCATCGCAGAAATCGGAGTCGGATGCCCAAACGGTAAATGTGAAGGTGGCGAGATCCCGGGGTTGGCCGCTGAAGTCCCATTCCCACTCCCAACTGCCATCATCGTTGGATTGGACTGGAGTCGTTACTTGGAAGTTCGGGCCCTCGATCTGGAAATATATCAGTCCGACGTCCTTGTTACACTCCGAGGGGCAGCCATATGGATCCTGAGCTGTTCCGATGAAATTCACCGTTCCCCCGTCATGCGATGAATACGAGCTTGGCGAGGTTACGAAAACCGTAGGAGGTTGTGTGTTGAGCTTGAAGGTCTTGGAGACTGTTGGGCTGTAATCGATTCCATCGAAGGCACGAAACTCGAAGGTATAATCGCCCTCGCCAGCAATGCTACTCATGTCGAGGGCATAGTACCAGGAGCTGAAAGGCCGGTTGAACCTAGTGACATGCCCCTCCCCGGCTCCACCGGTGTCTATTGCATTACCGGCATCCTCCCAGCTGTTAGTAAACGGATCCTTGATCTGGATAGAGTGGACGTAACCACGCTGGTCCCACTGAGCCAATTGGTCGGTAGCGTAACTGTTCGCCAGTTGGCCATCGTGAGCACTGCCTGTGATGTTGACAATCCTGCGATAGGAGTGATCATTGTCTTGGGTCACAGTAACCGTCGGAGCGAGGTTTTCGAGGCTGACGGTCTCTTGGTAGGAACTGTCTGCGAGAGTGAACTCTCCGCGGTAGTAACCGAAACCGAACCTATAGGCGGTGTACCTGTAGAGGGACATCTCCCTTGTACCTGCAGAATAGTTGCAATCGTTGTCGTTTGTATCGGTGGTAAGATCGCCATCGTTGTCGATACCATCGGAGCAAGAGTCCTCGTACTCGTCATCCGCGAAGCCATCGGGATTATCACCACCACCAAGCCCCCTGAAGTCAAGGTGGAAATTGGAGGGAAGAGAAATCCACGGGGTGAATCCATCGGAATGGGTTTTGATGGAGTAGAGGTCGTTCCCTAAGGCGTCCTCGACAATGAGCAAGGCATCGCCGACCCTCTCACCCTTAATCAGCGTCTGGAACCTGACCAACTCAGCCCTGCTGACCTGAACCGCAAAATGTGTGGGTTGGGTTTCTATCTTGACCTTGGAGAGGTCCAGATTTGACAGGTTGGCGAAGGTGAAAACGGTGGAGTTGTTGTCCATGTTTATCGCGAGGGGGAAGTTGTGCGGGGTCATGTTGTCGCAGTTTGCGCAGTTCTTGACCGGAGTGGGTATGATGGAGCCTTGGAAGCCGTTTGCGGGCCATGCCTCCTGGTCTGGCCAATCAAGGAGAACGGGGAACTCTCCGGAAGGGGGGCTTGGAATGTACTCGGACTGAACAGTGATTGAGCTCTTGGTGACGTTGTACGTCGTTTCGACACCGTTCCACGTGTTCTGTGAGAAGAAGCCGAGGGTGCCGTATTGATCGGCTTCGGAGTAACCGCTGTCGAAGTTCTTGACAATGGCGCCTGACTTGGGGACGTTGAAGACGTTCCTCTGGATGTCCAACAGCGAGCCGATGGCTCTGATGCCATCGGCGGTGCCTTCGGAATCGACGTTGACGACGTTGTCGTACATCGTCACACCGGTAACAAAGGCATGAATGGCCGGGCATGTGAAGTCGCCGGCCCAGTATGTGTTGCTGCTGCACGCGCCGGTCCCCTTCGTTGAGATGGTGTTGTTAGCTAGGAAGATACGGGATGCCGAGTACTCAGACCGGGTGTACCTTCCCGCTACGATTGGCTCCCTTCCGGTATCGAAGATGGTGTTATTCTCCGCTTCAACGTCGAAGGAGCCGCGCAGCCAGAGTCCGTTGTACCCCCCAATCGGGCCAATCTCATTGTTGTGGAGGGCCGCAGTGCTGGAATAAACGGTGATGCCGGAGGCTTGAGAGGCGCCTTCGATGTCGTTGTTGGTCAACGTGGCCAGAGCACCGCTGTAAAGCGTGATTCCACTGCCTTGGACGGTCGTGATGACGTTGTTCGAAATTTCGAAGTCATAGTAGACAGAGCCTACGGACTTCTTGCCGTTGATGTCGATGCCATTGCAGTTGACGCTTGCAGTGGAGTTGGTGACGCTGCCCGCAGAGGTCCTGAGGCTGAAGCCGAAGTCGCCATCGGTGATTTCGGCATTGTTGATCTCTATGAATGACTTCTCCGCCCATATGGCGGCGCGGCCGCGGTCCCGGTTCCCACAGCCGTTGTTGGTACTGGAGAGTGTGATATCGCTGAGGGTGAAGGGAGTGATTGAGGACCCCGAGGAGTAAATCTGCAGGGCGGGGCCCACAATGCTTCTGCTGGCATCATTGCCTACTACGAATGTGCCACCGTTGAAAGTGGGCTGAGCGAGGTCCGTGGTTAGGACGCTGCTAGAGTTGACGTCAATGAACTCGAGGTTGGTCAGGGTCGGGCTAGCACCATCTAGGACTAGGGCCGCGTAACGGAACTCGCTGACCGCAGTGACATAGTATGGGACTCCCCAAGGACCGTCGAAAGTGACGTACCTCATTCCCGTCTCCGATAGGTCAATGCTGCTTCTCATCAGCAACCCCTCGTTGCACGAGGGGTCGTCAATCCAGATTTCCTGATTGCCTTCGGACATGCCATAGCACTCCCCAATGGCACTGGCGTTGAGGGGCTCTTCCCACCTGAGGGTGATCTTCATCGAAGGGTCGGCATTGCTGCTGCTGCCGCAAGAGGCTACCCCCGCGCATAGGCTACCACGCACGTCGAGATACGTCCCATTGGGAAAGGTAATCGTGGCTCCCGCTTGGATGATAAGCTTAGCACCTGGGGCGACGGTCACATCTCCAGTTAGGACGTGCGTTCCAGCCCAAGTCTCCGTACCTGTGATGGTACCGGAGGTGGTCTCGTTGGACGCTCTTACAGGATTGGCCGGTAGCACTAGTGCTAGTAGGACGCTGGTCAGGAAGAGAGCAGCGAGGGCAATGGAACCGGCCTTTCCACTGCGCGCCATGGCTCCGGGCCCCATCAGAGCGATTTAACCGTAGGGTAGTATCGAGCCCTTGTGGTCTCAAATAGAATTGAACTCCAGTGCCACTTGGTCGGACCATGCCTTAGCATCTAGTAGGCCATAACCAATCTTAGGGTCATGAGAACCCTGTTGCGAGGGGGTCTTTTGGGCTGACTTGGCCAAAGCGACCTTGACCAGGGCTATCTCTTCGGGGTCAATCCTGTCGTTCTGCCCGGCGATAATCTGTCGGTGTTCCTCCAAAATGAGTGCTAGAGCACCGGTGACCAAGACCGTGGAGTCGCTGGTTCCAGTCGAGTAAGCGTATGGAGGATCGTTTTCGCTGGAAACGCAAGACCATAGGAGAACGCCGGGGGCAGAGATCTCGGGCTTCTGATTTGGAAACGTTCGGTTCTCGCCGGAATATGGGTCGGTTGCAGCTCCAATAGCGCTATCCTTCCAGACAGCCTCGTTCCTACTATGTGCCCCAACCGCGATGACACCCTCGATGCTTGCAGGGGTCGAAACGTCAGAGTCACCAGTGATCGAGTTCGTATTCCCCGCAGCAGCGACGACGAAGACCCCTTCCTCTAGGGCTTCCTTAACGGCCCCAACGGTATCGGATTCGAAGCCCATCCCCGAACCAGGCTCGCTGCCTAGGCTTAGTGAGATGATATCGGCCTGCTGAGAGATTCGGCACCAACGGATTGCCTGGGAAACCATTCGCTCATCGGTCGACTTTCCGGTAGGCCCCAGAGCGATTGCGATTGAGAGGGAGACCTCGGGAGCGGCGCCCACAAAGGTGCCGTTTGCAACGAGGAGCCCGGCCATTAGCGTACCGTGACCCTCGTTCCCGATATCCCTGACACTATCATGATCGTCGCCGTAGAAGTCCCTGAAACCTGCTAGGTGGACATTGGAGAGGTCAGGGTGCGATATGTCGATTCCCGTATCCACAATGCACACGCTTACTCCGCTCCCCAATCTTCCTGAACTCTGCAGTTCCCTGATTCCGGTGTCCTCGTATGCCCACTCAGAATCGGGTAGAACGTGTCCTAAGAAGGGAGATATCAAGTTCCAAGACAGCAATAGGAAAACGATTGTCAAGGAAAACACAATCGCCCCCCACGGCCATAGCACCTCCATGATCGGGCCAGCGGGCCAGCGCATCTCCCTAGCCTCCTCATCCGAGACCCCATAGGACTTACCGGGATATCCGGGGGCATCGCTGTCGACCGTTGTAAGCAGGCTTGGCTCATCTGGTTCGGGCATCAGTTCGAGGTGTTCTATGTCCTGCATCACCGACCACCGTGTTGCTGGGAGTCATCGCCCATATCGCCCAATCAGAAGGGGGCTCCCGGCCTTCTTCCGGTCCGACGGGTCAGTGACCATAGTGCCAATGCGAGCATTAGCAGCAATAGATAGGTAATCCAAGATAGCACTTCTTCCTCGGACTCAGGCCAGAGTTGTGCCTCCATAACACACGCCGATGCCCCTTCCGCCTGCTCTGCGACGCAAGCCACCAGAACGTCCCCCTCGTTGAATCCGGGAGGGATAATCTCGAAGATAATGAAGTACTTGGCAGGGGTGGTGAAGTTAGTGTAATCCATGGGGACATAGAACAACGAGCTTCCCTGTTCCGGGATGTCGCTTACTGCAGTCGAGTTCACCCCGGCAGTTGATTCGCATTTGATGTCGTTACACAGCGTTGCCCGTAAAGTGACGCCCTCTGCGCTGACATGCGCCTCATTTACCACCTCTACCACGTAAGTTAACTTCTGGCCCACGACGGGGTTTCCACCACCTTGGAGTTGGATTGTGCTTCCGTGAATGGAGAGGACTGGCGAATCCCCTAGGAGCGTGATATGGTAGTCGTAGGAGTTGTTTTCTGCATCGGACACAGTGAAGTCAATCGCGTACTCGGGAAGATGTTCCTCCTCGACTGCGTAGGAGAGTGACATAGTCGTAATTCCCTCCGAGAATGGCGAGATTGGTTGCAGCGTTGGCATGCCCACGTTCCAGTGTTCAGTAGATTGATAGTCGAAAGTCAGTAGGTCGTCGGCGTTCCCCAGATTTTGAAATGGAATCTCTATTTCCAGAAATTTATCCCCTGAACTGAAGTAGACTGTGTCGACGAATTCCTCGGTTACTTCGAATCCGGAGAATCTGGGGACCTTCACGGTCAGACTGTGCTCGGTGGAATAACCCTCGGCAGTCTTGAACTTCATCAGAATAGTGTGTCCAAGTCCGAAATGGTGGGCCTGGCTCTTGTTTGCTGGACTCACCCTGACAACTAAGCTGTCAATCGTCTCAGCGTTATCGATTCCCATCTCGAATGAGGCGGTGCTGTTCCAGCCCCCGGAGTCGTTCTCAAACTGCACAAGCCAAAGGATGCCATCAGTCCCGAGGACGGTGCCCACAACGTCGTATGAGTCGAAGGAACTGTGTCCTAAGTAGTCGATGCGCAATGAGAATTCGACGGGTGTGTATTCGCAGTCATGTGGTGGAGGTAGTAGCTCGACTTCGCATTCGGGATCCAGTCCCAATGTGACGGTACTTTCCCCGATCGTTGAAATTTCGATGTTCTGCTTCGAAACCCGTTCCAAGCTCAGTGTCTTTAGTGGACTGTCCTGGCCGGCCTTCATTGTAACGCCTTGACCGCCCGAGTATGACATATTCCTAGCCCGTTGCTCGATCTCGAAGTCACTCGATGCGTCGATTCTCCCGGTGGGCAGTAGCATCTCTAGGGTGCCATCCTCACCCAGTTGCTCGGACCATTCCATCCCCATTCCGATTGAAATCACTAGATCGTAGTCATCGATCTCTGAAAGGGAGTGCAGTCCACCGTCATAGTCCAGCCACTCGGTGTCAAGGAAGAGTTTGCCGCCAATCGAGAGATCTGAATCTACCGAACCACCATCGGTATCGGCATCGAGCATATCCACAGCGATTAGGTAGGACTCCCCCTCTAGGGAATCGACCGTGACGTAGGCAATCCATCGCCCGGGTTCCACCGAGGCAACCCACTCGCCTGTCCACCCATCCACTTCGTTGCCAACCTTGTCTGGAACGACCCTCTCCCTAGAAATCCCATGCGCGGGAATCAGCACGATTTCCCAATCATCATCAAATATCCATTCATCCGAAATGTACGAGACGGTGCCGGAAACCTCGACTGACCCAGCGGAAATCACGATATTCTCGACATGGCGGGAAGATCCTAGGGTGACGGAAACTGATTCGTTGGCGAATCCTGGCTTTTCTACCGAGACGCTCCATGAACTGCCGGCTGGGAGGTAGATTGCCCAATCGCCACCATCATCAGTGGTCAAAGAATGGTTGGTGGTATCGTTGGAAGTAATGCTCACCGAGACGTTGACTAGACCCTCTCCGAATCCTGGCAGCCCGTCGTCATCGAGGTCCCAGTAGACCTTGCCGCTCATCTCTACGAGCCTCCGAACAGTCAGATTGACAATGTGTTCGACGCCGACGGAGACTCCTGATTCGACTAGGGAGGAATTATCGATGACCCATCTCACTCCTTGGTTGTCAGACTGGTTAAGTTCTACGTTCCACATTCCCGGTGTCGGTCTGATCTTTATGGTCTCCAAGAAGCCTGAGGTCTGCGCAGTGAATGAACCCAACCCTTCCTGGGAGGTGAACCTGAGTTCCATTTGGTTGAGACTGGAACCAGAAAAATCCTCGAAGAGGGCAATCGAGACTTCGGCCAGCTCGGAGGTCTGGAAATATAACCGGGCCCCCGCACTGGCTTGGGACACGCTAATGAGGCGACGCAGTCCTTCGAAAACGTCTGAGTTGGTCTCGAACTCGTCGACGATAACTATCCAGTCACCTTCTGACAGATATTCCACTACTCTGCCTTCCTCGTCGGTGAGGAAAGTTTGGATCCATCCGTTTTCGCTATCGACGAAAACGACCTCGTGGTCGACTAGGAGACTGCCGCTCTCGTTGCTGAAGGTGATGTTTACGAGCCACAGGGGCTCGAATCCCACAGACCTCTCGACAGCCGATGGAGTCATGCCTACTTGGAACACCTCGTTGAGGTCATAGAGAGTGTCGAAGGGCTCGTCTGCCGAGGCATTTGCCCTTTCTACGACAACCCTGTACCTGCCTGGTTCCAGAGAAATCTCGGCCCTTCCGGAGGAAATCCATTCATCGCCATCTGCGACCACTTCGTATCCAGCGCCGTTGGCCTCCAACGACTGGACGGCGAAAGGATATGTCACCGCCGTCCCATTGGAGGCGTTGTTGTCTCTATCGTGATCGATAAAGAGGTCGATTACGACCGTGCTGTTCCCTTCCGGGTAGACTAGAAGCTCTAGATCTATTACGGTGGATGAGTTGATTTCCCTAGTCTCCGTGCTAGAGCCCATTTGACCGGGGTCAAGAACGAATGTCCAGTTACCCAGAGGTAGTATCATCTCGAAGTAGCCGTTGGAATCGGCCTCATCCCTCCAAACCCCGTTTGTGGACCCGTCAGTATTGGTGGCGACGACATGGACGGCTTCCCAGCCCTTGATTGCATCAGTGTAGTGGTTCCCAAGTCGGTTCAGGCTCACAGAGCCGGTTGCCATGGCACCCGAAACAATGTTCAGAGAAACATCGTCCATTCCCCGGGTCACTTTGAAGCGTGTACCATTGGAAGAGAATCCATCGACGCCCATGAGAATTTCGACGGTGGCATCCACAACCGCATCCACAGGGAGAATCACGCTGAAGTTGCCGTCTGCGTCCGTTGTGGTAGAAAGAGTGAATCCATCCCATTGGAAAACTACCTCAGTGAGACTCGCGGCTGGCACTATGATTCCGATATCCTGCTTGTCGTCTTGGGAGTATCGCACTGTGCCGTTCACCATCTGGCTGATCTGGAAGCTGAAGGAGTCGGACACATCCTCCTTGCCAATCTCGATAAGTTGCCAGAGCTGCTTGTCCTCTGACAAAGTATGGTTGAGTATCCATGTGCCTTGGGGGAGCTCGGCCCTGTAGGAATCTAAATCCGAGTCGTATATCGCTAGGACTGGAGCTAACGACCCATTTTCGGGTCGCAGGAGGACCTCTAGGTCGGAGAGTGGGGAGTCCCCATCCAAGAGAGTGAAAAAGAGGTCCGACATTTCTGGGATCGGGTAGGGGAAATTGGCTACGAAATCCTCCTCGGGGAGGAATGAGTAAGCCTGGGAAACCTCCGGGAAACCATCATCGTCGAGATCGACCTCGGCTATGTAGTTCCCCGGGACGATTGGACCAATCTGGAATGCACCGTCGTCATCAGGAATGACCATGCATGGAGAGGATACGGTCTGGGAACACTCCGTAGTGGCGTTCTCGGCAGTGTCGTTGGCCGGGAAGATGGAGATCTGGCCGTACAGGGGTTCACCAGATTGGTCAATCAAGTTGCCCTTTATGGCCCCTCCAGAGATAGTAAGCTGCACTGGGGCCTGCAAGGAATTCAGCCCGATTAGGAAGTTGCTCCCCAATTCCACCGTCGTGCCATCATCGAATTCGATAGAGGGGATGTACTCGCCCGGGAGGGCATCGTAGAAGTGGAAGGAGCCGGGTTGGACCATTGGTCCACTGAAAATCCCAGTGCCAGAGAACATTCCCGTACCATTGATGGTCCCATAGGCAGGCAGTGACTGCGTAGCGTCCGTCTCGAACTCACCCGATCCAACGAATGTAGACTGGTTGAGGGTTCTTGAGAACAGGACCGTTCCGTCGGCGGTGAACCTGCCCGAGGCATCTACGGTACCATTCACAAGGAATTTACCATTTTCAAGCAAACAGACGACGGCCCCGTCAGGAATTTCATCGTTGGGGCAGGAAATGGCTGTGATGTCAACAAGGGTTCCTGACAGCGTGCCCTTGCCCGAGAACTGGCCCTCCCCGGTAACACTGTGATTGTCCAAGATGGTCTGAGTGTGTGTCCCCGTGAAATCGGTGACGGTCACAATGCCCTCTGAGATGACAGTGCCCTCGCCTGTGAAGGTGGCTTGACCAATGCCGTTGAACTCCAGAGATTCGCCCTCAACCGTACCATTTGAGGTGGGTGCTGAATATGGTTCAATAGTAATCTCGTCGGAGGAGGGAGTCAGCACCACCTTAGAGCCCAGGATCGGGTCCCCTGCGAAGTCAAGGCCGCCAGACCACAACAAGACCCCGACCGCAGTGGAGGGCTGGACTGAGATCGAGGCCTCTATCCGGGATTGGCCATTGCTGTGGCCATCAGACCCAGAGACGTTGACGATGTTCTCGGAGAGCCAGGTCGAGCCCGAGACGTTGCCTAGGATTCCCGTAATCGGATTGACGTTCCTCTGTTCGTTGTGCTCGGAGAACAGTTCGTACATCGAGTTGCCGAGTTCGGAAGCCACGGAGGGGGTTATCGAAAGACGAGCAGCCTCAAGGTCTGGCTCTCCGGAGAAGGCGGAGACTCGGATCTTGCCCGCGGGAACGGTGAAGGAATACTCCCCGTTTTCGTTGGCCTGGGTATGGCCAATCGGTATCCAAAACGTACGCTCGTCCCTATCAATCACGCTGCCGTTCTCATCGGGTTCCTCCTCGCCGCTGAATGCATCCCTCTCAATCAGGATCCTAGCGTTTGGAACAGGGCCGATGCCTTCCAATTCGACAGTGCCCTCAACGGTTGCGCCGCTGTAGTACTTGAGTACCTTGACGACCCTGTTTGAGTCGTAAATGGTACCGCATAACTGGCTAATCTTGACGCCTGTCTCATTTAGTTCGCACTCGCTGTCGTCGTACCAGTTGGAGATGACGAAGTGATTCATCATTGCTCCGGGGAGAGCGAAGGCGTACTCCAAGGAAGAGCCTGGAGCGCCCATGATATTCGTCTGCTGGGGATTGAACCAGACGGCAGGCGTCTCGGCATCTCCCGGAAGCCCCAGCGTTGAGGACCCGTATCCGACGTATACCCTAGCGACCATGGTCTCGAAGAACTCCGATTGGTGCTGGTAGTCGATATCGGTCATCCTGATGACTTGGGAGGGGTCCGTGATCACCCCCGCGCTCTGATTAATCAGGTCGCCTCGGTACTCTGCTTCGTATTCGGCTTGGGTCATCTCCTTGGCTCCGGTAAGGGCATCGCCCCTCTGGGTTTGGTACATGGTTGAGATGTAGGTCCCCAAATCTAGCCCCGATAAATGAGTTGGCGCATGGAAGATTCCTGTTGTCTGTCCGCGATGGTAGGATTGGTCCTCATAGTAAGAGCCACCTAGCGGAAAGAGCCTGTTATCGACGGCGAAGTAGCGAATCTCGTTGTTGCGGGTCACCGTGTTTCCCAGTGGGGAGTTGTAGTCGGAGACCTCGTACTCAATAGAGGTGATGCTGTGGTATATGTCAACTAGGGTTTCCATGTCGAAGGCAGTGACAAGGAAGGCGCGCATCATCCCCAGCTTTGCATTGCTTCTGTGAAGGCCAGTGGAGATGTCGTAGTAGTCTTCTATCAGGTCCTTGGTGTACCTATATCCGCCAATGTCGTAGTGCGCTGGCTCACGGATTTTGACCTTGGTTGATGAGGCGCGGGTCACGTTGAACAGGGACATGGCCTCTGACTCGTCCGAGGTGGGTTCGGAGACCTGGATCCCATCTTCTACTACCATCCAGACCTTTCCTGGTTGAGGGAGGCCATCGCTACCAAGACGCTCTCCGTATAGCAGTTCGACGTCGTTGTACACCGCTACGACGCCCATTGATCTGTTGAGTACGAATTCCCTGTTGCTGTTGGAGAGTATGCTCTCGAACTCCGCGACCTGTCGAAGGGTCATGTGCTCGTTGAGAGATGCGATGAAATCATCGCCAAGTTGGCCGGAGTTGGACTTTCTATCGCCCTGTGCCAGAGTGACGATGAACATGGACAGGGTGTCTTCTTGTCCAGCCGACAAGAGCATCCCCCCACTATTTGGGATTCCCGACTGGAAGTTGTCAGCAACGGTGGGATGTTGGCCCGAGGCTAGAGCCTGGAACCCGTAGTCCCACCATGAGACAAAGGCTGGACGCTCGCTGAAACCTTGCTCAGAGTCCTGCTCGGACAACCAGTCGTAGGCATGGTTCCAGCCCTGGCTGTTGAAGCTAGGGCCGAACGTGCCCATGTACCAAAGGCCTGAGACTTCGGGATTGTACTCCTTGCTGTTCATTACAGAGAAGATATTGAAAAAGTCCTCCCTCAGAATGTCCGGTGCGATGTCGTAGATGGCTAGGTCGGCCTCATAGGCGGATTCCTCCCCCCTAGGGATGCCTGAGTCAATTCCGTAGGTGGAATGCTGCGAGGCCACAAGAAGGAGGACGATCAGAATCGCTGGGATGCCGGGGCGTGACTTGGTCGCAGGCCATAGTGACCTGAATCTAGCCCTGGGCGTTCCAATGCCGGACCTCCTCCATTCTTTGGCGAATTCAGATGAATTGGCACTGCGCCAAAGCATGGAGATTCCGACACCGCCCACAACCGCCATAGCCGGAGTTGCGTTGATGATGAATCTTCCAGCGGTCCATGCCATGTATGTCGCGATGATTACCCATAAGCCCAGTAGAGTCAGCTCGGACTTGTTCCGTCGACTGCCCCTCCATAGTAGAACAAAGCCGCATCCAATTGCTATTAGGGCGACCACTGGTCCATATGAGGCGAATAATACCCCTCGACTAGGAGCCTGAGCCTCTCCGATAGTTCCGAAGATCTTGTTCTTTGAGAAGTAGAACCCCCCTGTGAAAAGTATGTCCCACCCATTGTAATAATCGGCGGCTTGGAGCAGGTAGAGGGAAGTTAGAATCGTGCCGAATAGAATCGTGCCGCTGATGATTACGAGTAGCCATGGCTTGTCCCTGAAGGAACTGGCCACCCAGCCCACGGCAATTGTGAAACCGATGATATAGAACATCGGTTGCATGCCACTGGGCGCGAAGACCAAATTCAGGCCAGGCCATCCGTAGAACGGCAGTGGGAGAAGAATTGCTGTCATCATCATCTGCAGCGCGGCAGCAGTGAACTGGAGGCTGTCCCTGCCACGGAAGATGTTGAAGGCAACCTGTACGGAATAAGCGAGGAATAGGATTCCCGGCCCGTAGACGAACCCCTTCCAGCCCAGCGCCATCAACGTGAAAGCAATCCCGGACATCGTGGCGTTTGCCATAACCATGGGGTTCTGCTTCCAACTCTCCCTCATCCCGGCGAGCAGGTAGAGTGGGTTCGGACTGGTAGATTCGAACAGCCTCTTGTGCTCAATCCCGGACAGTGCCCTAATCCAGAAGTAGAATGCAGTGGCTAGGAAAAGCATGGCGAATGAGTCGTGGTCAGCCATGGCAAATGTCGACCTGCTAATGTGGCCAGGCATCAGTGCGATCAGCCATGCTGAGAAAATGCCGGCAGTTTTGCTGTGGACCCGGGTGGCAATTCCAGCGATGGGGATTACGATGAGGGCACCGTAAATCGCTGGCAGGGCGGACATGCTCCACCAAACCGCCTCCTCAGCCGGAATCTCGAGTAGCCAGGAGAGTCCCAAACCACCTAGGGCGAGGGACCACGAGAACAGTGGTGGTCGAGGGTTAACGCCCCCGAGTGGGTACGCCCTGTCATGATCGAAGATGAGGTGGCTCCTCTCAGCAATCACGTAGTCGACAACCCTCTTCATGTACCAAGGGTCAGATCCCCCAGTCATGTCCCAGAGACCTGTTCCCGACGCGTTCATCGCCGGGATTACGTTCCATGCGGTCCTGACTACCAGCGCGGTTACCAGGGCTAGGCTGACTAAGATTCCGTAGGAATTCGATTTCCACCAGATTCTGAAGCCGCTTGGCTCTCTCCGAGGGGAGATGTCTCCGAATACCCCTCGAGACGCTGCCATGATTCCGAATAAGTTTAGCCAGAAGCCCATGAAGAACCATGAGAACGAGCCAATCAAGTCCCCTTCGTCAAGGGGATATGGGAACTCGTTGCCAATCTCGTGAAGATGGCCCAAAGTGTACAGTATCCAATTGATCGCTAGAAGCGCTCCGAGGACGTGCCAGCCCTCGGCCCGGAAGAAAGAGTGCAATAGGACGGCAAAGGTCGTGAAGATGGCCCAGACGACACCGAGATGGCTGGACTCAGAGAATTTCTCTATGTCCTCTATCTGCCCCATCCACGCCAGTGGGATCAAATGAACTACGAAGATGAGGGCAGCGTAGGATGTCGCCTCTAGGCTCTGTGCCGGTGTGGGGAGCGCAGACATCATCGGGCCGGAGCCCGCTTCCTCCATTGTGCCCCTCAGGGCAATCATCACAACAATTCCGAGTGCAATAGACGCAAACCAGAACGCGAAGAAGGCAGAGCCGATTGCCTCTCTCTCGACGTTTACCATCTGAGCAGTCGCAGCGCCGTCGATAATCCCCAACCCCGCAGCGTAGGACGTGGCAAGGTGCAGGCCCACAACGGCGGAAAGGAAGGTGCTTGACTCCTCAAACCGCTTTGACTCCACTAGGAATCCAATTACCGAACCGACTAGGAAGAACGTGGCGACGAACAAGTTGTCGAATATCAAAGGGTCGAGTAAGTTCGCCATGGAAGCGATTGCCAACAGTCCGAATGACAGGACTGAAACACGGAGTCCTACAGTAGGGCTGAGTCGCAGCCATGGGGACATTATTCCAATGCATGCTGAGGCTAGGGCTGCTAGGGGTAGTTTCAGGGAGCTAGTGAGGTAGTCGTTGTCAATTGTACGCCCCTCGATTTGGGAGAGTCCTAGGAAGAGCATGGTTAGCATCGCGGTGATGGCGATTGGTGAGACTATCCCGGGGAGCCGGAGGTTGACTTGGGGTGCTTCTTTATCAGTTTCCATCGTACCCACCATACCACATAGCCAAGGCTCAGCAGCGCGGCGACCTGAACGCTTGTTTTAACCGTTCGTAGAACGGTTGCGGTAATGACGGGGCAGAACGGGTTCGCTCATCATCTCGAAAGGGCACGGAATCCTATATCCGAGCGGTAGTGCGAACCTTCGAGTTCGATACCGTCGATGATCTGGTAGGATGATTCGACTGCTTCCCCAAGGGTTGGGGCGATGCCGGTCGCGGAGAGGACCCTCCCGCCGATGGAATGGAGATTGCCGTCTTCCCCGATAATAGCACCTGCGAGATGCACGAACGCGCTTACCTGTCCCTCTTCGATGCGTGCGTCCCAACCAGATACTGGTCGGCCAGTTGTGGGGGTGTCGGGATAGCCCTCGGAAGCGAGGACGACGGTGGCAGCGTTGAGATCGTGGAATTCGACCTCAATTTGGGCTAGCGTTCCCTCTGCAGCGGCTAGTAAGGTCATACCTAGGTCGGAGGCGATGAGCGGGATTGTGACCTGGGCTTCTGGGTCTCCCAGCCTGACGTTGAACTCCACCACACTGGGGGACCCGTCGCGATCGATCATGAGCCCGACGTAGAGGCATCCCCGATATGGCGTGTCCCCGTCCCCCAAATGATGGTGCATTGGCTCGACAATCTCCTCAGTGACCCTCCTCATCACGGCCGGTGTCGCAACGGGCGCTGGGGCATATGCACCCATACCACCGGTATTTGGTCCTCTGTCTCCATCATCCACGCGCTTGTGATCCTGACTGGCTGGAAGGAGGATGTACCCCGTCTCATCCATCACTACGAGGACGGATGCCTCCTCCCCCGAGAGATGCTGCTCCAATAAGGCGAAACCGTCGGATTCCATCGCCTCTCGCAAAGCCTCCTCGGCATCCTCCCTCTTGGACGTCACAGTCACCCCCTTGCCTCCGGCTAGGACGTCTCGTTTCACCACCCAAGGAGGCTCGAACGCATCTAGCGAGGATTGGACATCACCCTGGTCGTGGATGACGATGAAGTCGCCGGTTGGTATTCCTAGCGACCTCATGACCCTCTTGGCGTGGAGCTTTGACCCCTCCAACTTGGCACCCTCGGAGTGAGGGCCGAAGCATGGGATTTCCTTGGCCCTGAGTCGGTCTGCGAGCCCCCCAACGAGGGGGGACTCGGGTCCTACGACGACCAAGCCGACTTCGAGATCGACAGCGAGGTTCACCAGTCCATCAATGTCATTGGGGCTGATTCCGTGATTCAATCCGACCATGGACGTGCCGGCATTGCCCGGCGAAGCGTGGACAGTGGCCACGGACTCGCTCCGGGAAAGGCCGATGGCCAGCGCGTGCTCACGACCACCACCACCGACGATTAGTACGTCCATGCCAGCCATGGTGTTGCGCTTGTGCTTGACACGATAGACAATTCCCCGGAGATCATTGCTCAATACGGGACGGACTTCAAGCCAAGGCGGTAGCCGAGGAGGTTGAATGACCTGTGGATGATTGGGGTGATTAGCAGCAGTATTGCCATCCCCATCGTCAGTTCCGAACTGCCGACAATAGAAGGGTCCAGCAATAACTGGCCGAACAAGAAGGCGGAAATCGCGAATGGGAGGGTGTCAAGCAGCGGTGCCTCGGAGCTCTCGTCGCCTTCCCTCTTGTGTCCGAAACGACGCTTGACGAAGGAGCCAGCAGAGTCGCCGACCATGCAACCAAAACCCAGTACGCATCCAAGCACGAAAACTGCTCCCCACTCCCCACCGAGCCAGAACCATGCATCCGGAGTGACTCCAGTCAATGGATCGATGAATGGGGCATCGGAGTCCTCGCTGCCAAGAGAAAGAGCGTGGGTGAGCATGCCGAGAAGACCGCCTCCTAGGGTTCCGCCGGCTAGACCGTTCCAGGTCTTCCCATCCCCTAGGAGCCTGTTTCCATCGCCAAGCACCCTGCCCCCGTCAATGGGCTTCACGGCCATTCCGATCATTTCCGGAATCCACTTGCCTCCAAGCATCGCGGTGGTATTCGAGAGGTATCCGGGAAGATAGAGCCACAGTACGAGCAAGGGCGCGATGAGGGGGCTGTACTCGGATGCCATCGGGTTGAGCACGCCGCTTGGGCGGTTGAACTTTCGCACATCATGAATTGGGATTAATTCCATTTTTTCGGAGACATGCCGCCGTGATGTTCATTTCCCCCTCGGCCAGCCGAGTGACAATGAATGGCAGAAGCGCCCTATTGGTTTGCATGACACTAATCGCAACTGGGATGGTTCTGCCATCTGGAGCAACAGCTGAGAGCGGCGAGGACATCATTATCGAATCTGACATGACTTGGGAGCAGGACATGACCCTGTCACAGAATATCAGGGTCATCAACGGCGGATCCCTGACCTTCTCGAACACCGAGGTAACGCTGGAAAGAGGCGTGAATATTTTCGTCGAAGAAGGATCAATTCTACGTGTTGAAAACTCGGAAATGATAGCAACCGAACCACCTTCGGGCCTAGTTGGCTATGGTTACTGCGATGAGAGCAATCGCTCTGCTGTGATGATACCTTGGGATGACGCCAACAAAAGATTTGAGGCCACATTCAGGCCAATTGGTTCGTCAAGCCTAGATGGAGTTACAGCTTATTTTGGAAACGATTCTGAAGCCATGAGTGGCACCGAGTATACCCTGACTTTTGGACCTGGGGCGACTGATGTATGGGTTGAATTTGTTGGCCCATTCTGCTACCCGGTTTCACTAAGTGAAATTACCTTGAGCGCTTCGAACTTGAATCAAATCAGTTACTCTGCCGCTGACCTATTCCATCGGAACATGATGGTATATGGGGAATCGGGGTTTACAGTATCAATTGAGGGGCAAATGAGGGCTGTAGATTCCTTGATTGAGGGCGGCCAGATATCAACTACCGGGGAAGTTACAATCAATGATTCGGTGATGAATAGGGTAGGTCCAGTCATACTTTCCAGCGATAGGGCGGCCATCTTTCTTGGAGGCACGACCAACTTCACCAATAGCACTGACGACCACGATGTCAGGGCAAGGGCCTACAGCTCAATTGAATGGGGCGAGGATGTGGGGGGTTCTGGTGGTTTGACTGACAAGTGGGAGAGGCGGCTAGCAGGACAGCGCCTCAGTTTCGAAGCCATTTACGTCGCCTACGAGATCACGGGCATGCACAACGCCCCATCATACAGCAACTTCAGCGACTTGAACGGAGTTTCGTACATCAAGGGGGGAGGCGAGAGGGTCGTAGAGATCGCATGGTCCGATGACAACACCTGGGAGGATAGCCCCATTTGGACCGAACAGGCGGTTGTGACCATCACTGACTACAGAACAGCGTGGAATCCTGATGGATCAGGAATCGGGGACTACGGAGGAGGTCAATTCTCCCTTGGATGGCAGACAGATGTCGTAGTCGACCAAGTAACGCCGAACGTAGAGTGGGTGTCCATCATCGCAGTGGGTGATGACGGGAATTCAACCGATGCTGCAGTTATGGGGGACTCTGTCGCAGTCGAGGCGGTGATTGCGAACACGGGCACCGCAGCGGCTATCCTTGCCATAGATTGCAATGTCACCAGCACTGGAGTCGCAGCGGAGTTGTCCCCTACATGGCCCAATGCGATGATTGGGGCTGGGGGCGAGGAGACCATCCACTTCACATGGAGGACGTCCACTACCGGTGAGGACAGTCTGACTTGCCGTGTCCTTACTCCTACGCAACTGGTCGACGATCTGGCCTTTGGAGGGGGGGAGATGGTTAGCAGTGCTATCACCTGGGGCGAGGCTGAGGAAGAGGAGGGGTTGCATTACATCATACCTATCATGCTGGCACTGGTCATTGGAATCGCGATTGCGGGGTACGTCGCCGTCAATAGGATGAACGAGATTGATGAGGTAGGCCGTTCTCCAGAGTGATCACAGGATGCCCTGGGCCATCGTGGACTCGGCGACCTTGAGGAATCCGGCGATGTTCGCCCCGGCGACGTAGTTTCCGGGCATACCATATCTCTCGGCGGTCTCGTGAGCGTTCTTGTGGATATTGACCATGATGCCCTCGAGCTTCTGGTCGACCTCCTCCCTGCTCCAACTCATTCTGATGCTGTTTTGACTCATCTCTAGTCCCGAGGTAGCAACTCCACCGGCATTCGAGGCCTTGCCCGGGGCAAACATAACCCCATTCGATAGGAAGCAGTCCACGGCCTCGGGAGTGCAGGGCATGTTGGCGCCCTCGGCAACTGCGGTGACTCCGCCGTCCACTAGCATCTTCGCCTCGTCGCCATTGACTTCGTTCTGGGTTGCGCACGGTAGTGCGACGTCGACCTTGGTGCTCCACAACTGGTTGAGGTTCGGCTCGGGCTTCGACTCGGTGTAATCCACCCCCTCGAAGTGCTCCGCATACTCCTTCATCCGCCCCCTGCGGTTGTTCTTGAGGTCCATAATCCAGTCCAGCTTCTCGCGGTCAATGCCAGAGGAGTCGTGGATGTAGCCGCTGCTGTCAGACATAGTCACGGGCTTGCCCCCGAGATCGATGACCTTCTCGCAGGCGAACTGGGCGACGTTGCCCGAACCGCTGATTGCTACCGTGGCGCCGTCGAAGGACTTGTCCTTGGTAGAGAGCATCTCGCGCGCGAAGTATACCAAGCCGTAGCCAGTAGCCTCCGGCCTAATCAGAGAGCCGCCGTAGGAACGGCCCTTTCCAGTCAGAACTCCTGTGAACTCGTTTGCCAGTTTTCTGTACATACCGAAGAGGTATCCGATCTCCCTTCCACCGACGCCGATGTCCCCGGCAGGGACGTCCAAGTCTGCACCAATGTGCCTCCACAGTTCCATCATGAAGGACTGGCAGAAGCGTTTGACCTCAGCGTCCGACTTGCCCTTCGGGTCGAAGTCTGAACCGCCCTTGCCACCACCCATCGGGAGGCCGGTCAGGCTATTCTTGAAGACCTGCTCGAAACCGAGGAACTTGAGGATGGAGAGGTTCACGCTGGGATGGAATCTAAGGCCGCCCTTGTAGGGCCCGATGGCGCTGTTGAACTGGACTCTGAATCCTCGATTGACATGGAGGTCGCCGTCATCACCGTACCAAGGGACCCTGAACTGAATTACGCGCTCAGGCTCGACCATGCCTCGGACTACGTCGATGTAGTCCGGATTGGCCTCAATCACCGGATCTAGGCTGTCGAGGACCTCCTCGACTGCCTGATGGAACTCAGGCTGATCGGGGTCTCTTGCTAGCACGCTATCATACACAGATTTCATCGCATTGTCCATTTGGCCACCAACGATTTCGACCGATTCCCTCACAGGCACCCGGTGCCCCGGCGAGCGGAGGCCTCCTTTTCAATAGTTGCAAGATGTCATTTCATGGTAGCAAGTGGCATACATGAACGAGGAGGCCTCAGGAGAACAGGTGGCGCTCTGCAATTTCGGCTACTTTCTTCTCTGTTCCGGGGAGCGTCATCACGTATACTGCTTCTTGGCTGACCTGCCGCCTCCTGAGGGCTTCCGCCATGGGGGTCAATTCACGCAGCCACCGGGCCATCCCATCGTTTCCGACGACCCTGATGTCTACTTGGGCCATCCTAGGTTCGGCCATGAGGAGCTTCACACTAGGGACGTCGATTGCCACATAGCCCGGCTCGACCCCTGCTCGATGGGCGATTTCGTCTTCCATAGCCTGCCTCGAATTGGAGTCATTGGCCAGTTTCACCAATCGACCGGCTTGATCATCGGTCAGATCTTCCCTGCGACGGCTCAAGCAGATTTTGAGCAACTTGCGGTACTTCAGTCTCCTGATAATGTCCCTAGAGAACCCCCCCGCGTCATTTAGTGCACCCCAAATCTCTGCATCGACCCTACGCTGTAGGTCAATAGGGTCGGGCAAGGCCTCACTGCTTCTCTCGACAGCCCTTGACAACATGACCTCTGTCACTCTCGTAACCCTGTGGAAGTATACGGAGCTGTACATCAGTCCCCTAGCGGCTAGCATGCCCTCCAGCGAAGAAAGACCACCCTCCTCGACGACTATGTCACCACCTTGGCTCTGAAGGCATTCGATGAGCCTGTGATGGTCCACAACTCCATGCTTCACGCCTGTGAAGTGCGAGTCCCTAAGCAGGTAGTCCAACTGGTCGCAGTCCACGGGGCCGTGGATTAGGTGAGCCAGAGTATTATCGCTACCGGAGAAATCTTCCCTGCCCTCCGTCCAATTGAGCAGTGACCTCTCAGTCCCAGATGCGTCTGGACCACGAATCAGAGATGCGATTTGAACAGGATCGAGCCCATGTCGAGTCAGGATGTCAGGAATTGCTTCCCTGTTCTCGACCGAGGTTTCCTCACCTTCCAACAGCACATCATAATCTCCTAGAATAATACCCTCAGTAACCGACATGTGATCCATCCCCCCACGCTCTTGAAGAATGTGCTCCAGCGTGTGTGAATACGGGCCATGACCAACGTCATGGAGCATTGCTGCGACCTCGACGGTCGCCCTATCCCGTGCGCCCAGATCAAGAGACTCCGCCATCAAACCCGCAACGTGCGAAGCACCTAGGGAATGCTCGAATCTAGTGTGATGCGCTCCGGGGAAAACCAAGTGGGCCAGCCCTAATTGTTTGATGTGACTGAGTTTGTTTAGCTCGGGTGTGCCGAGGAGGTCCTGGGTAACGCCATCGAGCTTGAACTGACCGTGGATAGCATCGTTGATGACCTTCATCAGAGCACCGTGGCCGTTGCAGGGACCCATGTGCCTTGAATCGCTCTGTGAGGGTAGTATCTGGAGGTTCTAGTTGTGTGTACTATCTATCGTATTGCAATTGCATTTCAAATGCAATACAATTAAGTGCCCATGCTCGTCTCGAGACTCAGGAGTAGTTCAAAGTGGCCGGCGTCAGTCCCATGGTCTCGCTGAGGATTCCCGAGGATCACCTGATGGAACTGGACAGGCTCGTGGGATTCGATGGGATGAGGAATAGGTCGGATGTCATCAGAGAGGCAGTGCGCAGGCTTCTGGCATCTCCGTTGCCTGGACAGGGAGGCAGGGTCGAGGTCGATCTTGGTCCCGATCTAACCATCAGACTCAGTGACTTCTGCAAATTCGTGGGCGAGTCCGCAGATGTCGTGCTCCGACAATCTGCTCGCGAGTACATTCGCAAGGAGATGATCCAGGGGGCCACGGTAGAGGAACTTCTCGCGAGACGCATGGATGATCTGCGTTCTCGATTTGACGACGATTCGAACGCTTGAGGTGAGAGATTGAGCGAGGATGGGATGCACACAAACAACACGGGGGGGCGGCAAAACCGCCCCCCCAACCACAAATCAAGCCGAATCAGGGGGTTTTCTAAGGGACTTAGGGGAATCAGGAATCGTGCAAGGCTCTCTAATGCAGTCGGATATGACGCAAGGCAGGCACCAAGGGTGCTACGAAGGCGAGAGCAAGACTGAGCACACTCAACACACACCGTCCCGCACGCTCGTGCGGGGCACACCCTCCGGTCCTCTGAAATGCAATGCCGCCAACCGGACTCTGATCCTATGGACGGGGGCGTCACGGACTGGAATCGGTTCGAGAGGCTGACCCCCTTCAAAGTCACAGAGGTCCTCCTCGTGGCTAGTCAGTTCGACCGCTACCTCCTAGAAGAATCCGGCTATCTCGCAGAAATCCTGCAAGAGGAGTACTCGGTGCTAAACCTGTCCCAGGCCCCTAGAATCATCCATAGCCCTGATGCCGATGATGCCCTGAGCCTCATCGCTAGTCGCAACTTCGATCTAGTAATCACTATGACAAATGTAGGTACCATGGATCCCTACGCCTTTGCCAGGCTGGTTAAAGTCCATCAAGAGGATGTGCCAGTGGTGATGCTGAGTCAGAACACGAGGGAGCTGGCTACTCTCAGAACCGGCGATGGTATTGACAGGATATTTGTTTGGGGGGGCGATAGCAGAATCCTACTTTCGATTTGCAAGTTGATTGAGGATGAAAGGAACGTAGAGAACGACGTAAGGGACGGTGACGTGCAGGTCATTCTACTCGTCGAGGACAGCAGGAGGTTCTACTCTGCTTACCTACCACTCCTCTACACTCAACTGGTGCGGCAGACAACGAAACTCATGGGAGAGGGTGGTAACCTCCATGAGAAGCTCCTGAGGCTGAGGGCCCGAGCGAAGATTCTACTCGCCTCGGACATGGCTTCGGCCAAGGAAATAATTGACAAGTACTCAAGAAATATCATCGGAGTCTTCACCGATGGTAGATTTCCCCACCAAAACGGTGAGAGGGACACAGCGGGATTGGAATTGGTTCGTTATGCCCAAAGCGGTCACAGGTACCTCCCAATACTACTGCAATCAAAGAACCTCGAGCTGAAGGAAGCGGCCGAGGGACTTGGGGTCCGCTTCCTCCACAAGGAAGATCCGGCATTGTACCAGAGAATCGAGGAGTTCATGCTTGAGGAGATGGGGTTCGGCGATTTCATTTTCAGGATGCCTGATGAGACGGAGATTGGCAGAGCGTCGAATCTAGAGGAGTTCGTCGTCGAGTTGGAGGGGGTACCGATTGAGACCATAGAGTTCCATGCGACGAGGAACGAATTCTCCCACTGGCTCCGTGCCCGAACCGAATTCTCGCTCGCAGCCTCCCTCAGACCGATGACTTTGGAGGATTTTGAGGACTTAGAAGGCGTGAGGAAGTACATCGCTGAGTCGGTTCTGGCACATATTTCCGATGTTAGGAGGCGGACGATCAGGGATCACGAATCTGGCATAGACGAGGTTGGTTTCCAGAGAATTGGGCGAGGGAGCTTAGGGGGAAAGGGGCGGGGTCTCGCGTTCTTCTACACAAAGATGGGGGAGTTGGGGTTAGGTGATGGCTTCCCAGACATCGATTTCATTGTCCCGAACTCCGTAGTCATCGCTACGGAGGTCTTCGACGACTTCGTGTCTAGGAACGAACTGGTTAGATTCGTTCATGATGACGAATCCGATGATGAAGTGGACCGTGCATTCCTGAGTAGCCAATTCGGAGATGATGAGGTCCGTGAGATTAGGGCCATGCTGGAGAATTCAGAGTGGCCGTTGGCCGTACGATCATCGAGCTTGCTCGAGGATTCCAGTCACCAACCCTTTGCCGGGGTGTACGCAACATACATGCTCGCGAATGATCACCCTGACCTTGAGGTCAGACTCAGGCGGCTGCTTGAAGCGATAAAACTGGTATACGCATCGATATTCCACAGGGGCGCCAAGAAATACGTTACAGCAACTGCCAACACCATCGAGGATGAGAAGATGGCAGTTGTGATTCAGGAGGTTGTCGGGAGGGAGGTTTCGGGTCGCTTCTACCCCGATATCTCCGGGGCGGCAAGGAGTCGAAATCACTACCCGGTCGAACCACTCAAGATGGAGGATGGACTGGCTGCCGTTTGCATCGGTCTTGGCAGACAGGTCTCCTCAGGGGGAAAGTGCCTGAGATTCAGTCCGGGCCAGCCCAAGAGGGTTCACCAATTCTACAGCACCCAGTCAATCATCAGTTCCTCACAGAGTCGCTTCTTCGCCATCCCGATGGTTCGGGAATCGGGGCCGGTGCTCGCTGCTGAGGAGGAGAACCTGCTACATCTAGGATTATCCTCTGCAGAGGAGGATGGCAGACTCTCTCTTGTCGGTTCCACTTACATCACTGCTGACGACAGGATCGTGGACTCGATAAAGGTCGAGGGAGGGCCTAGGCTAGTCACCTTCGCGCCAATCCTCAAGCACCAGCGTTTTCCCCTCCCACGCATTCTGCACCATGTCCTCGCGACGTGTGAGAACTTCTTGGGCAGCCCCGTAGAGCTGGAGTTCGCCCTTACAGTCAATCCCGAAGATGGAAACCGCAAGTTCGCCATCTTACAAGTCAGACCACTGATGGACGAATCAGTTGACATCGACATCGACCTGGACGAGGTCAATAAGGACAAGGCCGTCTGCATCAGCAGCAAGTCACTGGGAAATGGCATCATCGACCACATTGTAGATGTCGTTTACGTACACCCAAAGCGTATGAACAGGATGAAGACGATGGATATCATACCTGTGATCGAGGAGATCGATGCCGGGCTCCGATCGGAGGACCGGCCATATATTCTGATTGGACCCGGGCGTTGGGGGTCATCTGACCCATCGTTGGGCATTCCCGTACAATGGAACCAGATAATGGGTGCCAAGACCATCGTCGAGGTTCCTATGGCGGACATTCGCGTGGAACCGTCTCAGGGCACCCACTTCTTCCAGAACATCGTGACCTTCAACATAGGCTACCTGACCATCCTCGAGGACGATTTGGTCGATTGGGAATGGCTCGACGACATTGAGGCCTTGACGGAAGAGGGTGGTCTACGCCACGTGAGGCTAGACTCGCCACTGAAGGTGGTCCTCGACAGTAGGGACTCCGAGGCCATCGTAGTTAGATGAGGCCAATCTTCTTGGTGGTTCTATTTGCAGGGGGGTTTCCATGTCAGTTGGGAGAGAAGTCGAGGCACGACTATTCTTCGCCCATGAAAAGATTAGGGATTCGCAGAAAAAGATGGTCTCTGATGGAATAATTGCACTCAGAGAAAGGGATTTCCTATTGGCTGCGGCTCCAACGGGAATCGGCAAGACCGCTGCGGCACTTGCATCGGCATTTGAAGTCGCGAACTTCTACAACGCCAACCCAGAGAAACCGAAAATCCTGTTTATGACAGGCAGGCAATCTCAGCACAGGATTGTTGTAGAGACGGTGCGTCAAATCAACTCTAAACTCCCAACTGAAATCCCGAAAGTTAGCCTAGTGGACATCATCGGCAGGGAAGGAATGTGCGATAACGTAAACAAATCGACCGGTGAATGCACCTGCGAAGAGGGCATTGTTGGATCTGCTAGGAAAGGCAGGAGGGCAGACTTGGAGGATTTTATCCTAGAAGAGCCGAGGCATGTTGACCGGGTGATCAGGGAGGGGAGTGCTAGGGGAATTTGTGCTTGGGCGACAGCAAGATCCGCAGTCAGGAAAGCGGACATTCTAGTCTGCGACTACAACCACGTCTTCGTAGAGGCGGTCCGGGAAAAATCGCTTACCGTGATGCGTGTGGATTTGGATAACGCAATTCTCGTCGTAGACGAAGCACACAACCTACCAGACAGAATCAGACTCGGCTTGGAAAGAATTGTTACGACAAAAGTGTTCAATAGGGCAAGAATTGATGTCAATGCGCACAAGGAAAATCTTGAGGAATCGGCAAAGAAACTTGACTTGCCTGTTTCCAAAAGCCATAGTGATGTATTACTCCTGGAGAAGCAGGTCAAGGCATTGGAGGAAGACTCCGCATTGAGCAGGTGGTTCTCGGGGAAGACCGCTGAGAATGAATCATCCAAGGTTGGCGACCTGAGGATAGATACTGACGAGTTCCTGGAAGTCATTGCGAGAGCGATAGAGGGCATAGAAGAAAATGATCCTGAAGATGGGATTGCCAGAATAATGAGAATGAACAGTAGGCTGCTTTCGGTTGTGGTTGATGAGGATGATTCGATAGATGAGGACGAGCAAAACGACTGCATCAGATTGGCAGAGTTTCTGGATATCTGCATCAAGTACAGGAATAGTCCTGCCCTGTCTCTGATTTTCGATAACGTTCTGGAAGTCCCGCGGGTGACCAGTCATCTGCTTGATCCGGGTGTTGTCGGTGGGCCGATATTCAAGCAGTGCGCGGGCTCTATTCTAATGTCTGGAACCTTATTTCCTCCAACCATGTACTCAGACATCCTAGGGATCCCCGATGATAAAGCGATGTGCAAGGAGTACTACTCTGGATTCCCGCCCGATAACAGGCCGGTATTTATTGCAAGAGACGTAACTAGCAAGTTCACAGAGAGGGAGGCAAGCTACGCCTCCATTCGCGACCACATTAGATCAGTACTGGAGAAGACGGATGGAAACGTAGCGGTTTTCGCTCCTAGTTATGCGATGTTGGATAGGATTTATGCAGATATTGACTACACGTTCGGTAAGAGGAGATTACTAGAGGAGAGGGGGATGTCCAAGCGATCTGTCGATGGTACGGTAGGAAGGCTCCATGAGTGGAAATCTATGGGGGTTGAAGCAGTATTATTTGGAGTACTAAGTGGCAAATTCTCAGAGGGTGTTGACTACGCAGGAAATATCCTTGATGCTGTGGTTTGCGTAGGCCTTCCCCTATCTCCTCCAAGCGCTAGGCAGGACGCCTTGCTAGAGTACTACACTGGACGCTTCGGGAGGTCGAAGGCATGGAAATACGCGAGTCTGCAACCAGCGGTAAACAGTATCATGCAGGCATTAGGTAGGCCGATTCGTAAGGCCGAAGATAAGGCTATCATTGTACTATTGGAGAAGCGATTGCTTGAGAAGAGAGTCAGAGATTGCTTGCCCCAGTCTATGCACACTCGTCAAACCACCAGCCCGGCCAGAACCTCTAAGCACGTAGAGCGCTTCTTCGAGATGTCATAATCAATGGGTTCATTCGGGTCCGTTCGATGCATTGTCGTAAGATGCGGTGGTCGAGGATTGAAATCGAGGTCGATGGCGACGATGAGGAAGGCGGAGGCAGTTTGGAAAACCTCGGAATTGGATTAGACGTAAACGCTCAGCAGATGCACGAGATATTCCTTGGGGGACTGCCACACCTCTCCGAGGTCCAAGACCGTCATGGAGAGGTCCTGGACGAGGTTGCCAACGTGGCGGATGTGTCGAAGTCCGTGCTAAGGGATGCGGTTTCCATGGGAGACTTCCTAGCAGAATTAGGAGGGGAGTGGTCGGGCTCCGAGATGGCAATACCCCTTCCATCCCCCTACCCTGGGGGAGTGGTCATCGAGACTCTCGTGGAAGAGGGGTTGCAGATAGCACGTCTCATCTCACCTGAGAGATTCGGTGGGATGCTCAGGACCTTCAGACTACCCGCGGGCAAGACCATAACTGGAGCAATCTGGGAAGATGGCATCCTGACCATGAGGACAAGTGAGTCCTGCTAGCCCTCGACCTCGAAGACCGGGGTGCTTCTCTGGGGGATCTCCTGCAACTCCTCGATTTCCTGTAGTACCGAAGCCAGAGCAACCTGGGCATTCTCTCTGTGAATTCCTCCGAGCTCGTGGCTAGAGTACCGCGCCTCCTCGAAAATCCGGTCGAGCGAAACCAACGAAATCTCGCTGATTGGCAATGCATTACGAATAGCGATTTCAAATTCCCTCACAGTCTCGAAGTCCCTGCGGAGGAAGCCGCTGCGCATCAGTACGGCACATAGTTTCTGGTAGCATTCGAAAATGGCCTTCCTGAATTCATCTCCCGAGGCGAGCATGGCTGCAGTATAACTGAAGACATCGGCTAGTTCCTTGATTGCGGCCTTGCGACGACGAGATAGAACGGCGACGACCGAGGTCAGTACAGCAGCGATGGCCAAAATGGTGACTATGCCAATCATGGCCGGGCCGAAGATGGAGTCGGATTTATCCTCCTCATACGCGATTTGGACGCCATCCCTAGGCAGATAGGCCAGGCTTCGAGCATCGATGAAAGCCGAGTCCGAGTCCAGCATGACGCTGAGCCTGCCCCACGAGGAGGTGTCCGAGAGGGGGGGAAGCGGAGAGAGTGACTTGAATTCGTACTTGAAGACCCCTTCAGCGTCGGTGAGCCGGGACATGGAGAAGTGGGAGGTGGTCCCATTCTGAAGCATGGCAGTCATGGAAAGGCCCTCCACGGGTGAACCAGTGTCCCTGGCAGTGGCGTTGACAGTCCCTCTAATCACCCTCTGACCGGTAGATAGTTCGATGCTGGATAAGGTGAAATCGACCTCGATCATAACCATAATTTCGATATCTTTGGAGGCGCCGTTGAGAAATCTCGACTGATCAGGTCCAATGTTGATGGTTACGATGTTCTTGCCCGGAGGCATGAGCTCTTGCGCCTTTGCCCTCATCTGGAAGTTCAGGGTGTTAGGATTGTCCCAAGGGCCCCCTTGGAGGGGCAGGTTGCTCTCACCCCAAGAGAGGCTGATCGTAAGGTTCTCGAAGATGCTCGAGTCGCCACCGACCTCCCTGACAAAGCCTTGAATGAGAATCGAGTGGGAGATGTTGCCCCTGATAATCTTCGAAGTGATGGGTTGAACCTCGATCAGTACGTCAGATAGGGCGAAGGTGGTCAGGTTGGCCTCAGTGGGGAGATAGAGGAACTCCCCCCCATAAGAGAAGCTAATGTTGTGGCCCCCTCTTGAAATGGCATATCCCAGACTGTGCCTGTAGCTGAACAAGCCGCCTAACTCCGTGAAAACAGTTCCAACGACAGTTCCATCGAGAAGGACTCTCACCTCCCTGCCGTCCAATCCCTGCTCGTAACCAGTGTCACTCTCGAATAAGCGCCCAGAGAAGTTCCATTCCGACCCCCTCGTGACTGATGATTCCTCGACTTGGACGGTGAACACAGTGTGGTAGGATACAGTAAGGGTGGTTTCCACGTTGCCCTGCCTGTGATAGCCCTGGGCTGGAGCGATGGCGGACAGGGTGTGGTTACCGATCTCAAGAGAGTCGGGTATCACCCATGGAAGCGCCCAATGACCGTTGTCATCGGTACTTGTGATGCCAATTAGGATTCCATCAATGAAAACCTCAATGGTATGGTTCCCCAACCAGCCGTCCTCAAGGTTGTCCTTGGCCGTTCCACGGAGTATTATGGCATCGTCTACCGCAGCGGGAAAAGGTTCCACAATAGAGGTGAAAACGGGTCCAAAGACGGAAATTACGGTGGATGAGTTGGATGGCAGGACGAATGCTTCACCGGCAAATTCGATTTCCACGATTCTAGGGCCGAGGGGCATATCAGGTGGCACAGGGATATAGACACTGAACGAACCATTGTCACCGACATTCAGACCGGTTACGAACTGGCCGCCCATGGAGACTTCAATATCCCTGTTTGGCAGACCCCTGCCAACACCATCCGTCAAGAGTCCCTGAATAAGGACTAATTCGGTTCGATCGACCTCCCCAGGAGAAGAGGTGATGATGACCTGGGACGTCTGGGTGGAATTGAACTCGATGCTATTTGATGAGAAGAGGTAGAACTCGGGATTCAATGAGTCCCCCTGACCCATGGGGTCAACCCAAGTGAATCCTCCGAGGAATTCGGCACCCACTTGGTGGGGTCCGAAGGTCATGTCGAGAGGTAGGTCGTATGTTATCGCCCAATGTCCATTGGTTGCATTGGAAATCGTCGTGTATGTCGGTCCGACGTCTATGCCGTCAATCGAGAGGTGGATGACGCCTCCTGCAAGGGAACCATCCCCCACCAAAGGCTGCCCTCTCTCATCGAGAAGAGTTCCACTGAAGGTTACAGTGTTCCCAACTACGGAAGGGTGGGTCGTCCCAGTAATTCTGAGTTCGGTCGGTGCGAGGACAATTACGCGAGTCCAGACCTCATCTCCGAGAAGTCCGGTGGTTCCGTTGACGCCTGTGAAGATTGCCGTCACAGTCATGGGGCCCGGGTTCCTGTCAGAATCGACAAGAAGTTCTGCAGACGCGTGCCCATCAGAGTCCGTAATGCCATCCCACACTGGCGCGTCATCTATCTGGACAGACAGTTGAGCGAATGGAACAGAGTTTCCAGCGTTGTCGATCAGAGACAAATTGATCCCCACAACCCCCCCTCTTAGGATTCGGCTGTCAGGATCGAGGTCAGTAGGGTCGACAATTGAGAGCAGGGAGTAGCCTCGGCTGTCGAAGAGTGCTAAGTCGGTCGCTGTGGTGTAGTAACTGACCTCGGGTGTGAACAGCACGACGATGCCATGCGGACCACGCGGGAACGAGAGATCCAGTCTAAGAAGGGCGCTCCAGTTTCCATTTGGCTCAAAGATGAGATGGGAGACAGTGAAGGTATCGGACTCGCCGTCTATTGAGAACGTCAGAGTTGGATTGATCAGGTTTCCCGTCCTATCCGTGAGTGCGCTACCATTGCTCGAAACCAAAGACCCCGTGACGTTGAAGAACTCGCCTGCAAGTGGGTTCTCGATTATAGGATCGATAGCCATGATGGCTGAAGATCTGACTGTGATGGTGCTGATTGTCCTGATTGTAGCGTGTAGGTCCTCTGAGCCGTTGAAGAACAAAGTGACGTTCGCAACACCCAAGGGGTGATCGTGCAGAATGTCGAATTCGAAGGCTATGCTGCCATCGCCGGAAGTGATTTCCTGCTCCATCCAAGTATCGTGGAACTTTGCTGAAACAGAGAACCCTGACAATGCTTCGTCGTTGTCGCTGAACTCGACAAGGCGGGAAGTAATGGTGGCCGTATCCCCCCTATTGACGACGGTAATCAGGAAGGGCGTCGTGCCGACGAACTGGGGGATTCCCCTCACGAGAATCGAGGCATCGCCAGTCCCGGTCAGGTAGAATGGGGTCGTCCCGTTCAGGACGCTCACCACGACGGTACGAATTCCCCTGGTCACGCCATCACCCAGAGTATCCGTGGGAACGGAGAAGTTGAAGCTACCATTACTGTCTGTCGTTTGGTTCGCGATAAGTTTCTCATCAGGTTGGTCGAGGAAGAATACCTCCAGTCCCACTGGTCCCTGAACGGTCCGGTTAGAGTCGATTGAGTCGAGAACTGTACCGGCTATGGTGAAGTACTGCAGGGCTGTAACTTCAGTCGGTATGCTACTGATCTCAACAAAGCTCGGGACCTGGACTGTGAGGTTGACGGTGCTGTGGTTGCCAAGCCAGCGCCCAGCATTCTCAACGCTTAGGTTGTCAGAGAGATCATCCGGAGCATGAATTCTGACTTCATAGAATCCGGGTGCTACCGAGGAAGGGATTGTGGGGCTGAACGCAGCCACGCCATCCGAATCCGTGGTGGCAGACTCGAGTATCTGCTGGAGAGGGCCGCCCCAGTCGAAGTAGAGGTCGAGTTCTACGTCGGATATGGCCTTGCCCCCATCTTCCACATCTGTGACAGTGGCGTTTACGACTAGATCTTCCCCAGAGACCAGAATGACTGCACTGGGTTCGGTTGTGACTACGAACTCAGATTGTATTCCTACTGGGATCTCGGTGCCGTCGGAGATGGCGAAGTAGTGCCCACCGGAAGGGGGGTTGACGGTGAAGTCCAGCTTTATCCTCAGTGTGTAGACCCCAGAGGCGACCCCGCTTGGCATCTCGAAAGACAAGTTGTAGCCACCGGTCGTGGTATTCACCCACCCAGTGGCCAGGGTGTGGATGTCAGGCGCGGCTGGAAAGCCATCGGGTGCCGGGGGCAGGCTCGATGGAGTCTCAAGTCGTAAGGTTACGGAAGAGTTGTTACCGGTGACGGTCGAGAAGAGTACCATGTCTCTGGCGAACCCAGAGACCCAATTGGTGCCGCCTCTGGGAGTCCAGTCCAAGTCAATGGTGGTGCTGACGTTAGCCAAGCCCATAATGCGAATAGTATCTTGGACCGAAGCCGGTTGCAACCACGTTGATCCGGAGTAGTTCAGGACCCAATCATAGTCCCCAGCCTCCAGCTCTCGATTTGGGGTCCAAGCAACGGCGAGCCTCGGTGTGCTGGGGTCGGTCTCGTTCCAGACTCCAGTCGCATCGAAGTCGAGGTTATAGTCACCCTCGAACGAGGCGAATGAACTCCCCGTGTGGTCCGTTAGGATGACTTCAACCTCTGCTGAAACCCCGCGCGGCTTGGATACCAAAGTGTAATTGAATTCGACGAAGCTCCTAATTCCGTACTCTGAGAGCTGAATCTGGTCATTGGCGAAAAGCCCATCTGCGTCGAACTGGATCCGAACTTCCACTGGCCCTGCAGGGATAGGAACCTCTGTTGCAGAGAAGCTCCAATTGATGGAGAAATTGCCGGAGGATGGAGTGTCCCACGATGAGTCGTTAAGATACCAAGTTTGCAGTGTGGTATAGGGTCCGGAGGTATCCAATCTCCTCATTTCCAGCATCATTGTTCCGTTCAGGGTAGATGGGTTGACGCCCCTGCTCAGTACGGTTCCGTTGAGGAAGATGGGGTTGTTAATTTCTAGGATGGAATTATTGGAACCCAGAGCCTCGAGAGTGACTGACAGGTTTGGAGACAAGGTGATGTTGAACTGCATGGAAATGGCACTGGGCCTCGCATGGTAGGATGGGGGTGTGGCGTTGTTCAGATCTCCCTCGTGCCAACCCGAAAAGGTGATTGAGGCATTGATTGGGCCCAGCGGCTCCGATTCGGCAATTGGCACCGAGAACTCATAGTACCCGCCCCCACCGACTCTGCTAGTTAGGTTGACCTCCCCTTCGCTAACGGTGACGTAATTGAGAACTACCTGAAGATCGTCGACGAGAGACGGGTCCAATGGCGGATTACTGGACCAAGACAATTGCCCTAACACCGTCGTATTAACCCCGATACCCAGCATTGGCTCCCCTATCGGGGGCGGTTCACTAAGGGACAGTGTCACGTCATCACTGACATTGACTAGCCATGGGAAGGTGACTCCTTGCGTGCCAACGTAGCCTTGCTCTATAGTTTGGATTACCAGAGAGCCGTAACCTGGACGGATGACTTCGGAGGGAAACCCAGTGAGGTTGAAACTGCCGTTCTCGCCAGTGGTGGTGTTCGCCACGAGGTGCCTAGCGACAGCGGAGCGCCCGGGTACATCGTCAGCATCATCGGGCTCGACAAGGTACATGAGCAGAGTTACGTTCTCGGCGGCGGTCGAGTTGTCGGCAAATCGCAGAGTGCCCTCCACCAATATCGTCTCGCCCTTGGAGAGGTTCCTCTCAATCTCACTCGGTCCCCAGGTCTCGTTGACGACCTCGACTAGGGACATTGGTGGGCAGGCCTCGAAGGGAACCCAACCGAGGTCCAGCTCGCCCTGGTTCTGATTGGTCTGCAGGTGAACCTCCACCCAGCGGGTGAAGTCCTTGCCATAGACCATGAAGGACTCACCATTCCACGTTCCCCCTGAGAATCCTGTGACCTTTCTTGCCGGTATACCGGCCAGCCTAACCATTACTGCGAAGACGGTGGCGAACTCGTCACAACTTCCCTCGTGTGAAGAGTTGAGCAGCCAATGGGAGATATCGCTGTCAGTCCCTAAGCCGTCCGTCCTTTTCGAGCCATCATGGTTCCTTAGGAATGTGATTGTCTCGTTTCCGTTGGTCAGGAAGTCCTGAATCGCTGAGACCTTTTCCCAAGCTGACAGAGCCCCAGACTGGTTCAGGACGGCCTGTGTCAAATTGTTGACGTAGGCACTGTCCTGTTCCAGATACGCGGCAGGAAGGTCGGAAGCGTATGTACTACCGGTGAATGCAGTGGTATTCTGCTTGACTTCGGCCGAGAGGATAACCTCGGGAGCTGTGACGTATAGGGCCTCGATAATTGACGTATCGACTATGACGTCCCTAGTGTAGTTCGAAAAATTTAGTCCCGCCATGATATCCGACCATGCAGAGAAGTTCTGTACATTGTAGGGTTGTATCAGTTCCTGGCCTGGGCCAATGTAACCTGCCTCGTCGAAGATGATTTCCCATAGGAGTTGGTTGCTATGGTTCCAGAATGACTGGTCCGCGACCCCCTGATTAGTCGACCATTCCGGGAGAATTTGTGTGAATCCCACTAGGCTGGTGTTGACACCCCACGATACGCCAGTATAGGAATCGTACGTATGCCATCTCCAGTAGTGAGTTAGCGTTGGGTCCATTCCAGTTGAGTAGTTTGTAGCAGTGAACATCAGAGCGTTCTCAATTAGGTCATCTGTTGGGTCAAATGGATTCCCCGGTGATTCGACGCAACCAGAGACCCAATACTCTGGTGGGCACTCTTCACCATCTGGAACTCCCCCCCCGTCTGTATCGGGATCCCTCCAATCGGTTCCGATTTCTTGCTCTATGGTATCTGGAATGCCGTCCCCGTCGCTATCGAGAGGGTTTATGTCGTCATCAGGGTTGTTTTGGGGGTTGGTGCCGTCGATGTACTCCTGCCCATCCCCCACCCCGCCGTTGTCAGAATCGGCCACGTTCCACAGGGTCATCCAAGAGTCAAAGGTCAAGTTCCCACCCATAATGCCGAAGATCATATCGCAGCCAGTCGTGTTCTCGAAGTAGTTGTTCAGGCCGTCGTCATCCGTATCTAGTAGGTTGTGGCATGGCTCCAAGGGGTCGGTTTGGTTCTGAATCTCGGACAGGTCGTCCACTCCGTCACCGTCAGAATCTGTCAGGTTGATGAAGGAGTGATACCCCCAAGTCCCCATCTGTTCTTCCCAATCCGCAAGGCCGTCTCCATCCAAGTCGGGGTAGTCGTCGTCGCAGTGGGGGTCGTTGACTGCACCAGCTGTTGCGTTCCAGCACCAAGATCCATTGGTGAAGACTACTGTCATTGCGCCGTCAGGAAGCGATGTGTCCACGCCCCTCAGCCAATTGACGTCGACGGATGTGAATCGGAAGGGGGTACGCACCCCGTTGGGGGTCTCGTAGAATGCCATCGGAGCGCCTGACTGCCGCCAATCAATCGGGTTTGGGTTGATTCCCACGGTCGAGTTCAGGGTCAGGATGTTCTGGCTTGCGTCCCAATCAGTGATTGTGAAAACGAGTTCGAAGAAGGACATGCAAGGATCAGTATTGCGGAAGAAGTCACGCTCGTCACCATCGTTCATCCCTCCTCCGTCTGAGTCGGAGACGTTCCATAGCGAGCAACTCATGTTCTCCTGCCAATTCTGGAGGCCGTCACCATCGAAGTCCCCCTCATCGTTTACTCTGGTAGGATCCGTCTCCCCATCGTCTATGACCCCGTTTCCGTTGAGGTCCTCCTCTCCGTCGTCTAGATGGTCTCCATCCGTGTTATTGTTGCGGGGATCCGAGCCCTGTGGGGGATTGTTGCCGTATGAGCCGTTGAATTCTATTCCATCGGGGATGCCATCGGAATCCGTGTCCGCGGAGGTCGGATCAGTGAGTAGGATGAGGGCCTCGAAGGAGTCATTGAGATTGTCGCCATCCGTGTCGTTGTTCTGGGGGTCAGTCTGCGTTATCCCGTCGACCTCGGCTGTAAAAATCTGACAGCCCCCGGGGCCGAGGGAAAGTATCGGATTGCACGGGGACTCGGTGGCCGTCATATTGGTCGGACCGGGCCGGAAGTACTGCGTGGGCGGGAATGTGGAGCCGTTCCTAGTGCCCCAAGCCGGATTGACGTATTCGTAGATGTTTGCTAGACCGTCACCATCAGGATCCCCGTAGGTACCGTCCTGATTGGAATTCGAGGTCGGATCCAAGCCGTGAGCGGCCTCCCAGCCGTCGGGCATTCCATCACCGTCTGTGTCCCACCCATTTGGGTCCTCATCAATCAGGCCGTCGCCATCGTCGTCATCGGAATCGCAGTCCGCGTCACCATCGTTGTCTCCATCGTTGGAATCCACCATGCCATCCTTGTCATTGTCGAAGGTGTCTGTGCAGATGTTGCCCATTGGATCCTCGTCAACCCCATCAGAACCCGCCCCCTGAATCAGTTGCATGGCAGTCTCCTCATCCCAATTGCTGACGGGGATGGTTCCGTTCCACCAGACCCCATTGTCCAGGACGTTTGGGGTAGATGGCTCATCCCACCCAACTGGAACTCCGAATAGGTACTCGTTGAGGTTGGTGAGAGCATCCAAGTCAGGGTCTCCAGTGGAGCCATTTACCCCAGCAGATGATAGGGGATCGAGGCCATACTGCCACTCCCATCCGTCGGGAAGACCGTCGTTGTCGGAATCCCAGTCCTGAGGTTGGGTGTTGATGTAGAACTCGATGCCATAGGACAACCCGTCACCGTCTTGGTCGGTGGTTGCCAAAGCCTCCCAAATCCCAAATTGCATCGCCGCGTGGCTCGACAGAAGAAGGAAGGCTGTGAAGACGAACGCGGAGCGCTTCCTAGAACTGGAATTCAGGGCTTCGTAATTTCCCATTACGAACAGCAAGGCTACCATTCCTGTTTTGTTGGCGCTACCAACGGGTCTTAAGACGAATGGAGCGTCGTTCGGACATGCACCGGGAGGTTCAGACGAGTTCGACGTCCTCATCATCGTATCTGTCAATTCTTTGTACACTATCGGAGACGGTAACGGGTGCAGGAATCTGCTGCCCTTCGCCCGTTTCCGCCGCGGCTTGATCGTCTGAAATCGCATCGATCAATGCCATCTGTGTTGCCCAGCGACGCCGATTCATCCTACTCTGGATCCCCGCGAAGAGAAGCAGTACGCTGACGACGACCAGAACCAATGTGATTGGGCGGGGATGGGTCAACTCGTTGATCAGTATGTCGGAAATGGAGCCGATCTCAATTACGGCATCAAGGGTGAACGTTGCTGTGTAAGATTCGGAGAAGCCTTGCTCGGTATCGAGAGGAGTGGCTGATATGGAAATTGGGATTGAGTCCCCGTTATTCGCTGAATCGGGGACGGAAATCACAACAGTGAAGCCAGTCTCCTCGAAGGCCCCGATCACGATGAGCGGAGATCCGGACAGGCCCCCTATCTCGACTGCCCAGTCGCTTTCCTCGACGTCGGACTCCAACAGAACTGTGAGGGGGCTGTTTCCTTCGTTCTTGACTTTCATCTGAATCGAGTATTGCCCGCCGGGAATGAGTTTGATGTTCTGAGAAATCTGAAGGATCTCAAGCATGGGGTTGTCCGCGTCGATCTCGAATGTCATGGGCAGGTCGAAGTACCTCGGGTCTGCCTCCTCTGTCTCCTCGACGATTCGCAGGTACACGGTGTGGTTACCGACTTCGACTTGGTTGGTCAGAGTCACTCTTACGAAGACCTCGGTGAAGTCGCCAGGTCCGAGCGAGACCCTAGGAACCGCTATGTCATCCGCGTCAGTGATTTGGAACTCCCATTGGCCGTACGCTGGATTGCGATCGGTGTTCTCCTTCAAAGAGGACGGGTTCTGAATCAACCACCAAGTTGCTGATTCGTCCTCAGCCATACTATTGGAAATCCTAGTCCTGAACTCTATTGTAGGCCTATCCGACCCCGGGGCGCAGAGTGAAACCTTCATGTGACCCATCGGAGTACCGTCGCAATCCTGCGAAACCTCAGCACGAACCCCGAAGGTCCTTTGGATGGTGAATGTCACAACTGAGTTCAAGGAGGCATTGCCCCTGCTGATGACCTCAAGTTCGATCTCACCAATATCCGGGTCCTCTCGGTCCAAGCTGGGCTTGACGCCGAGAATGAACACTTGGGTCGCATGACGTTCCAAAAGAGAGGTATGGAACGTGGCATCCCCCTCGTCCTCCAGAATCCTCTGGCCAGTAGTATTGTCATGGAGCTGGAAAAGGGACTTGGATCGTTTTAGAACATCTATTCTGAACGAATCGGCATCGAATCCAGTGTTGAATATCTCGAGGATGAACGGATTGAACTCATCGTTGTCGACGAACCTCGGGATTGTTGGGTCTATTGCGTCGGCCCTGGAGGAGTTGGCAATCGGAATCTTGTGGTCATCGGACCAGATGGAGACGACGGGGGGCTGGTAAACGTCGATCTTCTCAATGTTCAGAACGAGTACGTCTTGATGCACGACCGACATCACGCCGTCGACATCAGCTTCGGCGACAGCACGGATCTCGAGTTTCTTGGCTGTTCCAGTAAGATCATCAGGAGCCGTGAGAGTGACGGTTGGATTGAGGATGGTACCGCCTGAATTGAGTTCGTATCCGGCGGGCGAGTCGAACTCGATCAGCCACGAGCTCCCGAGGTTGGTCAGGACCTCAAGTTCTACGAACATAGATTTGGTGGAATCACCCCTATGGACTAGTTGGAGTGGAATTGGAGTAATTTGGCTGGGGGCGAAGTACTCCACGTTCCTACCGTGCCTGTGGTTGACGGAGACGCCCCATTGGTGCATTGTGATTGGTTCGTGGTCAATCCCCACCTGATTACCTTGGATATCGGTGATTCTGAGTTCTACGGAGTACTCGCCAGAAGAGAGGCCACTGGGGTATGTCCAGAGATATGTCCCAAAGATTCCGTTGTTTGAGTCCTCGATGTCCTCGTCATCCTCAGAAATTCTGTGATCGACAACGTAGTTACCATCCGGGTCCCGCATCAGAAGTTCGACCTTCGCGATGTCGAACCTTCCAAATGAGCTCTTGACATCGACCGAGAACTGCATTGCCCGGTCTTCTATGACATCATTGGGATACCAATCAAGTTCCGGGCCTTCGGGCAGGTTCGCGCCTTCCCTTTGTAGGACGATGATGCTATTGCTCAGGGCATTTGCATCTGCCTGCACATTCGAGTACCTGCTCTCGCCAGAGATTTGGTTCCACGCTACCTCTGCCGAGCAACTCGTGAAGAGGCCATCGTCGCACCCGCTCATGCTCGCGCGCACACTGACCTCGAATCGTTCGTCCTTGTCTACTGTAAATGACCGTCTCGACCCAATGTTGACTTCGAAAGATTCGTAATCGAAGTCACAGGTGCTGGAGAAGGTGGAGTCGCATACTGTTCCACCACCCCATGTCGAGCTGCCGACTGAGCCGCCAGAGGACCGGATCGAAACGGTCCAATCGACACTGGACTGCGAGGATCCGGTGGCTTTGAGGTACAAATTGACAGGAAGGTAGTACGAGTCATTGGCGTGGTACTTTCGCCCGAAGAACTCCATTGAGGAGATTAGTTCATTCGATTTGAAATCGACATCCGAATCTAGGGCACTAGCGGTTTCCTGGCCTCCGCTTTCGGGAACCTTGGTGGTGATCAATCCATCCATTCCCGAGCCGTTTCCACTAGCGATGTACATGGTGTAGAAGTTTGCATCAGGAGGACTTGCGTCGACCATTGAGGGAGGTGGGGCCAGGCTGTCCCTGGGGCCCCCATCTAGCCCTAGGGGCAGTAGCATGAGGATTACTAGGGAAAAGGCGACGTGCCGAGCTCGGTCGCGAGACTCCATTATTGAGCGATTTCGCACGATTGTCCGCCGCATTCGGGATGTTAAAGCGTTCGGGGTGTTGGAGCATGCAATGCATCGGTTCTTGCATAGTTGGTTTCCGCTCGATTGAAAGCAAGCGGCTCGGCTGGAGGCGTGCAGGGGTGCCCGAGTTGGTCAAAGGGGCCGGACTTAAGCTCCGGTGCTTAGAGCTTCGTGGGTTCGAATCCCTCCCCCTGCACCAATCAAACAGATGAGTCACTTTAGGCGAGTGACTGAGCAGCCTAGCTCGCCCTCGAAGTCGGGGATATCCTGCTTGGTGATCTTGACCGAGGCTGCCATGACCATAGGGGGAGTCAAGATCTCGTCAAGCAACTCTGAGGCTAGGCTCTCAAGCAGTCCGAATCGGCCCCTTGAGATGACGGAGTCTAGAGCAGTCTGGAGGTACTCGTAGTCCAGAACATGGGCGATGTCATCATCTTCAGGCGTCTGAGATTCAGACTGGACGGCGTAAATGTCGAACCTGACCGATTGGCGGGTGTCATGCTCGAAATCATGTATTCCCACCTCGATTTCCCGAACGGCGTCTTCCAGGAAGATTATCGTGACATCACCCGAGGACTCGGAGAGTGCCGAAGACAGTGCGTCCACTAACTCGGTCAGGATTCCCCCTCCGTCTCAAAGATGACGTCTCTCGATCTCATCAGGAACCTTTCCCCAGAGTCAACGAAAATAACCTGCCCAGTGACGGAACCGGCCCCCATAAGATAAGACACGGCACCCGCGATATCGTCTGGCATTGGCCCATAGCCCAAGGGGGACTCGGACTGGGCCCTAGCAAACCCAGAGGTTGACTGGAGGGAGCTAGGGAGCGTGTGACCGGGAGCCACCGCATTGACACGGACAGATGGGGCAAGTCCCCTAGCGAGGGCTTCGGTGAGGCCGAGCATAGCATATCTGGATGCCGTGTATGAGAGATGGTCGGGATTCGGGGCTGCAATCTTCTGGTCCAATATGTTCACCACAGATGCTTGGTGGTCTTCACCAAGTCGCCGGCACAGAGATCTGATCAACAGCAATGGTGCCCTCGCGTTCACAGCCATGTGGCTGTCCCAGGAGTCCTCATCGAATGTCGTGATGTCGTCATGGATGAAGATCGAGGCGTTGTTCACCAATCCGAACACACTTCCCAATGACTCTGAGGCCTTGTCAATCAGAGTCGAGGTGTCTGCTGGGTCGGATAAGTCGCACTGCAAGGTTGTCGCACGGCCCCCCAGAGATGCGATTTCAAGGGCCAGGTCAGAAGCCTCCGAGGCAGAGTCACGATGGTGAATGGCAATGTCGTAGCCGTCCTTAGCCAGTTGTATGCAGGTCGAGCGCCCGATGCGCTTGGCGCCGCCAGTTACCAGTACAGCGCCTCTGCCCATGCAGCGCGGGTGAACGACTTGCATTTTACCGATTGCACGGCTCGCTTGGCATCTGCTTAGAATGAGAACGGTTAATGTTGAGCCTCCATCCGTCAATCCTGATGGACAGGCGACTGCCGACCATTGACTTTGGGGATGCGCTACCTGGTGGCTGTGGGGGAGTATCCAGGGGGAGTTCGCGAGAGCGTCGAATGGGTGCTAGAAAGAAGCTCCCGGACTGGTTCAGGACTTCCCTTCCGACTGGAGTGGCTCAGATTCGGTATAAGGAGACTAAGGCCAATGTACGCGAACATGGACTCTTCACCGTATGCGAGGAAGCCATGTGTCCGAACATACATGACTGCTGGGGAAGGGGCACTGCGACATTCATGATTGCTGGCGAGGTATGCACGAGGGGTTGTAGGTTCTGCGCTGTAGGCACTGTCAGGAACCCACCCCTACTCGATGACAATGAACCTGTAGAACTGGCAGGGGCAATCGCGAGAATGGGCCTGAGTTACGCCGTTATCACGGTGGTCAATCGCGACGATCTGTCGGACGGGGGGGCGAGTCATTACCGCGACTGTATCAAAGCGGTCAACGAAAATTCACCTGATGTCGGGCTAGAGCTCCTATGCTCGGACCTCGATGGCAACATCGGGGCATTGGCTGCACTGCTGGAGGGGCTACCACTGCGCGTGTTCGCACACAACGTGGAGTGTGTTCCACGACTAGATGACGTTGTTCGTGACCCCCGGGCCTCGTTCGATCAGTCCCTAGAGGTCCTCTGCGAGGCGAAGAGGCTGCGCCCAGACCTCCTAACCAAGACCAGCATCATGGTAGGTCTGGGGGAGTCTGACGAGGAGATCGTCGAAGCGATGGGGGAGATCAGAGGGGCCGGGGTTGACATGATTACCCTGGGGCAGTACCTGCAACCTAGCTACAAGCATCTTGCAGTCGATAGGTTTCCTAAGCCAATTCAATTCGCCGACTGGGATTGCGTCGCCCGGGAGTTGGGCTTCAAGGCTGTGGCGAGCGGACCGTTGGTCAGATCGAGTTACAGGGCAGGGCTGCTCTGGGAGGAAGCCACTGGAATGGAGCCGGTTGTGACCAGGGAGTCCACCGGATCGGCCGTGAGCCACCTCATCAGTAAAGAGGTCCAAGTAAAGACCCAAATCCAGATGTCATGAGTGTGTGGGGTGTTCCAAGCATGGCAGAAAAGAAGAAGTCAAAGATGACGGTTCCTTCTGCTCCAAATAGACCGGGTGACAAAGCGGACTTCGGGAACTGGCCTTGGAAGCCCGGTGACCTCGAACGGCCGGATCCCGCGAAGTGTAGCGCGGACGACACGGTACCGCACGCTCATGGCCTAGTCAGAGTACTTGGAGATGACAACAAGGCATCAGGGGCATGGAACCCAAATCTCAGTACGGATCAGTTGCGCGAGGGGCTAGAGCACATGGTCAGGCTTCGAATATTCGACGATCGGATGATGAAGATGCAGAGGACGGGGAAGCTCTCGTTCTACATGCGCTCGCTCGGCGAAGAGGGCATTGCAATAGCTCAGACGATGGCTCTTGAGACCCAGGACTGGGTATTCCCAACTTACAGACAGCCGGGAGCGCAGTTCGTCCGCGGTCGCGACATGGTAAGCATGATTTGCCACTGCATAGGCAATGTCAAAGACAACATCAATGGTCGGCAAATGCCTGTCCATTACTCATACAGGGAAGGTCGCTTCATCTCGGTGTCGAGCCCCGTTGGAACCCAGTTCAGCCAAGCGGTGGGGGTCGCAATGGCATCTCAGTACAAGGAGCTAGATGAAGTCACGATTACGTGGATAGGCGATGGTGCCAGTGCCGAGGGGGACTACCACTACGCACTGAACTTTGCCGGCGTCTACAAGGCCCCGGTGATACTCAATGTTGTCAACAACCAATGGGCGATATCGACCCACGCGAACATAGCCACTGGGGGGGATGAGTTTGCCTCCAGAGGCCTGCCCTATGGATTGCCCTCATTCAGGGTCGATGGGAATGACTTCCTCGCCCTATACGCGGTTACCAGATGGGCACGCGAGCGTGCCGCCAATGGCGCCGGAGCCACCCACATTGAGGTCCTGACCTATCGCGCAGGCGCCCACAGCAGCAGCGACGACCCGAGTCGCTACCGTCCCGAGGATGAGCACACGAAGTGGCCTGGCGGCGACCCGGTCGATAGGCTTAGGGACCACCTAATCGAGATTGGGGAGTGGAGTGAGGAACAACATGACGAACTAAATGAACGCATAGACGAAGAGGTGATGGGGGCATACAAGGAGGCAGTCAAGTTCGGCGACCTAGCCAACGGCCCCTATCCTTCAGCGGATACCATCTTCACTGAGGTCTATGAGGAGATGCCTTGGCATGTCAAAGAGCAGCACGACGAGTTGATGGGGGGCTGAAAATGCCGAACATGAACATCATCCAATCCCTAAACAGCGCTCTTGACAATATGCTTGAGGACGATCCCAATGTGATTATTTTCGGCCAGGACGTCGGCTATTTCGGCGGGGTCTTCAGAACGACCGACGGACTTCAGAAGAAGCACGGCTCACACAGGATCTTCGACACCCCGTTATCCGAGGGGGGAATAGCGGCCACTGCATTTGGTATGGGAATCAACGGTCTAAGGCCAGTTGTTGAGATTCAGTTTGCCGACTACATCTTCCCTGCCTATGACCAGATCGTCAATGAGATGGCCAAGGTAAGGCACCGCTCCGGAGGCGAGTACTGGACTCCCGTGACCATTAGGACACCTGCAGGCGGGGGCATTCGAGGGGGGCATCACCATTCCCAGTCTCCTGAATCCCAGTTCACCCATACGCCGGGGCTTAAGGTGGTGTACTGTTCTACGCCCTACAATGCCAAGGGCCTGCTAATCAGTGCAATAGAGTGCAACGATCCAGTGGTCTTCTTCGAGCCTAAGAGGTGTTACAGGGGCCCTTTCTACGGGGACCCCCACAATGTCCCCACCTGGAATGGCCACCCAGAGGCTGAAGTCCCAGAGGCACACTACAGAATCCCACTGGGTCAAGCCCGTCTGGCAATGGAGGGCAGCGACTGCACTGTTATCGCATGGGGGGCTATGGTTCACGTCTGCGAGCAGGGAATCAAAGATAGCGGCATCTCCTGCGACCTGATTGACCTCCAGTCGCTATTACCCTGGGATAGGGAGGCTATTGTGGACTCCGTGCAGAAAACCGGGAGATGCGTAATCGTCCACGAGGCTCCCAAGACGAGCGGCTTCGGAGCTGAGATGACGGCTTCCATCCAAGAGCGTTGCTTCTATCACCTAGAGAGTCCGATCGAGCGGGTCACTGGCTGGGATACCCCCTTCCCCCACACAACTGAATGGGATTACATGCCGGGACCGGGTCGTATCGCAAAGGCGATACAGAGGGCCATGGGGGAATGAACGTGACGAAGTACGTCTTCAAACTGCCCGACATCGGCGAAGGTGTCGTCGAGGGCGAGGTCGTGCAGTGGCACGTTGGCATTGGCGACATAGTCAGCGAGGACGCTCCAATCGTGGATATGATGACGGACAAGGCCACTGTGACAATCCCATCCCCTACCAGTGGGGTTGTTTCTTCAATCAACGGAGAAGTCGGTGACATGGTAGCCGTTGGGACGATGCTCGTTGAGTTCGACACCGATACGGCCTCAAAGGCCGTCGCAGACACCCAGGCCGTTCCCGAGCCGGATGCCGCCCACGAACCTGAGCCAGCGCCCGCTTCAGTTGCTAAGCCTAAACCAGCCCCCTTGCCTGCACCGAAGACAGCCCCCTCTCCGACTGTGCCACCGGTCGTGACGGCCGCTAAGAGGACTAACGGGAGGGTGCTGGCAAGCCCGGCGGTTCGCAAGCGAGCCCTGGAGTCGGGGGTAGAGTTGGGCACGGTTAGTGGGAGCGGTCCTGCTGGGCGTATCAGGCATGCTGACTTGGACGCATTCATTGCCGCCGGGGGGTCCGTTCCTGGAGCAGCTCCGGCTGCTTTCTCCACCAGTCGTACCGGAGTAACCGAGGTCAAGGTAGTCGGACTTCGACGCAAGATCGCCGAGCAGATGGTCAAGAGCAAGTCGTCGATACCCCACTTCTCATTTTTCGAAGAGGTAGATGTGACCGAACTCGAGGAACTTCGCCAGACGCTGAACTCCAGCAGGCACGACGGCCAGCCCAAGCTGACCTACCTTCCATTCATCATGCTCGCCCTCGCCAAGATTATGCCCGAGCACCCAGAGTGCAATGCCCTCTTCCACGAGGACGAGGGGGTAGTTCATCGCCACGCTGCAGTTCACATCGGCATTGCGACGCAGACCGAGCGCGGCCTATACGTCCCTGTGATCAAGCACGTCGAGGCCATGGATTCGTGGCAGGCCGCTTCCGATCTACTAAGGTCCTCACAAGCGGCCCGTGATGGGTCTGCCAGCCTCGATGACCTCACGGGGTCGACCTTCACCATCACCAGCCTGGGCCGTGAGGGCGGCCTCGGGGCCACCCCCATCATCAATCACCCCGAAGTGGCGATACTCGGGGTGCACAAGGCACGTGAGATGCCCGTGGTCCGGAACGGGCACATAGTCGTCAGGCGCATCATGAACCTCTCAAGCTCCTTCGACCATAGGGTGGTCGATGGTGCAGACGGGGCTCGTCTGATTCAGCATCTCAAGAGAATGCTCGAGCACCCGGCTATGATCTTCATGTGAGGTCGCTATGGAGAAGTCTAGGAAGTGCCAATTGCTCGTCGTCGGTGCCGGCCCTGGTGGTTACGTAGCAGGGATACGAGCCGGCCAACTAGGTCTGGACACGATCGTTGTGGAGGGGGACAGGGCCGGAGGTACCTGCCTGATCAGGGGCTGCATTCCGAGTAAGGCGATAATTCACGCAGCCGACCGCTTTGAGGCATTGCGCCAGCACGCTGCAGAGGGAGGGCACATGGGGCTGTCGATAGGCGGTCAGCCAGAGGTCGACATGGCCGGACTCGTCTCATGGAAGAACGCCATCGTGGATAAGCTCAACAAGGGCGTTGAGGGACTTCTAAAGGGAGCGGGCGTTGAATTGGTAAACGGATGGGCCACATTCTCCGGACCCAAGCACTGTACGGTAGAGACATCTGAGGGCCCAGTGGGAATAGAGGCCGAGAACGTCATCATCGCTACCGGATCGAGTCACATTGACCTCCCATTCATGCCATGTGACGAGGAGTTCGTACTCTCGTCCACTGGCGCCCTCGATCTCAGAAGGCTGCCCAAGAAGGCCGCCATAGTAGGAGGGGGGTACATCGGTCTCGAACTGGGTTGCGCCCTAGCAAAACTAGGGACTGAGGTCACGGTTGTGGAGGGACTTGACAGTATTCTGGCAATCTTCGACAACGAATTGCGAAGACCATTGGAAATCTGGCTCAAGAGACACGGGGTCACCGTTCACACCAACGCGCTTGCTCGCGGGACCGAAATCAAGGGCAAGGGAGCATCGCGCAAAGTCGAGTTGACGTTCGAAAAGGAGGGTGAGGAGCGGTCAATCAAAGTCGATAATGTCCTAGTCACAGTCGGTCGAAGACCTAACACCAAGGGATGGGGGTTGGAGAACATGGGAGTCAGGATGGACGCATCTGGGCGTTTTATCAGAATAGATGGCCAGTGCCAGACCAACGTCCCTGGGGTCTTTGCGATTGGTGATGTATCTGGGGAGCCGATGCTGGCTCACAGGGCGAGTGCACAGGGGGAGATGGTCGCTGAGATCATCGCTGGCCACTCAAGGGAGTTCGACAAGGTGGGCATTCCTGCCATTGTTTTCACAGAACCCGAGATAGTCTCTGTGGGGCTCACTCCCAGCGAGGCGAAGGAGCAAGGCGAGAAGGTCATCGTCGGTAAGTTCCCACTCGCTGCCAGTGGGCGCGCACTGACTCTGGGGGCAGATATGTCGGGGGGCTTCGTCCGCGTCACCGCACGCGAGTCTGACCATGTCATCCTAGGCGTGCAAGCAGTCGGCAGCCACATTGCAGAACTTCATGGGGAGTTCGTCCTCGCACTCGAGATGGGCGCTCTGCTTGAGGACGTCGCAGGCACTGTTCACGCTCATCCGACGATCACAGAGGCATTCCACGAGAGCGTGCTGAAGACTCTTGGTCGTGCGATACACACCATCTGAGGCGAGCGAATGGATCAGATTAGTGTGCTCCGAGCAGGCGTGGTCGAGCATCATGTCATTGCAGAGGTGATGAAGGAGATGCAGCAGCAGAGGATCGATGGCGAGATTCCCGATACCCTGATCATGGTCGAGCACCCCGAGGTAGTTACAATCGGCCCCAAAGCTGTGCGTGAAGGGGTCGTAGTGGAGGGTTACCCGACATCCCTCACCGATAGGGGCGGCGGCATCACCTGGCACGGACCGGGGCAACTGGTCGTATATCCGATAGTCAAGTGGGTTGTCGAGGAGCAGAGCGTCCGAGGAATCATCGGCAGGCTCGAGGACTGGGCAATAAGTACCCTTTCCGACTGTGGCATAGAGGCATACAAGGACCACTCCATGCAAGGGGCGTGGGTCGACGGTCACAAGATCTGCTCGATTGGGCTGTCATTTCTGCACTGGGTCAGCCGCCATGGCATGTCCATCAACATCCGGACCCCGGGCACCCGCGTGGAGGACCTCGAGGGATGCGGCATGAGGGCTGGCATGCACACAAGCCTCGCTCAACTGGGCTACACTCACGACCCCATGGGCAGTCCTCTAGACATGGCACGCATCGAGGAGGCATTACTCGGCACCTGCCAACAACACCTCGGGCGCTCCCCTCTTGATCCCATCGAATGGAACCCGGAGATGCCCGCATGAGGCGGCCTCGCAAAGGCGACTTGGCGCACCACTGGACGCTGGATCCCGAGACATCATTTCTGAATCATGGCTCATTCGGGGCAACGCCCGCCGTCGTCCTCGAGGAGCAGAGCAGTCTGAGGGCTCGGATCGAAAGGGAACCGGTCAGGTTCATTGAGAGAGACTACCTCGGCCTTTGGGACCACGCGCGATTGGCCCTCTCCGAGTTCCTCAACGCCAATCCCGATGGCATGACCTTCGTCACAAACGCGACAGCAGGGGTGAATACCGTTCTGCGAAGCCTCGAACTTGAGGAAGGGGACGAGATAATCGTGCCAGACCACTCCTACCAGGCCTGCTGGAACGCCGTCGACTTCGTCACCGAGAAATCGGGTGCAAAGACGGTTGTCGCGGAGATCCCGTTCAGGGTCGAGGGCACGCAGGAGGTGATCGACATCATCTTGGGCGCTGTGACCGACAGGACGGTCCTAGCACTGATCGACACTGTGACAAGTCCGACTGGGATGAGGATGCCTTTCGAGGAGTTGGTCGTCCAACTACAATCCAGAGGGGTCGACGTCCTTCTCGACGCGGCCCACGGCCCTGGCATCGTCCCCCTTGATCTTGCTGAGCTCGATGTGGCGTACTGCACCGGCAACTGCCACAAGTGGCTGTGCACCCCCAAGGGCTCGGCCTTCCTGCACATACGGAAGGACCGCAGGGGTCTCGTGCGCCCGTTGAGTATCGGTCACGGAGCTTCGCATGTGGGCGATGCTCAGGAGAAGTTCGAGTTCGAGTTCGCATGGCCGGGGACCCAGGACCCGACGCCGTGGCTGTGCATTCCGAAGGCGATCGAGTACATTGGTGGGCTCGTAGAAGGTGGCTGGCCCGAAATCATGGAGAGGAACCACGCTCTGGCCGTCGAGGGACGGAGTATTATCTGCGAGGCACTGGGAACCACCACTCCCTTCCCGGACTCGATGGTCTCTGCGCTCGCAGCGATCGAGATGCCGTCCGATGGCGAGGTCGGAGCCATCAGCCTCGAGGGGGATCCCTTCCACAACCGCCTCCTGGACGAATACGGAATTCAGGTCCCAGTCTTCCCATGGCGCCATCACGATATCAGGTACCTTCGCATCTCAGCCCAGTTGTACAATCACCTTGACGAGTATCACTATCTGGCCCATGCCCTCAAGGAGAGCGTGTGAAGGCGTGGAATCATTGAAGCGGAAATGCTTGGAGGACAGGTCATGCCAGAGGCTGTCGTTGCAATCACAGGGGCTTCGGGCGCACGCTATGGCGTCAGGCTGATCGAAGCCTTGGCAGAAGCCGGTTGGGAGATGAGGTTGATAGTGACGCGCGAAGGTGCGATTAATCTCGACCTCGAATGCGGAATCACCCCGAAGGATCTCGCTTCCAGATCCGGCGTCACACTAGAGGACAATGACAATCTGGCTGCTATTTCAGCCTCAGGCTCCGCTCGATTCGATGCCTATGTGATCTGTCCGGCCAGCGGCACGACGATTGGCAAGATCGCTGCGGGAATTAGCGACAACCTAGCGACCAGAAGTGCCCTAGTGGCCATGAAGGAGCGACGCAAGCTCATCCTCGTTCCGCGAGAGGCACCTTACTCGACCCCCCACCTCAAGGCGATGGCCAACCTCTCCGAGTGGGGAGTGGTGATCCTGCCAGCAAGTCCCGGATTCTACCACTCGCCGACCACGATTGAAGAACTCGTTGACTTCGTGGTGGCCAGGATCCTCGACCAGATTGGCGTAGGGCACGGCCTGAGCGAGCGTTGGTCCGGTGAATAGGTAGGCGTCGGCTGAACGATGTCCGGCTGGCACCTATCTGGCATGGGTTCAAGAACGGCCCGGAGGCGCTAGGCAACGATGATTGCATGAGTCAGTGGAGCTCCAGGACCGTCGACGAGCTCAAGCAGGAGTTGCGTTCTAGGGGGATGCCGGTATCCGGCAAGAAGTCCGAATTGATCGAGCGATTGGAGCTTGCAGGCTCGGATTCACCTGTCCTCGATGCGGAAATCGTCATCGAAGTCACGGGGATTTCTCCTTCGACTGCTGTGAATCGCCTCAAGGAGGGTCCCGCCGCCGCCATTTCACGCCTGAAGGGGCTACCGGTTGCCGCAATGGCGGTTGCCGTACTTCTGGTAGTCGGAGCAACCGGAGGGGCCTTGCTCTTCGCCGATGACCTCGTGGAGTGGATTCAAGGGGAGCCCGACTACGTTCTGATCGACTTCGACAGCAACCAGACTAGAGCGTATGCCGAGGGGCTCGTAAGCCTCGGCCACCCCCAGTGGCAAGGCAGGCTGTCTGGGTCGGTGGAGGAGGAGAACACGGCTCAGTCGATCAAGCTCAATTTCTCGAGCAGCGGCATGCCTGCGACGCTTGAGGCGTTCGAAGTCCCCCTATTCTACATGGGCAACGAATTCGAAATCATGATTTGCTCGCCTGGTAGCATCGGCAACATACTCGGCGGCCCGACCCCGTGCTCTGTGGCCGACGTGAACAGGGACGAGACTGAGTTCACCCACAGGGTGGATTATGTGGTCCAGGGATACAGTGGCGACGTCGACATAGTCGCTAGCAGCGATGTCAACGTCGTCGATCTGGGGGTGGGCAACGAGTCCGCTGATTGGGAGTCTGCGGCCAACGGCATAGGGCTCGTGTGGCTGATGGACGAGCATGATGGCGAGCCTGCCACTGAGAGCAATACGGTACTTCTGCTCAGGGCCCAAGAAAACAGCCTGAGAGGTCTGATTACCGTTAACGCGAGGCAGAACTGCGACAAATTGGTGTCCGGCGATTGCGTGCCCTACTTCAAGTCCGTAGACATCACGCAGTTCGACGAGAAGCCTTACGACATTGGATTCGTCATGGTATCGAGGAGCGTTGGCGAGATAATCGCAGACCAAGTCGTCAATGGCGGGGACATGCTTCAGTTCGTTATCGAAGTGGACAACCAAGTGAATGTCAATGTCCACGTGCCGTGCGGGATTATCGAGGGTGGGTCTGATTCGCTGATAATCATCGGAGCCCATCACGATACGGTGTACAACGGCCAAGGAGCTGTCGATAACACGGCTGGCACTGCCACTGTTCAGGAGATGGCTCGGCAATTCGGCATTCTCCAGTCAGAACTCGGGCAACCCAAGCACACGATCTACTTCTGCACCTGGGGTGGTGAGGAGGAGGGGCTCTGGGGCTCAACGGAGTGGGTCAAGAAGCACCAGAGCACGCTCAGGGAGAATCTGAGGCTATACGTCAATCTCGACATGAACCACGTCGATGCCCAGAGGAACTCGGGACTGACCCTTCAGGGCAACAGCCCTGGCGATGTCAAGCGAATCGAGGGCCTGGCCACTGCCTTCGCAGAGTCCTACCCGAATCTCGCATCCAAGTACGACATCAGCGTCAGGCTGCTAGATTCGGAAGAGATGCCCTACAACTCTGACCACGCCCCATTCGTATACGGCCTCGACGAGGGTGAGGACGGGCAGAAGCACTACGGCAAGGCCGTGATGTGCTATGGATCCGGTTCCGAGGAGTACCACACATACCTCGACAGCATGGATCGCTTCAACGAGGAGAGTCTGGTCGTTTCCGGAATCATCTACGGCTCATTAGTGCGCTACCTAGCATGGGACTAGGGCTACCTCTTGGAAGTGTGATCTCAAATTTCACAGGTCTGAAGTTCGCCCCCATCATCACTCGGTTCCATGAAGACCCATGAATGATGGGTTTTGTCGCAGTACTTGCAGTAATATCATCCCGCGCAGTGGGCGAGCACTGCCTCGTAATCTGGCTCCTCTCCAGGATTCTCAGCAACCCAGACGTAACCCATCGAACCATCCGGCTCCACCACGAACACCGCGCGCTGCGAGGCCGTATATCCGGGAGCGCCGAAATCGTTGATTGCTAGACCATAGGCCTCGATCGCATAGCGCTCTACATCGCAAAGCAGTGGGAAGCCAATGCCGTTGGCTGCGGCGAACTCGCCATTGGCGAATACGTTGTCAGCAGAAATGCCGAGAATGGTCGCATTAGCCTCCTTCAATCTCGACATTGAATCAGTGAAGGTGCAGAGCTCGGTGGTGCACACCCCGGTGAAAGCGGCGGGATAGAAAGCGAGTACAACCCTCTTATCGGAATAGTCGCTCAGGCTAACCATCGCCTTGTCGTGTGCCATCAACGTGAAGTCGGGTGCCGCTTCGCCTACGGATACCATGAGGCGGCTGTTAGGTCATTGCTTTCAACCATGCCCATGCAATGCGTCGTGGTCATCGTGAAGGAATTGGTTTCCATTGCCGATTGGGATGAGGTGATGACCAAGGAGAGAGTTCTGGTCATGGTTTCAAAGAGTGACTGCGACGAATGCGAGGCTGCGCTGGCCGGCATATCTTGTCTAGGGGCAGAAGACGTCCGCATTCTGTCCCTAGACAATCCCGAGGCATCGCCGCTGAAGGCCGAACTTGAGTGGTTGGGGGTGGAAGTCGACGTGGTCCCCTTCTGGAGGCTCTTCGTTGGCGGCGAGGTCGGTGGAACCGTTCGTGGTCCGAACCTCGAACGAGTCAGGTCGATGCTTTCCGAGTCGTAGTAGGTCACATCCTCTGCGGGACCGCGATTCCAAGCAGCCCCAGACCGAGCTCCAGCTCCCTCGCTGTCAGGTCGCACAGGGCAAGCCTGCTGTGAACGGTGCTCTCGTCCTCGGCTGAGAGAACTGGGCATGCCTCGTAGAACGAGGCGAAGGCCGAAGCGATCGAATGCAGATGGGCACAGAGCCTATGCGGAATGTATGCATGGGTGGACTCATCCACTACTGCTGCGAAGTCAGTTAGTCGGCGAGCCAGTAGGCATTCCTCAGGTAGGGAACAGGACAGTTTCGATTCGCCCAGGGAACCACGGTCCCCCCCCCACTTGCGGAAGATGCTGCAGATTCTAGCATGGGCGTATTGCAGGTAAGGGGCCGTATCTCCGTCGAAGGAGAGCATCCTCTCCCAATCGAAGACGTAGTCCTTGGTTCGCTCTGTCGAGAGGTCAGCGTACTTCACCGCTCCGATACCAACAATCTGCGCCACACGCTCCCGCTGCTCCCCATGAAGGTCTGGGTTCTTCTCCTCGATAGCTGCCCTTGCCCTCGCCACAGCCTCATTTAGTAGGTCGAAGAGTTTGATCACATCGCCCTCACGACTCTTCAGAACCTTGCCATCAGTGTCCAGAACAGAGCCGAAATTGACGTGGACGGCACTATGGCGCTCATCCATGAATCCCGCCTGTCTGGCTACTTGAAACACCATCTCGAAGTGCTGCCTCTGCGGTGTTCCGACCACATAGAGGAAGGAGTCGCACCTGAGGCGCTCAACTCGGTCGATAATGCAGGCGAGGTCGGATGTAGAGTAGTTGTAGCCACCATCGGCCTTCCTGATAATCATCGCGAGGGGTTCGCCCTCGCGATTAACCCATCCTCCCGGGTAGGCGACATCGGCCCCCTCGCTGTTCTCGAGAATACCTGCATCCTCCAAACGCCCCATCACCACTGGTAGGAGGTCCTGATAGCTCGACTCCCCCCTTATGTCGTCGTCCGTCAATAGAACGCCCAACAACGAGTATACCTCGTTGAAGTAACGCATCGACTCGTTGACAAGGACTCTCCACAGGCGCAGTGTCTCCTCGTCGCCACCTTGGAGCAGCACCACGCGCTGCCTTGATCGTTCGGCGAACCCCATATCGCTGACGAACTTGGCGCGGGCTTGCTTGTAGAAGGAGTCGAGATCACCGACCCCCAAGTCATTGGCCGCCTCGTCCTCCCCGAGGTCGAGAAGGTGTTCGATTAGCATGCCAAATGGCGTGCCCCAATCACCAACATGGTTCTCACGATGCACGAGGTGTCCCCTGTACTCAAGCATCCTGACTATAGCATCGCCGATCACAGTAGAACGGAGGTGCCCGACGTGCATCTCCTTGGCAACGTTGGGAGCTGAGTAGTCCACTGCGTAGGTCCGACGTTCCTCGGGGCCTATTCCCAGCCGTGGATCCGGCATCAGATTCTCTATGCGCCTGGAGAGCCAGGACGGTTGTGCTCGGAAATTGACGAATCCGCTGATTGAAGAGACATCAGCGATTCCTTCCAAGGCATCTCCGATGAGATCGACAACCTCGTCAGAGATTTCCAATGGAGGTCTTCCCAGGGTTTTGGACAGCGCATGGCACGGTAGAGCTGCATCCCCATGGTCCTCCACAGTCGCGCGCCCGAATAGCGGTGCCCATTCGGTCTCGTCAACACCAATTTTCGACATGACCTCGGCCAATGCGGGTCGGGCATCCTCAATCAGGTCCCTCATCTTCACAGCCTCATGCGATAGGGTACCTCAACAGGGCAGCGATGCCTCCAAATGCGGTGTTTAGGGTTGCCCCCTCCTCGGTGTCGAGGGAGATTAGTCTTACTTCGGCAGAGGTGTGACTAGCGAGGATTGTCAACTCATCAATCAGCTCCATGGTGCTTTCAGAGTCCTCGTGTACGTTATCGGATTTGCACTCAGGGCAATCTGGAACATCCGATATCCTGTTCTGAGTCTCCTTCCATTCGTACTTGCAAACCTTGCACAGTAAAGCGACGCGCCTCTTGCTCAAAGCCTCCGAAAGCAGTAAGGAAGCCACTGCCCCCTGTTCGAGGGCCAATCTCACCATTGCCTCGCCGTAGGTTGCCTTGGGAGCGCTCTGCATCACCTCACGCAGGAACCCGTCTACTAGGGTCCGCTCGCGATCAAGTTCGATTTGGTCCATCATGGAGCCAGCCCTTTGGATCAACTCCCTCAGGCCGCTCTCGTTCGAGTATCCGACATCGAAGAATGGCTCCGTGATGAGTTTCTTGATTTCGTGATGGAAGTAGTCGTGCTTGACCACGTAGTCCTTGGTTGCTCCCGGTCCTCCAATAATGACTCCCCTAAGGTCTTGAGTCATGGGCAGCCAGTAGTTGCAGGCTCTCTCTGTGGCCTTCTTGAAGAACTTGTGAGCGGCCTCCTCTATGAGACGCTCGAAGCGTTGCGCTGATTGGCCGCCCCGTCCGTGCTTGGAAGGGACCAGAGAGGTGATGTGCTCTTGGCAGTGAAGGCGCTTGCCGGAAGCCAAACCATAGGCGGCCTCGGAGCGATCGATTACAAAGAGGCCATACGAGGTTCGATCGATGAGCATCTCCTCGAGCTGGCTGATCTCGAATGAGGAGTCGCATCTGTACCTGAACGAGGAGAATGGTTCGGGGGGATCGTCTATCACGGTGGTGACGAGTCTCGTCTTGTTGTTGCCAACGATGACGTGACCGACGAATATGGCAATGCCACCTTCGCCGGGGGTCTTGTAACGGTTTATCGTGGAAACAGCTGATTCGATAGCGTCTGAAACGTGCTTCCTAGTCGACTTCGACTTGATATTGGCAGCCTGGCCGGCCTCTTGGCTCAACTGCTGCCTTACATCGTGAATCATGCGATCAGGGGGTATGACCACCGTGACTAGTTCGGTGCCCATTCCCCTCATCTCGGAGAGTTCCTTTACAGCCTTCTTCAGCCGCAGCCTCCGCTGCTGTTGCGCGAGCTCTTCGGACATGTCGTTCCTCCGTGAATTGCCGCAATGGGCGGCATTTCAACCCTTCAGCGCGTCTCGAGCGTAGGCATTGAAAGGCAGGGGGTCCACCAAGGGTCGATGGCGACGGTAGTCGTGGCGTTGGGTGGCAGCCTGCTGCGTCCCGAGGTGGAGGAGCGTCACGATTGGCTCTTGGAGCTGGTTTCCATAGTGAGGGACCGTGTAGCCATTGGTGACCGCTTTGGCCTTGTGGTCGGCGGTGGTGCACCGGCGAGGGAGGGTATTGAACTGGCACGCCCCATTATCGATGACATCAGTCATCTAGACAAAATTGGAATCGCCGCAACCCGCCTGAATGCCACCATCATCAGAGAGGCATTGGCCGATGAGGGCATTCCCGTCTCGGACTCAATCCCCCAGAGCGTGGACGAGGCCGTCGAGGCCCTACTAAGTCACAAGGTGATTGTGATGGGCGGCACCGTCCCAGGCCACACTACCGACGCAGTCGCAATCCAACTGGCCATAGATTGCGGGGCTGGCAAGTGCATCATCGCTACCAATGTCGCGAAGGTCCATGAGCAGGACCCAAATGAGAATCCGAGGGCTAAGGCTTTCGACAGACTCACGCTGGAGCAGTTGCAATCGATCGTCGGGCCGGCGGAACATGCCAAGGCAGGGAGCTCGCAAGTCGTGGACCCCGTTGGCGTGGGAGAAGCCGTGAAGCATGGCCTCCCCTTGGACATCCTAGACGGAAGGAAGCCACAGAATATCCGCTTAGCCCTCGAAGGCGGTGACTTCGGCGGAACCGTAGTGGCCAGGTGATATATTGAGTCGTAAGGAAACCATCCTCAAGGCTGCACGAAGGACGGCTCAGGAGGCACGTGCAGCGGCCTCACGCGGGAGGGATTCCCGTGCTAGCAGGCAGGCCGAATCTGGAGTCAGGTCGCACAGACACTGTGTGGTATGCTGGACGCCTATCCCCCTGGACAACGACCCGCCAATCTGTGGCAAAGACGATTGCGCCACCATGCAGGGAAAGAAGGAACGGTCCAGACGAAGGCTGACCTTCATGATGTACCTCTTCCCCGCCATCGCCGTATTCTTCGTGATTCTCGAAGTCTTGGGGCCGTCAGGTTGAATCGGCAGGGCATCAGGGGATGATTCCATGATGGTCAGAATCATGTCCGTTCTTCCCGGTCTGGTCGGTCTTGCCTGTGCAGTCATTCTCATCGCAAGCCTAGTAGGATATCACTCCGATGAATCAGATATGGGGGTCCCAATAGTCCCGTGCTCGGACGAAGATTCGGTAGGTTGCCAAGTGGGAATGACTGGTGAGGACCTCTCTGTGCCCATCGCATTCATGCTGCTCGATATCAAGCTCGAGGCTGAGTGGGAGAAACCGGAAAGGAGTTGGTTGGCCGTGGTCGACGCTGCCGCTGTGGACGATTGCCCGCCCGACCCGAATGGCCTCACCACCTGTACTGGTGAGGACTTCGCGGATTACATCGTCGCGGGCGGGTCGGATTCGGACGGCTCGCTGATTTTCGAACTCAGCCCTGGAGACTATCGATTCATCACCGCTGGCAAGGACGGCTCCACCCTCGACTCGCAATCGGTGACGCTGAGCACCTCGGTTCACATGAACAACTACTTCGAGATTGCACTAGCCATCGTATCCGTGCTACTCTTTGCTGGGGCTGGCGAGATGGCGTTCCCGATGCGAAACCTGTGGAAGCGCTTCAGGGATGCTTAGGGATTTGGGTTCAGCATCCTTGAAGAGCCCCATCTCGGTGGACCGAACGTGGCGGGTATGGCGTGTCCGAATTGCGGTTCTTCCATTGAAGTCGATAGGGAAAAGGGGCTTGCCCAGTCCTACGGGGGCTATGACCTGTTTTGCGTGGTCTGCGGCCACGTTTGGCACATTGAATGAATGTGCTCTATTCAATTCGGCCGTGCTTCTCTTCGGTGCGCGGCCAGTTCTCGGGGAGCGAGAGGGGGTCGATTATCTCGTCGGCGGCGATAATCTCGATGAGATGCGCCCTCAACTCCTCCAAACCCTCCCCAGTCTCTGCGCTGGTTCGCATCTCGTCCCTAACAGACGTGGACTCGAGGAGATCGGATTTGCTGCTGACCACGACGATAGGTCTCTGCGAGATGAGCCCTCGGACCTCCATGAGTAGGTTCTCCTGCTCCGAGACAGGAGTGGTGGAGCTCTTCGAGTGATCCACTAGGAAGACCAGTGCGTCGCCTAGATGCTCAAGGGCCGCAATCGCCTGCTTCTCGATCTGGTTCCTCTCGGTCATAGGCCTGTCCAGCAGACCGGGCGTATCGACCATCTGGTAGGACCTCCTTCGATGGACGAAGTGCCCTAGGTGCAGTTGCTTGGTGGTGAATGGATAGGACGCCACTTGGGGCTCGCCGCTGGATAGGGCGCTGATCAGTGCGGACTTGCCCACGTTGGGCGAGCCTGCTACAACGATGCACGGCTCCATGGGATCGATTGACGGCAGCTTACGAAGCGTGTCCCGAGCCTCGCCCAACCACAATACCTGGGGGGATATCTGATTGATGATAGATGAGAGTCGCCCATAGGCGTGACGCCTGGCCTTGTGGAAGCCATCAATGTCCCTGAGCCTGAGAATCTTTCTCTGGGCCTCCCCGGCGATGCGATGGGACTGCTCTGCGGCCCACTGTAGGGCAGCCAAGTTTTTTCGGTACGAATCGCAACCCACAGCGGCGTCGACCAGAGCGCGATCGAACTCAGTGAGAGCATTGAGGCTAGGCCACCTGTCGACGTAGGAGGTCAGCGTCTTGGCGATGACGTCAGAAGCAGATTGGACCATCCTGTTCATCTGCTTCCGGACACGATGGTACTTGTCCGGGTCCTCGACTAGGTCGGCTAGTTTGCTAGCCCTCCCGAAGGCCTTGTCGAGAATCTCCTGGGGATAGAGGACGGTTGGGATGCTACGCCATTCCACCGATGCCATTGGCTTGCCTCCGTCACCGCCGCCACGGCATCGCACTTCAAGGCATTAGTCGGGTCCGAAACCGTCAGAACGTCCAGTGGGACCCGTTTCTTTTTCTATGACGACGCGAGCGTCGAAGCATGACAGGAGAACGCAGGGGGAAGCGGGTCGGAGACCTACCAGATTGGGCAATGCGCTTGTACGAGGATTATGGCTCTCCAAAACTCGAGGACCTAGGGGATGTGTTCCACGGCCCGCTGATGGATCGCAAGTCGGGCCTCAGGAAGGACGATATCATCGAAGTCCTCCTAGACAGGAGGATGCTGCCCGAAGGCCGCGAGCCGTGGGTAAGGGGGATGCTGATTGGCACCACACGAAACGCCATCGAGATTCTCGACCACAGCGGAGACTTCCGTTCTGTGGCAAGGGACGTGATTGTCGAAGTCAGGCTGATCACGCACCTTCGAAGGACCTACATCGAGGACCGTGAGCTGCTGAAGTTCGAGAAGGATGACATGCGTCGCCGCTCGGAGATGCACGAGAAGGCCGAGAAGACTGGCGAGGGCTACGAGAGCAGCCTTTGGGGCTGATGTGATGAGTAGCCTAGCGGAGCGGGAATGCGTTGCATGCAAAGGCAGCGTGCCGCCGTTGAGCGAGGACGAGTCGGCGGAGCTCTCCGAACATCTGCAAGAGGGCTGGCAGGTGATCGACAACCACCACCTGGCTCGCTCGTGGAAGTTTCCTGACTTCGCAAGTGCGATGGGTTTTACGAACAGCTTGGGCGTCATCTGCGAGCAGCAGAACCACCATGCGGACTTCGAACTCGGATGGGGGAGGGTGCGGGCGGTAATTTACACTCACAAAATCGACGGACTCACCGAATCTGACTTCGTCCTCGCAGCTAAGTTCGATAGATTATGAGGTGCCGCGTTGCCACATGCACCTTTCCGCAAGCACGTCTTCGTCTGCACAAACGAGCGCGCGAAAGAGCATCCGCGCGGGTGCTGCGCGGACAAGCGCTCGCTGGAAATCATGACGCGCCTGAAGCGAGCGGCTAGAGCGGAGGGCTTGGACGATGTCAGAGTCAACAAGTCCGGGTGCCTAGACCACTGCGAAAAGGGACCGTCCTGTGTGGTCTACCCAAAGGGAACATGGTACACGCTTCCGGATGATGACGAGGGGCTGAGAGCAATCCTCAATCACCTCAAGGGCGGTGAAGCTGCGCGAGAATACATCATGGTGGGCGAATGAAGAAGGTGGTCTATCCCAAGGTCGGAGGACCAGACTCCATCGAGATCATCGAGGTCGGGGATCCGGTAGCTGGGCCGGGGGAGGTTCGAGTCAGGGTCCACAGGACCGGAATCAACTTCGCCGACCTCATGATGCGACAGGGGCTGTACGGCTCCGCACCAGACTTCCCGTTCACACCAGGTTACGAGACCGCCGGAGAGGTCATGGACGTCGGCTCGGGCGTCGAGGGGGTTTCTAGCGGGGATCGGGTGATTGCCATGACTGGCTTCGGGGGGTATGCCGAGCAGGCAGTGGTAACTGCCAATCGCATAGTCAAGCTGCCCGACTCAATCAGCTTCGACAAGGGGGCGGCCATCCCCGTTGCCTACGGCACTGCATACCACATGCTCGTCCACCTAGGGGGACTGCGGTCAGGCGACACGGTGCTGGTGCACCACGCTGCGGGTGGCGTTGGAACCGCGGCAGCCCAAATCTGCGCTACATACGGGGCCTCGCTAGTGATCGGGACAGCATCGGGGCCCAAGCAAGAGTTCGTGGAGTCGCTGGGAATGCGATTCGTTAATCGGGAAAGGGAGGACTTCGTCGAGGTGTGCAAGCGGATGACCGATGGAGAGGGCGTCCACCAAGCCATCGACCCCGTCGGCGGCAAGCATCTAATGAGATCTTACAGGGCGCTGCGCAACGGCGGGAAGTTGCACGTCTTCGGCGCATCCTCGGCAGTCCCCGGAGAGCGCCGCTCGCTGCTTGCTGCGATGAGGATGTGGCGGAGCACGCCGAGCTTCGACCCGCTTAAGATGATGAACTCGAACAAAGCGGTTTTCGGGGTGCACATGGGGCGCCTCAAGGACGATCAAGTGTTCAGAGGGCACCTCGAGTCCCTATCCAAAATGATGCTGAAGGGGCAAATAGACCCGGTCATCGACTCGGTCTGGCGCTTCGAGCAGGTCGCCGACGCCCAACGCCACATGCACGACCGCAAGAACAGGGGCAAAGTCCTACTCGACTTCTCGTAATCACAGTCCCTCTGGGACGACCATTGTGAGGACCTCGCCATTGCAGGCGAATTCGACATCATCTGGGAGGCTGATTCCCCCTGCGCCCCAAGAGGCGATTATTGGTATGGCGAGCTCCCGGTAGGCATCGCTGTCTATCACTGAATTTAGCGTCTCCATATCAGGCCAAATGGTGCCAGCGATAATCCTCTCACCATCTGCGACCAATGCCCCTCTCAAACACCCCATCCCTATAGCGTAATCGAGGAAGTTGTCCTTCCAGACATTTACCATTTCTTCTGTCACTTCATTGCCGCCAGTATTGACGACCCAGTACCTTGCTATTGGCATGGGCGGCCTTGGAACCGAACTCGTATAACCATTCCTGCGGAATAGGAAATAGGAGGACCGTGGCCCGATTACAGTCGTACCGGACGGGTCGCGCCGCAAGCCTGACACTTCAGCTGGGTTGTGCGGTCCTCCCTCACGAACCTGGTGTCCGGGGCCTTGCACTCGCCGCACAGGATGTAGGCCTTGACGTATGAGACAATCTTCTCCTTGATTCGCTTCGGTGGGATGCGCCCCTTCAGCATGATACGCACCTGTTCCCGGCTGCCCGATGTCCCAAGCTCGTTCAACAAGTACTGGAATACGTGGTTGGAGTCCCTGTCCATCGCATCGACGATGTCAGAGAAGTTCCTCAGGATGGTCTGACTGCCCTCGATCAAGATGTCCGGGTCGGGCATGGTCCAGCGCGAGCGCTCTCTGATGTCCTTCGGGATGCGCTCTCTGGCTCGGTCCAGCAGCGACTCGTAGTCGTGGGTGCTCACGGCCATGCGACCGGAGGGGCCCTTTTCACCCCACCGGGCACGCAAAGAGTCCTTGCCAACGGTCAAGGACCGCTTCAGCGCCCGATGGCCATGAGTGAGCCGCTTGAGGTCAAGGTCGCGCGGACCCATCCAGACGCGCGCATGCCGACCAAGGGAAGCGCCCATGCAGCCGGCTGGGACCTGTACTCGCTTGAGGATTCTGAGGTACCCTTCCGAACTAGCGTCAGGCTGCGGACGGGGTTGCGCGTTGCAATACCAATCGGCTACGAGGGACAGGTGAGGGCTCGCTCATCTCTCGGCTCAAAGGGGTTGATCCTGCCTCACAGCATCGGTACGATTGACGCAGACTACAGGGGTGAGCTATTCGTCCTCATGACTTGGATTGGAGAAGGCGACTCTTACGTGGTCAATGCGGGCGAGAGGATCGCCCAGTTGCTGATCGCCCCCATTCCCAAGTCAGCATTCACTGAGGTGGGGCTCGAGGATTTAGGGGAGACTGCGCGCGGAGAGGGTGGATTCGGTAGCACCGGGCGTTTCTGAGTCGGCGCCATAGCCCATTTTCCCATAGATTTCCCCGGTGGATTCATAGCAACGCATCGTTGGGGAACGGTGATGCAGTTGAGCGTAGACGAACTCAGGGCGAAGGTCGAGGAGTTTCGTTCCAGTGGGCTTAGCACCCAACAGATCGCCGACGAGCTTTCGCTTTCGCAGACTACCATTCAGTGGCTTTCGACCAGCGACTTCGTGATCGAGGACAAACCATCTGATGTCAAAGTGGGATGGAGGTCCATCGCGGTGAAGAGCGAGCGTATCGAAGCGGCGGCATTCATTTTCTCCGACATCATCGAGGAAATGACCGGTGATGAAGTAGACACCATCGTGGGAGTCAGCATCAACGGCATCGCCTTCGCTCAGTCAATCTCCTCCCAGTTGAGCCTCGAACTCTCTGTAATCAGGAGCATCAGTGAGGACCGCAGCGGCCACCTCTCAGAGGTCTTCGCCAGTGTCGCCGGCAAGCGCGTCGTGGTCGTCGACGACGTTTATTCTACTGGCACCACCATGAGGAAGACCGCTGCCAACCTGAAAGAGGCTGGGGCGGATGTCAGACTCTGCTTGGTGCTTGTGAACAAGTCCTGGGCCGATGACGTCGACGGCATCCCACTGCGGGCCTTGGTCAGGGCGGCGACAGTCTGAGGCGTGGCCATGCACTGGGCGGATCACACCGCGCAGAGGCTGAGTGAGCGTGGAGGGGTTCAAGTCGCAGCCTCGGGCATTACACCCTCGGGTGAATTCCACGTCGGGCACCTTCGAGAGATCCTAACTGCCGAGATGATCCACAGAGCCTGCTTGGACGCTGGTCTTGATTCGCGCTACCTCTTCATCGTCGACTCCATGGACCCACTTCGCAGGGTCTACGACTTCCTCTCTAGGAAATACGAGTGCTACATAGGACACCCATTGGCCTACGTTCCCGCACCGGGCCCGGACGGTGAGCCTGGCGATGGAAGCACAAGCTATGCAGAGCACTTCCTGAACCCCTTCCTCGATGCCCTCGGGACCATCGGCGTAAGTCCCGAGGTCGTGATGAATCACGAGACGTACCAGAGTGGTGACTTCGCCAATAGCATAGACCTTGCCATCGAGCACAAGGGGGAAATCAAGGGGCTGATAGAAGGAATCTCAGGCAGAGAAGTCCCAGAAGGCTGGTTCCCCTACAACCCGATTGGTTCCGATGGTAGCCTCGACGGAGTGAGGGTGACTGGTTACGAGCGCCCTTTCGTGCACTGGGTGGACAGTCACGGCGTGGAGGGAATCTCGGACATTCGCAAGGGAGAGGGCAAGCTCCCTTGGAGAATCGATTGGGCGGCCAGGTGGGGGATCCACGGCATCACATGCGAGCCAGCGGGCAAGGACCACGGAGCTGCCGGCGGCAGCTTCGACACCGGAATTCCGATCAGCCATCGGCTTGGGGGAAACCCTCCCGAGAAGATGGTCTACGAGTGGATCCAACTCAAGGGGATGGGTCCGATGTCGAGTTCCTCTGGTCTCACGATTGGCCCGATGGAGGCACTCGGCCTAGTGCCACCTGAGATTATGCGCTATGTGATTGCGCGAAGCAAGGTGAACCGCCACATCGACTTCGACACAGGGGGCGCGCTCTTCGAAACCGCGGACGAATATGAGAGGCTGGTCGCAAATCCGCCATCTGGCAGCCAAGAGGGTATGAGCAAACGGCAGCGGGTGGCCATGGAGACCCAACTAGGCGCCATCCGCCTGAGTCAGGTCGAGATGGGGGGCGACCCGGCGGACTCGATAGGGGGCGTCTCCTTCCGCCATCTCGCAATGCTTGCTCAGATCAAGTCGTCCGATGAGGAGGTCTGGGGCTCCCTACAACGCTCGGGCCACCTCGTAGGCGAGCCTAGCCAGACGCTCTCCGGCAGGCTCGCTCGAATGCGAACTTGGGTCGGTGGCCCGCACTTCCCCGAGGGAGCCAGGATAGAAATCCAGACCGGAATAAACGACGAGGCTCGTGCGAGCCTGAGTGACGAGCAGGGGGGCTTCATCGCCGTTCTGGCAGGCGCCCTAGCCGGCTGCGAATGGGGAGATAAGGCGATCAACGACTGCATCAGAGAGGTCTCGGACGAGGTCGGGATCGCCAAGCGAGAAGCATATGTGGCGCTTTACTGGGTTCTGCTCGGCAGGAGTCATGGTCCCAGGGTTGCCTCGATAATCGCTGAGATGGGCAGGGGCAGATTCCTCTCCCTACTCGAAGATGCATAGCCGGTGGACGGTGGATTTTCACTACCGAGCGTCCAATCGATGACTACGTTACACCTCCGCATCGGACCCGATGTGAATGGCCCTCCGTGGCATGTACATCTTGACAAGGGCCGCATTGGCCAAGGCTACCAAGGCTGGCACCAGCGCAGCCTCGGTCATTCCCTCGACAAACGCCCACCTCGCGTTCTCGATCAGCTCGAGCCCGAGCGAGTTGCCCTGAGCAAGCAACTCGGCCCCTATCTGCATGGCTGCGGGGAATGATTGCAAGACTACTCCGGAATACTCCTCCAGACCCCCTGGTACCACCATTTTGCGCTGGTAGATCTCGTTGAGCAGGCTCCCGACGATTGCTATTCCGAAGGCACCGCCAATCTCCCTGCTGGCATCGTTGGTCGCACTTCCCACACCAGCCTTGTCATGAGGTATGGAATCCATCACAATTGTCGTCGAAGGCGCCATGGTGAGCCCCATTCCCATCCCGCACAAGACGAATATCAGAGCCAGGACGACGTAATCCGTGCCTATCTCGACGGTAGTGAAAATCAGCATCGCCGTGGCAATCAGGGTGAGTCCGAGGGCCACCACATTGTTGCTACCAAACTTCGCGCAGAGACGGTCGCTGTTCGCTGCAGCGGGCATCAGCCCCAGCGGCAGCGGCAGGAATCTCAGGGCCGCCTCGAAGGCGGAGTGGCCACGCACCAACTGGAAGTGGAGCATCTGAGTGAACATGAAGGAGAACATCACGAAGAAGGCTAGGCTGATGGCAATCAGGCCCAGAGAGAAGCCTCGATCCCGGAAGAACTGGATGGGGAGCATCGGGTGCTCCGTTATCCTCTCCCACCACACGAATATTACAGTCAGAATCAGGCCCAGTGCCCCGAGGCCCATGACCTCACTACTGGTCCACCCGGCACTCGGTCCCTCGATTATGGCGTACAGGATTGAGCCCAGCGCGGCGACGGAGAGCACGGCTCCGACGTAATCCATCGGGGCCTCCCTCTCGTCGCAGGAGTTAGGCACCAGCAGCAGGCCCAACGACATAGCCAGAGCGATTATCGGGGGATTAATCCAGAAGACCGCTCTCCAGTCGAAGTTCTCCACCGCCCATCCCCCCACCAGAAGGCCGATTGGAGCGCCAATCCCGGCCATGCCGACCCACACTCCGACAGCCTTTCCCCTCTCCTCGGGCGGGAACACCACAACGATGATCGACAGGGTCGCAGGCATCACCATGGCGGCCCCCAGGCCCATCAACGCCCTTGCACCAATCACATGCTCGGAGGTCGTAGCATACTGTGCGGTCACCGCGGAGACCAAGCCAACTATTGACAGGCCCACCATCAACGCGGGCTTTCGCCCGAAGCGGTCCCCAACCGCCCCCATCACCAAGAGCATGCCACCGAAAACCACCACGTAGGCGTCCATGATCCACTGCAGCTCCGTATTGTCCGCACCGAGGTCCTTGGAGAGCTCGGGAAGCGCCACGTTCACGGTGACGTTGTTTAGCAGTGTTATTACCAGACTTAGACTCATTATTCCTAGAATTGCCCATCTTCTCTGGTGAATCGTATCGGCATCCACGGTTCGGGGAATCCGCTATCGCTAATAATCAACAGGTTTCAGATTATATTGCCTAGGAATACACTACCCATTGATTCATGGAATCAAACGTCCTTCCATTCCGCCAGCGACCTCGATCACTTGGCCCGATATATGTCCAGATATCTCGTCTGAAGCTAGAAAGACCACAGCGCTAGCCACATCCTCAGGGGTCGCGAGCTTCTTCAGTGCCATCGTCGCAGTTGCGCGCTCGACTAGCCCCTCGTCAACCCCCTGTTCGATTTTCTTTGGGGTGACCGTCCATCCCGGAGCGACCGCATTGACACGGACAGAGCCGATTCGCGAGACGTCGTTCTTCAGTGACATCAGCAGACCTGATGTGATGGCGCCCTTCGCCGCAGCATAATCAGCATGTCCGGATTCACCGTAGATTCCTGCAGTCGAGCCAACCAGAACGATTGACCCTCGCCCGACCTCTGCGGCATGGCCAAGGAAGGCGCGAGCAGTGATTACTGTCACCCCCAGATTGGAGTCCATGGTGGAGGCCCAGCGCTCAGCGTCGATCTCCCAAAAGGGCTTGGACGTGCTGGGATAGTGGCCGGCATTGGCGATGCAGACATCGAGTCCTCCGGTTTCAGAGACGATGCTTCGAACCATCGATAGCGCTTCCTCGGCATCGCGCAGATCCGCACGGATGGCTATTCCATCGATTTCCTCGGCCAGCGATACTGCAGCAGCAGCCGAAGAATGGTGGTGCACTACCACGCGCGCGCCCTCGGCGGCGAACGCCCTGCAGATGGCCTGACCTATGCCACCAGCACCGCCGGTTACGAGTACAACCTTGCCATGCAGACCGGTTTCCACGCAGGACGGGAGATGTTCCGCTACTTTATGTTCTCAGACTATCCCGTGACATGTGAGTCCTGTAAGACGAATTCATACAGGGGCGTCTCACGGGCCTAAATCGCCACCTCGAACTCGGCCAGCAGCCCGACCGAATCGTAGAGGCTGGGCCCACTGCCTAGGAAATAGACCGACCCAAGCCTGCTGCGTGAGTCCTCCGGGGTGGAGTTGTTGCTGGCAGCACACGAGTCCGTGCAGCCATCAGCGAAGGCCACGTACACCCGTCCCTCGCGGTCGATGTGGAGGTCGTTGAAGTCGAGAAGGTTCCGGTTGCTGGATTCCCCGATCGTGCGACAGTCCCCGCTGTTGAGGCATATGCTGCCAATCTGGACCGGGTCGGGCGAAACCCGCACCGTGTGGAAGACCGGATTAGGGTCCAGGGCGTTCAGGCTGTAGGTGATGTACAGGTAGTAGCTGACATTGCCTGTCGCATAGTGAGGGTTGCCGTCCCAGGCCACCTCATCGATGTCAGGAAGTCCAAGCTCGCTGGCATTCTCGCTGCCGAGGTAAGTGATCGCAATCCGCCCCGGGTCACCGGAATCGATGTGCGGGAATGTGGTGGAGATCACCTCGATGGGACTCACGCGAGTGCTCTCCTGCTCCCATGTCTGGCCTGAGTCCTTGCTACGCGACATGTAGACACCGAAGTCAGAGCCGATCCAGATGTGGTATGCGTTGGACTCGGAGTCCGTTGCCACCTCGGAGTTCTTACGTGGGTTCGGCGTACCGACATCCTCTCCCATCGTCCGCTCCACCCAGGTGAGCCCGTTGTCCTTGGAGACCACGATGGTCGGCGTCTCGACCCGTGGGGTAACGTAGACGGTGCCGTCGGGCGCGGTGGTGATGGCGCCGTGCAGTCCGCCGTTCTCCGTGGCAAGGCCGAAGACCAGGCCGCCGACCTCGAAGGTGGCTCCTCCGTCGAAGCTGGTGTAGCAGAAGATGCCGGCACCCTTGTTGTAGCAGAAGTAGACTGCCTGCTCGTATATCGGGTCCATCTGTCCGGGAATCCCATAGCCCTCGTCGGTCCACGGGCCCGTGCCGAGTTTGATATGGTCGTTGAGTGGGATTGGCCCGGAGTCATGCGGGTTGCCCAGCCAGTTCACCCCGTCGTCGTCGCTCCATGCGATCCAGGTGGTCAGGAGCCCCACCATCTGTACGTCGAACACGCGATCAGTCACGGGATCGACCCACAGCCAAGGGTCACTGGTCGAGGGATGCTGGAATATCGAGTTCATGTGCTCCCAAGTCTCGCCGTGGTCGCACGAGCGCATGACCTTCTCGAAGGCGGTGAAGAACACGCAACCGCTCGAGGTGATGCCGATGCTGGGCTCGGCACCATCCTCGCCCACGTTGCTGAAGACGAAGCTTAGGGGCAGTGGTTGGTAGAGGTCCAATGATAGGCTCAGGCCATTGGGCCCAGTCAGGAAGACCCCCTCGGGCAGGGAGAGGCCATCGGGCGGGGGCGGAGGCTTCTCATCCTGAAGGCAGCCGGAGAATGCAGCAGAAAGCATCAGGGCTCCGACGAGGACGGCCTTAGCCTGCATGAGACGTCGGCAGGGTCACCGCGCAATTATCTTGCCATTACCATAGAGTTCACAGATGCCCCATTGGACTCCATAGATAGTACAACAACCTAAGGCTAGTGTCTTGGGATTCTATGCAATGCCCCGAGTCGGCCGTTTCCTATATGGGGTGAGTTCAGCCAGTGCCCAGCTAGAGCGAACTGATCTGAAGCAGCCTGGGCTCTGGAATGCCCTCCCTCGCCTCGTCTATGGCCTCGACCTCCATCCTAGCGCCAGCCATCGTGGTCACGAAGGGTATGTTGAGTTCGACGGCGAGCCTTCGCATCATATTGCCGTCAAGCACCGCCCCGCCAGACGATCGGGGCGTGTTGATGATCAAATGAATCTTGCCCTGCCTCATCAGATCGAGGGCGTCTGGGGACTTGCCCTCCGCGATCCTGTAGCAGGTCCTGACCTCGAGTCCACCGGCCTCGCGCAGCACGCGTGAGGTGCCCCGGGTAGCGTACAAGGTGAAGCCCATCTCAAGCAGGCGCCTAGCCATAGGGATGGTGTCGCGCTTGTCCTCGTCCTTCACGGTGATGTACACGCCGCCCTCGGTGGGGACCGGGAGTTCGGTGGCTAGCCTCGCCTTCAGGTAGGCAGCCGACGCCCTCTCGTGCGAGCCCATCACCTCCCCGGTAGACTTCATTTCTGGTCCAGGGGCCGGGTCGAGCCCTCGCAACTTGATGAAGGGGAAGACCGGGGCCTTGACGCAGACCGCGTCGGTTTGTGGCGCGGGGACGTCGAGGTCGGCCAGTCGCTCCCCCAGTGCTACGCGCGCAGCGATGCGCGCTAGCGGGATTCCGGTCGACTTGGCCACGAAGGGGAATGTGCGCGAGCCGCGTGGGTTGACCTCAAGCACGTACAGCAAGCCGTCTTGTATTGCGAACTGGATGTTAAAGCACCCCCTGATACCAAGCTCGATGCCTATCCGAGTGGTCCACTCCCCCACCTCCGAGATCAATTCCTCAGAGACATTCTGAGGGGGGATGAAACAAGTGGAGTCCCCCGAGTGGATTCCCGCCTCCTCGAGGTGCTCCATGATCGCTCCGACGAGGACTTGCTCTCCATCGCACACAGCGTCGACGTCCAGCTCGACGGCGTTTCCCAGGAACTTATCGATCAGGAGCGGACGGTCGGGTGCCAGGTACCCCTCACGCATGTACGATTCGAGCTGCTTGTAGTTAGACAGGATCTCCATGCCCCGCCCCCCGAGCACGTATGAAGGCCTGATTAGAACGGGGTATCCGATTTCGTTGGCCGCTTCCCTGACTCCGTCCGGAGTCGTCGCAGTCGCACCCTCGGGCATCCTGAGGCCGCACCTTGCGGCGAACTGCTCGAAGCGCTCGCGGTCGCTAGCCTCGTCGACGGCCTCGGGGGTTGTTCCCTCCATTACGAGGTCTAGGCCGAGATCGGAAAGGTGGGGAATGGTTTCCGACAGGGGAAGAGCGAGGTTGATGGCCGTCTGTCCTCCAAATTGTAGCAGGATGCCGTTGGCATCCTCACGCAGCAGCACCTCGGTTACGCACTCGAGGGTTAGCGGATCGAAGTACAGCCTGTCGCTGGTGTCGAAGTCGGTGGACACGGTCTCCGGATTGTTGTTGATGAGAATTGCTTCGTGCCCGAGGTCCTGGATCGCACCGGCAGCATGGACGCAACCGTAGTCGAACTCTATGCCCTGCCCTATCCTGATCGGGCCCGAGCCGACTACGGCAATACGCTGCTTGGTCGAGTTCGCCAGACCGGGCACGAAGTCGATGCCTTTCTCCGAAGAGCCGCCCTCGTAGGTCGAGTAGTAGTATGGGGTCAATGCAGCGAACTCGGCTGCGCACGAGTCCACCATACGGTAGCGAGGGTGGAGGTGCAAGGAGTGGCGACGGTGGCGCACAGCCGTCTCGTCATTCCCCGGCGGGAGTACCTTGAACCCGCTGTCAGGGAAGCCGGCCAGAGCATCGGCGATGTGCAGGTCGGTGAAGCCAGAGCCCTTCCATGACATCATCTCGGCCTGGGGTATCTCGGCTGGTCGCATGCCAATCTCACCGGCTGCCCGGATCTCAGTCTCAATGGCGGCGATTTTCTCGAACCGGTGCAGGAACCATCTCGTGACCCCGCCTGTCAGGTCCCTGACGTCATCGATGGAGTAGCCCCTCCTGAAGGCCTCGATGATGGCACCCAGTCGCCTGTCTGTTGGTATGCGAAGCCAGTCCTCCATGAGGGCGGTGGGCAGGTTCTCGGATGCCCGCTCGTCCATCGACTCCCCGTCCGATGCATCGGACATCGTGAGCGGGCGGGGATGGGGGTGGCCGTACTCGAGGCTAGCCCACGCCTTCAGGAAGGCCTCCTCGAAGCAGCGGCCGATTGCCATAGCCTCGCCGGTGGACTTCATTGAGGTACCTATGGTCCGGTCAGCGGTGCGGAACTTGTCAAACGGCCAGCGCGGGATCTTGACCACGCAGTAGTCGAGCGTCGGCTCGAATGCTGCCGTGGTGCCCTCTCCGGTGATTGGGTTGGGCAACTCGTCGAGGGTGTACCCTACGGCGATGAGCGCGGCCATTCGCGCTATCGGGTAACCGGTGGCCTTGGAGGCGAGGGCAGAGGATCGGGATACCCGGGGGTTGACCTCGATGACCCGGAACTCCCCCGTGGACTGCTCGACTGCGAACTGAACATTGCAGCCACCCCTGATGTTGAGGCGCCTGATCAGCTTGAGTGAGGCATCCCTGAGGACCTGGTGGTCGCGGTCAGAGAGCGTCTGCTGTGGGGCTACCACAACTGACTCGCCGGTGTGTACTCCCATCGGGTCGATATTCTCCATCGTGCAGACGATTATGGCGTTGTCAGCGCCGTCGCGCATGACCTCGTACTCGTGTTCCTGCCATCCCAGAATGCTCTCCTCGATTAATACCTGGCCGATTGCGGAATGTAGGATTCCCTGACTGGCAATCTCCACCAGCTCTCCCATGTTGAACGCGGTGCCACCACCCAATCCGCCTAGGGTGAAGGCCGGCCTGATGAGAAGGGGGAACCCGTCAAGCTCCTCGGCGGCTTCGATTACTTCCTCGATGGAGTCGCAGGCAATCGCCCTGCAGACGGGGAGTCCGATACTCTCACAGACCTGCTTAAACTGGTCCCTGTCCTCCGCCTCGTTAATCGAGACGAGGTTGCATCCGATGAGTTCCACTCCGAGTTCATCCAGAGTGCCATCGTTGGCCAGAGCGGAAGCGATGTTCAGCGCCGTCTGACCACCCATGCCGGCTAACAGGGCATCGGGCCTCTCAGACTCCATGATTCGCTTGACCACCTCGGGCAGCAGGGGCTCGATGTAAATCCGGTCTGCCATCTCAGGATCGTTCTGTATGGTGGCCGGGTTGGAGTTGATGAGTATAACTTCGAAGCCATCGTTCCTGAGAGCCCTGCAGGCCTGGGAGCCGGAGAAGTCGAACTCAGCGGCCTGGCCTATGCGAATAGGTCCGCTGCCGAGGATGACTATCCTGCGGAGGTCGTTGCGACGTGGCATCATCCACCACCCCCGCTTAAGGCGATTGCTGTCCGGTCGATGCCGAGGTGGTCGGAGACCATTTCCTGGAATCTGTCGAAAAGAGGTGAGGCGTCGTGCGGGCCGGGGCAGGCCTCGGGATGGAACTGGATGGTGAATGCGGGCTTGCCGAGCAGATCTAGGCCCTCGACCGTGCGGTCGTTGGAGTTCACGTGACGGACCTTGAAGTCCGATCCAAGGACGTTGTCCCCAGTCTCGGAGCGCACACCGCTGGGATGCGGCGCAAGCATCCCTTGGATTGGGTCCTCCACAGCGAATCCATGGTTCTGGCTGGTGATGTGGACCCTGCCCGTCTCCAGATCGAGCACGGGCTGGTTGGCACCCCTGTGACCGTACCTGAGCTTGTAGGTTCGCAGCCCCGCAGCCAGCCCCATCAGTTGGTGCCCCAAGCAGATCCCCATCACAGGCATGTCTTCCCGTACTGCAGCAGAGAGAGTGTGGCGGGCAGTCGTCGCAACTCCGTGATGGGCCGGGTCTCCAGGACCGTTTGATGCAAAAACAGCGACGGGGGCCCAGTCACCCATGATGTCGTCAAACGGCATGGTGGCCGGGCACCACACTACCTCGAAGCGGTGGCAGAGCTCCCTGAGGATATTGTGCTTGACCCCACAGTCAATGGCCGCTAGACGGGGGAGCGGTCGGCCATCCTCGTCCTGCGCCCCGGGGTTGAGCAGGACGGCTTCCTCGCAAGTGACCTCCGCAACGAGGTCCTCGGAGTCGGGCGGGGCCATCTCCTTCAGAATGTCCCACATCTCTGAAACTCGCTCGATGGGACCGAACACGCATAGCAGGGTGCCGTGCTCCCTGACTCGCCGAGTCAGAGCCCTGGTGTCGACCCCCTCAATGCCGGGCACGTCATGGGCGACTAGCAGGTCGTGTACGCTGCCGATGGAGTCCCTGTGATCGGGAAGGCCGATGTGATGGCGGCAAACCACCCCTCGTAGGTGGACTCCCGAGGATTCAGAGATTCCAGGCATAATCCCGTAGTTGCCCAGAAGCGGGTAGGTGAAGGTCAGCACCTGACCTGCGAATGATGGGTCGGTCAGGCTCTCCTGGTACCCACACATCCCAGTGGTGAAGACCAGTTCCCCTTGGGCGATGGCCTCGGCACCGAATAGCCTGCCCTCGAACCTAGTGCCGTCAGCAAGCAGGAGCAGGCCTCGGGAACCGCTCGGCTGCTCGATGCCGCCATATCCCATCAGGACATCTGCAGCATCTCTGAAAACAGGCGGGGTGTCGACTCCACTAATACCGGCCCCCGGGGAGAAGCCCCGACCACCGGCGGTCTCCGACATCAGCAACGCTGCTCAAGTACGATTCTTAATCATTGAGAGTGACTTGCCCCCTCAGACCAGAAGGACCCAGTCGTCACTCCTCCTCGTGGTTGATTACAATCTTGCCCCTGGTGGATGGGACTACCTCGATTAGCCCACCTTCGAATCTGGATGGTGCATCTATCGGTCCGACCCAAGAATCGAGGAAGACCGCTAGCGCGGCGACCTCGGAGTGGGGCTGGTTTCCTACCGAGACGTTGTGATTGGATAGGTGGAACATCTCCGAGGGCACCTTGGTCCCACCCACCACCACGATTGCTGGCTTGTCAGTGGGAATCTCGGCAATGGCCTCGCGCCAAGGTTGACCGTACATGGTGAGGTGGATAATGGTGGCAACCCCACCCTTGGATTCATGTCGGAGCCAAGCCATCGGCTTGGTCTCGTAGCGACAATTGAACGAGCCGCCGAAGCGCTCGGTGACAGATCGCCAAGTCTCCAAGGCAGAGGGGTCTTCCTCGCCGGCGAGCACGACCTCATCGGCTCCGAAGGCCCTCGCGGTCAGGCCCAGATGGGAGGTTATTCGCTTGTCTCGCTCGCGTCGGTGGCCCAGTCTTAGGACGGACAGTCCAGGCAGTCGGGTGCGAGCCATGGCTCACGCGTACGGGGGCTCCTCATCAGCCTGACCCTCGTAAGCGGCTTCCTTGGAGGCGGGGAACACGTCAACGCCCATGTTCAGCATGCTGGCCCTGACCCATTGCAGGAGCATGGCATCGAACATGAAACGCGATGCGAAGTGGATCATGATGGCCAGCAACAGCAGCCTCCCGGATGCGAACAAGGCAGTGTTGAAGCCGATATCGTTGTAGTGGAGTATCACTGGCTCGATGATGTAGAAGAGGGCCAGGACGACCAATAGCCCCCCTGCCTGCGAGAGGGTCGCGTTCCCCTTCTCCCTGCCTATCACCATTACGAGAGTGGCTGCGAGAGTCAGTGTGGGGACGATCAGGCTCAGTGAGCCGAAGTCGAAGGCGCCTATCAAAGAGGCTGGAATCTCGGAGTCGTTCATCTTCGCAGCGCCCTTATTGACGGCTATCCACCAGAACAGGGCGCTGGACATGAACAGCGCGCCGGAAATCCAGCCGCGCTCGGTGATCATGTCCCTGACGTGGTGAGTGTCTCTGGGCTCCAGCCTTTGGACGATCGATTCGAGAATGAACAACGTCTCGGGGTCATTGGTGGGTTCGACATCGACCTGAACCTGGCCTGAGAGGACCTCTTCCGAGGCATCATCTCCCAGAACCATCACTCGATTGCCTCTCCGTCACATCATAAAGCAATCGTCGTTTGGAGGGGGCGAGATGGCCGACTGGCGACCTATGATAAATCGCCGAGAGAGTGGAATCCCCCGAATCATGGGGGTTGTGAACGTCACCCCTGACTCATTCCACCCAGGTTCTAGGTCCCCAGGGGAGATGGAGGCAGTCTCCCGAGCCGTTCGCATGGTCGAGCAGGGCGCGGACTGGATTGACGTGGGGGGCGAATCGACCCGTCCTGGCGCCGCTCCCGTCCCAATCGGAACCGAGGCGGGACGTGTGGTTCCAGTGATTGAGGGCATCAGAGACGCCCTGCCAGATGTTTGCATCTCAATAGACACGCGGAGAGCAGAGGTTGCTCAGTGGGCCCTGGGTGCTGGTGCAGACATGGTCAACGACGTCTCATCGCTCGGCGATTCGGGCATGCTGGAGGTGGTTGTCGACCACGGCTGCCCCGTTTGCGTCATGCATATGAAGGGACTGCCGGAGAACATGCAGGAAGGCCCGAGGTACGAGGACGTGGTGGCGGAGATTAAGGAGTCCTTGGAAAGCGTGACTGATCGCCTCCTAGACGCCGGCCGGGCACCAGGGGAGATTATCGTTGACCCCGGCATCGGATTCGGCAAGCGTCTCGAGCACAACCTCGCACTGCTATCTGCTGGGAGGGACATAGTCCCCAAGGAGGACATGGCCCTGATGTGGGGGGTGAGCAGGAAGAGCATGTTCGGGGACCTGCTTGGCAGGGATTCGAGCGAAGACCGGTTGTCGGGGACTCTGGGGGTGGCGGCGATGGCCCCCTCCAAGGGAGTGGACATCATCAGGGTGCACGATGTGGCCGAACATTCCGACCTGTACTCAGCTATGTCCGCATTGGGGTGAACACGTGGGCCAAGGGATGCGCAGCGTGATCGACGTAGACGAGCGGCTGAGGCTTGTCGGCACTGCGCATGTCAGTACCCAATCAGTCGATCTCGTTCGCAGGCAGATCGAGGAATGGGGTCCCGACCTAGTGGCTGTCGAGCTATGCCCTTCTAGGATGGCAGCCCTCACCGAGCCTGACTCGCTGGAGTCAGAGGACCTGTTGAAGATAATCAACGAGGGCAGATCTGCGATGATCCTTCTGCAATCCGCTCTAGCAGCCCAGCAGCGCAGGTTGGGCATCACTGCTGGCGAGCAGCCCGGGGCCGAGCTGCTCGCAGCAATCGAGGCGGCCGAGGGTGCTGAGATTCCGATCGAGCTGATCGACCGCGACGTGGTAGTCACACTAAGGAGGGCGTGGGCGAGGATGGGGCTGATCGAGAAGTGGAGGGTCCTCAACGCACTTCTGTGGGAGGAGGATGACGAGGAGGACGTCTCGATAGAGGAGATGCTCGGGGATTCGGACCTCCTTAGCAAGCTGCTTGAGGATGCGCGGGCGGTCGCGCCCAATGCGGGTGAGGTCCTGATCGACGAGCGCGACGCCTTCCTGGCTGGCAGGATACAGCAGATCAGGGGCAAGGGCAAGATTCTGGCAGTGGTTGGGGCAGGTCACCTCAGCGGCGTCACACATCACCTCGGGGAGCCTGCGATGGAGACTACCTCCAGACTGGCCGAACTAAGTCTCGAGCCCAAGAAGCCGACTTGGCCCAAGGCGGTGGTTATGGCCATCCCAATACTCCTGTTGGGGGCGGTTATCTGGATGGGTTACAACGGTCAGATGGATGACCTCCGGCAGACGGCTGAGACTTGGCTGGTCCTGAACGCCCTACTAGCCGGATTGGGCGTTCTCCTTGCCCGGGGCCACCCGCTATCCGTACTCGTAGGTGCGGTTGCCTCTCCGATAACTTCCCTCAACCCAACCCTAGCCGCGGGTTGGTTCGCTGGCTACACCCAACTCAAGGTGGCTGCTCCTACCGGCAAGGACGCGCAGGACTTCCTAGCGCTTGACGAAATCTCCCTTTTCTGGAAGAACCGGGTCGGCAGGGTTCTGATGGTCACGGCCCTGGGGAACATCGGGTCGACGCTGGGCGCTTGGCTTGCGGGTGGGGCCATTATTGGCATGCTGCTGAGCTAGCCCGTCGGCCCCGGGGCTGGGCAACCCTCGGCTCGATTCAACCTGGACAAGGTGGAGAAGGGTCAATTCATCGTCGAAAATCGCCAGAAGGAGCCTCTCCGGTTGCCTATGGACGTGGCAGACACACGCCAACCAAAGAGGTCGGGGTGAGGGATTTCGGCAGCATTCTGACACAATGGTAGTGTGGTCAACTCTATGTTTCCCTCCACGTTCCGCATAGCATGGTCGCAGTCGTCACTATGAGCGATGAGGATCGTGACGACCTCATCGCCTGTTGCAAAGGTCTCGCCGACACGATTGAGTGGCTTGATTCTCTCAACGCACGACCCGGACTCGCAGAACTGGGGGCACGATTGGACTCCCTCCCATTGAATCTTGAAGCCCTCAAGCAACACATCGTCTACACAGAGGACAATGGGTACCAGCGCAACATCATCAAGAAGACCGAGCACTACGAGGTGGTCGCCATCACATGGCGAGCTGGGCAAGACACCCCCATTCACGACCACGTCGGTTCTGATTGCGCATTCTTGATTGTAGAAGGCACCTCAACAGAAACCATCTACGAATTGGGTGATGATCATTTGGCTGTGGCGACGGACGTACGCCACTATTCTCCGGGTGACGTATGTGCGGCTGAAGAGCCGGACGTCCACCGCATATCCAACGATACGGATGGCGACCTCATCAATCTCCACGTCTACACGCCGCCACTCTCTGGCTTCGGCATCTATGAAGCGGCTTGAATCGCCCTTTCCCAGGCCCGCCTGCGTCTGAGACCTTATCCACTGCCCTAAGGACATGGCGATTTACTCGGATGGTCAAGACTGGCGGGCGGGAGGATGCCCTATTGGTAGGGGACATTATCACCTCGTGCCCTCAGTGTCGGAACACAGGAGCGGGGGGATGACCAACTACGGCTTCGTCATAGACAACCGCACTTGCATCGGCTGCCACGCCTGTACGGTGGCCTGCAAGTCCGAGCACAACGTCCCCATAGGCGTAAACAGAACCCACGTCAAGTACATCGAGAAGGGCACATTCCCGGACTCCACCCGTGAGTTCAGTGTCCATCGCTGCAATCACTGCGAGGATGCGCCGTGCGTGAGCATCTGCCCCACGACCGCGCTTTTCTACCGTGCCAACGGCATCGTCGACTTCGATGACGATCGCTGCATTGGCTGCAAGTCATGCATGCAGGCATGCCCCTACGATGCCCTCTACATCGACCCCGACAATGGGACTGCAGCCAAGTGCAACTATTGCGCACATAGGATAGAGAACTCCTACGAGCCTGCCTGCGTAATCGTCTGCCCGACCGAGTCCATTATCTCGGGCGACCTAGATGACCGCTCCTCCAGAATTTCCCAGATCGTAGCTAACCAGAACACCACGGTTAGGAAGCCGGACTCCGGCGCGGTGCCCAACGTGTACTATATCGAGGGGAGCGAGGATATGCTGGACCCGGGGGCAACAGACGTTACCGGATACGGGATGTGGACCGACCAGGCATTCGGAGTCGGGCACTTCGCCAAGTACGCCGAGAGCAGAATGGACGAGGCGGACACCCAATCGATGATCGTCCAGCTCGCTCTGGAAAAGAAGGCAAAGCAGGCTGCACCCAGGGACCAGGCGATATTCAGGGACGTAATGGAGAGGCTCGCAGATGACGCTGGTTCCGCAAAGAGGTCCTACGACCAGCCTAGCAAGGGCATTCTGTGGGGATGGGAGGTCTCTGCATACATTTGGACCAAGGCCATCAGCTCAGGAGTATACATGGTTGCCGTTCTCGCAATGCTAGCAGGTCTGGTTGAGATGGACGAACGACTGTGGACCATGACGATAGGGACGGCGATTGTCTTCCTCGGACTAACCGGAATCCTCCTGGTAATCGATCTAGACAGGCCAGAGAGGTTCCTGTACGTTATCCTCAGGCCGAACTGGGATTCGTGGCTGGTCAAGGGCGCATACATCCTAGCGGGTTACGGGGCGATACTTGCAGCTAGTGGGGCGGTAATCGTCCTCGATCTAGATCTGGCCATTCTGGGCTATCTAGCCGTTCTGGGGCTGCCTCTGGCAATCCTGACTGGGACTTACACTGCCTGGCTATTGAGGCAGGCCAAGGGCAGGTCGTGGTCTAAGAACCCGAGGCTACCTGCTAGGTTCCTAATTGAGACATTTCAGGCAGGACTCGCGGTCTTCTTCCTCATTTTTGCAAGGGATTTGGTGGCTTTCACACTCTGCGCGATCATGCTAGTATTGCTGATGGTCCAAGTCAAGGGCGTAGTGATTAAGCCGCAGATGGAGCCGTTGCTGTGAGGTGTTAGTTTGGGGAAGGTTATAGTTAATGATCAAGGAAAGGCTGTGCATGAAGATTCAGGAGCAAAAGAGATGTTCCCTCGTGCAACTAATTGGTTGCAGGGCCAGGGATTTCGACGCGATGCTAATAGTCCAAAGACGTTCATCGAAGATTTAGCCCAGCAACTGGGGATAATCCCCGACCTAGACCGAAAGAGGTCAGGGGGGGCCACTGGCCCGCTCAGAATGTACCCAGACCAAGACAAGTGGCACGACCACGTGGAATTGGATGCCAACGAGTGGCCAAAGAGGGTGGAGAGGCGCTACTCACTAGTCCCAACAACATGCTTCAACTGTGAGTCGGCCTGTGGTTTACTAGCGTACGTGGACAAGGATTCAGGGAAGGTTACCAAGTTCGAGGGGAACCCCCACCACCCCGGAAGCAGGGGCAGGAACTGCGCAAAGGGACCCGCCACCATCAACCAGATTAACGACACCGAGAGGATCCTGTATCCAATGAAGAGGGTCGGAGCCAGAGGAGAGGGTGGCTGGGAGAGGATAGGTTGGGACAAGGCCCTAGACGAGATATCGACCAAGATCAGGAAATCACTGAAGTCTGGGGCCAAGGACAGGGTCGTTTACCACGTTGGCAGGCCCGGTCACGAGGGTTACACCAACAGGGTCCTGAAGGCATGGGGGGTTGATGGACATAACAGCCACACCAACATCTGCTCAGCGGGTGCGAGGACTGGATACGCACTCTGGCATCGTCACGACAGACCATCTCCAGACCACGCCAATGCCAAGGTGATATTGCTGACTTCCTCGCACCTTGAAACTGGCCACTACTTCAACCCACACGCGCAGAGGATCCTCGAGGGAATGATGGACGGCGCCAAGCTCATAGTGATCGACCCCCGTCTGTCCAACACCGCTGCTATGGCGGACCACTGGCTTCCGACCTGGCCTGGTTCAGAACCTGCTCTTTTCCTGTCTTGGGCCAGCATGATTCTGGAGCGGGGCCTATACGACAAGGAGTTCATGGAGAACTGGGTCAACTGGGAGATGTGGATGGAGGCAGACCACCCGGACGAACCGAGAGATTTCGACCGTTTCATAGAGTTGCTAAAGGAAGAGTACTCAATTTACACCCCCGAGTTCGCGTCCAAGGAGTGCAGAATTCCGGTAGAGCAGGTTATCGAGGTAGGCGAGCTGGTTGCCGAGGCTGGCAGCCGTCTAGCGACTCACGTCTGGAGGGCCGCGGCAATAGGAAACCTGGGTGGGTGGCAGGTAAGCAGGACGCTTCATCTACTCAATGTCCTGACCGGGAGCGTCGGAACCAAGGGAGGAACCTCTCCCAACTCGTGGTCGAAGTTCAAGCCCGAGCTCTTCGACGTACCTCCCGATCCGGACGGTTGGAACGAACTGCACTTCCCACCCGAGTACACCCTGTCCCACTACGAGATGAGTCACATTCTCCCTCACCTCGTCAAGGACGGGAGGGGTTCCATGGACGTCTACTTCACACGAGTTTTCAATCCTGTTTGGACGTATCCCGACGGATTCTCCTGGATTGAGATGCTGCAGAACGAGGAGTCGGTTGGCTGCCACGTGGCACTAACCCCCACATGGAACGAGACCGCATTCTTCGCCGACTACGTCCTACCCATGGGTCATGCATCCGAGAGGCATGACGTCAACTCGTACGCCACAAGCTCAGGCAAGTGGGTGGCGTTCAGACAGCCCGTACTCAGGGAGTTCGCACGCAGGGAGGGCAGGGAAGTCGATTTCACCCACGAGGTTAACCCGGGAGAGGTCTGGGAGGAGGATGAATTCTGGAACGAACTATCATGGCGAATCGATGACGGGACGATGGGGATCAGGGAGCACTTCATGAGCCCTTACAGGGATGGCGAGAGGATCACCATTGACGAGTACTACCAGTACATGTTCGAGAGGGTTCCGGGACTCCCTGAGGCAGCTCGAGCAGAGGGAATCGATCCGCTAGGATATATGAGAAAGCACGGGGCCTTCCTCATCGAGGAGGCAACATACAACAAGCACGAAGAGGAGGGCTGGCCGACTCCGAGCGGCAAGCAGGAATTCTACTCGAAGAGCATGGTCGAGTTCGATTACCCAGAGCACTCGATTCCCCACTACCGGGTTATGAGCCACGTCCACCCCGACAACCTAAAGCAAGACGACGAGTACTGTCTGCTGCCGAACTTCAGGTTGCCACAGCACATTCACTCGAGGTCCGCCAATGCCAAATGGCTAGCAGAGATCGGCCACAGGAACCCGCTGTGGGTCCATCCTACTGATGCAGCGAAGCTCGGCGTGGGGGAGGGCGACCTCCTTAAGGTCGAGACTGAGATTGGGTGGTTCATCGACAAGGTCTGGGTTACAGAAGGGATAAAACCCGGAGTTATTGGATGCTCCCACCACATTGGACGCTGGCGTAGGAAGCAGGATGCTGGAAACAGCTACATGACCAACGAAGTCGAGATAGAAGACGACGGTGAGGGGAGGATGAGGATGAGGACCGTTAGTGGGGTCAAGCCGTGGCAGTCCGATGACCCAGACACGAACAGGGTCTGGTGGAGGGACGGGGGAGTGCACCAGAACATCACCCACGCCGTCCAGCCCGACCCAATCAGCGGCGCTCACTGCTGGCTGCAGAAAGTCAGGATTTCAAGGCCCGGCGAGGGCGAGAAGTACGGGGACGTAGAGGTAGACACCAACAGGTCCTTCGACTACTACAAGAAATGGAATGAGATGGCCAAGCAGCGCGAGACCCATCCGAGGGGTGAGCGCAGACCGCTGTGGATGAAGAGGCCGCTGTCCCCGGGCAAGGAACACTGGTTCATGCCCGAGTAAAGCTCAGAGGGCCTCGGTCATCTTGCCCCAGGTGACCATCTCCCAGCCTCTCTCGTGCATGTAGTAGAACAGCATCTTGAGTGAGATGTCGGCTCCAGCGAAAACCACGCCGTGCTCGAACTCGCCTGTTATGGCGACGACGATCGCGACCCCCGTGAAGGTCGCAATGGCCCGCCAACTAACCGCCTTGATGAAGCTCCGTGATCGAGTCTGTCCCATTCCCAACGGGGGCGACGGTACAGGTCCGCCAAATAACCTGAACGGTGGTCATAAAGCGCGAATCGCGGTTTTTACGCCCCCAAAATAAACGCCACCGGCTGATCATCTCAATGAATGGGATGAAGTTCCAGGGCATTGATATCTACATCGACGTCCTCAAGGCCCCAATCCAATGAGCTCCAACCTCGCTCATGCAGATAGTACAGTACCATTTTCGTCACCACCTCAATGCCAGCGATCCCTAAACCGATTGTCCAGCTCCCGGTTAGGAATCTGGCGATTAGGATGGTGTCCGTCGTGGCGATTGTCCTCCAAGACAGGGTCTTCAATAGGCTGCGTCTCCTATTTGCGTGCCCCGTTCCTTTGATGTGCTCTGGCAACTCTGCTTTGACTAGTAATTCGCCTTCTGGAGTTTCTATCACAATGGGCTCTGTCATGTTATCACTGTGCTTCGCTGAGTGGTCTGCAGCATAATCCCTCCTATGGCGAAAATATGGGAAAACGGTAAACTGGCACGATAATGAACGCGATTCCCTACTCGCCACATGAGCATGATTGGCCGTGTGCGCTGGCTCAGGAGTCGCCCTCTTCCTCGGTCATAGATCCGAGGTAGTCGGGGAGCTCGACGCCCGACATCTTGGCGACGTCGTGGATCGGCGGCAGGCTCTGGACTAGGCTGCTCACAAAGTTGCTGGTCGCCGATGAGCCGTCGGGGCTGTTACCGCTGTCCCACACGGTGACTTTGTCGATCTTTAGGTTGCGAATCGCCTCGACCTGTGCCGACACCATGCTCTCGATCTTCTCGACCATCAGCAGGGTGGCTGCGGCCTTGGGGTCACCGGAGGCGCTGGCGACTAGATTGTTGTAGCCCTGCGCCTTGGCATCGAGGACCTTCTGAATGCCCTCCGCCTCGGCCTCGTACACTGCGAGGATAGCGTCCGCCTCACCTCGGGCGGTGCGCCGCTGGCGCTCGGCCTCGGCATCGGCAGCGATCTCGATCTGCTGCTTGGCGATATTCTCGCGTACGATCTCGCTCGCCTTCAGGCGCTCCTCCTCTTCACTGAAGAAGGCCCGCTGGATGGCAGCCTCGGCTTGGGCTGAGGCGACGTCCGCCCTCTGCTTCGCGGCGGCCTCGGCCTGCGCGAGGTCGGCGTTGACCGCGGCAATCTCCGCTTGGGCTGCGTTCTCTCCGGCCACGGCCATGGCCTCCTGCTGCTCGACGAAGACACGCTGGTCGGCCTCGGCGGCCTTGCGGCCCTTCTCTGCCTCGGCCAGGTTCTCAGCGACCTCGATCTCTCGCGTCCTGTTGGCCTTGGCAGCGCCGATGGCACCATCGCGCTCGGCGTTGGAGACGTCGATGCGCGCCTGCTCGACCGCGTGGGCCGCCGCCTTCTTACCGATGCTCTCGATGTAGTCGGACTCGTCTGTGATGTCGACGATGTTAACGTTGATCAGGTACAGGCCGACCTTGCGCAGCTCGGAGCCGACGTTGGTCAGGATGAGGGAGAGGAAGGCATCCCTGTCCTGGTTGATCTGCTCGATGGTCATGGTGGCCACAGTGAGACGGAGCTGGCCGAAGATGATCTCCTTGGCCATCTCCTCGATGTCCGGGATCTTGAATCCCAGCAGGCGCTCTGCGGCGTTTGACATGATGGCGGGCTCGGTGGACACGCCGATGGTGAAGGTGCTCGGCACGTTGATGCGGATGTTCTGCAGTGAGAGTGCGCCCTTCATGTCAATTTGAATGGTCATCGGCTTGAGCGAGAGGAAGGCGTAGTCCTGGATCAGCGGCCATACGAGGGCAGCACCGCCGTGGAGCGTCTTGGACGCCTTCGGCCTGCCTTCTGCGGTTCTCTCGGTACGACCGTAGATGACCATGACCTGATCGGGCGGGCATCTCTTGTATCGCTGGGCGAAGAACATTACCGCTGCCACTAGTATTAGTACGACTGCGAATATCATTATCGTCAGTATTGTGTCTGCATCTGCTGCCATGGGCTCAACTCTGTAGCGAATGGGAGTAGACTCACCTATCAATGCTTACCCGCCGGGGTCCTTTCCGGGCATCTGGAAACGCCTTGAAATCAGATTCTCTTGACGATGAGTACCTCGCCAATGATGTCCACGACCTCGATGAAGTCCCCCGTGGCGATCTCAGCGTTGTCATGCGACTTGGCGTTGTACGTCCTCTGGACTCCGTTGACCTCCACGGTCACCTGCCCCACCCCGTCGCTGGCAATCCTGAGGTATGTCTGCCCCTTGGAGCCTATCGCCTCCGTGAGGTCAGTAGTGCCGTCCTGCTGGAGCTCGATGAACAGCTGGAACAGCATGCCGGTTGCGTACATCGACACGCCTCCTGTGACGGCACCTGCCAGGACGGCGAGGCTCTGGCCGCCATCGGACTTGAGGGTGTACAGGCCGGCAAGACCGAAGAACATCATGAAGGCCATGATCCCCTGGAAAGTCAGGGCCTTGAACGCGGCATCGGCACCCATGTCCACGTCGATTCCGAAGAGCCCGTCGAAGACGTCGGTGGCAATCCCCCCAATCATTAGCAGGAAGAAGTACAGGACGAACAGGATCCCCCCCACGAGGGCGCTGGCAGCGAAGAGCAGCTCCAGTCCGGAGGCCTCACCGAGACCGACGAGATCGAAGAGACTGAAATCGAGTAGGGCCATGCTGTCCGGTGAGGCCATCACGATTTGACTTGTTCGGCGGCGCGGAGGAGGGGTGGGTCACTTCCTCGACATCATATGGCCGTAGTACCTCTCGAAGTTCAGTATCGGCCCGATGGATAGCCCCGCCACCATGAAGGAGACGATCAAGTTGGTCCGGTCGGACAGAAAACCGTCAAAGATGGTATAGGTCAGAAGCCCTATGCAGAACAGCAGCAGCGGTATGGCGGCCCTGCGGAAGAAGATGTGGTAGCCGCCCATCTGGTCGAAGGCCGGGTTGCCAATCACCCGGTCTAGGAACTCAGGCCCATCGTCCTCGGGCATGCTGCGCCCTCAGCCGACCAGCCATGCCATCAGCCCGATGAAGGTCATCACCGCGGGGACGGCGTACCAAGCAGCCTTGATGGGCTTCGAGGAGTCGTCTACGAGCTGCTTCTTACCGGTCACCGGATCGGTCTCCAGCACGGTCTTCTCGAGCTTGCTGTACGCATCGGTGAACTCGGCCTCGTGACGGGCGAGGAAGATCAGGAAGTAGAAGCCAAGGGCAATCGTCCCTCCCCCGGAGACCTGAATGAGCTGAGCCAGCACCTCCGAGGTCCCCGATTCCATCAGAGCCTCGCCAAGCAGGAGTTGGGCCACCCCGAGCATGAACCACGACCAAGAGTCTCTTCGCGCCATGGTAGAATGGCAATGAGGTGACTCATCAATGTATTGCCGGCGCGCGCTATTCCGTGCCGCCTTGGCTGGGTGGGCGCTTGGACCAGACGGCCCATGTGCCTTTGGCAGTGGCCACCACGGAGCCATCGTCGGCCACTATATCGCCCCCCATGTGAGCCAGGTTGCGCCCCCTGCGAACCACCCTCCCTCTAGCAGTGAGGTGCGTGCCGGAGGTGGCTGCGTTCAGATAGGATATGTCGAGCTGGGCGGTGGCGCACCACTCCTCCTTGGGGAGCGTGGAGACTAGGGCCCCCCCCATAGCGGTGTCGAGCATGGTGGCGTGCAGGCCCCCGTGAGCCACCCCGCCGAGGTTCAGGTGGTGCTCGGCCACGGTGCACTCGACGGTGCAGCCTCCGTCGCCGAAGCCGGTGATCTTGATGCCGATCGCGCCGGCGAGCTCGCTGGGGCTCGGTTCGGAGAGATCCACCATGCAGAGGCCTGGTGCCATAGCCCTTTGAGTGCAGCGGAGGGCTATGCCGCCACCGACTCGCCGGTCTGGACGGCCCACAGCCTAGCATAGAGCCCGTCGTGGTCCACCAGGCTGTCGTGGTCGCCGGTCTCAGTGATGCGGCCGTCCTCCATCACGGCGATGAGGTCCGCGTTGCGAACCGTCGAGAGGCGGTGCGCGATGATTAGGGTGGTTCGGCCCCTCGAGATCCTCTCGATTGAGCGCTGGAGGGCGGCCTCGGTCTCGTTGTCCACGTTGCTGGTGGCCTCGTCGAGCACCAGCACCGGGGCGTCCTTGAGCACCGCGCGGGCGATCGCTATGCGCTGGCGCTGTCCGCCGGAGAGCCGGTGGCCGTCCTCGCCTATGTTGGTGTCCCAGCCCTCGGGAAGCCGCTCGATGAAGCCGTTGGCCTCGGCTATGCGAGCTGCCTCGGCCATGTCCCCCTCGCTGGCCTCGGGACGCCCATAGAGGACGTTGTCGCGGACCGTGCCCGGGAACAGGGTGGTGGTCTGGCTGACCAGCGCTATCGAGCCGCGCAGAGACTCTAGGGTCAGGTCGCGCACGTCGTGGCCGTCGAGCCGCGCCGCGCCGCCCAGCGGGTCGTGGAAGCGTAGGAGCAGGCGCACGAGGGTGGTCTTGCCCGAGCCGGTCGCCCCGACCAGGCCCACGGTCTTGCCCGCAGGCACCTCGAGGTCGATGCCCCTGAGAACGTCCTCGCGCTCGGGGTAGGTGAACTCGACGGCATCGAAGCGGATGTCGCCTGACACGGAGTCGAGATGGGTGTCACCCTCGACGATCCCGACCTCGGTGTCCAGCAGGTCGAGCACGCGGGCGGTCGAGGCCATGGCGCGCTGGTACAGATCGAAGGTCTCGCCCAGCCTCGTGAGCGGCCACAGCAGGCGCTGGGTAATGAACACGATGACCGAGTAGGCGCCCAGGCCGATGCGGCCCTCGATGGCGTACCAGCCGCCCACTAGCATGTTCGCGGTGAAGGCGAACAGTATTGCCATGCGAATCAGGGGGACGAAGGAGGCGGAGAGGCGGATCGCCTCGCGGTTGGCGTCGCGGTAGGACTCGGAGGCCTGGCTGACCCTGTCGGCCTCGCGGGCCTCGGCTGTGAACGACTTGATCGTGGTGATGCCGTGCAGGTTGTTGTTGAGGATGGCGTTCATCTCGCCTACCTCCCTGCGCACCTTGGTGTATCGCACCGCTATCCTGCGCTGGTACACGAAGGAGCCGCCCACGATAACGGGCACGGGGATGACCGCGAGTATGGCTACCTCGGGGGCCACCGAGAACATGATCGCGCTGACCACGATCACCGTCGTGGCCACGTGCAGCAGGTCGGTGGCGCCCTGGTCTAGGAAGCGCTCGAGCTGGTTGACGTCGTCGTTCATGATCGCCATCAGCCCGCCCGTGCTCTGCTCGGAGAACCACTGCATCTCGAGATCCTGGATGTGAGTGTATGCCTGCATCCTGAGCTCGTGCTGAGCGGTCTGGGCGAGGTTGCGCCAGAGCACCCCGTAGAAGTACTGGAACAGCGACTCGAGCACCCATATCGCGATGGTGAAGGCGGTCAGGATGTACAGCTGGTGGTACACGTCGGGGTAGCCCAGGCCGGCCAGGAAGGAGTCCTCCTTCTCTGCGACCACATCGATGGCCATGCCGATCAGGATGGGCGGCGCGAGGTCCCAGATCTTGTTGAGCACCGAGCAGAGGGCAGCGAGGTAGACTGTGGCCCTGTGCTCGCCGAGGTGCGAGAGCAGCCTCATCAGAGGATGTCGGGCCTCTGACATGGCGCGCGCTCAGGGAAAATGCGTTTGAATATGCGCCTCGGAGTTGAGTTCATATCGAGTAGGCCTACTCTGATTCCGTGACCGAGTCGCCCGACCCCCCCGACGAGGGGCACGAGACGACGGCTGGCGAGCAGTTCAGGAACCTGAAGAAGAGGATCTCTGCGGCCACATCGGCCACCGGGCAGCGGGTGAGGAAGGCGACTAGGGCCACCTCGGCGGAGTTGGAGAGGGCCATCGCGAGGTGGACCCCCCTCCCCCTGTCGCCCGAGGAGATCGAGCGTCTGAAGGATCTGAGGGAGTCGCTTCCCTACGCCCCCAGCATCCCCACCCTCGACGAGCTCGCCCAGACGAAGGGCAAGGTCATGGTGCCAGTGGAAGAGTACAAGGAGCTTGTCGAGGCCTACCGCGCTACTGAGGAGATGCGCAAGGAACAGGGCGAAATGCTGATCGAGTCGGTGGCCATCACCCAGCGCCTTCTCGAGACCGAGAGGTCACTCGAGCGTCTGAAGATCGAGGCCTTGGAGCTCGAGCAGCGTAGGGAGCGGCGCCCGATACATGAGCAAAGGCTGTCCGAGCTGATGGGCACATCAATCTCCGAGAGCGTCACGCTGCTGGGCTTCTCGGTGCTCTGGCTGGCAGCCCTGATCGGGGCGACGATGTACGTCGAGCCCCGGGGCCTGCTGGTCGGGGACTACTCGGTGGACCTGTTCATCTGGTCGATCGGCACCTCGATCTGGTCCCTGGTCATCCTGCACCGCCTGAACACCGCCCGAACCATACTGGCGATGCCGCTGGGCATGCGGGTGCAGACCTCGATGGGCATCGGGCTGGTGACTGCCATGGCCCTGCTGCTCTCGAAGGAGGAGTTCGCCGCGATTGGCACCGTCTGGGGATGGACGGCGACCATCGCCCTAGCCGCCCTTCTGCTCTCGGGGCTCATGAGGGGGATGCTGAACTCAGCCAAGGCGGTCTTGGGCTTCCGGAGGATGAAGGTCGTGGATCTCAAGAGTGACTAGTCATCGGGAAAGTGGCCAAATTTGTGAAATCAAAGAAATGCCTAGGCTCTCTGCGAGGCCCCGAAGGGCGCGTCGGTCCCATTGGGATGGCATGGGAGGGTCAGTTGATGATCAGCCCGATTCTCCTCATTATCCACAGGTACAGCCTGCCGCCCTCCAAGCCGAGTAGTTGGTTTCCTTCCTCCATCGGTGTAAAAAGTAAAGTGCTTCCATTTCTACATTGCCCCTCCCTGCATCATCGGGGCGGCCGATTGGCGACCCCCGAGAGCCCGAGCCACACCCCTCATTCCACTGCATTATGATAATATAGTCCGCGAAGGAGGGCTGCGCAGTTGATAATTGTAAAAGCAGGCGGCTCGGCAATAACCAACAAAAGCGAGCCATACACGCCGGATGAGGGCACCATAGCTAGCGTGGCAGAGCAGCTCTCGCAGGCGACTCGGGCCAATCGGGGGATGATACTGGTCCACGGCGTCGGTTCCTTCGGCCACCCCCTCGCCAAGGAGCACGATCTCGGGCGCGGGTACGACGGAACCGAGGAGGGGCTGATGGGGTCGTTGTTCACGCACTACTGGGTCGACGAGCTCTCCCAGCGCCTCATCAAGGCGATGATCGACCACGGGGTCCCGGCACTGAGGTGCAGGCCGACCACCTCATTCGTCACGAAGAGCAGGAGGATAGCCGACTTCTACTCGGAGCCGATTGAGAAATTCCTCGAAATGGGCATCGTCCCGGTCTTCCACGGGGACGTGCCCGCAGACCGGGACCAGGGGTTCTCGGTCCTGTCCAGCGATCAGATCGCCGTCTTCCTCGCCATGCACTTCGGTGCCGGGAAGGTCATCTTCGGGATGGATGTCCCGGGGCTCCTCAGGGACGGGGAGCGGGTGCCCGAACTGGGCTTCGGCGAGATTCCCGGATTCATGGAGTTCGTCTCCGACAACCACGACGCCAGCGGGGGCCTGCAGAAGAAGATGCAGGAGATCCAGGCTCTGGAGGGGTCGGGCATCGAGGTCCAGGTGATCGGCCTGGGCGAGCCCGGGGCCCTGCTGCGGGCCATCGAGGGAGAGACCGTAGGCACCATCATCAGATAGCCGTGGGCGACGGCAGAGCGGCGCGGCTCAGACCGACTGGTCGGTCCACGCCTCGGCCCAAAGGTCGTAGAAGGCGACTGTGAAATCCGCGGTGGAGTTGGTCCGCACGTAGTAGGCGTCATGGGCCGAGAATAGCCCCCGGGGGCCCACGTCGATCCAGATGAAGCTCCACCATGTGCCGTCGGCGGCCGTGTGGTTGGCCTCATCGGCATCCAAGCGCATGCTCGCAGCGGCCTGCCCGGGAGAGGGCATGGCGTGGATCTCGATCTCGGACAGGCTGACCTCGGAGGTGAAGCCCTCGGGAACGATGCCCACCAGGAGGCGGGCGTCACCGTTGACCGTCAGCAGGTCGGGCTGCGGAGGCACGAAGGCCAGGTGCATGCGGGGCAGTCCCTGCTGGAGCTCTATCTCGACCTCGTCGCCGGGGCTCACCCCCAGGGTGAACTCGTACGAGTCGCCCGAGTACACCTCGATCCCGATGATGGCGGGCGTCAGGCCCATCAGCTCGATGATGAAGTCGTGCGTGCCGTTGCTCGCGCTGGCGACCTGCTGCGTGGAGAAGGCGTCACCGGTGATGGTCCAGCTCAGGCCGGACAACTGAGTGGTGTCGAAGGCGAACGGGGGCCAGATGCCGTCGGGGTTCTCGGTCGCCTTCTGGGCCAGGTCGAAGAAGGGGTCGACATAGTCCGGGCTGGCGTCGCGTCCCTCGTACCAAGTGCCACCGACCCTGACGTTGGTCGTCTCCTGGCCCTCGATGAGCTCACTGTCGATAATCGGGTTGCCCCCCAGGAAAACCCTGGTCGCAATCGACCTCAGGCCGGCGACGTCGTCCTTGGCGACGTCCCAGTGGATCTCACCCCTCTGCCCCTGCTGCTCGTGTATCATGGTGGTCCGGACCCTCAGTCGCTCGTTCTCGGAAGCCAGCGCTAGCACATCGAAAACCCCCTCCTGTGAAATCAGGTCGTTGAACGCATCGCTGGTCAGGGGGAAGCAGGTGTCGTCGGGGCACGGGCGGACGGTGGGCACCTCTATGCAACCCGCACCCATCGGGGCCAGGAGTATCAGGACTAGCAGAAGGGGCCGGCTCACGGCCCCTCGCGGGCGCACTTGGGTCATGAGGCTATGCCACGGGCGTCACCCGGGCCCTCGGATACGCTGCGTCGCGCCTATATGCGAAGTCCGAGAGGCATTGCTGCCAAGGGGGGCTGCGATGAGCGAGGACGTCCTGGTCGTCTACAAGAAGAACTTCGAGGAGGTTCACGACAAGGCACTGAGCGAGGTCCGCTCGGCGCTCGACTCCGTTGCCGAGGAGCGCGGCGCCAGCATCGGCTACACGGCGCGGGAGACCGTGTCCAGAGGCGACTTCGCTAACCCCGACCTGGTCATTGTCCTCGGAGGCGACGGGACGCTGACCTCGATTGCCCACTCGGTCGACGACCAGACCCCCGTTATGGGGGTCAACAGCCACCCGCGAAGCGAGGGCGACGGGGGCTCTTACGGGTTCTACATGGGAAGCGACCCGGGCCACTTCCCCGAGGACGTCCGGGCGGCCCTGGACGGGGGGGCCGTGGTGAACGTCCTGCCGCGCCTGCAGGCCGAGATTGTGACGACCAGTGGCAACCGCACCCGCTGCGACCCCGCTCTGAACGACCTGCTGGTTGCGAACACCCACCAATACCAGCCATCCAAGTACCGCCTCCAGCGAGGGGGGATAGACGTGGTCCAGCACTCTTCGGGGTGCCTGTTCTCCACCTTCCTAGGTCAGGGCGCGTGGTTCCGCCACGTCGCGGACATAGAGGGCTCGGCCTTCCCCCTAGGGGAGATTGGCGATCACTACCTATTCGTGGCTCGCGAGCTGCCTCGCTCGGACCGCTCGGGGGACGGCTCGTACTGGGAGTGGTCCGGCCAGCCCACCGTGATCACGAGCGACATGCATCGGGGCTACGTGGTCAGCGACGGCTGGGACGAGACCCACTTCACCCGCGGCGCCACGCTGACCGTTGGCCTGGATGGGCCCACCCTGCGGCTGCTCACCTTCAGGGGGTCCATCCTGGACCGCGTCTCCCGCTGGCTGCAACCCTGATCAGTCGTCGTCCTGCTTGACGGTGATGTGTGGGTAGGGGATGCCGATGCCGCTCTCCTTGAAGCGCTTGAGCACCTCGATCAGGATCCAGTCCTTGGCGCGTCGCTCGCTGTTGTAGCTCTCCACCCAGCAGTCGAGGCGGAACACCAGCGCGGCCTCCGTGACCTCGTAGAGAAGGACCTCGGTCTTGGGGTGGTCCATCGTGTACTCGCAGTCGCCGATGACCTGTGCGATGATTGCCTTGGCCGCCCCCGGGTCCTCGCCAACGGCGATGCTGACCCGGAACCTCAGGTTCATCGAGTCGTCCTCGCCACCCGAGCCGCCGAGGGCGTAGTTCTCCACAATCTCGCCCGAAAGCGTCGTGTTCGGTATGACCACCAGCCTCTCGTTGCCGGTGCGGATCTTGGTGGTCATCAGGCCGACGTCGTGGACCCTCCCCTTGACCCCCATGACGATTACCTTGTCGCCCTTCGCGAAGGGCTTGTCGAGCAGCATCAGGAGCCCGGAGACTAGGTTCGCAGCCGTCTCCTGCAGGGCCAGCCCTATCACGAGGGTCAGGATAGTAGCGGATGCCACGATTGCGGTGATGTCTATGCTCATCTGGTCGAGGGCGATGAGGATGGCAGCCACCCACGCCAGGAGCTTAGCAGCGCTCACGGTGATGGACTGCAGGGAGGTGAGGTCGAGTGAAGTGTTCTGGTCCATGTGCTGGAAGATTGGCGGGATGAACTCGTCCACCACAGAGGAGAGGAATTGGGCGAAGAGCACGAGCAGTATGGCGATCGAGCCGCCGGCGAAGGCGGCGCGCTCGAACGAGCCGGCCTCGAAGGACCATCGGAAGGTGAGCCAGAGCCCGGTCAGGAGCACGCCGATGTTTAGCAGGGGGGTGGCGAGGTCGAACAGCCTGTCGTCATACAGGTTGTCGCTGTCGGAGATCCGCCTCAGGACCGGCCCCCTGATGATGGCCCTGAAGACGAGGGTGGCAACGGCGCTTGCCGCGAACCCGGCCATCACCTGGGCCAGCGTGCCTGCAGCCTCGACATCGGCGATGTAGGCTTCCAGCGGCCCCATCATGTGGAACGCTTGCGCCATTGGGTTATTGCGGTTTTGCCGCCTCCGCCGCCGGGGCGGCCCCGGTTCTCAGAAACCCAGGTCCTCTAGGCTGACGTCGCTGTTCATGTTGACCATGACCGGGAAGGCCAATGCGACCTTGCTTTCCTCGAAGCGCCGCAGTATCTCGGTCACGAAGAACGACTTCGAGGGGCGCATCTTCTTCGCGTTGTCGACATAGTAGCGGATTTCCATGATCACATGCTGGTCACCGAAGTCCCTCAGCACGACCTCGGGCGGCTTCGGGTCGCTGCAGATGTCTGGGTGGTTGGCGGCGATGTCCTTTACGACCTCCTCGGCCTTCGTGACGTTGGCCCACGTCGGCGTCACCCCCAGTCGTATGCGAACGCGCAGCTCCATGTCGGAGCGGTGGCTGAAGTTCGCGACCGCGTCCTTGGTCAGTAGCTTGTTCGGGATGGTCAGCATCACCCCGTCGGTGGAACGAACGCGTGTGGTCCGCAGGCCGACCTCCTTGACGTCGCCCCAGCTGCTGTAGATGCCCCCCAGACTCTTGGGGAGGAGGATGCGCTCGCCCTCTCGGAACGGCCGGTCGACGATGATGAAGATGCCAGCGATGACGTTCTCCATAGTGTCCTGCGCCGCGAAGGCGACGGCTAGCCCCAAGATGCCGAAGGCGGCTACAATCCCGGTGACGTTGATGCCCAGCTCGCTCGCGGCCGTCAGTATCACGAGGGCCCACATCGCCACCCCGGCGATGCGGTAGATGAAGTTCTCAAGCCCCTCGTCGAACTCGGTCCTGTCGAACAGCCTCCTGAGGTAGCGCCTGGCAATTCTGATGAGCGGGATGCCGATGACCAGAATCAGCAGGGCCGAGACCGGGCCCGTCCCCACGATCTCCGAGGCGCACCCATAGGTAGGCTCGAGGCTATTGGGCGGGTCACTGAGGCAACTCACACGGGCGTTAGTGCCACGGCAGCCCAATAGGGTAGCGGTAACAGGTGGGCCACTGGATCAGAGAATCTGCTCGAGGAACAGCTTGGTCCTGTCGTGCTTGGGGTTGTCGAAGAACTCGGCGGGCGGGCTCTCCTCGACCAGCTCGCCCTCGTCGAACAGGATGCAGCGGTCCGCGACCTCCTTGGCGAATCCCATCTCGTGGGTGACCACGATCATGGTGATGTCCCGTTGGGCGAGGTCGATCATCACGTCGAGGACCTCCTTGATCATCTCGGGGTCGAGGGCCGAGGTCGGCTCGTCGAACAGCATGATCTTGGGGTCCATGGCCAGTGCGCGAGCGATGGCGACCCTCTGCTGCTGGCCACCTGAAAGCCCACTGGGGTACTTGTAGGCCTGCTCGGGGATGCCGACCTTCTCGAGCAGTGCCATCGCCTGGTCCTCGGCCTCCCTCTTGGGTATCCCCTTGACCTTCATCGGGGCTAGGGTGATGTTCTCCATGATGGTGAGGTGCGGGAAGAGGTTGAACTGCTGGAAGACGAATCCTATCTCGGCCCTGATGTACTTCATGTCGGCCACGGTCGTCTCGTCGTCCACGGTAATCCCGTCGATCACGACTGTACCGCCACTGTGCGGCTGCAGGCGATTGAGCGTCCTGATGTAAGTCGACTTGCCCGAACCCGAAGGGCCTAGGATGACGATGATCTCGCCCTTCCTCACTCTGATGTCTATTCCCTTCAATGCCCAGAAGTCCCCGAAGTTCACTTTCACTCCCTTGGTATCAATAATCGTCTCACTTTGGCCGGTTCTCGGTTTTTCGTCTCTGTTGTATTCACTCATGCTGCTTCTCCTCCACCTTCTATGCCCAGTCCAAGACCCTTCTCGATCTTCATCGAGATCCTGGATAGGTAGAATGCGAACACCCAGAAGACAAGGGCGGTGACGTACAACGGCTCTAGGAAGTTACCGAGGAAGCGCAAGTCTGTGGCAGGTAGGTCCTTGGCCAGTTTGAAGAAGTCTAGTATGTTGATGATGAATAGCAGCGTCGTGTCCTTCCAGAGTCCGATGAAGACGCTGACGATCGAGGGCAGCGTGGTTCTGACTGCATTGGGGAGCTCGACTTGCATCTTGGTCTGGAACGGCGACAGCCCGAGTGCGATGGCTGCTTCCTTCTGGCCCGAGTCGACGGCCTGGAGTCCGCCTCTGAGGACCTCGGCGATGTAGCATCCGCCGAATATCCCGAACATCAGGAGCATTCGGATGATGTCCTCTGCGTCATAGAAAGGATCCATCATATCTGGCATCAGGAATACGGCGAACCAGAGCCAGCAGATCAGGGGGCCCGAACGGACCAGTTCGATAAGGGCGATTGATGGTATGCTGAAGAATGGCTGTTTGCTCTGGCGGCCGAAGGCGAGGACTACTCCGATTCCGAACCCGAGGACGCAGCCTGCGGTTGCCACAATCAGGTTGACGAAGAGGCCGCCCCACTGGGATGCCTCGATACCGTCTCCGGCGAGTTTGTCCAGAGTGCTTGGGACCACCTCTCCGGCGATTATGGCCTCGCGCATCCCTTGGACGGGTGTGCCTCCGGCCCACACCGCTAGGTCCCTCACGAACTCTGGAGGATTCATTATCATAATCGCGAAGAAGAACGTGGCCACGGCCCCCATTGCGATGTATGACCGCAGTCTGTTGGCCTTGTACTCCTCCGAGATTGAGCAGTAGTAGAACGAAGCCCCGTAGGCCAGATAGCCAATCACCAAGGCCTTGGCCAGATTCGTCATCGGGACCACCCTGTGGTAATTGATTTCGCTAGGGACCCATGCTACGGCCATCAGGCTGAATACCACTAAGGAGAAAGGAACTAGGAATCTTGCCGGCTTCTCAGCGGCGGTACCATAGGCGCTAGCTACGACTGCGAATGTGGGGTAGAGCACCCACCACAGGCGCCAGTTCTGATTGATTCCGTAGCACGTCGATATGCAGGATTCGGAGCCAGGGGCTTGTGTCATCTGCTCGGTCATCTGCTGGCCGACCACTAGCAGGACCCTGTTGGCCCAGACGACGTCCCAATCTGCTTCGACTAGTACGAAGTGGCTGAGACCGCGCACAGCCACGACGACGATCCAGGCGGTTGTGATGCCGAGCATTGCGGTGGCACATGTCTTGCCCGGGGTCCACTTGATCAGCGCGGTAATGGTCACCCACCATGCGAAGACGATGGCGAGCGCGGAAATGGCGCCGAAAATCTGAGCATACTGCGAGCTTGCACCCTCTGACTCTGCCTTCGCCACCAACTCGAAGAAGCCATTGGGCAGGAATCCCCCCCACATGCCTCCGAGGAGACCGCAGGCCAGAGCCAGGGATATCGCCAGCAGCGAGAGTGTGGCATTGTTTGTGGGGGTTACCCAACTGCCGCCTGGCTTGCCGGCGATGGACTCCTCTAATTCGAGGAACGAACCCATGTCAATGCTTCTCGAGCTCATATCTTCACGCTCGTTACCCTTGTGTTGTACCAGTTCATAACGGCTGATATTGCGAGACTCCCTGCCTGGTAGGTGATGAGCAGTAGGATGAACAGCGGGATCAGTTTGCCGACGTTGTTCATCATCACCAGTATGACGTAGAATATGTCGCTATAGGCCACAATGACGGCTAGGCTGGAGTTCTTCCAGACGTTCATGAACTGGTTGTTAAACAGTGGGACCATGCTCCTCAGGGCCTGAGGCAGGATGACCAGCCTGAGCCTCTGGTAGGGATTCAGAGACAGGGAGATGGCGGCCTCGACCTGTCCCCGGGGCAGTGACTGGATGCTTCCTCGGACAATCTCGGCAATAGTGGATGCCGTGAACAGCGTCAGACCGAGTATCATGGCTAGGAAGAAGGGCGTAATCTCGAAGCCGGAGCCCTCGGATATGTCCCATGACCCGGGGGGGTCAATGACCCCGTCCCCGTCCCAGTCCTTGACATAATCTGGCCATGACAGGCCCTTCGAAACGGCGATTCCAGCCGCTAAAGCGAAGGCGGCAACCCAGATGGTGAACCTCTTCCTGAGGCCGGATTCGGAGTCATCTATCTGTAGCTGGTTCATGCCATCGTCATCGAGTCTGCTGGTGACCGACAGGGCGTAGACAATCACGGCCATGGAGATGGCTGCCTCGACGCCCCCTCCGTTTGTTGAGGCGAATGGAACTAGGAAATTGATGAATACCACTGCTGCAATAATCAGAAATATATCTGAGGCAAGTGCCTCGAGCCTCCATCCAAATGCGCTGAAAGGCCTCCTCAGGTGGTCTTGCGGGGTGCTGGGGGTGACTATGAATCGGGGCTCGACCCTGTCCATGTGACGCAGGCCGGCCCTTAGCAGGGCAAGGGCGACCAAGCCCATCACCAACCTCTGGTATGACCCCACGGTCACGAACCAGATTCCCTGATTGCTGTAGAACACAGCCCCACCCAACAGGAACTTCTCTTCTATGAAAAGGGGAGCCTGGATCCCATATTGGGTTGCAATCAGGAACAGGAGGACGGCGAGGGGGAGGTTTCGGAAGATCTCGACGTAAACCGTCGCCATGGTCGAGGCCAGCTTGTTTGAGGATAGTCTGGTGACGCCGACAATCGTCCCGAGGATGACGCACAGCACTATGCTGAGCAGAGTCACTCTGGCGGAGTTGATGACCGCGGCCTTCAGGAACATCCACCTTTCGTCGAAGTTCGCAACCACATCCATCGGCCACGGATTGATCTTGAAGGTGTTCACCTTGTCCATGAAGTCGAACTTGATCTCCCAGCGGTTCTGCATCACCGGGTCGGGGTCGTGCTGCAGGTAGAGCACCCTCAGCAGCAAGAACATGATGAAGGGCAGAAGTGCCAGATATGCCAGAGCGGCCGTCCTCCTATCCTGCACAGAGGGCTTCATCCCCTCCTGTGAGATTTTCCAGCCCCAGAAGAAGACTGTGAGGAGGATAACCGCAGAGAGGAACGTTGGGATGTCCTGGGAGATGGCAGGGACCATCGAGAGGTTGAGCGTCAGGACGACGAGGAGGACGATTGAGCCTACCGAGATGATTGCGTCCACGTTGTCCTGCGGGCGGAAGGAGGCGAAGCTGCCCGGTTTCAATATCTCGCTCAGGTTATCCTGCAGCAGAAGCACTCCGGAAACAACAGCAGCTCCGAAGATGAAGAATGGGATCTGGGCTCCCGGCGACAGTTCGAGGACACTGGTTAGTAGGACGTAGGAGACCGCGAAGCACACGATGGCGAAAATCGAGCTCGAGCACTCGGAGATGGTGCTGGGATCCCGTCTCCACAGCCCCCAGAAGAGGGCCGGGATCTCGTTCTGCACCAGCAGGAAGCAGATCAGGATGACCCCGCCGACGATCAGAAACAGGCTTTCCATAGCGTAGTACGAGGGATTCATCTGGGTGTCAGCAATTGTGATGTCCCTCGCCATCGCAGAGAGGTAGTCGACCGACATCCCGAGGAACTTGTTGGAGTACCCCCAGAACAGGTAGACGGCCAGGACAGGCAGAACGTACCCCGTGAAGACGGCACGAAGCGCATTCCAGATTCCATCTCCAAAATGTACCCGAGGCAACGAATTGGTGAGGCCCCGAACGTCCATTCTCCCCTATGGGGAGGATGGGGTGTAAAAGGGTAGTGAGGCCCCCGGGGGAGATTGCCCCCCCGGGGGCTTTCGTAACTCCGTGCACTGTCTGTCTAATTAAGCAATCAGCGCATTGCGGGCGCGTACTGGATACCGCCCTCTGAGACGAGGGCGTTCAGGGTCCCAACACGCGAGATCAGGCAGCCGGACATGGCGGCGGATCCGCTGACACCGTCGTAGGTGCCGTCGCAGAACGCGTCGTCATAGGCCTCGCCGTAGTTGCCGGCAGCGCCTAGGACGGCCTGCATCCACGTGCCCGCAAGCGGGTTGGCGGTGGTGCCCAGACCGAGGTTCTCGGTGAGCAGTCGGCACATTCCGGGGTCGGTGATTGATCCACCAGTCGTCAGTGCGCATGCGGAGGTCGCGGAGGCACCTGCGTTCGCAGCGGTCACGCCCATCTCCTCGGCAGTCACCATCCCGTACCAGACCCATGCCACGACGTCCTTGAAGTCGGAGTCCATGTCACGGGTTGCCGCTCCTAGCGGCTCCTTGGACATTAGCTCCTGTGCAATCCAGATGTCGACTCCGTTCATTGAACCGTCGCCATCAAGTTGCCACTTCTTGGCTACCATTGCGGACATATCGCCTGTGAAGGCATCGCACGAACCGTCGATGAACTTGGCAGTTGCCTCTGCAGCGTCAGCCACAGGGACGGAGGTGAACGAGATTCCCCTTGAAGAGAACCAGTCTACCATGTTACCCTCGGTCGTGGTGCCGATTCCGACGCAAATCTCAGCGTTCTCTAGCTGATCAGCGGAACCAGTGCCGTACGCGTAAGCGTCCGAGCGAACTAGGATACCCTGTCCATCGAAGAAGTTCATTCCAGCGAAGTCGGCGTTCAGATCTGCATCACGGCTGGTTGTCCAGGTCGTGGTGCGGATTAGCACGTCGATGGTGCCAGAGGCTAGCTTGTCGAAGCGGTCCGATCCTGAGGCCGGGATATACTCGACATCGGTATCGGGGTTCAGCCCTAGAGCAGCTGCAACAGCGCGGCAGTAGGAGATGTCCAGACCGGAGCGAACTCCAGTTCCAGCATCCAGGTATCCCATTCCGTACTGGGACTCCTTCACTCCGCACTTCATTGAACCGCGATCGATGATCGTGTCCAGCGTGCTCACAGGCGTAGCTTCTGCAATTCCAGCAGCTCTACCTTCCTCTCTCGCAGCATCCACATCCTCTTGGGTGATGTCGGATCCCGCACAGCCCGCTAGGGCCGCAGTCATCATTAACAGCATCATTGTTGTAGCGAGCAAAGTTCGCATAGTACCTCTACGAGGTATGTTTGGTATATACCTTCGCCATGATGTGGATAATGCACCGGATTGGCGCAGTCTAGCGATATTTCGTTGCACCAACAATGCTGGCGCTGGATGAACGGAGAATTGGAGGTTTTTAGGTTGGAAGACGGGGCGACCGAAGTCGCCCCGCCCCCCGGTTTTCCGAGTTTCGTAGGAGGTGATCCATCTGCAGGTTCCCCTACAGATACCTTGTTACGACTTAACCCTCCTTGTCGAAGGCAGGCTCGAATACCACACAGAGAGGCAGCCTCACCCACCCACAACTAAGATGGTTTGACGGGCGGTGTGTGCAAGGAGCAGGGGCATATTCACCGCGCCTTTTTGAGACGCGATTACTACCTAATCCAGCTTCATGAGGGCGAGTTACAGCCCTCAATCCGAACTACGAACGGGTTTCGAGA
>JASMKR010000030.1:0-4957 GCA_030749075.1 Candidatus Thalassarchaeaceae archaeon | reverse complement strand
CTCCGGCCGTCGAAGGCTGGAGGTACTCAAGGGCATAGACCTCGAAATCAGGCCAGGCGAACTAGTAGCAATGATGGGACCTTCCGGTTGCGGCAAGTCGACCCTGCTCAACATAATCGGTGGGTTGCTAGAGGCGGACTCGGGAAAGATTTCCCTTGATGAGTTCAACTACGGAACCAAGAGTCCCAGCCGCGTGGTCGATGTCCGCAGGAGCGGAGTCGGCTGGATCTTCCAGGACTTCCACCTGATCGACAGGCTCAGTGCACTGGACAACGTCATTTTCGCGCTGGAACTCTCTGGAGTCCCCACCGCGCAAGCCGAGGAACAGGCTAGGGAGGCTTTGGACAAGGTCGGTCTATCAGACCGCTTGGAATTCATACCAGACCAACTGTCCGGTGGTCAGAGACAGAGAGTAGCCATTGCTAGGGCGATTGCTGGCTCACGACCTCTGATTCTAGCCGACGAGCCGACTGGAAACCTCGATGTGAAGAGTGGTCAGGAGATTATTGATCTGTTCCTGCGGCTCTGCGAGGAAGAAGAGATCTCGGTTCTAATGGTCACTCATGACCCGACCCTAGCTTCGATGGCTGACAGGATGCTGTTGCTGCGAGATGGAGTTACGGCAGCATCCGACATCCGTTCTGCATGGGGTGAAGAAGGGGGGATGGGGGAATGAGATGGCTGGAAAGAGAAATTCTCTGGTTGATTATCTCTTTACCTTTCAAACTAATTTCCCAGATTCTCTTACTGTTCAATATTGATGTGAGTAGTGGAAAAATCGAGAGAATTGAGAAACTTCCATTGAAGACACGACTGATGTCATTGCCCGACAATCTGATTATGGCAGCAAAGAGCTCTTGGCGGAGCAGGGAGAGAGTACTCGCCGTATTTGCTGGAGTCTTCCTCGCATCTCTGGTTATCTCTACGGTGCTGGCATATGGTGTCGGGCTCTCGCAAGCCTTCTTGCAGTACTCACTTCAGGAGGAGATATTCGATGCAAAGGTCGACTTCGCAGAGGACCCTGACGGGGACGCTGACGGCCGCACCAACGACTCTTTGCTGTGGGAATCGATGTGTGACGAGTTCACGGCAATGGATGAGTTCTCCGACTGCGGTCTAGTCTACGGTCGTCAAGGCGTCAGGGTGGATGGCTTCTTCGATGAGGATTTCATCATCCCCCAGCCCCTCAATGTTATCGCCGTCGAAGGCCCGACAGGAGACTGGTCCAATGTCAGTTGGGATTATCCAGAGGCTTTGGAATCAGGACCGCCGATTAATGGTGACAGGACTATTCGGTTCTACGGCGAAGGCATTTGGGACGGTGAACTCGGCGAACGGCACTCGACGCGAGGCCAAGACTCACGCATCATCTACGGCAGTTGGCCCGCCAGCGCCGCCGATGCTGCGACAAACCGATCGATTGTGCTGCCCTCAGAGGTAGCAAGCAGCGCCGGAGTTGCGGTAAATGACACAATTTCAACCCTCACTTTCGCTTACGTTACGGGATACCTTGGCTACCAGAACATCGCCGACGGATTCGAGGATTGTCAGGGCGAGGAGGACTTCAACGCCCAGTCTGGATACATGTATTGTAGAGTGAACATGACTGTCCACAACCTGACGGTGGCAGCTGTATACCAAGAGGGAGGAGCGGGCAATCCTACTCTCCTGTTCAATCCGGTGTTGGTATCTGATGCAGTGCTCAACGATTCCCAGAGAACAATCCTGATGGACAACGACCACGGATACCTAGGTCTGTCAGTAGACAGGAACCAGTTGCCCACGACATCCACAGCGGACGCGACGGAGTGGCTTGATGCTCTGAAGAAGGATGTTGAAGCCGGCAACTACACCAGCGCCGGTATTCTCGTAGAGTACAACGACCTCATATCAGGCACCATCACGTTCCTCAATATCTTCCTTGGAATTATCCAGGTCTTCGACTACATCCTGATGATACCCATTGTGATATTGTCCTTCTCGGTGCTTATCTATGGGCTGGTTCTGTCACTGGAGCAGCGCAAGAGGGAAGTCTCGATTCACCGCGTTATCGGTGGCACAGAAGGCACACTATCGGGCATGATTCTGCTCGAACTCGCGGTTATCAGCCTGTTCGCGTGGTTCGTGGGCTACACGCTGGCGCTGCTCTCAGTCCCATTGGTCCTCGATGCTGTCGGTTTCATGTCCTTCAGATCCGGTGGAATCGAAATCAACCCGACGTTGAGTCTCGGCTCCACCCTGTTCATTGTCGCCCTGACCGTGGGCGTAGCCCTACTGTTTGGCAGCTCACGCACTAGGGAGTTCCTGAAGATAGAGATTGACGAGGGCGTCAGGAGGGTCACCGAGAAGCGAGAGCCCAGAACATGGCTTCACGTCATCACCTTCGCAGTGGGGCTGCTCTCGTACCTAGAGAGCTGGATTCAGAGCAACGGTGGTTGGGGGTCAGTTGGATCCGATGGTCTGGTTTCCAACTTTATCTTGAACGCGCTGCTACTGCTGCTTGGACCGTTTTGCTTGTGGATTGGAGGCGCTCTTGTGCTCGGTAGGTTAGGCGCCGCTGGACCAAACATCTTGACCGCGTTGCTTTCTTGGTCACCAGCAATATCGGACATCCGACGCGGACTGCGTGGATCCGGCTCCAGTGAGTCGGTGAATCGTCTCGCAGTCATTATGCTGCTCACTCTGTCAATCGTTACTCTAGCCGCTGTTCAGGGGTACACTGGCACAATCGTAGACGAACGTACGACCTCGGCTCAAACGGGTGCGGACATACAAGTTCAGTTCGACTCGCCTGTCACTGAGCAGCAGGCTAGGGACGAAGTAATGCTCGCCATCGAACGCTCTGGCGACAGTGACATCATCGCCATCGATTCGATGACATCGGTGGCCGACCTCTTCACAAACCCTGAAGGAAAGTCTGCCCTGCTTCGAACATGGGTACTGTTCGACGGACATGAGGACACGCTGATATGGGACACGCAGGCCATTCCCGGGGACGACATCGACGCGATAGTTTCTGGATGGTCTGGCGGTGGATTCACTGCAGGTGAGGCAGCTAGAGGCGTACTGGATGACATCGAAACCGGTTCAGAGCAGACCTTCGAGTACACAGAGTACGACTTCCAACTGGGTCCGGATTTTGAGTTGGTCGTGACGACCACCGTTACCGAATCTACAGTAACATATCAAGGAAGGCACAGTTGGGTTCCAGGCCTATCTTCCTCTGAAGCAGAACAGGCCATAGTGATTGGTGAATCGACCTACCGCGAACTCGTTGGCAACACCACTGCAGACTCCTACGCATCAACACGCTGGTTCTTCGAGTTGTGCGATCAGAGCGACGAGAACTGTGCAGACGCCCTCAGAACCGTCAGTGTCGAGATAGGCAACGGAAACGGTGTCACGGCGGCCTCGGACTGGTCGACGGCCCACAGAGAAAACGAGCGTAACGGTGGACTAATCTTTGGTACCCCAGGACTACTCAGCCTACAATTCGTTGTGGCTTCGCTGGCCTCAGTGGCCTCCGCCTTCGTATTCCTCTCACTGGTGTTGACCCAGCGCAAGCGCGAGTTGGCCATACTGCAGGCAATCGGGGCTAGTCCCAATCAGGTCATTCGACTAGTCCTCTTTGAGATTCTAGCTATACTGCTTGTGAGCATGGGTCTGGGAGTCATACTCGGCCTAGCCATCGCCGAGTCTTTCAACGGCTTCTTTGGTATTTTTGGATTCATATTCCAGTTGTTCCTTGGCCAGAGCGCGCCGATAAACAGGGAACTCGTCTGGCCTTGGCTAGACCTCGCATTGGTCAACGCGTCCGTGCTAATTGCTGTGATGGTGGCACTACTCTACACCACTCGCAGGGCACTAAAGGCAGATTTGGCCGTAGTTTTGAAGGGGGAGTAACATGCAGAACGGCCACAAGGAGATTCTCAAGGCGGACGGACTCTATCATGTCTACGAGTCGAAGGCGGAGGACGGCAATGTAGTCGCTCTCCGCGGCCTGCACGTGACGGTATACGAGGGCGAGGCCGTGGCAATCATCGGTCCGTCCGGCTCAGGCAAATCGACTCTACTGAAGTGCCTCGGCGGTCTGATGAAACCCTCAGCCGGAGGGGTCGAGTTGGCAGGTAGCAGGATGACCAGACTGACTGGGACGGAACTCGTGAAACTGCGTCAGAAAACAGTCTCTTTCATCTTCCAAGATTCGAACCTTCTACCACACATGAACGCTCTAGACAACGTCGCCCAGCCCCTTCGTCACCAAGGAGTCTTGCCGGGAGATGCCAGGGCCAAGGCGCAGGCACTTCTGGATCGCCTTGGGATGGGAGAAAGATCCCGCGGGATGCCTGAGGAACTCTCCGGTGGCGAGCAACAGAGAGTGGCCATAGCACGAGCCCTAATCACTGAACCAAAACTAATCTTAGCAGACGAGCCAACCGGCTCTCTTGATCCAATTACGAGCAGAGAGGTGCTGGAACTCTTCGCGACGTTGCACAAGGAGGAGGATGTTGCCTTCTTCCTAGTCACCCACAACAGGGAAGTCGCTGCTTTCTGCGAACGCTCGCTTGAACTCAGAGATGGACGATTCGTCGCCCAGCACGGCACTGACGTAGACATAGCCGACCTATCGGGCAGCCGTGAGCTCATCATTGACGATACAGGAACGGTCACACTACCTCCGGACGTGTTGACGAAGATAGGTGGACCTGGAAGATTCGAACTTCCCGACATCGAGCGCGACTCCCTGAATCTGGAACGTGTCGACGTGGAGCGCTTGCAGGTTGAGGGCAATTCGAACCTGACTCTGGCAAAGATATGTCCCGCCTGCTTCCATGACTACGGCGACAGTGAGGAGCAGCGCTGTCCCGAATGCGGCTCGAGCCGGCCGATGGTTCAGGCCTGAGGTAGCACGAACTTCTGTGGTTTTGCTATTCCGAGATCTCTAGGCAATTCCATG
>JASMKR010000029.1:0-10073 GCA_030749075.1 Candidatus Thalassarchaeaceae archaeon | reverse complement strand
CTTCCATGAGGGAGACTATCCTGTCGAACGGCCAGGCTTTGGAGTCCTTTCTGTTCTTGGGAATCACGCAGAACCTCTCCCAATCCAGCTTCCTTGGGTCGTACCAGTAGACGTCGAAGTCCAACATCTTCTGGAACGCGGACAGCATCGCCCTGATCGACTCCTCGTCGCTCAGGTCGACCTCGCTGATCCTTCGGGACATCAGTTGGGCCATCCTCGGCCGGTAGCTGACCCTGATGCGGTATTGTATCCCGGACTCGAGGCCGTTGAGCCTGATTTCGAAGGGGACCGAGTCCCACCTCGATTCCCCGGGTTCGACCTCTATCCGGGCACCGAGCCTCTCGGCGGTATCCAGTAGCCATCGTAACGACCTGTTGTGCTCTTCGATGCCCTCGATCGAGTACTCCCTGAGCATCCGCTCAGATGTCGTTTCTACCTGTGCTTGTGTTGCTTGTGTTTTTTCTTGCATTTTGTTACCTCTATGTTACCTTTGATTTGATTGTCGCACCCCCCTCGGAGAGACCCCGGGGGAGGCTTACGTTGGTCCGTGCTCCTGCGAGCGTGCCTGCCTGCTGTGATCACAGGCCGCCTACCAGGCCGGGCACTATCCTGACGGTCCCCACAGTCTCCCAGTCAGCCCGAGCTAATTGCTCGGGCTGTACCATCTGGTTGTCTGCGAAGACCCAGGAACCCCCATTGTCAGCGACGCGGGACAGTGTCTCTGCCTTGGTCAGCTGAAGGGTGGTGTGTCCGGATTGGTCGGCGATCTCGACGGTTGTCGTTATCTTGTCCATTCCTTTTCCTCCTTGTCTTCCATTAAGTGATTGTGACAGTATTTGAACTCCCGAAGGGCGACGCGTTCTGGGTGGTTCGGAACTTGCCAGTTCCAATGCCCCCTCCCTCATTGCACCACCTCGCCACGCAGCATGGCGGACCTGAAATCCCGTGCGAACAACTCCGAGAGCGAGTTCCCGCCTTCGTCGGTCCTCTGCTCGGTCATCAGTTCTCGCCAGCCCATGTGGCCCAGCCTGATCCGCTCGTCATTCCTGAGGGTCTTGAGCAGCTCGGCCTCCCTGATCTCCGCGTCCCTCCTGAGCTTCTGCTCACGGAGAATCTTCCTCATGAGATCACTCCTCCTCTTTTCCTCGGCCTTCTTCCTCTCGGCCTCTTCGGGGTCGCGGCAGTAGAGTATGGCGTCCCGGAGCGTCAGGGGCATTCTCGCGAAGCCCGAGTCCGCCCAGAGGACGAATGCGAAGCAGTTGTCCGTGGCGGGGATCCTCCCGTATGCTTCATTGGCGGCTACGCATGCCTGCTGCCTCACCTTCACCCCCGAGGCAGAGGATCTCGCCCAGCAGTGGATGTGGCTGTCGTCCTGGAAGATGGTCTTCCTGACGTCCAAGCAGATGTCGGCCCCGGGGTGCTTGGCCGTGATGACGCCATCCTCTTCTATGACGCAGGCTTTGGAGGCCGCCACTGCCTCGGACAGGAGCGTGAGCCCCTTCCACTCTGCGTTCGAAATCTTGTAGAGCAAGTTGCCGAGGAGCTTCTGCTCGATGGCCATCTTGTGCTCTATGCTGCCTGCTTCGATGTTGTTGTCGTGCGTCTGAATCACATGGTTGGCAAGTTACCCCCAGGGGCTCTCGGAACAATGGCATTCCCCCTCTACCTGCGCGCGCGAAGATGATTGCCAAGTGGGAGGGGATCGGGGCTTCATGCCCCTTCGATGCGCCTCTGGTAGTCGTGCATCACCGACCAGACCCTGACGAGCGCGTGGTGGTAGTCGTCGTCCTTCGCGCACTGGCTCTTGAAGCTCGTATAGCCCACCGACCGGATGATCTCGGTTATCACGGAAACCACATCCTCCTTGGGGATACTGATCCTGTACCTGTAGTCGGCCCAGTCTATGGCCTCGATATCGTGCTCGGGCCAGAAGCGCTCCAGCGGTTCGGGCGTCCTGGCCTTGACTTGGAAGTGGGTTGGGATGCCCATGTGCTGGACTATGCTCAGGAAGCCCGTCGTCGTGAAGATCCACATCAGACCACCTCCACGCCGGGGTCGCTCCCCTCGTCATCCTCGTCGTAGCGCTCTGGGTCCCTGTCCTCCGGCGGTGTGTAAGGCGTGACTATCGTGTATGGGTCGATCTCGAGACTCACGCCCCGGCGCTCGAAGGACGTCGAAACCAGAGATAGGGTCAGGTAGCAGAAAGGATGGTCGACCACTGATACGCACCTCACGGTGCTGTCGTCCACCTTCTGCAGGATTATGCCGCCGTCCTCCATCGTCTGGAGTTGCCCCGGCATGTACCACGACATCCAGAACTCAACCCACTCCAACTTTTCCTGGGTGGTGGCGAACTCCTTGTCCTCCTTGTTCAGCTCCGGTAGCCTTACTGAAACCGTAGCCGCGTTCGTCTGCTTTTCTCTGTGTCCTTCTCCTTCTTCTTCATTCATATCCTCACAACCTAGTGATGGGAAGCCCTCTCTGAGGGCTCCTTCTTCTATTGGCGAGTTAGAAGATAGTTTCAAGGAGGGGATTCTGGCTCACGAATCGTGGCCCTCGACCCCCACGAGATAGAGCGCATCGGCTCCTACTCCTCCAGGAACTACGTGGAAGGGGAGGGGGTGGAAATTCCCAGCAGGAAAAACGAGGACTGGCTCGATTGGAAGAAGAGACGGCTGCGAGAGGTCGGTTTCTACGACCAAGATAGCATGAGGAAGGCCGATACGGATGATGCACCACCGAGGATCTTCCTGAGGGGGGATGCGGGGCCGAAAGAGGAGGCCTCCATCGGATTCTCCGGGAGAAGCCTGTCTCCGAGCCACATGGAGTTCAAGGTCTGGCTGCAGCACAAGGTGGAGAGGTCGCGCTTAGGCGACGGCTCCATCAGATTCCTCGCATTCGGCAACGAAAGGGATGAACAGGAGTGGGTGGAGTACGAGGAAACCCTGAAGAAGATTACAATATTCATTGAGGACCTTATCGAGGGTGAAATCGAGAAGGCCACTGGGACCAAGGAATGGCATCACCTGAGGGTGATGCGGAAGGTGATAGGCCGGGTCGATCCTGACATGGATGGACGTCATTACGATTCGGACTACTACAATGAGCACAATATGCTCTCTGGACTTTCGAACCGCAAAGCAAAGCAGGTAGTGGACAGGAAGAACGTCGTGACTATGATTAGTCAAGCGGTGGTGGAGTCGCTGATTTCGACATCGAAGACGAGTTTCCCCTCCGACCGCGATGTGTTCGAGTTGAGGGGTGCGGAAGACCCCAAGGGGTTCCGAGATTTCTCGTCGGACAAAGGAATCGTGGTGGGAGACGATGAGTTGCAGGATTGGATAGAGGCCAAGTTCAGCAGGAACGGCCAGTTCGGGAAGCGCATCGCGACGAGGTATCGCAAGAATGAGATGCGACGCTTGGGAATGATGAGCGACGATGAATACCGGGTGCATGCGAGGACCGGGATAATCGTTGACCGGCTGGTCGGGGCTGGGGAAAAGGCACCTGATGGGTGGAAGTGGGTCAAGATCGCCACCCCCGCAGTGGTGTTCCTCCCTAACTTGGCCCGCGGGCTGGAGCGCGAGATTTCTAGGTCGAGGAATCGGCTGACGGAGATTTGGGGGGGCAGCAGGCTGTTCCCCCGAAAACGCCTTCGGAAGGGGCTCTCCTCCGAGGAGATCGCAGCCGTTGACTGGATCATCGGGAAGGGTTTTGGAGACCTGCTAGGCGGCGGAGAGGCCGCCAAGGGACCGGATGAGGCGGTAGCGCAGAACTCCAGGAAGCTCTCGTACAACCTCATGACGATGCTGCAGAATCATGGGCTTTTGACAACTGACCCAATGAGTCGTGAGGAGCTCATCGAGTTGTTCCACGGAGGAGATGACTCGAAATGGAAGCATAGACGGGCGAAGAGGATGCCAAACTCTCTAGTATTCACTAAGGAGATGAAGGGGCGGATCACCAAGGCCGATTTCGCCGACTTCAGGGACCGCAACGAGAATGCCATCTTCAGATGGCTGCGAGGAGAAAGGGAACGGCCGATGTACTCGCCCCCCGAAGACCATCGAATACTTCCCTCTGGGGAGGTGGCGCCGGGCGGCTACCTGATGGACGATCAGGGGGGGAGGGTCACGGCCAAGTACCAATTCAAGGGGGACTACGAGGGCTTCGTGGCAACCATAGTAGAGGACGGGAAAGAGCGCGAGGTTCCGACCAGAAGATGTCATCCGGATGCGGAGGCGATAAGCGCGCTCAACGCGCTGCAGCAGGTGCAGTGGGAGGTCAATCTAGACCTGTTGGAGAAGGTGTTCGAGATTGAGTTCTCCGACGGGACGACCGTGTCAGACCGAAAGTTCGAGGGGGGGGACGGGGGCGAGCCTGGTTCGCAGTGGCTGGCCTCGAGCGAGCAACTAATCAGGGATATCCACCCCAAGGGGGAATTCGAAGGCTACTTCCCCGAAGACCAGAACGAGAGCGAGGAAGTCCGCCTGTCGCTGGTATGGTCAAGGAAGATTATCAACCACAACGCCAACGTGTTCTGGCATCCCTGGAGCTGTGACTTCAGAGGAAGAATGAGCCCCCGGTGCACCAATCTCAGCCCCCAGGGGGATGACCTCAACAAGGCCCTGATCCGATTCAAGCACTGGAAGCCGATGGGACGCAGCAAGGACGACGTGTCCGGCTTCGAGTGGCTGCAGGTACATGTCCACAACCTGATGGAGGGTGTGGAGAGCGATCTCTGGGGAGATGACAAGGCCCAGAAGAGGCAGACCTTCGAGGAGAGGAGGGGGTGGGCTACGAGGAACGAGGAGCACCTCAGGGAGATAGCCAGGAACCCCGAGATGCACGTCGAGAGCCTGGGGCTCGATCACCACCGTCATGGCCGCAGAGAGGACCTGCAGAGGCTGGCGGCCCTTATCGAGCTCGACAGGGTCCTCGAGATCCACGAGAGGGAGTGCGACTGGTCCGCTGTGAAGAGCGGGTTTCCGATCCACCTAGACGCATCCTGCAACGGCTACCAGCACGTCTCAGCCCTGTTGAGGAATCCGAAACTGGCTAGATTTGTCAACGTCATTCCCAGCCAGAGGCCCAAAGACCTCTACAGAGAAGTGGCGCAAGTGGCTAGGGAGAAGCATTCCGACGATGTCCGGGAGTTCCTCGATGAGCATCTCGTACCGAGCCTGGCCGACAAGGCGTTCAAGAGGATCTTCGACAGGAAGCTCGCCAAGCAACCGACGATGACCAGGGTCTACGGGGCCGTGAGGCTGGAGAAGGGGTTCGCTGGCAAGAACGGTAGGGGGAGCCAGTACAGGTCGGCGCCCCTAGCAAGGAACTGGAGTGGTGCCGAACAGAAGAAAATCAACAAGATTCCCCTCAAATTCGTAAGTGCCAGACTAGAGTACCTGGACAATCCGGACTTGGGCAGGAAGCACTACCAGAAGCACGCGAAGAGGCCAAGAACGAGAGTCCAGATAGAAGAGATCCTGCGGAGGAAGGCTGTGAGTTTCAAGAAGGGACAGAGGCAGGATTACCTCGTGAGCCTGTGCAAGAAGAACGGGATCAGGGACTTCGAATACCAGAGCGATTCCACCGCAAACACTTGGATGAAGCTCCTAGACGAGGAAGAGGTCCTCAACCTGTGGAACTATGGCTCCGGGTTGTACTGGGCCATACTCGAGGATGATGAACTCAAGGACCTCTTCTGGTACGACAGAAGCGACGAGGGGAAGTGCGGGGAGCATTGGAAGAAGCAGCCTCGGCTGACGACGCTGACCACTAGGGCCTACAAGGGGGCGATAAAGGAGGTGACGGGCGATGCGTACGAGGACTTCGAGGCGGCCCTGGATGGGACAGTTGAGGCGAGCGGGGGACGCTACCCCGGAACGAGGTGGAGGACCTCGAAGGGCGATAAGTCTGGCAGCAGCGGGTTCGAAGTCTGCAATTACTACATGCAGACCCAGTCTGGCGAGACGACCAGCGGGGGCTGGCCCAGCTCACCGGAATCCTGCTACAGCGACCTATCCAGCCTACCTCAGTGGTACGGCGAGTCGAAGGGAAAGCAGAATTGGCACCAAGGCTCTGCCGCCAAGAGCACCGCACGGATCAAACGGAGGCTGGAGCACCTCCTAGCCCAGTGTGGCAAGAAGCTGCCTAAGCCCCAACGCTCGGCTGTGGAAGGCAGTGGGAGGCGCAAGATTATCTCGGTATTGGATTGGATCGAAGAGGAACTTCACGACTCCCCCGAGGCCATCGAACTGGTCGATGAGATCAGGCCGCTCCTGAACCACGTCAAGGTGTCAATACCCCGATTCTCGGACAAGGAGGAGGATCGCATTGCCGTGGATCGGGCCAGCAGCGGGATCTACGCCAACTTCGTCCAGTCACTGGACGCCTGCCACATGAGGTCTGTCGTCAACACGATGAGCCAGAGCAGGGGAAACTTAGGCTTCTGGGCGGTGCACGACTCGTTCGGAACCCACTCATCAGACATGGAGGATCTCATCGGGGTGGTCATAGGCACTTTCTGGGAGATGCACCAAGGCCGGGACATGGACAAGTGGCTGGAGACCATGGAGGGGCCCGATGGACCCTTGGGGAAGGCGGGCGGCCGGAGCCTGGTAGTCAAGGGCGGACCGGCCGAGTTCAAGAGGCACTGGGGCAAGTCAGAGTACCTGATTGGATGACCACAAACTAACTTGCCAATATTCATGTTTTTGCGAACAATAATTGGAATGACCGTGGGCGGCCTGGCAGGCGGGCCGCTCGGCGCGGTCGCTGGAGCCCTGATAGCGAACGACCCTACTGTGGAACAAGGCAGGTTCCAGCACGACGAGTGAGGCGAGAAGATGGGGTTACTGAGAGGGATTTTCTGGATCACAGCAGCAGCGGCCACGGGAGGGCTGGCCCTAGCGCTCCTGCCCAACGACTGGGACGGGATAGACGGGTACGACGGTGGCTCCGATGAGTAGCTGTCCCATAGGTCGACATGACTAACAGATACATTTGCTCGGTACTTGACGAACTAAGAACGGCTGTAGGCACCATGGGTTTCCTAACCCTGCCGATCTCGAAGAGGCACATCTCCTCCCTCGTGGAGGAGGCCCAGACCCTAGCCAACAGGATGGAGGCGGCGCTCTACGACAAGAGGGACCTGGGGGGCGCAAAGAAGCCCCACGGGAGGGTCAACGAACAGGCTCAGGAGGTCGAGGCGTACCTAGGGAGGCTCAGAGAGGAGAGGCAGGGGCTATCCGAAAAAATAGACGAGTTAGCAGCCGAAGCCTCGAGGATGGAGCACAGGGTTGAATGCGCTAGGAAGCAGATGGCTGAATTTGGATGCGCGTTTAGTGGATGGGGGGGTTGCGTTGGTGTCGAAAGAGGGTGCGATGAGCCCCTAGGGGAATTCGGCGGATTCGGCGACCTGTTCGAGTTTTGAACCCCCCCTCTTCGGATGAGTCGCTACTCCTCGAACCTCAGAGAGATGTCTTTCTCCCCGCGGATATCGAGGATCCTGACTGTGGCCTGGCTGCCGATCCTGTAGAAGTGCTCATACACCTCGGGCGCCATGTCCAGCTCCCTAGTCGGCACCTTCCCGGTAACCTGGTTCTCCACGAGGGAGACTAGGGTGCCGTGGATTGTGCCGTCGTCCCTCCTGAGGTGCTTGACCACCGTCCCGACGACCACGTCGCCCTCCTTGAATCTCGAGAGGGGGTCTCCTCCGGCCTCCTTCGGGCGAGTTTCGCGGCCGCCCTCGTGGGGCGTTTCGATTACTGACGCCCAGTCCACCGGCTCGCTGTAGCCGAATTCCGCCCTGCTGATGTGCTCGATGGGGACCTCCCTGACCCTCCGTTCTCCCCTCTCCCATGGCTGGTTGAGGCTCACCACGGCCCCCTCCGGTTGGAGGGAGGTGGTGACCGCCCCGTCCCTGCCCCTGCGTACGACCTCGAGTCTGGGGCCGCGCAGGAGCGTTGCGAGCCGGCCGCCCCGGACCTTGACCTCGACAGAGGCCAGGGGCTTCCTGTACCAGCCCAGTGGCAGGGACTTGTCCTCGAAGTCGCCTATCTCCTTGGCACCGCCTCCGTACTCGATCGAGTCCCAGGTGCCGAACGAGGGGATTATCTCCCCCATGCGCTTGGAATGACTAGCATCTGCCGGGTCCAACCCCCCTAGCAGCGAGGCGATTTTTGACTCTAGTTCGTGGAATTGGCAAACCGTGTGGAGTCGTCTCACCTCCTCGCTGGGCCTGCAGGCTCGGTGGGTGAGGACCACCAGTGGAAAAACCTCCCCCGCGCTCTCGGAGTAACGAGAGACGGCCATTCGCTTGAGCATCTCGCACTTGTCCCTCAATCGGGATATCGGCTTCTTGGGCCTCCTGACCCTCTGCACTATGTCATCGCCGTCATCATCGAGCGACACATCCCCCTTCCAGTGCTTGACCTCGATCATCACGATCCCGCGGTCAGTCAGCAAAACCACATCGACCTCGCCCTTGGACCTGATGGATCTGGGGTCGGGGATCCTCACGCCCTGGAAAGTCGCGATGGCGCGTCTGTGGGCCGATGCTCCCTGCAGGACCCTCTCCTCGGCATCCCAGGAGGCCTGCCGGGGTCCCATGCTCCGGCTGCGTGCCTCCATTGTGCGGTCGTACCAATCCAGGCGTCGCCTGATTTCGGTGATCGGTCGGAATATGCTGGTCCACCCCCCGGCGCCAGTTGGCCCTTCCCGTCGTCCAATTTGAATCATCTGACTCATTCCTGTCACCCCATGAACCCGTAGGGGCGGCCGATCGGGCCAGGCATCGGGATGACCTTGTCGTCGCGCGGGGCAGGGGTCTGCCCGGGGGAGTCGAGCCAGTAATCCAGCCTCATCTGCCTGCTCTTGTCGGCATCGTACACGCCGTTGTCCATGGCCCACAACACCACCGGAGCGGGAAGTTCGCAGGCCCTGACCCATATCCTGCGTGGTAGGTCAGCGGGACGGCTGGAGCAGGAATGGATCTTGATGAACTCCAGGGTGGAGCACTCCCCGCAGGAGTAGAGGGTCCTAGACCTGCCCCAGGGAGAGATATCCGAGACCGTGGCTGTCGATGAGAACTCGACCCACCTGGGGTCCTCCTGCTCCCTGTCCCTCATCTCAACGACGAATCCCGTCTCGAGCGCCTCCTCCTCGATCCCCGAGGCCCCGACTGCCGTCATCAGGCCGGATGGGATTCGAGTGGCATCAGTCTCCGAGTCTGACAGCTCGAAGTTGAATCTGCCGAACCTGAACTCAGAGTCCTCGAGGCCTCCGGGATCCTCGTCCTTTCCGTTTCTCAGTATCGTTAGTGTCCAATATTTTCCTTCTCTCTCTATGTTCCTCATTGCAAAATCACCCCGGGCCGGCACGGGGGCCGAACCCGTAGTTGGCAAGTTGGTAACGAGACTACATTAAGGCCCGAAGGGCGGGGGATGAGATCAGTCGAGGGTGTTCTGGCACTCCTCGCAGATCAGGTAGAGGCCGGGTTTCTCCCTCGACTCCATGCCGCACCAAATCGGGCCTGCTTCCGCGGCCAATTCGTAGTGCTCCTTCCGGTAGGGGATGATGCTGCCGCATCCGCCCCCTATCTTGCTGAGCAGTGCCTTGCTGCTCTTCGAGAAGGACGCTTGGCCCTTTCCCATGCTCGTTGACTTCCAAGTTTGCATTTGGGGTTTTCCGTGGTTGATTTTCTATGTGCCTCAGGTTCGGCACCCAGCTACCATAGCCCCTGGACGTCCTTCCACATCAGCAAGGCGAGCGCATCCAGCCCTGTCTGCATGCCGCCCTCGAGCCCGCCGCGCCCGCCGGCCAGCTGGTACAGCACGTCGACGCGGTCGGTCGGTGCGTGCTTGGGCGACTGCTCGCAGGTGTCCCCGGTCTCCTGGATGAACTCGTGCATCCCCCTGAACCAGGTGGCGGGCCAGCCGTGCATGATGAAGTTGTAGTGGTCCGAGTTGCCCTTGGTGTCGTCGAGCACGGCCACCCACTCCATGGGGTAGGCCAGGTCGTTGTACAGCACCGAGCTGAGCCTGAACTGCAGGTCGGAGGCGTTCTCGCGC
>JASMKR010000028.1:0-24530 GCA_030749075.1 Candidatus Thalassarchaeaceae archaeon | reverse complement strand
AACCCCGTCCCCGTCGCTGTCCGCCCACTCCGCGGGGTCGTCGGGGAAGGCGTCCGAGTTGTCACCAACCCCGTCCCCGTCGCTGTCCGCCCACTCCGCGGGGTCGTCGGGGAAGGCGTCCGAGTTGTCACCAACCCCGTCCCCGTCGCTGTCCGCCCATTCGTTTGGATTGTACTGGAATACGTCCTCGTCGTCCCTGACCCCGTCCCCGTCGGAATCCCGGGTGAAACCGCTCAATGCCCAGGGAATCGTTGTGTTGGGAAACTGTCCCTCGACGAAGGCCGGGGCATGGCTTCCCTCGTTTATCCTCCAGAGCGCTACCCTATTGCCCTCCATGCAGTTCAAGTGTTCGAGCATATCGGTATCGTTGACTCCCGCTGGCGTGTCTAGGTCAAGATCGCTCATATTCGTGTAGTCGCTGTCACACCCGGACCTGTTGGCCCAAGATTCCACAGTACTCTCGGCCCCGGGGTAGTAGTTCCATTCGTTGTCCCAGGGGTCGTGGTCGTAGCCGCCTTCGTAGTAGATCACCAAGTCGAAGGTTCCGTGGATCTGGAGGATGTTGGGGTGATCCGTTTCTGCGCAGTTCTCGTCGAAATCGTCGAATGTGGATCCCGCAAAAGAGACAATTCCCCTGATTCTGTTGCCCTGCTCGCAGGCCATCCTGTGGGACATGAAGCCCCCGTTCGAGTGCCCAACGAAGACGATTCCGTCAGGATCGGCGCCGTATAGGGAGACCGCCTCGTCGATCATGTCGATTAGCCAGCCGACGTCGTCGACTTCCTGGTCCCAGTAGTTGCAGCAGGCAGGTGTGGCGTTCCAGAAGCGCAGGGCAGTCGGGTTCATCGTGCCATCTGGGTATAGGAGCAGGTGCTCGTTATGCAGCACACTGTCGAACAGGTCGAGGTATGAGGCCCCCCAATTTCCGTTGCTGCTGTATCCGTGGAGCGACACCACCAGTGGAAGGGGCCGATCGTAATCGTGCCCTCCTGGCATCATCAGCGTCGCCGTGCGGTTGCTCGGACCTAGAGTGGCGTAGTTGTACTGGTCGTCGTACTCTATGGGGCCGTACTCCTCGTCAGAATCGTCCGAGGAGCCAGTCATCATGGTACTGGTTCCGACGTCCGAGGAGAACTCAGTGGGAACGTGCAACGAGGAGCCAAGCGTCATATGTCCGAGTAGTAACGAAACGAGCACAACGCTCAGACGCATGCCCGTGGCCCCTGACATCACGGCAAGAAACTATCCCACTGCCAACTCAGGGCCAACTCAGTGGCCGGCCAATGATGCCCGATTAGAGAGAATCCAGGGATTCTTTGCCTCCCATATAGGGTCGAAGCACCTCGGGAACGGTGACTGATCCGTCCTCATTCTGGCACTGCTCCATGATGGCAACCAGTGCCCTGCTGGTTGCAATGGCAGTGGAGTTGAGTGTGTGAACGGCAGAGTTACCCTCCACCGTGCGGTAGCGGATACGGAGTCGGTTGGCCTGGTAGTCGGTGCAGTTCGAGCACGAGACAACCTCCTTGTACGCATCAGCTCCAGGCAGCCAGGCCTCGAGATCGTACTTCCTCGCTGCGACCGTCCCCATGTCACCAGTGCAGATGTTGACCACCCGGTAGTGGAGTCCGAGGCTGTCCCACATATCGATGGCGTTCTGCAGCAGGTCCTCGTGATGCCCCCACGAGTCCTCCGGGTCGCTGATGACTATCTGTTCGACCTTGGTGAACTGGTGCACCCTCCATATGCCCCTGTCAGAGAGCCCGTGCGCCCCGACCTCGCGGCGGAAGCAGGCCGAGACGCCAACCAGTTTGATCGGCAAATCGGTTGGTTCGATAATCTCCCCCATCCGCATAGCAGTCAGTGGGTGCTCGCTGGTCGCGATGAGGTAGTATGGATCCGGCTCTATGCCGTACATCACCGTCTCGAAATCGCTGAGATCGGTGACGCCCTCATAGGCCTCCCGGTTCATCATCAGCGGCGGCTGCACCAGGGTGTAGCCACGCTCCATCAGGAAGTCAGCACCATACTGCTGCAAAACCATCTCGAGGCGTGCGAGGTCACCTTGTAGGAAGTAGAAGCGGCTACCAGCGACCTTGGCCCCACGGGCCTGGTCAACCCATCCGTTCATTTCGATCAGGTCGTTGTGATTGCGAGGATCGAATTCGAATTCGGGCTTGTCGCCGTGGGTGCTGCGGAGAGTGTTCTTCTGATCGTCCTCGCCAACCGGAACGTCAGCATGCAGTATGTTGGGGACGCCCATCCGCAACGCGTCGCGTTGAGCCAAGCAATCGTCTGAGAGTGCCGAAAGCTCGTCGATCTTCGCCCCTATGTCTGCAACTTCGGCGATAATCGCCTCGGCGGTTGCGGAATCGCCGGACTTCTTCGCCTCGGCTATGCCTCGGGCCGCCTCATTGCGCTGCCTTCTCAGTTGATCGGCATCGTACTGCGCCTTGCGCCAGGACTCGTCGAGCCTGATGACCTCGTCGACGGCATCGTGAGCGAGGCCACGACGGTCGTGGTCTGCTCGAACGAGGTCTGCATGCTCCCTGAACATGGACATGTCAAGCATCGTGACCAGCCTTTTGGCTTGGTTACCGCCCTTCAACTCATTGGGCAACCATCACAGGAATGTTATGTCCTGCCAGAGTTGGTCGATACCGAGGGCTATTGCACCCGACACGAGGTAGCCAAGGATGCTGCCTCCGTTAAGCAGCGGCAGTCCCGCCTGTGGCTTTCCCCGTGCGACCTGAGTCATCAGGGCCATGTAACCCACTAGGCCCCCGACCAGCGTGCCCATCCCCACTAGCATCGGTCCCAGGTGAACCGGAGCGGAAGGCTCGCCCCAGAAGTCGAACACAACCGGACCGACGTCGGGCAGGAAGGTAATCGACGAGATGACCAGCATGCCGGGGAAGATCACATCCCCCAGCCCCATGAACAGGGCATCTCGCCCCTTAGGCTTCGCTTTTGGAACGGGCGAGTCCGCTGCGGAGGCCCCCCTGTCATCTGCGACTGCAGGATCGTCCCGCCTCATGACGTCGCCCTCTTGGTCGAGGAAGGTGTAGCCTGACTGCTTCGGGGCCACTAGAAGGACTGGCAGCTTAAGCCCAATCATCGTGTCAGCCAATTCCAGCATGTGCTTGCTCTTGTTGACAGCCCAGTGGTCGTAGATGGCTGCCATGACCATGAACAGGATGATCAGGACTGGGACGAACGCGACGCCAATCAGCGTGATGACCCCCGCACCGACCAGAACGCCCACCGTGTTTACCACATACCACTCGGGATACCTATACAGGATGTACATCAGTGCAGTACTCGTTCCCAATGCGCCAACGAGCCAAAACACAGAGAGGTAATCATATGAGACTCCGCCCCCCGAGACGAGATCAATAAGCCAAGCCAGAATCAAAACAAAGGGCTGTATCGCGTAGAATAGGCTGAACCAAAGGGCGAAGAATACAATTCCCTTGATAATGAATTCGAGCCCCTTCCGAGCCAACCATATTATCACGACGGTGAAGACTAGGATCATCGCCAGCTCGAGGAAGATGTTGCTTGCCTTGCTCGCCCCCTCCTCACCGAAGGCCCGCGCCTCGTCGAAGTTGTAGAGCGGTTGGATAAAGACGCCAATCAGGATCGAGGTGGTGAACATGGCAGCCATGCCCGTCATTGAGATCCACTGCTGGCGTATGGCATCCAGCACTTCAGCGAAGTCACCATCCGCCATATCTCCCACGACCTTCAAGGCACATTTCACCTTGACCCAACCATGGCCTCGACCCGCGCCCCCGACACTAGGGACTGGTTGACGGGCCGAATAGGGGCTGGTGTCAGGCTAGGGCTGTCGACCTGCGCCGAGATGCTCGAGCGCCTCGGACACCCCGAGCGAGCCTTTCCCAGCATCCACGTCGCCGGCACCAATGGCAAAGGCTCGCTCTGCGCTCACCTTTCGTCTATGGGCTCGCGCAATGGCCACCTCATCGGATTGTTTACCTCGCCGCACCTAGTCACGGTTGAGGAAAGAGCGAGGATAGGTGGCCGACCAGTCGAGCCCGAGCAGTTTGACAGGCACCTCGAGGAGGTGAGGAAGGCTGGCCTCATCGAGCCGTCTATCCACCCGACATACTTCGAAGCCACCTTCCTCGCCTCCTTGCTAGCCTTCGCCCATGCTGGGGTGGATCGAGCAGTCATCGAGACGGGCTTGGGTGGTCGCTTGGACGCAACGAGGTTGGTCGAGGCGGACCTGTGTGCGATTACGACGATTTCGAGGGATCACACAGAGGATCTGGGGGATTCGCTACAGCAGATTGCGACCGAGAAGGCCGGCATCCATCGTGAAGGGGTGCCTCTGTTGTGCTTGCATCACGACGATGCGTCGGTCCGAGCCTCAATCGAAGAGGTCGCTGGTGCGGACGTGGTTTGGTGTCATACCGAGAGCGACGATGCACAGGGAGTAGCCCTCGAGATTGCCTCGATAATCGCCGAGCGCTTAGGCTGGACCGAGTTGGAGACCGATGTCAAATGGGCCGGGCGAACCCAAGATTCCTTCGATTGGTCTGCCGAAGTCGATTGCCGGATCAGCGCTGCCCACAACGAGGAGAGCCTGAGCCACGATTTACGAGCTATGGACGGTCAGAGGTACGTTCTGCTGCTGGGAATGACTCAGAGGCACGACCTGTCATCGACGATGTCTTCGTTCGAAGGCGCCAGCAACTGCGCGCGCGCCGTAGTCACAGAAATCCACGGAGGCAGGAAACCCACTGCCTCTCCGCAGGAAATCGCTAGTGAGCTAGCCTATCTCGGCCATACTGAAGTGGATATCATCCCCGACCCCATGACGGCAATGGACACGGCGGTGAGGCTTGCTGCCGATCTCGATTGCGGGGTCTACGTCACAGGCAGCGTCTATCTGGTTGGCGAGCTCCTCGGGGAGCTCGTGCGAAGGGAGGGGCTGGATCTGTGGAGCGCCCTCACCATCCACCCACCAAGTACTAGAACCGAATGATGATTACCCAGTCACCTGCCACGCGACCTGTGAGCGAGAAGTGGGATCGCCGGTTCCTAGAACTGGCCCAGCACATCTCAGGGTGGAGCAAGGACCCATCGACCAAGGTGGGTTGCGTGGTGGTCGGGGAGGACAGGGAGATCCGCTCGACAGGATTCAACGGCTTCCCCCGTGGAATCGAGGATGACTCGGATAGGCTGGAGGACCGTGAGCAGAAGTACCCTCTGATTTGCCATGCTGAGGAGAACGCTATCATGCACGCGGCTCGGATTGGCATCTCGCTCAAGGGCAATACGGCCTATGTCACCTGGCCGCCATGTTCTCGCTGCACGAGGTCCTTGATACAAGCTGGCGTCAACGAGGTCGTATTTCCGGCGGATGTGGAGGTTCCCGAGCGTTGGCAGACCGACTTTGACATCGCTATCGCAATGATGAACGAGGCAGGGATTTCGGTTCGCCAGGCCTAGAGTTCTGACCACAGCCGCTCTATCTTCTCTTCTAGATCACCAATCGTTCCATCATTGATCACTAGGCAGTCAGCCATGCTGGCGGTCGCATCCAGGGCTTGGCCGGATTCGTCATCGGCCCGAACCTCAGCCTCCTCCTGCGCAACGAAGGTATCCCTATCTCTAGGGTCTCCGAATCTAGCGCGCTCTTGGAGGCGTTGCCAGCGAAGGTCCTCGTCCGCCCTGACCTCGATGAGGACGAAGTCACCGCGGGAACGCAGCGCCTTGACCTCAGCGGGGGTCCGAATGGAGTCAACAACGGCATCCCCCCCCTCAAGACTCTCGAGAAGCATCTCGGCCAGCACTCCCGGACCGCCCTCTCGGCGCAGATCTCTGCCGCCTTCGATCAGAGCCTCCCTTGTTGCCTCAACGCCCTGCTCGGCCAGCCATGAGCGTATTGAGTCAGAGCAAGACACGCTACGCAGTCCTTTGGCAGCGAACCAGCTCACAAGAGTCGACTTCCCAGAGGCATTCCTGCCGGTCAGACCGATTAGCATGGAGGGGTCTGGGAGGTAGGCCGTGAATATTGGTTGCGTCAGGACCAGTATCTACGAGTGCGTGCGTAGTTTAGCTCGGCTTCATGGATTGAGCGCAGGAGTTCGACCCTGTCGCCTCGTGTGTGACCCCTCAGGACCCTAGTCGCGGTGTCCCCGGCTATGCCTCTGCCCATCAGGCAGAGCACAGCCTCGAAACCGTGAGTCTTCACCAGTTCAGCATTCTTCGACATTCGCCCGCTGACCTTCGGATCCCTGCTCTCAATCCATTCCACTAGTAGGCCCTCCATACGCTCGGGAGCGCATGCCATCATGATCCCTCCACAAGTCGAACAAGCCTCGATCCCCCCTTCCATCCGCTCCACTCTCCTCCTGCGCTTCCCACCGCAGTTCAGGCAGATGAGCACGGCACGCTCGTTCAGAAGTCGCGCTTCGAGACGCTCCCTGAGCTCCTTGTCCGACCAAGATGGCAGCAGCAAGTCCCTCTCACTCCTAGGGGTGATGCCGAGCCTGCCCGGCGGGGTGTGAAACAGCTCCACGGAACCGTCTTGAATTGCTCTCAGCAGGTCTGTGGTTGCATCGATGTCCATACGCTCGTGGAACAGCTTGTCGAGGGCCTCTTCGACCACAGGCGTGTCACGATAACGCTCCATCAGCCCCTCGATATTGACTCTCCTCGGGTCCACTCCCTTGCTGAGAACCCCCATCTTTCTAGAGACCTGCACCATCCTCCAGCGAATCGCCCTCCCATTGGGAATCGTCATTCTGAGGATCGAGCCGAGTGCTGCTGGAGGAGTGTCCAACAGCCATCCCATGACATCCTGGGCATTGGTTCCCGGAACTTGGAATACGATGCGATACGGATCGATGAGGGTTCGACCCATCTTGCCCTCGCGCATCGATCCCATGGCTTGGATTAAATGACCTAGAGTCTCGTTGACCTTCGAGCCCGCGCAGGTGTTGAGCGTCACTGTACCCTCGCGCTGCTCGATGGTCAGGGACTCTGCGTCGGGCAGCTTCCCGGTGGCCTCCAAGTGCTCGGCCACCGAGTTGACCAGCAAGTCCCTGGCGGCGTCTGAGAGCGGGTACTTGCTGAGTGCGTGACTTCCGCCTGCCTCTGTAATCGCGCCTATCGAAACCGCTGCGCTCCTGCGGAGGCGACCGACCTCCTCTGCGACCTCCTGGGGGACTGGAGGGATCTCCCCTGCCCACACGGGGGCCGACCCATGCTCCTTTACAGGGGCGACAGAGAGCTCCGCAGCCTCCGGATCTGCATCGATTATCTGCCAAGTCCTCCCTGCCATCACAAAGCGACGTGCCCGCCCCTCGTCCGCGCCGTCATTGCCCAGGGAGAGCACGAAGGCCTCGTCGACGGAGCCCATGACCCGACGAGTCACAACGTCCCTAACCCGATACGAGAGCTCGTCAGGAATCATCGAGAAGTGTTCGGTTCGCGTCCGACCCAATCGACCAGATGGTGAGAACCAACCTCCCCTGAGGTTTTCAGGAAGCCCGGGGAGCAACTGCCCCCTCCATCTGTTTCGATCCACTTCTGGATGATCCCGGTCCCAAGGCGGGCGCTCAGAGGGGGCATCCCCGTCAGTCTGCGAGGACAGGGCCTCCCAAAGCCTGCTGGGCCAGATGAGGACATCCGAGTCCTCGGGCCGTTCAACCAACCTAATCATCCAACGTTCGTCGAGGACCCTGAGCACGGCGAGAGTCGAGGCATGATTCCATTCCTTGAAGATCGAGCACCTCTGGATGATTTCAGTCGCTTCGGACAACGGCACCACTCCCCTCTCTATCGCCATCTGCATGAGTTGGTTCGCTGCCACCACCCGCGGGCCCGTCCTCCACTCGACACCCCCTAACTCACCAGCAATGGCTCGTCGTGCGATTACCGAGCACTCCGCGACCTCGTCGACCTCCCATGCCAGCATCTCCCCTCGCCCGGTACCTCCAAGGCGGTGCTCAGAACGCCCGACCCTCTGCAGGAGACGGTCAACTGACTTGGGGCTCTGGAGCTGGTGCACCTGCTGGATGGCGCCGATGTCAATGCCGAGCTCGAGGCTGCTGGTGCAGATTATCCCGTGCAGGTCGCCCTCCCTCAGCGACCACTCCATCTCCCTCCTGGTTTCTGCCGCAAGGCTACCATGGTGAACTCCCAATCTCAACTCGGGCGCCATTGAAGAGAGGCGCTGGGCGACGGTCTCCGCAGTATTGCGGGAGTTGACGAAGACCAGAGCCGGCGAACTCTCCAGCAGAATCCGAGTCAGTCTCCTGAAGGCGGCCACCGAGCTTGGGGAGACGGACCACTCCACGGACAATATCTCGTCCTCCCCGCTCACCGGTTCGCAGTGCACCAAGACGTCGGTGTGCCTGGGAGAGGGGCCGATGATTGGCTCAGAGCGATTCGAGAACCACCGGGCGACTTCGCTCGGGTTCCCTACGGTCGCAGATAGGCCAACCAACTGAATGCGCCCGCTGCCGAGCTCTTTGATCCGCTCGAGGCCAACGAGCAACTGCGAGCCTCTCTCAGAGGACGCGAGGTCGTGGACTTCGTCTAGCACGATTGCACGGACTCCAGACAGATGTCCTCTCAACCGGCTTCCCAGCAGCATTATCTGCGCTGTCTCCGGAGTTGTGACCAGAAGCTCGGGAGGAGATCTCGACTGCTTCTGCCGCTCTTTCTGGGTGGTGTCCCCATGCCTGACCCCAACCTCGAACCCGAGCGGGGCGAGCATCTTCGCAAGCCTCCTGTCAATGTCGCGATTGAGCGCCCTTAATGGGGTGATGTAGAGGATTGACAGCCCGGTCCAGCCCTCGGACAGAGCCCGCGAAATCAGAGGCAGAATCGCAGCCTCTGTCTTTCCGCTCCCCGTAGGTGCGATCAGCAACCTGTCCGACCCACCAATGAGGTCGGGAATGCCAGCCTCTTGAATCGGGGTCAGGGACCATCTCATGTCCTCGACGACCATCCTGACTTTGGGGTGCAGGAAGGTGATGGCGCCCACCATGGCTGTCCGCCGGTGCTGCATGTGGAAAACCCATCCGCCTTGGGAGGCAATAAGGAAACGCGCGGCGAAAGGCACTAACCGTATGAGTGCGGCCCGAGGGACGGTTAAGATGGCGCGTGCGAAGGCCAAGAGGGTTGGACCGTTGAGGAAATGGTGGCACTCAAAGCGCGAGCATCACTTCCAGGTGTATACGCTCACAACCATCTTCTTCTCCGGACTAATCCTGTACTGCTTCATCTTCCTCTTCTTCATGGATGGTGTGCAGTCCCTGCAGAACGATGGAAAGGACAACCTGATTCCATTCGTTTGGTTGGGGTTGTTAGGAGGTTCCGTGGCACTATTCGTCGTAGCCCCAGAGTTCCACTACTTCTTCGTTCGGAAACAGGTGCTGGAAGACATCCTCGACCTAGACTCGAGACCAGAGGTGCTCAGAAGGAGGAAGGAGGCCGAGCAGGCTGCAGACCTTCTGGGCTTGAGGTACCAAGCCAGGCTGAAGGGCCTGTACGAGATGCTCGGAATCAAGGCAGGCAAGAAGTACAGCATGGACGCGCTCCCTCCTAGAAGTCTACCAGGAGACAAGGCAGAGACCAGTCCCGACGAGGAGGAATGAGGTGTCAGTTCAAGACCCCGTTCGACCCAAACAACCCCCCGAATCCAACCAAGAGGGGGCAGAATGGTGGATGAGGGAGGCGGCTCTCGCTATCGGACTCGTTGTACTGATCCTCGGCTCGATGTGGATAGCGACGGGTACATTCCCACCCATGGTCGTGGTCGAATCCGGCTCGATGATGCACGATCTGGATGACGGTTCGATTGGGGCCATAGACCCGGGAGACCTCGTCCTCGTGATGAATCCCGCAAGGATGGACATCGTCACCTTTGCCGAGGCGACTCAGAAGGGGAACGAGAACTTCGGCCTCGAGTCGCACGGTATGCCCGGCGACGTGATCATCTACAGGAAGAACGGCGACTCGCAGACCCCAGTAATCCACAGGGCCCTGCTCAAGGCGGTTTCCAACGAATCGGGAGGATGGGATGTCCCCGGGACCCCACTAGTGGGCGTGCAAACCATCTCCACCACTCTCGATTACCCCTGCTACTTCCACGGCAACCTGACAATAGTGGATTGGGAGCCCTCTCACGAGGGATACCTGACGACGGGCGACAACGCGATCACCAACGGATGCAAAATCGACCAGCTCTCCGCAACAGGGCAGGATTCCAGAAACGGGCTCAAGGACGAGAACGGCAATCCCGTCACAGCGGTCAAGGACGAATGGGTGGTCGGCATCGCCTCGGCCGAGCTTCCGTGGATAGGCTCGATCAAGCTACTCGTCTCCGGCACTCAGGGATCGGTTACAACGAGCACATGGTACAATCTCACGCTAACCATAGCCCTCATCCTAGCATCCCCCCTGATTTTCGATTCGGCAACGGCTAGGATGCGAGCACCCGATGAGGAGGAGTGATTCCACCTAGAAACCACTCTCCGAAAATATGAGGCCCACCATTACGCGACACTCATCATTCGTTGAGTTTAAATTGGACCTGAATTTGCGACGGATGCAATATTGGGGACTGAGAATGGGAATTGGAATTGAACCTATAGGAGAGATGTTACTGTTAGCGATGGAGAACGCCCCGGAGAAGACCGAATCCGGGCTGCTTCTGCCCGAGGAGGCCCGTGAGAAGATGAACGTCGGACTGGTCGAGTCCGTGGGCTCCGAGGTCGAGGGGATAGCCGTGGGGGACCGCGTCATTTACCGTCAGTACAGCGGTACAAAGATGGAATGGATGGGTCAGGACTACCTGCTGATCAAGGAAGAGGACGTCCAGGCAAAGGTCGTGGGGTGAGAAGATGGGTGCGAAGAAGATAATCTACGGCGCGGAGGCGCGAGAAAAGCTGCTCGAAGGTATCGACACGGTCGCCAATGCGGTCAAGGTCACTCTTGGCCCGGCAGCTCGGACCGTCGTTCTGGAGAAGTCATGGGGCAGCCCCTCCATCATCAACGACGGCGTCACCATCGCCAAGGACATCGAGCTCGGGGACCCTTTCGCCAATATGGGCGCCAAACTAATCCAAGAGGTCGCCAGCAAGACCCAGGACAATGCCGGTGACGGCACCTCCACTGCCTCAATCCTAGCCCAGAGCCTATGCCACAACGGGCTTGACAACATGGAGTCGGGATCGAGCCCGGTAGAGCTCAAAGCCGGTTTCGAGGATGCTATTGAGGCGGTGGTAGAGTCGCTCAAGGAGCGGGCCGTCCCCGTAGAGACCAGCGAGACGATCAAGCAGGTGGCGACTATCGCATCGAATAACGACGAGGAGATAGGCACGCTAATCTCGGAGGCTGTGGATGCAGTCGGCCGTGACGGTGTGATTACCGTGGAGGAGGCCAAGTCGATCGAGACCTCGCTCAACGTGGTCGAGGGCATGGAGTTCAACAAGGGCTACATGAGCCCCTACATGATCACTGACCGGGAGAAGAGGGAGGCCGTACATGAGAGCCCCCTAGTGCTACTTACCGACCACACCATCAACTCCGCTCAGGACCTGCTGCCCTCGCTCGAAGCCAGCGTGCAGCAGAAGCGCCCCCTGCTCATCGTATCCAAGGACATTGAGGGAGAGGCCCTAGCCACACTCGTCCTGAACGTCGTCAGCAGGGTCGTGAAGGCGGTAGCAGTCAAGGCGCCTGGCTTTGGCGATGAAATCGCCGAGCAGCTGGAGGACATCGCCGTACTAACCGGCGCCAAGCCCCTGCTCAAGGACCAGGGCGCCGATCTCAAGGCGCAGGGGCCCGAGAGCCTAGGGAGCGCCGATCGAGTCATAGTCTCCAAGAGCAAGACTACTATTGTCGGTGGTGGCGGTGACGCCAAGGCCACAGAGGAGCGCGCCGAGATGCTCCGTGGACAGGCCAAGCTCGCGACCAGCAAGTGGGACCGCGAGAAAATCGAGAAGCGCGTCGGCAAGCTCACCGGAGGCGTTGCCGTGCTCAAGGTGGGCGCTGCGACTGAGACCGAGGTGAAGGAGACCAAGGCTCGTGTAGATGATGCACTCAACGCCACGCGCGCGGCGATGGCAGAGGGAGTCGTCGCCGGCGGCGGCGTGACTCTGCTGCGTGCGCGGGAGGCGCTCAAACCCCTGTCGGACTCGGCGGACGGCGATCGTGCGATAGGCATCAGCCTTGTCTACGACGCCCTGGCCTCGCCGACTTGGCAGATATCCCAGAATGCCGGGGCGGACGGCGACGCCGTCATCAAGAGAGTCTTGGAAGGGGACGACGACAACTTCGGCTTCAACGCCCGAACGGGCGAGTACGTCGACATGATGGAGGCCGGCATTCTCGATCCGGCCAAGGTAACGAGGAACGCCCTCCAGTCAGCCGGGTCCATTGCCGGGTTAGTGCTGACCACCGAGACTCTGATCGCCGACGATCCCGAGCAGAAGCAAGACGCCCCTGCCATGCCTGACATGGGTGGCGGAATGGGCGGAATGGGCTTCTAGTCTTACAAAACCATAATTTCATCCTTCTTCCTCTTCGTAGATGTTCGGGTACATCTACTGGTTGTTTTCCTAGTCGTCTCGAGCCTGCTCGCAGCGGTCTCGATGCTCGGGATCGCATCTCTCTACCCACGCCGAAACAATTCCTGAGCATCGCAGGCTTGATGCCCCCGAGCACCCTCGTGAGGCCGCCTCAATGACGACGAGGGGTGACTGAGCTTCGGCGCTGACGTGCCCTATGAGTACCGAGAGGCACCAAAGGACACACGAATTGAAGTCATACGGGCCTCTCCGATGCTCGATGAGGAGCGCTTCCAAGGCACTCTCGATCGCCGCCCTGCTACTCCTGTCGATGCTCAGCAGTGGATGTATGGCGCTCTCCATGCAGCGTGAGATAATCGAGAGCTGGAGGGACCCGCCGGTGCAGATAGACAAGGAGGTGACCGCCGGTTGGTCGGAGACCTTCGATACGGGCGCGACCCTCGACTCGGTCGTCTACGAGAACGAGACGGAGATCCTGTTCGACGAGACGGTCTCGGAGCTGACCATCAACTTCAGGGTCCAGTTCCCCTATTCTAGCACCATCGAGGAACTCATCGGTAATGATACGAACGAGCTCCGCTACGTCGAGGCAAAGCTCTGGGAGCCTGGCACCAAGGCTGCTGGGGGCGACCCCTTCTGGGAGGTCCGCGCCACTCAGGACTACCCACTGGAGCGATTCGAGTGGCGAACTGATTTCATCGAGGGTGCCTGGATTCTCGAGGTGGAGGCTAGAGGATACGGCGTGACCGCCCCCGTCGAGCAGTTATCCTTCCACGATCACTTCGACCTCTTCGCTACCATCACCAAGCCCTGCGTACGCTTCCCGCAGTCCCATGAACTTGGCGAGTGCACCTTCCTATCGGACTTGGACGACTGAGCGCGCGGCCATCGAGAGCGCTGCGCAGCGCTTATGAGTCACGGGCAGGTCGCCGCGCTGCTGAGGAAACCGAATGGTGGAGAGCATGTCCCCCCTAGTGCCGCTCGACGTCTACGAGCGGCACGCCGTCCACATCGGTACCAACCAGAAGTCCGCTGACATGAAGCAGTTCTTGGATACCCTGCAACAGGACAGCAGCGGCCTGCATTTGATTGACGTACACCAGACCGATGCGAGGATCCGCGTCGTGGCCAAGTTCCTCTCCAACTACGAGACACAGAGGATCCTGGTGGTCAGCGCGCGCCAGTACGGACAGAGGCCAGCTCGCAAGTTCGCTCAGTCGATTGGCGCCAAGCACATCGTCGGTCGCTTCATCCCAGGCACCCTCACCAACCCACGCCTACGAACGTACATCGAGCCCGAGGTCATACTCGTTACCGATCCCGCAGCCGATGCGCAGGCACTCTCCGAGGCGGTCAAGTCAGGCCTGCCGGTAGTCGCTATCTGCGATGCCAACAATAGGCTGCGCAACGTCGACCTCGCCCTGCCTGCCAACAACAAGGGCCGACGCTCGCTGGCATTGGTCTACTGGCTTCTCTCTCGGGAGATCCTGAAGGCGCGGGGCACGGTCTCCAGCGATGTCGAGTGGGAGATTTCAGAGGACTTAGCTAACTGGGAATCGACCTTCTGAGCGCTCGACGACCTCAAAGGCGAGCACTTGGCCCGATTATCAATGGGCAATGAGGCACTGCCGCTGTTCCTCGCCCCGATGGCTGGGGTGACCGACCTCGCCTACAGGCTTCTAGCCATAGAGTGCGGAGCCGATGTCACGGTTACAGAGTTCACAGCCGCCGCTGGATTGACCCGCCGCAACGCGTTCTCGTGGCTGAAGGTTGAGAGCGATGCGCGCGAGAGCCCCTTCATCGCGCAGATCTTCGGAGGGGACGTTGTCGAGATGGTTAGGGCCGTAGAACTGCTTCACGACAGGGCCGATTTCATAGATATCAACTTCGGGTGCCCCGCTCCCAAGGTCTGTCGCAACGATGCTGGCGCAGCCCTGTTGAGGGACCCCGATCGAGTCGTCGAGATGGTTCGGGCTTGCATCGGGGCAGCCAACGTCCCCATCACGGTTAAGATGCGTCTTGGGACTGGCGGCGGCCCCAACACCGCCCTCGAAATTTGCAAGAGGCTGGAGTCCGAGGGCGTGGAGCGCATCTGCGTCCACGGGCGGACTCTGCGGCAGCGCTACGCAGGCGAGGCTGACTGGTCGCAGATTAGCGAGATTATTGAAGCCGTTGACATCCCTGTAATCGCCAATGGCGACGTAGTCGACGCCGCGTCTGCTGCCGCATGCCTCGATGCCACTGGAGCCGCGGGCCTGATGATAGGTCGCGGCGCAATCGGGCGACCAGCTGTCTTCCACGAGATCAAGCGCGACCTAGGCTGGTCTAGCGCCCCGCCCCCCTGGGGTGAGGATGATGCTGCAGTGGCGCGCCTTTGGTGCTGGAATAGGTACTTGGAGCTCAACGAGGAGCTATACGCCCCGCAATCCAACAAGAACCTCAAGCGCCATGCCGTCTCTTTCACTAAGGGACTTCCCGGTGCGTCCGCGATGCGAGTCGAACTGCATAGGGAGGCTGATCAGGGGGCGCTGGGAGCGATGGTCACGGACTACCTCCAAGATCTAGCGACACACGTGCCCATCGCAGTGTGATCCAATTAGCCTTAGGCAGCCTCGTCAAGGCGTTGGGCTACCGTCCTCAGGCGCCTGAGCGCCCGATCCGCCCGGCGCATCACGCGCTCTGCGACCTGTGCTCCGTCGGCACCGGCGACCCTGATGCCGAAGGGCATCCTTCCGCCGAGGGTATTGAGGAGTATCCGCCGGTCCTCGATGGGGACGGGTGCGAGGATTGCCTGCACCTTCTCGGTGTTGAGCGACCCCTTCTTGGCACCGGCCAGAAGCGCCTTCGATACCGATTCGTCCAACCTCCCGAGGCCCCCGCGCGACAACAGCCACCCCTCTCCGCGCCCGCTGTGCTGCCTCATCAGCCCGGCGTAGACGTCCTGTGAGATGCGGTCGATCATGGGCGCGCGCTCCACGATGGCTGCGCTGCGCATCCGCTCAACTGCCCGTTGGACGCGGGAACGGCTCTCGGAGAACCGATCAGCCAAGGACAGGATGGTCATCGGGTGCTCGCTCGAGGCGATAGCACACAGCAAATCTCGGGCCAGCCTGTCATCCCCCCTCGAGCGCCCGCCGTTCAGACCGAAATCTGCGACTAGGGCGTCAATGGAATCGCCACTCTCGCCTCGGGCCCCCGGCTCGGCGATGCTGATTGCGAAGCCGGTATCCTCCTCCTCGGCCGGCACGCCCATTCTGGCTTCAGAGGGCTGTACTAGCCCGGCCAGCTCCGAAACCCTGAGTTCGAGGACTGCCCTGGCCTGGACGGACACGAGCCCGACGGCAGCGGACATCGACCCACCCCTCAACACGTGGATGTGCCACTTGCCGTCAACCTCGGTGGAAACAAGACCGCACGATTTCAGCTTGGCCATCTGGTGGTGAGTGCCGGTGTGTGACAGGCCGCTGGCATCGCCGAGGTCCCTGATGTCCCAACCCTTCAGGGGGTCCGTTAGAAGCGCGCCGCGCATGATGCGATGAAGGGCGCCCTGCCGCTCATCGTCGCCCCACTGGCCAGCTCTCCTCCTGATTAGCCCCATCGAATCTAGGATCCAGGTCAGGAGGATGTCGGTGTCCCTGCTGCCTGTCGGCATCGGGTACTCGATTAGCCTGAGTGCGAACACAGAGAGCGCGCGGATTGCGTGGCTCAAGAGGATTGGCTCGAGAGAGAATCCAAATCAGGCGTATTCCTGACGAATTTCGAGCCACGGGTAGTTGACATTAGAGCATCGAAGCCCCTCTAGGTGAGGTGCTAGGGACAGCCTGCCGTAGCTAACAATGCCCCGTCGCCTGAGGACGGAGACAGCCGAGTGCACGGTGGCCCGCGAACGGTCGAGGTCGCGTGCGAGTTGCGCTTGCGAGGCGGGGGTCGGGGAGTTGGAGAGCCTGTTCACGATGTTTCGCTGGACCCCGGACAGGCCGACCGGGAGCATCGCGGCCGCGGTAGCTTCGTCGGTGACCCCCGTGCCCTCCAGGATCTCGACTTGCGCGGGCGCGCCGGCGTAGTAGCAGGTCCTGCCGTTAACGGGCACGATGGTCACAGTCCGCTCCTTGATCAGGACGCGGAGGTGGTGCCTGAGAGTGCCATTGGCGGCTCCCAGCTGCCTCTGCAGCTCGCGGAAGTGAATGCCCGGGGAGCGCTGGAGAGTGCAAACTATCCGTCCTCTGAGCGGGTGCTCCCAATTATCCTCATGGGGCGCGGAGAGCGTTCCCTGAGCAAACGGAGGGGTGAGGAAAGGGAATATGGAGGAGATACCTAGGGAGCCACCGATGATGGCGGTTACGGCATCGGCGAACCAAGGGTGGGTAGTGCGCCACTGCTGTATCAGTGCCATGCGCGAAACTCTGCATTCTAGGCTTTAAGGATGCGTCCGGTTGAGTCGTGGATGCTCGCGCTTCAGATGCTGTGCCTAGCCACCCTGCCTTGCCGGATTTTCATGTACGCAACCAGGGGGCTGAGCAGCCTGCCTGCGTCTCTGCCGTGATCGGTCAGCCGGTACTTCACCCTGATGGGGGGACCGTCCTCGACGATCCTATCGATGAGCCCCGATTCCGCGCACTTGGTCAGCTTGTCCGAAAGCGTCCTGCTGCTGATTCCCCTCAACAGCTTCCGCATCTCGTTGAAGCGGCGCTCGCCAGCGATGTACAGGGTCGCGAGGATCTCGATAGTCCATCGGGAGCTGAAGATCGAGAATGCATCGACAGCGGCATCGACCTCCCAGTCGATATCAAAGTTCTCATTGTCATAGTATGACTCGAAGATGCTGCGAATGTCTACTCCATTCTCCTTCACTTCTGTTATCGCGGTTTCCACTCTCTTGTAGTCCTCGTCTGATATTGCCATGGGTTGTCTGGGCATTGGAACCTAGTTGCGAGAAGGGTATCTAGTGTATAAAACACAGCATGGTGCGCGCTCGCTCACTCATAGGTTAATATAGCCTGACCCAGTGGCTTGGTGTGAAAACCACACTAGGTTTAAAGAGGAAACTGATTATGGAAAGATGGCTGCAAGAATGGACGAATGAAGTGATGAGAGACTGGGGCAAGGAGGAGGTCGAGAGCCGCTCGCCGAGGGCAATGAGCGAACTTGTGGTTCGTGCTATAGCCGAGTATCGCGCTCCGGCATGGGACCAGTCCCCGCGAAGGTGATCAGATGGTGTTCATGGGACTGCAGGCCATCTCGAGCTGCCCCTCATGTGGATCACCCTGTCTAGTGTACCAGGAGTACATCACACCCAATCTCAGGAGTGCTTCATGCATGACTTGCGGGGTCGTGTCGCTCACGTCGAATGGCTAGGCTGAACTGTTAGATTCAGCTAGTTGCCGCGGTAAACCGGGCGTCGCCCCTCGATGAGTGCCGATAGCCCCTCTAGCGCGTCAGCGGTCCCAAAAATCCCCTCGAGCCCGTCGAGCTCGAGTTGCAGGCCCGCTTCGAGATCCTCACCGGTGGCCACAGCCTGATTGAGAAGGGCGCTGGCGGTCTGCAGGGCCAGTGGTGCTGTTCTCGAGAGGGACTTGAGCTGGCTCGCGACACGAGGGTCATCGGCCTCGAACCCGGGAGGCGCATCGCCCGAGGCGATGGCGGCCATGTTGGCATCGGCGTAGAAGGCCGAGGCGAAGGACGCCACTGGGTTTGATACATCAGCGGGACGACGGGGGTACCTCTCGCTGGGCTTGCCCGCCGATGCCAGGCCAGATACGGTGGCTGGGACCACGGACGACTCCACCAAGTGGGTCAGCAGGCCGAGGGCGCTGGCTGTGCGGGCATCCATGAAGCTGCCTGCGAGCACGGCAAACCTCGCCGCCTCGATACCGCAGATTCGAACGGTCCTCTGAGTCCCTCCCAGACCGGGGTAGATTCCGATGCTGGTCTCGGGGAAGCGGAGTTGGGTGCGCTGGGTCCCCACCCTGTAGTCGCAGGCCAGAGCGAGTTCCAAGCCGCCGCCGAGAGCCAGTCCGGTGACTAGGGCGATGGTGGTCTTGGGGCTGGACTCGATGGAGTTCAGGACCTCGTGCCCATGAGCGGTGAAGTCGAATACCTCATGGAACGAATCCTGTCGGATCTTGTCGACGAAGAACTTGACGTCAGCCCCAGCGACGAAGGCCTTGCCAGCGCCCTCGAGGACTATCGTGCTAATGTCGTCGCGACCGTTCAGTTCGTCGATGGCATCGCCCAATTGTCCGACGAGGGTGACGTTGAGCGCATTCATTGCCTCTGGCCTATTGAGACGTACGGTTGCGATGCCTCCTCCTACCTCGACGTCCACGTACGAGAACTCGAAGGGAGAGTCCCTGCCAGAGAACCAATCAGGCAGTTCCAAGCCCGCCTCATCTGCATACGACCGAGCCATCCCTGCGGCTTGGGCAATGCCAATGCGGTTGGCTATCTCGAAGGGGCCGCGCGACCAGCGAAGCCCTATCTTCGCACCTCGGTCTACATCCTCCATGGAGCAGACTCCCTCATCCACGATTTGTGAGGCCACCGTGAAGACCTGGCCGAACAGCCGTTCCCTGATTAACCGGGCGGACGCCTCGTCGCAATCGGCTTCGGAACCGATCTCCCACATCCCGCCCTGCTCGACCAGATCGCGCAGGCTCGCTGTGCTGGCATAGCGCGGCGTGGCCAACTGCTCGGCGAGGTAGTCGGTGGAGTGGAGGGCAATGGGGGGGCCTGTGAGGTTCATCAGCGCGAAGGGTCCCAGCGCGATGCTAAAGGCATCGCAGGCCACCGAGTCTATCTGAGCGGTAGTCCCGACCCCTTCCTCGAGGAGCATGCAGGCCTCGTTCAGCCAAGGGACGAAGAACCGGTTGACTACGAACCCGGGCCTATCCTTGCAGACGATGACGACCTTTCCCATCGTCTTGCAATACTGCTCCACCGCAGCCAGAGTCTGTGCTGATGTGGTGGTTGCTGGAATCACTTCGATGAGCCGGTTCTTCGCGGGGTGGTAGAACCAGTGGAGACCGACGAAGCGGTCGGGCCTGCCAGTGGCCTCGGCGAGGGCGTTTACCGAGAGTGAAGAGGTGTTCGTCGCGAGGATGGTGTGCTCTGCGCAGATCTTGTCGAGGGTGGCGAAGACCTCCTGTTTTATCGCGAAGTCCTCGAAAACAGCCTCGGTCACCAGATCGGTCTCGGGATCGACGTTTCCCGTTCCCACAACGCCGGTGATGCGCCCCTTGATCGCCTCGACGTCGGCCGGCCGGAATATCCTGCGCTCCATCGCCTCGTCGAGGAAGTCCACGATGATCTGGTGCCCGCGGTCGACCCACTGCTTCTCGCGGTCGACCATCTGGACATCGAAGCGCTCTTGAGCGCTCTTCTGGGCGATGCCGGAGCCCATATTGCCTGCGCCGATGATTGCGACGGACTGGATGGCTCGCACGAGCCGTCGAGGGGAAAGCCGACCATATATCCAACGGGGTGCTAAACACGATGGCGATTCAGGCATTTCCAACTGAGCTCGCAGGTACAGCATCAGTATAGGATGTCCCACAGCCGGCGCGCGTGCGCTTCCGGCGAGAGGTCGAGTTCCTCGATCCGTGCCCGTCCAGCAGCTGCCCATCGCTCTCGCGTGGAATCCTCCTCAGCCTCCTTCAGCGCAGCGCGCCAGGCCTGAGCATCGTCACGGGGAAGTAGCCTACCGTTGACGCCATCGACTATGGTGTCCCTGAAGCCCCCGTCATCGACGAAGAGGGCTGGCGTGCCCACAGCGAAGGCCTCGATTGGGGACAGGCCGAAGGACTCGGAATGGGCCATGCTGACTATGGCACGTGCCTCGCGCATCAGGCTGACGAGATTCGGCGATGGAAGTCGGGGTGCGACCCACAGCCCCACTCCGCTTGCCTCAGCGTGGCTGCGCAGCATCGCTATAGAGCCCTCGTCGCCGCCGCCCACGTGAGCCAGCGACAGCCCCGTTCCCTGTAGCATGGACACCACCTCCCAGGTGCCCTTGGCCCAGGAGGCACGACCGACGCTGACCACGTAGCCGCCCTCGGCGCCGGTGTACGGGCTCTCCTCGTCCCCCGACGGGTCGGCAGGGAACTCGGAGTAGTCCACGCAAGGCCACAGCACCCCTGCATCGATGCCATAGACATCCTTGGCGCGCTGGGCCGAGAAGCTGGAGTTGCTGCTCACCATCGACCCCGGGCGCTCCATCAGGCCCCTCATCATCCTCTGATCGCGATGCCTGGCCCTCGAAAGCAGGGACTCGGTCAGTGCCAGGCTCCTCTTTGGCGTGCCGTCTAACTGTCTGTGGAGGGTGTCCTCGTACAGGCCCCTGTGTGGCTCCAGAAGATGGAGGTGGGTCCTGAGCCCACTAGGTACGTGATCCATGAGCGGCAGGCTCCCATCACCGCTCACCAGATGCAGAGCATCGGCCACCGAAACCGCCTCGGCCAGCCCCTCGCTGGAGGACCAAGCCTTCGAAGCAGTGCTGCGTCCGGTGTCGAGGACCGTGGACAGCGAGCCTTTTGGCAGCTGCCACGGCTGGTCGGGGGCAATCAGTCGAATCCCCTCGCGAACGCAGATCTCACTCAGTTCGGGGACCGGGTGGATTGTGGCCATGCGCACCGAGAACAACTCGTTCAGGGCCGGAAGCACCCTCATCAGGTCACGCTCGCCCCCTCCCAAGGCCTCGAAGGTACCCTTGGCCACGAGAAGCACCGGCTTGTCGGAGCCCCCTTCCATGCTAATCCCCCACGACCCTTCGATAGACCTCGAGCACGCTGTCGGTGACCGAAGGCCAAAGGTAGGCCTGCGATGCTGCGATTCCCCCGGACCCCCAGCCGGCCAGCCTGTCCGAGTCAGCTAGAGCAATCTCGGCCATCGCCGAAGCCAGAGAGGAGGGGTCCTCCATCGGAACCGAGAGCCCGGAGCCGGCCTCGTCGACGAGCCGCCCGAGGCCGTTGACATCGGCCATCACGACCGGGGTCCCGGAGTGCATGGCCTCGAGCAGCACCGTTGGGAGGCCCTCGAACCTCGAGGGGATTACGACTGCTGTCGCGTTCTCGTACAGCCATCGCTTCTCGGCTTCCGAGACCAGTCCCAGGACCGAGATCGCGTCTTTGCACTTGGCCTGCGCGTGGCGCCCAGCCAGCCAGCCAGCCAGTTCTCCCTCCCCAGCGATTGCCAAATCGAAGCCGGGGTCGTCACCGAACGAGTCCATGGAATCCATCAGCACGTCGACCCCCTTCTGCTCGCTGAGGCGGCCGACGAAGGTCAGCATGGACCTGCTGGAGTCCCTGCCCGAAAGCGCTGCGGGCGCTGCGGCAGCGTCCTCGACGGGCGAGAAGCCGTTCGGAATCACATCGAGGTTGCCCTTGACGCCCTTGTCACGCAGAAGTTGCTCGAAGTGGGTGGTCAGGACAATCCTTGCCTCGGAGGCGTGCAGCGTCCTGCGCCCCTGTATGGCCCATCTAATCCTCTTCAGTAGCCTGCCAGCTGCAGTCCTCTTGATGTAGTCGTTGTGATATGTGGTCACGACCGGCTTGCCTGCGCGCCGTGCCTTCGCCAGGGTCCTGCGAATCAGCACCGGCAGGGTGTCGTGAAGGTGGACTACGTCGAAGTCACCGAGATCGAGGTCTCTGACCGAGACCACGGGATCGACCCCACCGAGCACGCGGCTCGGCGGGATGCGGACCACATTGACCCCTCCTCGCTCGAATCGCTTCTGCTCGTGGGCAGGGACATCGGCGCACCAGACCGTCACCTCGTGCCCCCTGCGCACCAGCTCCCGGCCGATTTGCTCTACGTGCTGATTGCCGCCCCCTACGTGGGGCCAGTACCACACGTGGACCAGCAGGACTTGCAGCGGGCGATGCGCTTCCATCAATCCCCGACCATGCTCCCCGTTTGAAAACACCCGTACTCCTGAACAAGGCCAGCATCCTCGTTTTTAGTCCGAAAGCCTGCTCTCCGCCCATGATTAGGCGCGCGGTCCTGGCTAGGGGTCCGGCAACGGGCTCGATCACCGGCTACGATGCCAACCACGCAGTGGTGGAGCACCTGCTCGACAAGGCTCGGGTTCCAGGGTGGACCAAAGCGGCCGTGGTTGAGGACAGCGAGGGCTCGCGCGCCCATCCCAGGAGGGTGGCAGGCGCCGCTGCGGACGTGCAGGCGGACCTGCTGCACATCACCAACCAGCATCACGCGCATCTAGTCCCGAGGGCATCCGATGTGCCAGTTGTACTATCGGTCCACGACCTGTTCGACTTCCGACCGAGGTCGATGGAGGCGGGAGACGTCGCAGTGCCCCTGGGTGACAGGAGCCCGCCCACTGTCCGAGCCGAGGAGATTCAGGTCACTAGGGCGGGAATGGGACGCGCCGACCTGCTACTCTGCGCCTCGGAGATGACCCTGGCTGACGCGGAGTCGCTTTTCCCAGACACCAGGTCAGTCGTGGTCAGGGACTCGATCGACGCGGAGCACTGGGACCCGACTGCTAACCAACGGCCGAGGGAGCTGCTGGGGGAGCACGACGAGGGGGGCAAGTGCCTGATAGTCTCGGTCGGCGGGCAGGACCCACGATGGCGCAACCAGTTCATCAGCAGGGTGATGGGCATGATACCGGAGGCGGTGAGCCGGGACATCCACCTCATCCGCATAGGGGTCGAGATGCTCGACAGAGAGCAGATCGCGGCGGCCTACCAGAATGCCGAGGCCATGCTCTACCCCGGGGTCTCGATTGGCTTCCACTGCCCCCCGGCCGAGGCGATGGCCGCCGGCTGCCCCGTACTCGCCTCCGACCTGCCGACCCACGACGAGCTACTGCCCACCGATTGTCTGCTTCCGGCTACGGACCCCGACGCATGGGTCTCGGCTATCGTTGCTATCCACTCGGACTGGAGGCGAGCCGGGGGCGTCTTGCGGCACGCGGACGAGCGGCTCGTAGCCCACGCGGCTTCTACCTCTGGTAGGGATGCGCACGGCGAAACTCTCGGGCGGGCTTACGATTCGTGCTTCCCGGATAACGGAGGGTTCCCGTAGGGAACCATCAAGTATGAAAATTCAGAGTATAGTGTGATGGAAACCCCCGATGTGACCACTACCAAGGTCCGGGTCATGACATCGATTGGCTCCGCGTAATCCTGTTCGGACCCCTGATCCCCTTCCACGTCGCCATCGGGGTGTACTGGTCGACATACGGGGAAGAGATCAACCCAGCCCGCAGAGTCATAGTACCCGCGGGGAATAAATGCATAAACGGAACTCGGGTCGGATGGGCGTGCTCAAGGTCACCGATCTTAGGAAGGGTTTCGGCTCGGGCCGTCGTAGGCTCGAGGTCCTGAAGGGAGTCAACCTCGAGGTAGCGCCCGGTGAGCTAGTCAGCATGATGGGGCCCAGCGGGTGCGGCAAGTCGACCCTGCTCAACATCATCGGGGGGCTTCTAGAGGCTGATTCGGGATCGATTTCCCTCGGCGAGTTCTCCTATGGCACTAGGGCTCCCAGCAGGGTCGTGGACGTCCGTCGAAGAGGTGTGGGCTGGATTTTTCAGGACTACCACCTGCTCGACAGGCTGAGCGCACTGGACAACGTGACCTTCGCGCTGGAGCTTTCGGGAGTCAAATCTTCCGAGGCTGAGGAGCAGGCTCGCGCCGCTCTGTCCAAGGTCGGATTGGAGGACCGGATGGGTTTCATCCCGGACCAGCTTTCCGGAGGCCAGAGGCAGAGGGTGGCGGTCGCCAGGGCGATTGCCGGCTCGAGGCCCCTCCTGCTCGCCGACGAGCCCACCGGCAATCTCGACGTCAAGAGCGGCGAGGGGATCATCGATCTATTTCACCAGCTGTGCGACGAGGAGGGGATGTCGGTCCTGATGGTGACCCACGACCCCAGTCTGGCCTCCATGGCCGATAGGATGCTGCTGCTGAAGGACGGGATTACGGCCGCCTCGGACATTCGGTC
>JASMKR010000027.1:0-3423 GCA_030749075.1 Candidatus Thalassarchaeaceae archaeon | reverse complement strand
GCCAGTGAGCCAGTAGAGTTCGACCGGGTCGTCGATTAGCACTGATTCGATTCCTGCCCCGGCCAATGCGCTTGACAGTCTGGCCTGCCGCCCCTCCAACTCTGTGACGGGAACCCTCCAGTCCTCGCCGTCTGGGCCGGAAATACGGTCGGCATCCCAACTCATGCACCCGCTTCCAGAGCCACCCACGAAAGGCATTGTGGGAACACGCAAGGCGTGTTCTGCACCCAAAATGGCCATAGAGGGGCCGCTGGTGCCGCCAAACGTGACTACCGTCCTGTCGCTGGACGATGTCCGCCTCGCGGGACGGACAGTGCTATACAGAACGGACGTCAACTCGCCTCTCGATCCGTCTACCGGAGCTTTCCTCGACGACAGCAGACTGCGTTCGACGCTTGACACTCTCGGGGATCTGTCAGACGCACGAGTCGTCATCATGGGACATCAGTCGAGGCCGGGAAAGGAGGACTTCACCGACATGTCGGGGCACTGCGACCGGCTGGCTCGCCTTCTCGGACAGCCAATCAGGTTCGTTCCGGATGTCTGTGGGGATGAGGCATTCGAGGCCATCGAAGCACTGCAGCCGGGCGAGAAGGTGTTTCTCGACAACGTCAGGATGCACCCTGAAGAGTATGGCCCCGGGAAGGTGAGCGAGGATGAGGAGGCGAACTCTGAGATTGTCACTAGGCTTTCCGCTCTGGCCGATGCCTACGTCACCGATGCCTTTGGGGCATCACATCGCAACTCCCCGACCTTGACAGGTTTCGCCGAGGAACTGCCCTGCATCGCGGGTCGGCTGATGAACAACGAGATTAGGGCACTGAGTCTCGCCGTGAGCGACCCGCCGAGGCCGTACGTGGCGATCCTCGGTGGGGCGAAGTGCGACGATTCGCTGAGAGTCGCCCTCAACCTGATCAAACGCGGGGTGGTCGACACCCTGGCCATGGTCGGAGTGGTGGGCAATCTGATGCTCTGGGCTGATGGTCTGGACATTGGCAGCGCCAACAAGGAGTTCATCCGCGGCACCATGGGGGATGAATTCGAAGACACTTGGGAGATGGCCAAGAGATTGGTGGAGGAGCATTCCGAACTGCTGTTCCTTCCCCGTGACCTCGCCGTTGAGGTCGACGGCCAGCGACAGGCCTTGGAGTTGAGCGAGTTGCCGACACCACACCCCATCTATGACATAGGGCTCCAGACTCTGATGGAGATGCGTCCGCTGATTACCGATGCCAAGTGTGTGCTGTGGAACGGCCCAGCCTCGTACTTTGAGCTACCCGAGTTCGCCTTCGGCACCATCGAGATTCTCAACATGTGCGCGGAGGCCACGGGAGTGACAATTGTCGGTGGCGGGCACACCAGCGCACTGGTGAACCAACGTGGGATGGTCGGTGAGGTAAGCCACAACAGTACAGGGGGAGGATCGGCATTGGGAATGCTCTCGGGCGATTCGATGCCTGTGATTGATGCTCTGGCACGCTCCAACGACAAATTCAGGCCGCTGCTTGGCGCATTGGGAATGGAAGCGGCCGAGTGAGCCACTGGGGAGACTTGAACTCCCGACCTCCTGATTACGAATCAGGTGCTCTACCAACTAAGCTACAGTGGCGTCAGCGAGACCACCTGAGGTAATCGCATAAGAGAATCGGTGCCGTAGGCAAGCCTAAGTTACCCTACGGCCGACACGACTCCATGGAAGAGACCGACGAGGGCGCAGCCCCGGAAGGAAGCACATTGTCAGGAACACCGAATGCCCCCCCCGCTGCCGATGATGGCGGGGCGTATGGACAGCCAGAAGTTCAGTATGTCAAGAGATCTGCTGTCCCTGTTATCATCGGGGCCATCTATTCTCTTTTCCAAGTGCTCGCAGTACTGGCTTCTCTGGCCATACTCCTCGGAGGTGCGCTGCTTGCAAGTTTTGCATCCGAAGTCGGAGAAGGTGCAGCCGAGGCGGGCATCTTAGTAACCGTGGTCGGCGTCTTTATGCTTGCAATATCCTGTATGGGCGTCTATGCAGGCGTACTCATGATTCGATACCAGAAGAAGGGTATTCACATTGCATTGGGTCTGCTTGCTCTAGGCGTGGTCATGGAACTAATCATGAACGTCGCAATGGAACTACCCGTCACTGATGGTTTTGCAGGTTCACTCGCTACCAGTGGTATTTGCGCGGCAATTGTTGCAATACCATTGCTAGTGTCTAGCATATCTGATCAGATGGAATAGTCAGCGCAGCGCGCTGAGATTAGTCATGTGCCCAATGCGGGCGTTCACGTCCGCGAGGATGCTCTCCAGCGCAGCTTCGGTCCTACCCTCTGCTCGCATCACTAGGATGGCCTCGGTGTTGCTCGGTCGGCATAGGTACCAACCATCGTCGTAACGCACCCTGATGCCATCCACTGTTGAGCACTCCATGTCCGAGAAGGCTTCTTGCACCGCCGCCATGACTTCCTCGCGCTCGCCGGGCAGCGAAATCTTGGTCTCACCAGTCGAGGGGTAGTCGGGCAGGAAGGAGAAGCGCTCGGAAAAGGACGGGCCGCCCTTATCGGGAGAAGGGTCGCGCCCGATTATCTCGAGCAGACGCGCGGAATTGTACAGCGAGTCGTCGAAGCCCGGCCAGCGGTCGTGTAGGAAGAAGTGGCCTGACATTTCACCAGCCATCGGGGCCTGGGGGTTGTCCCGCAGCTCTCTCTTCATGAACGAGTGCCCCGTCCTAACCATCCGCGGTAAGCCACCCGAATCGACTATCGCCTCCTCCAGTGCCATGCTGCACTTGACATCGAAGTAGACCGTCCTCTCGTCTTCGGTTGCATCCTCGGGGAGGTTGGACAACACGTCCCTTGCGAAGATCGCCATCAGCCTGTCTGGGTGGATGAAGCGCCCTGCCTCGTCGACCACGCCAATCCTGTCTCCGTCACCGTCCATCCCAATGCCGAACTCACAGCCGTTTTCGACCACGGCTGCTGCCAAGTCGGCCATGTTGCTCGGTCTGGTCGGGTCCGGAGGGTGGTTGGGGAAACTGCTGTCCCAATCGCAATGCAGCGGAACGATATCGACTCCGAGGGACTCCATCAGGCGTATCGCGAGGGGCCCCGGGACGGCGTTGCCGCAGTCCACAGCGACTCGGACCGGCCTAGCAGGGCTGCCAGCGTTCTCGACTATCGTGTGGATGTAGTGGTCCTCGAAGCCAGCGACCTCGAGCCGAGTACCCTCACCCTCGCGAAACTTGCCTGCCTCGAAGGCTCCCCTGAGCTCCTGTAACTCGTCTCCGGCCACCGGTAGTTTGCCGTGGCAGATCTTGAATCCGTTGTACTCGGGCGGGTTGTGGCTGGCGGTGATTGCCACCGCCGCCTGCACCGGCAGGTCGACCGTGGCGCGATAGAGGACCCCGGTTGTGGTGACCCCCAGATCGAGAACGTCCGC
>JASMKR010000026.1:0-4124 GCA_030749075.1 Candidatus Thalassarchaeaceae archaeon | reverse complement strand
GATTGATCCTGACGACGACGGCGACGGGATCCTCGACGAGGACGATAACTGCCCGACCAGTATCTCCGTCGAATCCGACTACGATAGGGACGGATGCGACGACGAGACCGAGGACTGGGACGACGACGGCGACGGCGTTCCCGACGCCAGCGACAGCTGCCCGTTGGGACTGATCAACTGGGACTCATCTTCGGGCAACGACATAGATGGTGATGGGTGCATGGACTCGCTCGAGGACGACTATGTCTCGGGCAAGGTGCTGCACACGCTGCGAAGCAACGCCCTCATGATGCTGGCAATCGGGAGTCTGACTGTTCTGATGCTCGCGGGAATGGTGCTATCAGCGCGACGTGGACGAGGCAGGATGGTTTTCTCTGACCAGACCTGGGCAGTCGATGAATCTATGAGCTCAGAATTCCAAAACAGCCAGGTGCACATAGCCAGCCCGGAGACCAAGTTCCAGCAGTTGTCCGATGTCGGCTACTCACCGGAGGCTGCAAGGGCCATACTCGAGAGCGAGGATAAAATGCGCAATCGATGAGGTATCGAGCACCCATGAATCATTTTCATAACCTCGAAGGAACGCCATCCGACTGGGGTTCCCCTATGAGGGCTGTCAGAATAGAGTGCGCGGCGGCTTCTTTGGAAGGTGATACAAGAGCCCAGTTCGCATCTCAATTCATCACATGGGACTATCGTGGCATCCTCGATTCTCCCACCGGCGGTCTGCGGCTGATGTGCGAGTGCGTTTCGATGGATGCCTCCCTTCCTGGAGAGGGTTTCAAAATTGGCGGCATTACGCTGGTAGAGGTTTTGGAGGAGTGGAGGACCAACTTCCTGACACATCACCTGATTGTGCTCGACTTCGATGCCAGTATGGTCAACTCCTACTTCTCCAACAACGACATGACCATCATGTCTGGAACCAACTACACTCCCTCAGAGGGCTTGGTTCTGCAGGTCACAGGCAGACACTCATCACTCCTCAGGTTGTTGAAGGGACTCAGAGACATCATCCCGGTGGAGAGGGTAATCACTGCTAGGAAGTCTGAGGGCATATCATCCGATGGCCCGACCCTACAGCAGCACCTCATCATCAGGACCGCCTACGACAATGGCTGGTACGAGGTTCCTAAGAGGATCTCGATTCGAAGTCTTGCGAGCAAGCTAGGCCTTTCGAAATCGACGCTGGCCGACCAACTGGTGAAGGCCGAGAGTCAGGTGGTCAGTGGATTCCTTGGTAAGGACAAAATCTAGGCGAAGGAGTCCAAGCGCGTCTGACAACTCCTCTTGGCGAACCAGCTGTTCCGCAGGTCGTCAGAGGCTGATACTCTGGGAGCGACGTAGTCTATTGCCTGCTTGAGAGAGTCGAACTGCCTAGGGGTCCGCCTCATTGCCTCGCGAACGGTCTCTCTAATCATCCACACCCCCACAGGCGCCCAGTATCCCGGCCCGATGTCCCGCCAAATCAGGCAGGCACCGGAGCGGCGCATCGAGTCCATGTGCTCTAGGACGCCTAGCCTAGCCGAGTAGTAGGCCCCGGTTATCTGGTGGGCGTACTCGGTCCGCGGCTTGATGTCCTCCCAGTCACCCAGCACCTTCCCCGCCTCCGTCCAGACGCTGCCTCTGGTCCATGCCTCGAGCATGTGGAAGGCCCAGAGACCAGGTGTCAGGATGATGTGGAACACATTGTCCAGGTAATTGGCCTCGTAGACCAAGACCTTGTCTAGCGAAGAATAGTCCCTGACCCTGTTCCATAGCCGCTTACCGAGCATGTCGTCGGTCGCAGTGATGCCCCATCTGGTCGGAACCAGCCTCCTGCTGCCCTCCCTACCTAGCAGCCCGGCAGATAACAATCGGGTAATCTGCGCCTCCCCTATTGTCGCCTCTGTAAGCTCCCCTATCGCCTCAGCAGCCAATAGGTCCTCTTCGTTGGCCACCGAGTCGACCTTTCTCGGAATGCTGGCGTGGCCCACAACCTCGGCTCGCAGCACCTCGCCGGAGGGCCCGAGGGGAGCACTCATGCTGTCGAAGGTGGGGCTCCTCCCTACCATTATCGGCTTGGCGAAGTCGAGCTCCACGTCGACACTCCTCTCGGCCATGGCTATCTCTTGGGTGGTCTCAAGTATGGCATTGGGAGATGCCGTGCTGTTGACGGGAATCACGCTCCCACCTGTGACTAGGTTGGCGTGACGGGCTGCGACCTCATCCAGCGGCCTGCCAAACAAATCAGCGGGATCACCGCTGGTCAGAGGTGCCGTCCCGGAGTCGTCCGGGACCCAAGTCGCGCTCGGACCGGCCCTGACATCAGGGTAGCCGTGCCTGCCTACGAAGAGCGATGGCGGACTCGGTCCGACCAGCTCGCTGAGGCAGCCGGATCGCACCTCAGGGAGCCTGCTTCTGATCTCAGCTAGGAGAGGGCAGGGCGAGATGCCGCACATCCCTCGAATCCCTCTGCAATCTATGCACTCTGGGAACATCGGCCTACAATCGCAATCGAATGCTCTTAGGCATACTGTTCGGCAAACGCAGGGAGGCGGCATTCAAAGGGGCCGCTCCGCTCCGGCAGACGGGGAGAGGAATGGCTAGGATTCCGGCTGTCATACTACAGCATTTCATTGGCCTGTCTGACTACGAGCGTAAGTTGGCCATAGACAAGGCATCGAGGGAACTCGGCATGACCGTCGAGCAGATTGAGGCCGAGATTGAGACCTTCCAGAGCCGTAACTTCAACCAAGATAATTCCGCCACTGCTTCCTCAACCGAAGCCCCTAGGAGAAAGTCCATTTTCAAGCGTCAGAGCAAACAGAAGGAGGGCGGGCCAGAGTTCATCGACGAATCCCACAGGTACCGGTTCCGGTACGACCCGAGCGAAGCCGGGAAGGCCCGGCAGGAGAAGGCCACCCAAGCAATCGCCTGCCCGCATTGCAAGGCCGCATTGGGACTTCCAGATAAGCGACCGATCAGGGTCACCTGCCCTGCGTGTATGATGGACTCGACCTTCGAAGACTGATTAGACGCCCCAAAACCGGTTCTCTCCAGTGACTCCCTCGTCCTCGCTCACCGATTGCACCGCCGTTCTCAGCAAGTAGTACGCGATGATTGCGAACACGGGCATACCCCAGGTATCCGAGACGTTCTGGTAGTCGAGACTGAAGTCTGACCCACCCATCTCAACCAGGATGACTACTAGGGCGGCTTTGGCGAAGAAGTAGACCACTGCGCCGAGGGCCAGCAGCAGCACACTGCGTCCGGTGAAGCTGCCCTCCTTCCACCTCAGCACCCCCAAGGAGAGAGCGAACGAGAAGGCGGAGACGACAATCCAGGTCAGGGCCTCGTTGATGGCTATGGCCCACACTGCTATGTCTCTGTTCACCGCGTCTACGTTGAATTCGCTCAAGCTGGCCACGTAGCTGTCAATCTCGGCGTTGGTGGCCGAGAATACCTGGTAGGCGGTCAGGACCGACAGCAGCACCGAGAAGATTGCCATGCCCCAGAGCAGCGACGACCATATCCCTCCTGTGGCGCTCTCTCGCATGTCTATCATCAGACGCTCCAGTTGCTGCTCCCAGCCAAGCCCCTTGGCGAGCAGCCAGATGCCGACGAACAGCGGCATCGCGCCGATGAGGGCGCCACCACCCGGGATAATGAGCCCGAGTCCGATTATCATCAGGAAGACGGCGACTGGAACCAGCAGCTTGGCACGCCAGCGCGGGTCGTCGACCGCCTTGGCGACGTAGTAGTACGTGCTCTCGATGCCCTTGGACTGCCTGACAATTACCTTCTCGACGTGGTCAACACGCACCCTCGAGGTGATTATTGGAAGCGAGGCCTCGTCATCCGCCCCGTCTGTGACTAGGACTGCTGAGTCGGGCTGAAACTCTTGGATGACTTCATCGAGCTGCATCGCGATGGCCCGGTCGCTGCGCGGACCGACCCGAACGTCGCCAGTCAGCAGCGCGATCTCGATCTCGTCGTCACCTTGCGCGTTCTCGACCAACCTGTCGTGGTGATGTAGGGCCCCTAGGATGGCGTTGGTGTCGGATTCCTCAGGATCGGCTATACCGAGTCGCAGGGCCGCCGTCAGGGTGGGCTTGCGACCGATGACGGGACCTCTGATGCCG
>JASMKR010000025.1:0-6265 GCA_030749075.1 Candidatus Thalassarchaeaceae archaeon | reverse complement strand
CGGACCTAGGCGAAAGCACATCTTGGACACCGACGATATCTCGGAGTTCAGCATGTCTCCCATGGACTGCATCGGATATTTGGTGAGTCAGCTGCGAAGGGCCCCTCGATCCCTGCTCCACCCAAAGGAAGACCAGTACGCTGCCATCTGTAACAGCAACCAGTTCCGCACCGCAGTGGCGCGCGACTGGGAACCGCTGAGGCGCAGGTTAGAGGAGGCACAGCCTGACCCAAGCGTCGCAATCGCCAAGATTATTGAGACCATACGCACTTCGGATGACGGCGATGGCGTCAACCAAAACACCATACTCAACACGCTCGCTCTAAATGGTCACTCACAGGAGGCCGCTGAGGGCGCCTTAGCACTGGCTCTCGACCAAGGCATGGTCAGGGAGCCCCGATTCGGCTTCTTCCAACTGGAAGTCCCCGAGGAACCAGATCCCGCGACCAGACTTCGGGACGCCCTTGATGAACTCCAGCGAAACTTGCAAGAGGAGTGAAAAGAATGAGAACACGACAAGTAAAGGACATTGAACTCAGAGATGAGTGGAAGCGGATAGACGAGGCACTGATCTCTCCCGAGCTCATGGCCGACCTACCGCAGCCCGAGTGCACGGCACTGACGCTGCTGGTGGACGCCATGATCAACTCGACGGTGTGCGACCTTGGTCCCGCACAGGGCCAGATAATGGCCAGGGTGGACGACGAGATCTCCATAATTCTCGACGTCGAGGAAACGGTCAGGAATAGGATATCAAGGAACCAACGAAAGCGAGTTTATCGAAATCTCCCGGCTGGCCTAGCAGCCCCAGAGACCTATGCGACGGCCATGGAGATCTTCGCCTTCAAGCCCTCGGACACCGGACCTCTAGACCTACAAGGCCGAGCCAAATTTCCGAATGGCGCCAAGTTCCCCGCTTGCGTACACGGTCCAAAGGCTTCCATCCCAGCCCTCGACGACTGCACCTCCTTCGTTTACTGGGCCGAGGCCGGCTTCCCGAACCCACCCTCGACCATCTCTGACGCCATAATGCATGCGCGTGACCCGGTGGCGTACCGGAATGCCCTAGACCTGCGAGTCCGCACTCAACGCGAGGCCCGACGGCTCAGGAGGTTGCGTCAGGAACTCACCCTCGAGATACAGCGCGCCAAGCAGAGGAAGGAAGAGGAGGCCGAGGCCGAGCGCCAGAGGATCATGTCGCTCGGATGGAGGGGACTGATCGAAGAGCACCGGAATAATGGCCTCCCGATAACCGGGGACGACATGCTCGATGGCCGCAGATCCGACATTTCGCACATGCTTAGGGAGTCACTTCTCGACCCCGAAGCACAATCCCGCGCCCGGGATAAGAATAGGGCAGCCAGAGAAAGCCAAGAAAACTTGCAACAAAAGCGATTCTATCGCAATGTGAGAGAAAGGAGGAATGATGAGAATGAGTGAGACAACGACCACAGTACTGTACCTGAACCAGGGTGGGCACGCAACTCTGGAGCTCACGCGGTCCGAGACCGTAGAGCTCGCGGAGAACACCAGCGGCACGCACTGGACGTACGCCGGCAACCAGATAGTCCAGCCAGCCGAGCTGGCTGAGACCGACTGGGGGACCGTGGGCACCGTGAGGATAGCCCCGGCCTTCATCGCCGGCTACCAGTAGGTACGGACAGAGACACCGCCCGCAAGGGCCCGGACATACGCAAACCCCCCCAGTCGCCTCGGCGGCTGGGGGGCCCAAACAGCATGACTGACGAGGTCTGAATGACCGAAACTGCACGAGCAGTCTCATGCAAACAAACAGCGACAACACAGAGGAATACGACTACAGAATAGCCATAATCGGCGTCGGAGGCATCGGCTCGGCCGTGGTCTCAGATTTGGTCAGGGCCCTGCACAGGGGCGAACTGCTCCAGTCCACCAAGGACATCACGATACGGATTTACGACTCGGACAGGGTGTCGGCCGAAAACCTCGCGCACCAACGGTTCTCGGCGAGTGACGTCGGGGAGTTCAAGGTGGACGCGCTGGCGCGCAGCCTCTCGGAGTTCACCGGTCCTCGATTATCAATCGAGCCATGCGCATGGGATGTCCGGTCTGCCAATGACATGGTTGCCGCTGATCTGACCGTGGTTGGAGTCGATTCGCACCTAGCTCGCAGGGTCGTGCACTCCTGCGGCGGCCTATGGCTCGACCTTAGGTGCGGTGTCGACGGCTACATAGCGCTGGACTACAGGGTCAATCCCGACTTCGTCACGCGCTACACTACGGACCAGGAGCCCGAGTCGTGCCAACCGGAGGGAGCGATAGAGTCGGGGCACATCAAGTTCGGCTACCTTCTGGCAGGCGCGCACGGGGCGATGTGGGTGCTGGAGCACCTATTCCTCTTCTCCGGCCACAAGTCAGCCACCCTGCCAGTCCCGCAGTCGGCGAACCTGACCATGGGGACCCTCGCATACCTCCCTCTAGTCGAGGATGCGCCGGAGCCCAAGTACTCAGTTGAGCCGACCCTCCACCCGCCTGGACTCATTTCCTCATGCATATCGACAGGAGACCATGACTCGGGCGTCATAATGGAGCACGCTGCGGCCCTCGCCAAGTCACAAATGTGGCCCCAACTATGGGAGCTCGGGCACAGGATGAATCGCGAGATTAGCATCCTGGTCGACGCCGAGGACAAGATGTATGTGGACATCGGGACTTCCGGACAGGTCGAGGCGTCAAACCCATTGGGCGCCAAGATTCCGTTCAAGTCCTGGATCCACACCCATCCCGAAGATGCATACTGGTCGTCCACTGACCTCAGCACTCTGGCCAACCAGACCAGCATCCTCCTCGAGGCGATGGTACTGGGCAAGGATCATTGTGTCAGGTCCGTCAATTCGTCCGGACTTAGGGGCCCGGAAAGCCCCCTCGATCCGAATGGGCCGCTCTCAAACTGGACATCGGAAGACCCCGTCGATTACGCAGATATGGAGGTGGTTTGACTGGACTATAACTGCCCCAATTGTGGTTGGAATACATTTAGCCTTGAGGCAGAGAGATGCAGGCGGAAGGAATGTGATCTCAACTGAAGGACAGGCCATCTGTCCGGGTCAGGGTTCAAGACCCCAAACACCTACGAAGGCGCGATGAGCCATTCCTGCCCCAGAGACGGTTCTCCTCTGGTCTCTCCTGAGAACTCGGACAGGTCCACATTTGCACGCCATGGCATCCATCATTGCGACGAATGCTCCGGCATGCTTCTCAACGCGGACGCTGCTATGTCGGCAATCTCGCAGCACAAATTGAACCAAATGCACTTGGCATTCGAGCACGATGGCTCCGAACTCGACCTCGACTGCCCGCTTTGCGATTCGCACATGCGGGTTCGAGAAATCGTGTTCTCTAGGATTGATGGTACCGACATGGAACCAATCGAGATAGACGGATGCCCATCGTGCAGCTCATTCTGGTTCGACGCCGGCGAGCTACAGAAGATTTCCCCCCCGGAGAACGGGAATGACGCTCACAGGGAGGCCAACACACTCTCCATAGTCATAGAGATGCTGTTCCACTTGCCCTTCGTAATCGTCTGATCACAGGTAGCCGCTATACAGCAGGCCCGCGAAGACGAACATCAGGACCCCCATGGCCGCATCTATCCTTCTCGCCTGCTCGCGCAGCTTCGAGACCCCGTCGCCGCGCGTCAGTACAGTTGCCACCGTGACGTACCAAGTGCCATCTATGGCCATGCCTAGAAGCCCCATTCCAAATAGGGTCTCGGTGCTGATGTCGGCCTCGATGAAAGGTGTATACAACGCCAACATCCAAGCTAGAATCTTGGGGTTGAGAAGCGCGATGGCGAAGCCCTGAGCGAACCCAGCACGGTCCGAAGGACCGTCAATACCATCCTCAGAAGATTCGTATGGCGCTCCCATGGATGACTTCAGGAAATTGTAACCGAGCCATAGCAGCAGGGTGATTCCCCCCCATTTCAGAATCACCTCGGTGGACTCGTGGAGAGCGAGGGCAGCCGCAATCCCAGCAGCTGCTAGGAAGGCGTAGATACCGAAGCCGATACCGTGCCCGATACCGGTCATCACCCCCTGACGCCGACCCCCAACCATGGTGTTGCGCAGAACCACCGCGAGACTCGGACCCGGGCTCATCGCCCCGAGCACGAACACAGTGGCCAGAGCCATCCATGCCTCGGGGGTCATCGAACCACCGTCTATGCGTCAGCGTACATCGATTCAATCTCGGCGGCCCAGTTCTCGCGGATTTGCTTCCTGCGGATCTTCAGCGTTGGCGTCAACTCGCCGTGGTCGACACTGAGGTCACGGGGCAGCACTGTGAACTTCTTGACCTGCTCGGGGTTGCTGAACTTCTGGTTCAACTGCGCCACTGCAGCACCGAGATCGTTGTGTGCAGCACTTCCAACAGCGGTGTACTCGGAAAGGTCGTGGCCCAACTCGGCCAGCTTGGCCAACTGCTCGCCCGGGTCCTTGGGGACCTCAGTGGCCCCGTCCAGTCCGTGAACGTCGCGCAGTATGGCGCCGACATCGAGAGTGAGTAGGGCGCTGCAGTACTTGCGGTTGTCACCAATCAACATGCACTGCGAGACCATCGGGATGCTCTTCATCGTCTCCTCTATCACTAGGGGTGCGATGTTCTTGCCAGCCGAGGAAACGTAGATCTCCTTGAGTCGCCCGGTAACGTAGACGTAGCCGTCCGAATCAATCCTACCTAGGTCGCCGGACTTGAGCCATCCGTCCTCGGTCATCGTCTCGGCTGTGGCCTCTGGGTCGCGATAGTAGCCAGTCATGATGTGGCGTCCGCTGAACTGGATCTCGCCATCCCCGTTCTCGTTGGGCTTGTCGATTCTGAGGCCGCTTCCCTCGAAGGGCTTGCCTACACTACCAATCCTGTTGTTGTTGTCATAGTTTAGAGTCGCACCAGCAGTGGTCTCAGTCATTCCGTAGCCCTCGTAGAGGGGCACACCGAGCTTGTGGAACAGGTGCAGGATATCTTGGTTTATGGGAGCGGCACCTGTGATGGCGTACTTGACATTGGACATTCCAATCTTCGTCTTCGCCTTATTCTTGATGATACCACCAATGCCTGGGAGACTTAGCAAAAATGAGGGTGGGAGGCCGGCTACAAGGTTGCTGTACACCTTCTCGTAGATTCTAGGAACTCCTATGAACAGGTGAGGCTGAACCTCCTTGCAGTAGTCAATTGAGTGTAGAGGACTGTCGACTACGCGCATGTGAATTGCATCTCTAATCCATAGATGGTTATCAGCGACTTGGCCGAACACGTGCGCGCAGGGCAACCATGAGACGTACCCGTCGCCCTGGTCGTAAGAGGTGATCTTGTGTACGCACTCCAACTCGTAGTCGAAGTTGTCGTGGGTCAAGACCACGCCCTTCGGGTTACCGGTGGTGCCTGAGGTGTAGATTAGCGCGGCGGTGTCGGAGGGCTTGATGCTCGCGATGCTCTCCGTCACAGCCGACTCGGGGATATCGGCACCCCTGGACATGAAGTCGGTCCAGGTCATGGCGCTCGGGTGGTCGATAGCATCCATCCCGGCCATTGAGACTACCGCCTCGACCTTGTCGAGCGATCCCATCGTGGCTTGCAGCCTGTGAGAGCACATCTTGCTCGGGTCGCCACCGTCCATCGGATTGGTCCCGACGAACACTACCTTGGAGTCTGAGTTACCTACGACCCACTCTACCTCTTCGGGTGAGCAGGTGTGGTAGACGCCGACGGCGGCACCGTTGCACATGTTGGCAGCCGCGTATGCAGCGTACCACTCCATGCGGTTGTATGAGTAGATACTCAGGTTGTCCCCGGCTTCGAATCCCATGGCCATCAGGGACTTGGCAACCCTCATCGTAGTATCACAGAACTCGGCCCAGGTCATGTTGACCCAGTTTCCATTCGCGTCCTTCCAGGATATCGCGTTCTCGTTGGCGTATTTCTCGGCGTTTGAAATCAGGTACTCGGGCGTGGTCATCGCTGACATGGATAATCACAGAACGTATGCCGGCTTAACTTTTTACTAGCCCCAGAGGGGCTATTTTTCGGACTCTCAGGGTAGCACTGCTCTAACATTGGCCCGCCAGTCAGCGCCGCCATTGCGGTTGGCCAGAGGTGAGGCTGGTGATGGGTGCCAGCAGCCTACGACCTCGACTGAGCCCCCTCCGAGGACAGCTCTGGCGCGCGACTCGGCGAACTTGCCTACACCAATCACCCGTTTGGCATCAAGGACAGAAACGACCTCGTG
>JASMKR010000024.1:0-1970 GCA_030749075.1 Candidatus Thalassarchaeaceae archaeon | reverse complement strand
GAGATGGTCAGTGGTATCTATGTCGTGCAGTTCGACGAGGACTACGACCCTCGCTACAACTACCCGGCCCTCTGGCAGGTCGAGGCGAGTGATGACTGAGTTGATTCAGATGCGCGTGAAGGCGCTTGCCACTATACTCGTCCTTACACTGCTGATGCCTACTGCTGCAGCTCACGGAGCCAACACATTCTCGTTCATCATGCGCAACCAGTCAATCCAGCCCGACACCGCGCAGGTCATTCAAAACGATACTCTGATTTTTGTCAACACTGCGGACCATGCCAGAAACGTGCTGATAGATGCGGACGGGGACGGTATCGAGGAGATGGATTGCGTAGCTGGTCCCTCGAACTCCACCTCCACTGATGACGAGTGCTACCTGTGGCTTGACCCGGCCAACTGGACTCATGGTGATTACGAGGTCAGGATCCACTCTAATGGAAGCCTGTGGCAGACAATCTCACTGACCGTGGTGCTAGACAACCACACGGAGACTCTGCCGCCCGAAGGCTTCACATTCGGCCCTGATTCGAGTGAGCCTGAGGATGATGGTTCAAGCGTGCTACTGAGTGCTGCAGTCCTAATGGCCGGTGCAGCCGCTTTTATCTGGGTGATTCGCAACGTCAAGGGAGATGAGAAGTCGTGAGGCGGGCTCTGGTTATTCTGGTAACTGCCAGCGTGATACTGGCAGGCTGCCTCAGTGATACTGAATCCGATGTCTTCTATGGTGACGACATCGACCCGCCGGTTCCCGCAGATGACTTCGTACTCATCGACGAGAACGGGGATTACTACTCCCTATACCAATTGCAGGGCAAGGTAATCGTGATTGCCTTCCTCTTCACGAGATGCCCCGATATCTGCCCGATTGTCAGCGCAAACCTCGATTTCATCTCCGAGGAACTCGGAGAAAAATTCGACTCCGAGGTCGCCATACTGTCTATTACCGTCGACCCTTGGGCAGATAACTCAAGCGTATTATCGGCCTATGCCGAGCAGAGGGGACTAGATTGGCCCCATCTGACGGTTTCCGATTCCAGTGACCTCACCGAACTTGAGGACGTATGGAGAAACTTCGGTGTCGGCCTAGATGTCTACGACTCCGATGAGGACTCGGATGGGGTCGTCGATGGCTTCGACATATGTCCTGGAACTCCCGAGGGGGAGTCGGTCGACGAGGACGGCTGCGGTCTTGAGACCCAGCAGCCCGACGGTGATGTCAAGGTGATGCATCATCCACTATACTGGGTGGACCACACTACGGGCACGATAATCGTCGACAAGCAGATGCGCCAGAGAGTATGGTGGGGCGACACCGACTGGAATGCGGAGTTGGTGCTCGAAGACATCTATCTTCTGCTGGAGGAATAGGAATGCGGCAGGAGATTTTCGCCATATTGCTCGTCAGCATGCTGATGCTGCCTGGATGCATAGCGTCCGATGATGGTGTCGAGCTGTATGGCATCGAATATAGGGAACCGCCAGATGCACCAGACTTCACTCTGTTCGACCAGAACGGGGACCCGTTCACGCTCTCCGAGTATGAGGGCAAGGTGGTGGTGGTCGCGTTCGTCTACACCTCTTGCCCCGACATCTGCCTCGTCATCTCGGCCAACCTAGACTACATCGATCAGAACCTCGCTGGCTACTCTGATGATGTCGTAATCGTCTCGGTGACCATCGACCCCGCTCGCGACACCATGAGTCACTTGGCCGAGTGGACTGAGCAGATGGGGTACGACTGGTATCACCTAACCGGGCCGACGGCCACTCTACAGGACACGTACAGGTCCTGGAACGTGATTGTGGACAACGAACACATAAACGCCAGCCAGCCGCCCGAGGACGGTACGAATCGAATCGCGGTACTATATCCGGACAACTCTACCTTCCAAGACGACGAGGTCGGGGCCGGGCTGAGTGCGAGCGATTTCGCGATTCAGGTCTTCAATGCCTCGAACATCAGCTAC
>JASMKR010000023.1:0-52804 GCA_030749075.1 Candidatus Thalassarchaeaceae archaeon | reverse complement strand
CCGGGCTATGTCTCCCAACACCCGTACGCGTTGATGGCTAGAGGGTACGTTACACCCCCTACGACCTGATACGTCGCAGGCCCATCCTATGCCGCCGGAGCTTTCATCCACCCACCGTTCCAGGCGTGGTGAACTATGGGGTATTATTCTCAGTTTCCCGAGGTTATCCCCCAGCATAGGGCAGGTTACCCACGTGTTACTGAGCGGTACGCCGAGTCCCTAAGACTCTCGACTCGCATGGCTTAATCGAACTCCAATAGCGGTAGCCTCCGGCAGGATCAACCGGATTTCGCGTGAGCGAATCACTGATCCAGCAGGAGCTTGTAGTGTGTCACAAGTGTCACTGTATTGGAAAATGGCGCAGATGCACTTCATTGAAAATCGAATGAAAAAATATCTGCTTCTTGCACCCCCTATACGGGGGTTAAGTTGTATTGTGGTTAACCTCCTAAACCACGAACGGGTTCGTGGCCGCACTTCCTCGGCAGCGCCCCGCGTGATGGAGGACTTCATGGCACCGTAGTGCTCGGTCTCCAACGCCTGCTTGACGCAGCGTCTTGCCGAACTTCCTGCGGTTTAAGAACGTGACGAGCGCGGTGCGGCGGCAATTGAGGTCGGGTGTGACGTTTTGACAGGTCATTCGGCACCGAAGAATTCGCGCAGCACCGGGTGCATCTCCATTGCCTGCTCCTTCTGGATCTGCTCGTAGGTTCGCAAGATGATCCCAACGGCCAGGAGCAGCCCGGTCCCGGTGGCGTTGCCAACGGTGCCGAGCAGGTCGGCGCCAGCGGCCAGCAGGCCGACGAAGGCGCCGGAGAACAGGGTCACGGGGGGGATGTAGCGCTCTAGGATGCGCTCGAGCACGACCGGGTTCTTGCGAAACCCAGGAATCTGCATCCCCGTGCGCTCAATCTGCTTGGCGACGTCCTTGGCGCCCATGTTGGTGGTCTCGATCCAGAACTTGGCGAACACGGTCGATCCTGCGGTCATGAAGAAAACGTAGACGAACACGTGGGTCATTATCTGGGTCAGGCTATGGCCGTAGGCGTCGCCTGTCTGGTTGAGCAGCGGTATCAGCCAGTCCCCCACCCCGTTGACCATCGAGGAGTACCACGCGAAGCCGTCAGTAGGGGTTGTGGCCCCGGCCTCGTAGGAGCCGAACCAGTGGGCCTTGGAGTGCCATCCTTTGCTCCCAAGAATCGGAACTGTGGAGAGTGTGGGGTGGCTCCAGAACAGGAGGGTGAACATGTTGACGTTGGCGAGCAGCGCGGCCATCAGTATCACAGGGATGTTGCTGGCGTAGACCAGTCGGATCGGGTACTGCCCCCTGTGCCCCCTGACCTTGCCGTGGGTAAGCGGCAGCTCGAGCTTGCTCGATTCGGCGTAGGCGACAACTAGGAACACGATGATGGAGGAGATGAGGGCTGCGATCGGATTGGCGTGGTTGAGCAGCATCAGCTCGAACCCGTTCTGCGAGACGAGCTGCTGGTTGGTCGCGGTCCGCAGCGTGTAGAAGATCATCGGCAGCGTGCCCGAGGGGGGGTTGTCAAATGACATCGGGGCGCCCTCTACGGTTGGAAGTGGTGAGAGGGTGCCGACGAAGGTCGATTGGGCCACACCTGCTGCGATGAATAGGGAGATGCCGCTGCCGATGCCCCACTTGCTGACCAGCTCGTCGAGAAGGAAGACGAGTAGGGAGCCGAGGAATAACTGCGAGACGATGAGGGCGTTTGCCCAGCCCAACCCGTAGTCGAGGATCAGAGTCTCGGAGGGGTCGAGGAACCCATAGACCTGGGGGATCGACTCGACGGGTATCATGATTAGGACCAGTATCTTCTGGACGCCTTGGTAGAGCTGCTTGTCACCAGCGTCCTGGAGGTCGAGCTGGATAATCTTGGCGCCCGAGAAAAGCTGCATGATGATCGAGCCCGTGACGATGGGCCCGATGCCCAGGTGCATGATCGAGCCCGATGCCCCGGCCATGATGGCCCTGAACGAGGAGAACACGTCCAGAGTGGTATCGGAGAGGCCGTAGATCATCACGTTGGTCATTACGAAGTAGATGATCAGTACGAGGACTGTGGTCCACAGCTTCTGGTTGAACCTCACGTGCCCCTCTGGCTTGGTGATGCTGGGGTAGACGTCCACGAGGCGCCTCATCCCGTAGAGGCGACTGGCCTCCTCGCCGGTGTAGAGGAGGCAGGAGAGCGAGAGCCCGGTACCGAGCCCGAAAAGGGCGACTCCCACTAGAAGGAAGCCAACTGCTGCCCGATCGACCCAGCCCCAGTAGGCCAGGGCTATGACTATGGCTAGCCAAACGTAGAGTTTCAGGTACTTGCCTATGAACGGTATCTCGGCGAGCCCCTCTGGGAGGTCGTTCATGGTGCCCCAGATGACGTAGGCCACATAGGGGATCGAGGTGGCGAAAAGAATCACAGCGCGAGTCTGGTCCTCTGCGATGTTGCTTTGCAGGTCGTCCTTGATCCAGTAGAAGAGCGCGCCCCAGTACACAGCGGCCACTACGACGAGCCCGAAAACGCTCGGTCCACGCTTCACCATAGCCTAACCTCCCTGCGCGGAGCTCTCACTCCTCTTCCCACTCATCCCATTCCTCATCGTCGTCGATGGCGATGCTGCCGCCGGCAGCCTCTACCTTCTCTATGGCGCGTGTGCTAGCCTCGCGAACCGTTATCTCGAGGGCGCGGTCTATGCTTCCTCGGCCGAGGAGCTTGTCGTAGCCCATCTCGGTCAGGTCGATGGAGTCGCCCTCGGCTCGCTCGCTGACCTCGCCGATGTTGATCGACGTGTTAACGACCCGCAAGCTCGGATGCCGGTTGAAGCCGTGCATCCCCCAGTGGCCCGGCATGAACTTCAGTCTCGTCATGACCTTGTGCTTGTTCAGGCCGGCATTGCCGCGGCCGCCGCGCTTGCCCGCGCCGCGGCCTGCCTTCTTGCCACGGCCGTGGTAGCGGCTTCTGCCTCGGAACTTATTCGTCCTGGACACCATAATCTCGCCTCAGACCATCCTTGCGGCCAGACTCTCGATTTCCTTGCCGCGGAACCCCAGTGCGCCGCCTACCGAGTAGGCGCGCTTGATGCCGCCCCAGCCCTTGGCGCCCCTTGGGGGGTGGAGTCTCAAAACCGGCTTGAGACCCTCGACGGACCTCATGGTGGCTTCGCCCGAGGCAATCGCCTTGGCCAAGGCGCCTATCGTGGAGTAATCGCTGCCGGACTTAACCGCTGAGTCGCTCACGGGCTTGTCACCTGTCATCCTGCCGCGCTCAGCGAGGAGCGTGCTAATCGTTCCGGCGTCGACCTCGCCCCACGTGACGAAGTCCTTGGCCTTGTGTAGCATGCCAGAGTAACTGGCAGTCTCGGGGAGGAGAACTGCGTGGTTGACGCGCGTGAGGTTGAGCATCGCCATTGTATCGCGAATCTTCTTGGTGACGCCCCGGTCGCTCCGGACCCTGATCACTAGGAATGTCATGCGAGCTTCCTCCCAGTGGTGATTTGCAGGCGTCCGCGGACGTCATCGCTTACCTTGGTTCGGCTCAGCTCGACCAATGCGTTGAAGGTGGCCTTGGCGAAGTTGATCGTCGATCGAGTCTGGCCGGATGAGCGGGACCAGACGTCGGAAACGCCAGCGAGCGCTAGGACCCTGCGGCCGTAGTCGCCGATTACCAGGCCCTTGCCAGCGGGGGCGGGGAGCAGGGTCACTCGGGTAGAGCCCGATCTGCCTGTGGTCTTGAACGGGATACTGTCGCCGGGTCCCTCGGAGGACTCCCAAGAACCGTTGCCGCGCATTACCGGGGTGATATTGAGTTTGGCTTGGGCAATAGCCTTCTGGATGGTGCTTGCGACCTCCTTGCCCTTGCATACCGAGAGGCCTACGTAGCCGTCCCCGTTGCCGACCGCGCACAGCACGTTGAACCTGACGCGGCGTCCCGAGTCGGTCATCCTCTGGATCATGTTGACGCTGAGGACGTCGTCCTCGAGGCCCGGAAGCAGGGCATCGACGATTTCGACCTCTCGAATCGGCAACCCGGAAGCGAGCGCTTGCTCGTAGGTGAGTATCTCCCCGTTCATGACCCTGCGGCCAAGGCGTGTGCGTGGCACCCAAATTCGTAGAGCTGCCAGCGGATCTGGTCCGCGCCTTCGCCTCGGGCCGTCCTCAGATTGCTCGGGGGGAGCTTGGGCGAGCGCTAGGCCCGGTGCGACCTGCACGGCCTCCTCGGCTGGTGCTGCCTCTTCTGGTGCGGCCTCCTCGGCTGGTGCTGCCTCCTCGCTCATGACTTCGCCCCCTGGATTGATTTCTTCGTCGCTTCCACGGCTTTGGCCAAGTCGTCGCCGATGTGAGAGCCGCTTACCCGGTCGTCGCTGGGCAGCACCTCCTCGGAATGAGGGATCTCGAGTCCGCACTCGACCATCCCTCGCAGCGCGGCAAAGGCCCTGCTTCCTCTGGAGGCGGCGGCTAGTCCTATGTCGAGGATCGCCTCACTGTGCCCGGCGGCCAAGGCAGACTTCGCGAGAGCCATTCCCGCCAAGTAGCAGGCTGGCACCGACTTGCGGGAGGCATCAGAAGGCCACTTGTGCTTGTTGACTAGAGTCTTCCCCGTTACCGAGGCCAGCACCCTATCGCCCCCTGCGTCGAATGAGACGAGTTGGCAAGTGACCTGGGTGTTGGAGACTCGCACGACTGCGCGAGGGACGCCTCCACGCAGCATCCTCATCCTCCTGTGGTAGTCGGTCTCTGCATTGCGGCGACGCTTGAATCGCAATCGCTGGTTTCGCCCTCGTGCCATCACTGCTCACCCCCAATGGAAATCCCCTCGAGTTCGATATTGCTCCTCATGTGGGCGATCGAGCGGTAGGAGCCGCCCTTCGCCTTGAGGTAGAAGTGCCGGTACTGGGAGGGAGTCAGTGAGCCCTCGTCCTTCAGTGCCTTGAGAGCCCGGCGCTGTGCCCTTATCCGAGTCATCCAGCGCTGCTTCCTCGGGTTGCGCGAGTTTGCGCTGCCACTCCTGGAGCCCTGGCCCTTGCGTCGGCCCTTTGACTTCTGATGGGAGGCCTTGCGCGCTCTAGCCCGGCTGGTTCCGACGATTGGCTTGGCCACGATGATCCCCTCGTCGATGAGATTGCGCACGTCTTCCTTCTGGACGGCATCAGCGACCTCGTCCAAGTAGTCGGGATTGACCCAGATACGATGGATTCCGACGGTCCGGCCCTCTCTCTTGGAGAGGATATGGGCGGCCATCCTCTTCTGGTTGGTAATCATCATTGCATGTCCCCCTTGCGCACGATTGGGCGCCGGTTCAGAACGCGCAGGCCCAGATCATCGGCGCGGTCGTGAATTCGAGAACGCTTCCTATTGCCCACTCCAGCGCCGATTCTAACGGCCTGGCGCTCGGGATCGAGTCCGTCCAGTTCGTTGGCGGTGTGGACCAGGACTTCCTTGAATCCCGAGGGGTGGAGTCCGCGAGCTGCGGCGACCTTGCCATATCCGACCCTGGCCATTGGGGGGCGGTACTTCCTGTTCATCCTCATCTTGGAGTCCTTGCCCTTAGGCTTGCGGTAGCCTGTTTTGGACAGGCGTCGGTAGCGGAACCACTCCTGGCGTCTGAAGGCGGGCTGCTTCTTGCTCTGCGCAGAGCGCATGTCGAGAGCTGCCCGCGTGGCATCGTCGAGGACCGGCTTCTGCCGCGAGGTGTGGAAGTTGTCCCATTCCTCGAAGTCGCCCTCTTCCTCGAAGTAGTCGTCATCGTCATCCACGGGGTCGTCCTCGACGATGACGTCCGGTTCCTCGGGTGTCACCCCTTCATGCTCTTCTTCGGGGGCTGATTTATCGGCCTCAATCAGGCGTTCTACAAGCTCGCTCTTTCTGCCAGAGACGGGTAGCCCGCGTTCGCGCAGCAGGTCCTTGAGATTGGCCACGGTCAAGTCATCGTACGTCATCCCCTCACCTCCCATCTCCCTTCGAGACGATGTAGACCCCATCTTGGAAGACCCTTGGGTCTCGATTCTTGATCTTGCAGGCTCGCTCGATATTGGCCGCCGTTTGTCCGACCTTCTCGCGGTCGGCACCGGTGACGATGACATCTGACTTGCTCTCGATCCTGACCTCGACCTCAGTAGGCGTCCACGGTAGGCTTGCCACCCTCGGGACCTTCTCCCCTAGCATATTCGTGATGATGAACTGGTTGCCCTGGACCTTGAGCGTCATCGGGAAGTGACTGAAGACCGCCTTTAGGCGATACTCGAAGCCCTCGTCGAGACCTTTGGCCATATTGCGGAGATGAGCGGCCCAGGTTCCCGCAATCGCCTTCTCGGAGCGGCGTGGAAGGTCGCAGAAAACTCTCAAGTCGCCATCATCCTGTCGAACCGAGACTCGGTTGTGGCTGAATTCCCTGGCAAGTGATTCGCCGTCCTTGCTCAAAGTCACAGTATTGCCTTCTAAGCTCGCGCTCACTCCCTCTGGAAGGGGTATGGCGTGTGACACTTGGGCGATTTTCGGCATGCTAATCCCTCCTCTAGAAAACATATGCGAGCAGTCGCCCGCCCACTCTCTCCTTCTTCGCGTCGAAGTGATTCATGATGCCCTGGTTCGTGGTCAGTATCAGTAGACCGAAGTCCCTGGCCGGGAGGTACCTAGACTCCCACTTGTCGAAATCCGAGCGCTTGACCGAGTGACGCGGCTTGATGACGCCGCAACGGTTGATGGCTCCGATGAGCTCGATTCTGTAGGATCCGCCACGCCCGTCTTCCAGGTGTTCGTACTCGCCTAGGTAACCGGACTTCTGCATGATGGCCAGCATGCTGCCCAGCAACTTGCTGGCTGGGCGCACGGAAACCTCGTACTTGCCGGCGTGCTCTGCGTTGTATATCGTCGTAAAGGCATCATTCAATGGGTCAAACTGCATCTAATCACCTCATGAGTACTTCTTGAATCCAATATCGGCAGCGACGTCTCTGAAGCACTGCCTGCAAAGCCGGAGGCCGTGGCGCCGAATCAGGCCCCTCCTGCGCCCACAGCGCCTGCATCCGTTGCTTCTTCCGATGCTCTCGCCGTGATCGCGTGCCATTCTCACTCCTCCACTATACTGAGCTCGTACCGCTCAGCGAACCACGCCTTCGACTCTTCCCTGCCAATCCGGTGCGGCACGGAAACACGGGACTTGCGCCTCCTCCTTCTGGAGACTCGGTGACCGGGGCGCTCGAGGACTACGTTGACGTCCATGCCGAAGATGCCGATGTCCGGATCGTACTTCTGCTTGGGGAAGTCCGTGTAGTCGGAAATACCGAAGGACAGGTTGCCCTGAGAGTCGAAGTTGTACTCGGGGAGCGTGTGGTCCCGCACCCAGAAGGCGTCCTTAAGGAAGGCCTCGATGGTATCGGGGTCGCGCATAGTGACCTTGCAGCCGATTGGGGCCCCCTTTCTGGTGCCGAGGTCCCTGTTGGTCTTGGCGGAGATCGTGCGCATCGGTTTCATCTCTGTGAGGACCTCGAGGACCCTCTCAGCGAGCTGGAGCCGTCGACCGCCCTCGCCAACACCGATGTTCACGGTGACCTTGGTGATGCTGGGCGATAGCATGGGGTTTGTGGAATCGCTCATGAGTCACCCTCCAGGGGGAGGTCAGTGGTCTTGCTGATGATGAAGACATAGTCAGTGATGGTACCGAATTCCTCAAATGAGGTCTCGTTGGGCTTGGACGAGCGCTTGACTTCCTGACTTTGGATCACCGCAGTCTCACCGATGTGGTTGCCACCGGTCAGATAAGCCAGGGCCCCTTTCTTCATTGCAATGTGGGAGGAGATGGCCTGATCGGGCAGTGAGATGACCAGCGAGTCGCCAGATTTGTACTTTGGAGGGTCGTCAACAGCGATGTTTCGGCCGTCGTGTAGGTGAATCTGAGTCTTGCCACCCTTGATGGTGGTCTTTCCGGTTACCCTGCATATCTTGCTGCCAGCGGCCTTCTTGGAAATCGGGCGGTACCGCAGTTTGCCATTGGTGTCCAAGACGCACCTGTAGTTGTCTTCGCCTATCGTCAGGACGTCCATCAGACCCACGCCACGGGAGCGGTCGGTCTCAACCCGTCCATCGACGCTGACGTTCCGGGAGTGCAGGATTCGCTTGGCTTCGCGCATGTTGTGCGCGATGCTGAGGACGTCCCTCAGAACGATGCCGAGCGGCATGCACATCTCCGTGTTGTGGCCACCCGGGTTCGGCTTCTGCACCCAGATGTTCGTCTTTCTGGTCAGTGGCCAGCTCCGCGGCATTACGAGTCGCTTGATGTGGCTCCTGCTCATTCAGGGACACCTCCCTTCGCACGTTCCATGATTCTCCGGATTCGAAGTGGGTCGCCCTCGTAGAGCTTGGTGACAATGACGTTTGAGGGGTTAACCGGGACTGCCTCCTCCTTGCCGTCTGCGGTTGATTGGGTGAGTCCGTCGACGAAGATGAAACCGTTGCCCGTATCTACGGTGGCTACCTTAGCCCTGATGCCGGCCCTTCCTCTGGTCTGGCCAAGCCTCTTTCCGCGGGAGTCGGGCTTGACGCTGTTGGGGTGGCTGAAATCGCCCCTCAGTAATTCGACCTCGTCGCCGACTCGGACGGTGACTGATCGGACGTCCTTTAGGTCGGGGTCGTCAGTGACCAAGCGTGCTCTCATCCGCTTTCGGCGGACGTGGACGTGGGCCTCCCTTTGGGCCATTCTCTGCTTTCCTGCCTTCTTGCTTGACAAAATCTCACCTCACACAATCTGCTTCGCCGTAGAAGCGATTCGGGGCCACCTCTCGGCTGCCTCCCTGCTCACGGGCCCCTTGATGTCGGAGCCCTGTACGTCGCCCTTCTCGTTCGTAATCACGCATGCGTTGTCCTCGAACTGCACCCACGTGCCGTCGACTCTGCGGAAGGGACGAGACTGACGGACGATGATGGCATTGAATATCTGGCGGCGGGTTTCTGGAGTGCCTCTCCTGACAGTGACTCGAATCATGTCGCCGACGCCGGCAGAGGGGTACCTCCTTGCGACCCCGCCCTTCTTGAGCACGGTGATCAACTGGACAACCTTGGCACCGGTGTTGTCGACGCATTCCAGACGGGCCTGCGTCGGCAGGCCGGCGGTCACGCGCCCGGGAATCCCCTTCATTCGCTTCCCCCCTTTTCTATGACGCAGAACTTCACCGTCTTGGAGAGTGGTCGGCACTCCATGATGCGGACGCTGTCCCCTGCAGAGACTTCCCCAATGCAGCTCGGCAGATGCGCTGGGTAGCTACGGGTGCGCTTCTCGTAGCGCTCGAACTTCTTCATGTAACGGGTGGTCTCGCGCTCGACGACTACCGCGTCCTGCATCCCTTTAGACGAGACTACGCCCTTGATGATCTGCCCGCGCAGTCTCAGGTTTCCGTAGAACGGGCAGTTCTCGTTTCCATCCCACTCCCCCTCTGGTGGGAGAACGTCTATTCCTATGTCACGCATCTCAGGTCCCCCTGTATCTTCGATTAATCCTATCCTCGGGACGCTGTGTCACGATTGCTCCATCGATCTCCTCATCGCCTATGGTGAAGCGGATTACGTCCTTGGCCAGGGTTAGTGTGCCGATATCGGTCATGACTCGAATGGTTCGACGGGTCTCGTCCTGCACGATTCCGCAGACGCCGATGAGCGTGGGGTCCGTGGAATCGACGACCGACAGTCGACGAGCGAGCCAAGGCATGTGGATTATGTCGCTCATTCAGCGCACCTCCACCTGGTAGCCGTTCTGCTCGAGGACCTTGGCCGCCTTCTTCTTGTGATTGCCTTGTAGCTCGATGGTTCTGCCCTTGACGGTCCCGCCACTGGCGCAGGAGCCCTTGAGTATCTTTGCGAGCTGCCCAATGTCTATTGCGGAATCATCTATGCCCTCGACCATGGTGACCATCTTTCCGTAGCGCCTTCTGACAACCGAAATGATGGCCTTCTGCTGCTCCTTGGCAATCTCCTGGCAGATGCAGAGCTCATCGGGAAGGCCACAAAGGTTGCAAATTCCAGCCATTATCACTCCTCCTTGGATTGGTTCATCTTCGTGAGTAGTCTCGCAATGCTCCTACGGGTCTGCTTGTAAGCCCCAGGGTTCGAGGACGAGCCGCCCAAGGCCTGCTGGGCCCTCAACTGGAGCATCTCGTCACGTAGTTCCTCAAGCGTGCGCTCTCGCTGCTCTTGGTTCATCTCGTCGATGTCCTTCGAGCTTACGTGTGGCATCACTCCTCCTCCTTTCCTTCTGCTAGGGCCTCGTCCAACTCGAGGGGGACGAAACCGGTGGCTTCGACCAGTTGGGGTAGACCGGATTCGTGCCTCTCTTTGATGGAAATCTCATGTGGCAGACTGGTTCCGGGTCGCATGATTCTGACTGTGCATCCGACAGTTCCGAGTTTCTTGACGGCGGTAGAGAAACCGACGTCCATTAATTGCAGGGCCGTCTCGCCACAGTACTTGATGTGCCCCTTCTGGAACTTCTCGACCCGGTGCCTCGCGCCTGTTATCTTGCCGCTGAGGATGACGATGCACCCCCTTGCGCCAGCGTCCATGATGTTCTGCACCGTGCTGTGACCGGCTCGACGGAAGAACCAGCCTCGCTCGAGCGAACTGGCGAGTCTGCTCGCCATAATCTGCGCGTTGATTCTAGAATCCTCGATCTCCTCGACCTCCAGCTGGGGGTTTGTGAGATTGAAGTCCTCCTGCAGTCGTCGCTGGAGCTCGTGGATGACTTTGCCTCGCCGGCCGATCACCCGACCGACCTGCTCGGCGCTAAGGGTCACCTTGGTGCCCTCTGGCGTCCTGTTGAAGTGCAGGCCTCCGAAGCCGGCCCTCTCGGTCTCCTTCAGGAGGTACTCTCGCACCAACTGCCTCTCGACGTTGCGGCCTATCATGTTGCGAATCGTGTTCTGCTTCATGCCACCACCTCAGAACTCCCCTTCCTCGGGCTCTTCCTCCTCGTCTCCGAAGAACTCTAGGAAAATCTCTAGATTCACTTGATAATGGTTCCAAGGCGAAGACCTGCCGCGAGCCCTAGCTTTCCAATTGCTGGCCACCTGCCCGCGGTGCGCGGCGACGTGGGTGATTACCATCTCCTCCGGGTCGATGGTATCGTAGCGCTGTCTGGCATTTTCCATGGCGCTGTTGATGAGTTTGATGAATTCCTTGGAGGCCTTGTTCGGAAACTTGCCAGGTCCCATCTTTCCCTTCCGGTGACCGGCCATGGTGTTGCCGCCGCGCCCTTTGCGCGAACGGCGCTGATAGGGAATGGCACGCTTCTTCTCGATGACGTCCCCTAGGTAGCTGATGGCTTCATCGGCGCCCATGCCTCGAATCGCCTTGGCGATGTGGTAACAGTGCTTGTGGTGGCAGTCCACATCGACGGCTCTGGCTGACACGAGGTTCGTGCCCTCGAGCAACTGGGTGTATCCCCGCTGCGGCGTGCCGGTCACTCTGCTCATTCCACTAACCTCACTTCAATGCCACATGCTGGGAAGAACGGGTTGCACCGACACCCGGTCCAGTGTGGGTGACCGACTTCCTCGTCTTCGCGAACTCCCCCAGTGCATGACCGATCATATTCGGTACGATTTCGACCTTGACGAAGTTCTGGCCGTCGTGGACTCCGATTGTCGAGCCGACCATCTCTGGGAGGACGTACATCCCCCTGCAATGAGTTTTGACGACCTTGCCGTTGCTTTCCCTGACCCTCTCCAAGAGTTTCTCGCACTCGAGGCTGAGTCCGCGAGCAAGAGTGCGCTTGACCCTCGAGGGCATCAGGGTGGCGATGCAGGGGGCGTCTATGTCGTCGTCCGGAGGGTAAAGTGGCATTTCCTGTAGTTCCCCAAGACTGTAGCCCCTCCAGCGGAACTCCTTCTTGCGGCGCTCGCTAATCTTGGAGCGTCGCTTCCTCGCCTGCCGGCGCGCCATCTTGGCCGTCCGGAATACCCTTCTCTTGCGTGCCATGTCTCACACTACTCCTTCTTCGACCTGCCACGACCGGTCCTCTTGGGGGCGATGTTACCGACCTTCTTTCCCGGAGGAGCGTTCCTGCTCACCGAGTTGGGGCCGTGGACGGCCTGGTGGTTTCCACCGCCATGCGGGTGGTCGACTGGGTTCATCGCAACACCGCTGACGGTGGGGTAGAGCTTGCCGCGGGCCTTGGCCCGGTGGTGGGCAGCGCCGGCCTTGACAAGCGGTTTCTCGGTGCGGCCGTGGCCGCCGAGAACACCGATGGTTGCGCGGCATTTCGCGGGGAGGTCCTTGATGCGCCCGCTGGGAAGGCGTACCTTGACGAGATCTCCCATCCTTGTGTCGATTGTGGCTGAGTTCCCCCCAGAGCGGGCAATCTTGCCACCATCGCCGGGACGAGCCTCGACGTTGCATATTTGAGTCCCCTCGGGGATCTGGTCCAAGGTGGTAACGTTTCCAGGTCTTAGAGCGACGCGATCGCCAAAGGCGACGGTCTGTCCCACGGACATGCCCTCGGGGGCTGCTAGATGGGCTACTGCACCATCTTCGAACTTAACCTTGGCAAGGGGGGCGGTATGGGCCGGGCTGTGGATGAGGTCGATGACCTCGGCTATCTCCCCGCTGACGCGGGGCAGACGGTTGGCTGCAGGGAAGCGGTGACTCGAGACCCTGTTCTTGGGGCTCGAACCGCGGCGTTGTGAGCGTGTCCTCTTACCCATCAAATCACCTTATCAGAACGCCCCGAGTTTGAGCGCTGCCTCCTCTGCGTCGTATCCATCGGCAAGGCGAATGCTGGCGTGCTTGCCGGTCCTGTTGATTCTGACGTTAACCTTGGCGACCTTGACCTCCAAGAGGCTTTCGATAGCTTCGCGGATATCCTTCTTGGTCGCCTCTCGGCGCACGATGAACTCGATCCTGTTGTTATTCTCGCGGTGGCCGCCTTCGGGGTCGGCTATCCTTCTGGCCTCTAGGGTCTTCTCTGTGATCCAAGGCATGATGATGACGTCGTATGGGTCCATTACAATCACTCCAGTGCCTCTACTGCGGCCTTAGTCCAAACTGTGAGTCTTCCGGGATCGCCTCCGGGAGCCAGATCCTCGGCACTGAGGTCCTTGGCGGTGACTACATCAACTCCGGGAACATTGCGAGCTGCCTTGTCCAAGCCACCCTTCTGGGCGACTACCAGTAGAAGGCTCTTCGGGGTCCTGTACTTCCGACCGCGCATCGTTCCCCTGCCAGCCCTGATGGTGCGGCCCTGCTTGGAGCGGTCGAGGTCGTCGGACAGGCCGAGTGCCTCCATAATAGCAACAAACTTGCGAGTCGAGTACTGGAGGGGGATGGACTCGATTTCGTATCTCTCATCAGTGCCGCCCCTGGATTCAACGTAGTCATCGATGATGATTGGCAATCTTGTGTCCCCATCGAACCTGTGGCCTCTGGAGGAGACTAGTTCGGAGTCGCAGGAGGCGGCGATAGCGGAGTTGCGTGCGGTCTTGCGCGACTTCGAGTTGAGCTTCTGGGACCAGTCCTTGTCCACCTTGGGCCCATGGGCTCTGCGTCCACCGCGGGTGTGTGGGTTCTGCGCGCCGGTCCTCTGTCCCGTCTTTCTCATAATCCGCGAGACCCCCCGTCCCTTGCCCCACCACTCCACGGAATGCTTCATCCCAGGTTGGGGGGAGCGCTTGCCATCGTGCTCTCGGTGGCCGTAGGATTGCCTGCGATTGGCGCGGGAGGCATGCACGGCAGAGCGGATGATATCCAGTCTGACATCCGATGAGAATGCCTCGGGGAGTGTTATTGGCTTGCCGTCCTTGACCTCTACGGCGTAAGATTCGGCTAGAAGTCCCGCATCGAGTTCCTCCTGGACGACGGAGTTCACCAAGTCGTACACCTTCGTCTTCAATGAATCACACTCCCTGCTTGCTCGAGGTGCTGACGTAGGTGATCTCGACCTCACTCTTGCTTACCCTCGGACGAATGGCGTCGCGGAATCTCAGGAGCCTCTTTGCTGGTCCGGGAAGGCTTCCCTGGACGATCATGTACGGGTTCCTGACCTCCCCGTAATTGAGGAAGCCCCCCGCTGGGGTGATCTCGGACTCGTCCGAATTAGAAATGCGGAGGATCCTCTTGTTCAGCTCGGTCCTCTTGTGGTAGCCGACTTGCCCGGCTTGACGGATGGTTTTGCGGACGTAGCCGGTACCGAAGTCCCCCATGTTTCCACCCTGACGTCGACGCTTGCTGTTCTTGTGGGAGAGCAGTTTGAGACCGAATCTCTTGATAGAGCCCTGCCATCCCTTGCCCTTCGTGACGCCTACGACATCGACCTCCTGACCAACTTGGTAGACGTCTTCGAGGCCGATCTGGCCGCCAAGTCGCCCCATCGCCCAGTCAAGCTTGGCTCCGTTATCGCCGCCAACCAAGCCGATCTCCATGATCTCCGGGGTCTTTGAGGGAATGCTGCGCACCAAATTGGGCTGGGTGCTCACAATTAGTCGAACCTCGCTGAGGTCCTGCTCTCTGAGGGATTCGATTGCGGCCTCTTGGGAGCCATTGCTGCGACTGGGGATTCGCCCGCCGCGCTTAGCTGGCTTGCGGCCCTCCTCGATGTCCCGCTCACCCCTGGACTGGTTGGCGAAGCGGGGGGTCAGGTTCTCGGGTCCACCTTGGGATATGTCAGTCCAGATTTCCCCTGCGGTCTGCAACCCATAAGGGGTCATTCTGTAGGCCCTTACAGCGAGGACGCTCATCGGAGGGGCCTCAACAACCGTGACCGCCTTCCTGACTTCTTGACCAGTAGAGGTTGAGTGGGGGTTGGAGTCCCTCATCATGATGTGGGTCATCCCCGCCTTCCATCCCGCGAAGCCCTGAACACGTACCTCGGAAGCGTCAGAATCGGGCCATGAGGAGATTCGGGGGAATTGGCGTACCGCACGCTTCCTAGGGCTATAGCCCATGCTACCTCGGCGAGGTCTGTGTCGGTCAGCCATTCAAATTCCTCCATAATAACCGATTTCGGGCCGCGAACGGCCTTGGACCGGGCCCACTGCGCCAGGGAGATACCGTGACACGGGACCCGGGCCGCGAGTGCAGCCGGGGTTTGGGGGATGCCACTGCAGAGCCCTCTAGTGTCTGGTACCTCACGCTGTGAGCGGCTTTGCGACTGACATACCCTATTTGAACGAATCGGGATTGACCCTATGCACCCCTACGGGGTGTGTGGGGCCTTTCCCCCCTGTGCAATGATTTTGAACCCTGACTCCGGAGGTCTTTGCCCATGGACCCATTCGTCGGCCATCCCGGACTCTCCCCCGGCACTGTCGAGGCTAGGGCGTATCAGCTCCAAGCCGTGGACGAATCAATATCTGGGTCGATGCTACTAGTACTACCCACCGCCGCTGGGAAGACGGCCGTCGCGTGGATGGCAATCGCAGAGAGACTCGAGGTCGACGCAGGTTGGGTCCTGGTAATCGCCCCCACAGTGGCCTTGATCAACCAGCACCTAGAGAGCACGACGCCGGTTCTTGTGAATCGAAGTGAAATCAATCCGATTTCCATCAGCGGCCAGCAACCCGTGGTGAAGAGGCCCGGTCTGTGGCCCTCCTCAAGATTGGTCTTCGCAACACCTCAAGTGGTCAGAAACGACATTCTGCGAGGAAGCCTATCCTTGGCTGCATGCTCCCTATTGGTCATCGACGAGGCTCACCACTGCACTGGAGACCATGCGATGGCACAAGTCGCCGAGCTCTACATCTCGCAGTCAGAGGACCCCCTCATACTAGCCACCACAGCGAGCCCCGGCTCCAAGACCGAACAGGTGGAAGAGGTTTGCAACAGGCTTGCCGTCCAGAGGATTCACCTGAGGGCTCGGGACGACCCGATGATGGCGGAGCACGTTTCGGGACTGGAAATTACTGAGACGACGGTCGAAGTCCCGATTCAAATCAGGAATCTCGCCGAGCCGTTCAGGGTCTGGCAGGAAGGTATCGTGGACCGCGAGAAGAGGCTCGGAAGGTACGTCATACCCGGCCTGATCAGCCACAGAGGGCTGTCCAACGCGATGGAAAGGGCCCAAGCTGCCATCTCCAGGGGCGAGGCGAGCGCCTATCGATCAATATCACAGATTGCCACTGCGATGAGGCTCCATCACCTAATCAACCATCTGCTGTGCCAGGGTATCGCCGCCTCGAGGGAGTTCTTGGACAGGATGGTAAGGGAGGATGGTAAGAGCAGATCTGCGAATGACTTCCTTAGGGACCCCCGGGTCAGGGGGCTGGTCGGGAGCCTTGCAGAGATGGAAGAAGTCCACTCCAAAGTAGGGGCAGTGCGCCGATTGGTGAGGCAGAGACTTCGCAGGGACGTCGAATCGAGGGTCATCGTCTTCGCGACTTACAGGGACACCGTCAACGCCCTCGAGCAGGCAATTGTCGGACTTGAAGGGGTGAGGCCGGTCCAATTCATCGGGCAGTCGAGCAGGGGCGGTACGGGTGGCCTCAGCCCGAAGCAGCAGATAGAGAGGCTGGGGAATTTCAGATCCGGTTCCGCAAACGTGCTCGTAGCCACCTCAGTCGGCGAGGAGGGTCTCGACATTCCGAGCGCCGACCTCGTAATATTCTACGAACCGGTGTCCAGCGAGATTCGGACGATACAGCGCAGGGGCAGGACGGGAAGACGCCGCGAGGGAGAGGTTGTGGTTCTGATAGCCGAGGGCACCCGCGATGAGGGCGCTAGGGCGGCTGCAGTTCGCAAGGAGGAATTCATGCACAAGGCGGTAAGGAGGGTCGGCAGGAGGCTTTACCGAGGCCCCCATACCGATCTCTCCAATCTAAGCCGCTTCGTGGTTGTTCAAGATGGAAGCTCGATTCCAGCTGCCGAGTTCGTGCTCGATGCTAGGGATAGGCACCGGGCGGAGCTCGCTATATCTGACGATACGGTGGTGATTGAGCAAGGCAGGCAGGCCCCCTCTGCCCTCCCGCCAGAGACCTTCAGACCCACTGGCCAGATTGGCTTAGAGCAGTTCACCACGACGGGAGAGGAGCCGGGGACTAGTCACCAATGACTGCAACTCTCGTCCTAAGTTGCGCCAGCCTGCTATTGTGGTGGCCGAACGCGAAGGAGAGCAGCTCGGTAAGATGGATTACCGGGAGGTTTGTTGAGAGCCCAGTGGCTCTGGACGCCTTGCCCTGGTAGACGTCAAGGACGGTGTGCGAGAGGGTGCACGCGCTCACGATAATGTCCGCGCCCTCTGACTTTGCATCGGAGATAATCGCTGCGGTCTGCCGCAGGACCGTCGGCTCCTCGGATAGCAGACCGGGGGCTCCGACGCTCTGGGTCCTGCTCTCCCACTCCACGGGAGTCCCCCCAAGAGCAGCGATGAGCTGCTCGAAGTAGTTAGGATCGTAGACATCGTCGTCCCCGCACGCTCCCTCCTGCTGGATATTTGGACCGTAATATCCGGCGATGCGGAATCGCATGGGATTCCTCAGCTTCGCCTCGACCTTGTCGAGGCCAACCTCGTCGACTATCACATGCAGGAGGTGGTGGACGTTGGCCGTGCCCGACAGCGAGAGGCCGGATGTCCTTCCAAGGACGTCGTTGGTCTTCGCCAACAACAGTGGGTCGTTCCTGAGTCGGGTCAGGTCCTCTTGCAGGTTGCCCGCAGTCGCAGCGCACGGAGTGATGATGTCGAGCCGCTTCGACTCGGCGATCGCCAGGGTCCTGGCGTTAAGGGTGACTTGGAGAATGTCATTGGCCTGCCTGATGATGCCCGCCCCACAACTGGTCGCACCATCCAGGGGAATCAGTTCGATGCCCAGTGAGCGGGCGGATGGCGGCATCGTGTCCGCCACCTCCGGTGCGCTGCTGTGGGCTAGGTTGCCGGGATGGTATGCGTACTTCAGTGCCATCAGAATCGACCGTCCAGCTCGTTGAAGATTGCGACAACCTCGTGGTGGTTCTCAACCGCGGAGTTGAACTGCTTTGGCATCTTGCCTATTCCAGCCGGTGGTGCCACCATGCCCAGCATCCCATTGAACATATTCCCACCGGTCCGCGTGAACCCGAAAACCATCCTAGCGGTGACACCGGAGAATAGGTTGCCGAGCAGTCCGATGGGTCCGAGCACCTGGCGGTATACCACAGTGTCATTGACCCTACCACTGCTCTTGACTGACCAGGTGTACCACCAGACGTGCTTGCCGTGCCTTCCATTATAGGCGTCTCTAGTCAGGGTCGCCGTCTTGGCCTCCAAGAGAGCGTCGGAGATGGTTTGAGGGTTCGAGGCCTGGCGACGAATTGGGGCTAGGTCGGTCTCGGCCTTGATGCCGTTAGAGGAGCCAATCAGAACGTCAATCTCAGACTTCCTGCTAGGGGATGTCCGGGGGTCTTTCCTACGCGCCCAAGCGCTCGCTAGCACCGCGGGTCCGAGATAGCCATTTGCGTGGGGCGCAGCGTCGGAGCTGGCATGTAGCAGGGTCTGGCTTTGGTAGTTGGAAATTGAGTGGAGGTGCGAGGCTGTGGCCGGTTCCATGGTTCCAATGGGACCCTGGGGCATGGTTTCGCCCTCCCGAGTGGTCGCGACCATCCATGGTTTGCTCGATTCGCGCTTCCTCTCCAATGACCAGGGGTCTATCACTAGGTCCCTTATCACATCAAATCCGGGCAAGGGCTCGATTCGGATTCCTACGCTGCCGTCGCGATTCGGAGCGACGGAGTCGATTCTAGTTAGGCCCGGCATGACGAGGCGCCCGTTGACGGTTATGGCCGTATTTGGGTCGTCACAGGGTCCGTCGCGGAATGTGAGAGAGCCATCCTGAGTGCCCTTGATGTCCCTCAGGACCTCGAGTACCGACATGTGCCCGGGCAGTGCACACACCCAGGTGTCCCTGCCCGTGCTGGCGGCTAGCGGATCGTACCTGAATATGGTGACTTCCGTTTGCAAGGAGTCCGCGAGGACGGTAGGCAGAGTGAACCCATCCTCACCCTCTGCACCTCCCGAGACAGCGCCAGAGACGTAGTCCTTGATTGAGTCGACCATGTCCTCGTGGAACTGCCCTGTGCCGTCCACTGCGGATAGAGTGGGGATGGCCTCGAGGGCCCATGACGCAGCCGGTGCTTCGTAGTCAACGTCGCAGTCAACGCGGTCCACAAGGCGCGTAGCACCGAGCTCCTCGAGGCGTAGGTCCCAGTCCTTCCCGGACTGGCAGTAGAACTCGTAGCTGACATCCCCTAGGGCGCAAACCGAGAAGTGGACGCCTTCAAGCCTCGCCGCGGCGTCCGAACTAGCGAACTGCCACAGATCCTCGGCATTGTCGGGCATCTCTCCCTCGCCCCAGGTTGAGCATACCACCAAGACCCGTTTCCTCTTGGAAAGCGAGTTGAAGTCGAAGCCATCCATGTCGTGGACATTTCCCTCAAGGCCGTAGGCCTTCGCCTGCTTGGCGAGCTTGGAGGCCAGATCCTCGGAATTTCCGGATTGTGAGCCAAACAGAATGTCCAGAGACCTATCGCCCACGGTCAGTAGCTGCTCCAAGCCATCTCCGACCACGACATCCTCCACCGCAGTCTCAGGAGGGGTTTCCATCGCCTCTGGCTCGGAGGATTCCTCGGCCTCAGGGGTCCCTCCTGGTGCTTCATCCACCAATATGATGACATCCACGGGACAGGCATCGGCGGCGTCGATGATGTCATCCGACAGTGAGGAGGATATCTCAGGCTTGAGCCCGGACTGGCCGTCATTCCTGTCGAAGCCCCCGTCCAGTCGGACAGTCGGCTTGATGAAGCAAGTGTCGTCAGTCACCTCGAAGACATCCGGGGCCGCTTCCTCGCACGCATCACAGGTGATGCACCCCTCATCGATGTAGACACTGAATATGGGCACGCTAACCGCTCCCCTATGGGTGGTTCCGCCACCGAGAACCGATTATTGAACATGCGCATCGGGCATGCTGCCTGATGATTGGAAGGAGTGATTGCGGGCTGGCTCACATGTCCATGCCGTCGAACTCGCCTTCGCCCATCGGGCCTGCGCTCTTGCTCGAGATGACATCGTCGATCCGGAGGATCATCACGGCGGTCTCGGAGGCGCTCTGAATGGCCTGCTCGACCACTCGGCTGGGCTCGAAGACCTTGGCCTTGGCCATGTCAACGACACCCCCCTTGAACACGTTGACGCCATGTCTTGACTTACCCTCAGAGTGGGCCTTCCTGAGGTCGATTATCGTGTTCACCGGGTCAAGCCCAGCATTCTCGGCGAGCGTTCGAGGAATTACCTCGAGGGCACTGGAGAAGGCCTCGATCGCCATTTGCTCCCTGCCGCCGATTCCCTCCGCGTACGAGCGTAGGTCACGGCTAAGAGCGGCGACCACAGAGCCCCCACCGGTGAGGACCGAGCCGTCCTCGTGAGCCACAGCGACTACGCCGATAGAATCCTCGAAGGCGCGCTTGACCTCGTCGACGACGTGTTCAGTGCCCCCACGGAGAAGGACCGAGACGCTCTTTGCCTCCGGGCAGCCCTCAATGAAAACCATGTCCGAATCGCCGATCTTGCGTTCCTCGGTCTTAGCAGCCGAGCCTAGATCTTGCGAAGACAAGTCATCGATATTGGTCACGATACGCCCGCCTGTAGCCTTTGAGAGGGCTTCCATATCGCTCTTCTTGGCACGCCTTATAGCGAAGATTCCGGCTTTGGCCATATGATGCTGGGCTAAATCGTCGATTCCCTTCTGGCAGATGACAACGTTCGCGCCAGAGGCTTGGAGTTTGTCGACGAGGGAGCGTAGGTACTGCTCCTCTTCGTCTAGGAACTGGGAGAGCATGTTGGGGTCGGTGATCTGGATTTTCGCGTCGACCTCCGTCTTCTTGACCTCGATCGCCGAGTTGACCAGAGCGATTTTCGCGTCGGAGACCGAGCGAGGCATGCCGCTGTGCACGCGCTCCTTGTCGAGGATGATTCCGTCGACCAGTGTGCTGTCTCGAATCGAGCCGCCCTGCTTCTTCTGGACCTTGATGTCATCGAGGTCAACGATGATTTCTCCATTGACCTGCTGGGCCACCGAGAGCACCGCTTTCACGCTAATCTCAGAGAGGAAATCCTTCACCGCGCCTGCGCTCTTGCCTGTGAGGGCCGTCTTTGAGACCTCGCCTAGCATCTTCTCGTTAACTTCGACCCCGTGGGCATCAATGAGTTCGACGGCCTTGTCGGAGGCAAGCCTGAATCCCTCGCAGATTACTGTTGGGTGCACGTTCTGCTCGACTAGATCCTCGCTCCTCTTCAGAAGCTCCCCGGCAATCACAACCGCGCTCGTGGTTCCGTCGTGGCAGTGCTGGTCCTGGGTCTTGGCTATCTCTATTATCATCTTGGCAGCGGGATGCTCGATCTCCATCTCCTTGAGGATGGTCGCCCCGTCGTTGGTAATGACGACATCGCCCATGCTGTCGACCAGCATCTTGTCCATTCCCTTGGGGCCCAGAGTTGAGCGGACCGCGTCAGCGACCGCCTTGGCAGCAGCGATATTGTTGCTCTGTGCACTCTTGCCGCTAGTTCGAGACGTGCCCTCCTTCAGGATGAAAATGGGCTGTTGACCGTTGTACATCGGAAATCACACTCCTGAATTCGGCGACCCGGGCACCCGAGGGGGGGTCATAAGGCCTCCCACATCATCACCATTGCACATATTATGCCCTCATTCATCCTTCAGGGAGTCTAGCCATCTCTGGCCGTAATGCTGCCACTGCTCCATGGTCCATCCCTCGGGAAGGCCGCTGTCTGGAAGAGGCGTTCCAACGGGCTCGGAAGGCGCGGGTGTCGGCGAGGGCGGTTCTGGTGGGGGGGGTGGGGGGGGTTCCTCAGTGGATGGCGGTGGCTCATCAGAAGTCGGGGCGGCTGGAGGTGGCTGGTCGAATAGCTCCTTGGAGCCACCAAACATCGAATTAGCGATGTCGTCCGCCGAAGGCAGTTGGTCCTCTGCGAGCTTTGTACCCTCCCAACCATCGACAGTCATCTTGTAATCGTCGAGTGTGGATACCTCTTCCAGAGGGGATCTCGCGGTGCGGACGACCCTGAAGGCCGCGAACAGTACGGCGGCCATGATCGCTAGGCCGACGGCAATGAGGATGTAGTTCGCTCCCTGCCAGGCAACCTCCTCTACATCGGGCCCTTCCTGAATCGGTTCTGGCTTCACCAATGTGATTATCGTAGTCTTGCTAGTGGTGTCCAATTCGCTAATGACCATCAGAGTAACGTTGAAATCGACCACATTGAATTGTAGATTGTCTAGATTTTCCCCCCTGACGTCCAATAGTATGGTAACATTCCTGCTCTCGCCTGCTTTCAGCACGAAGTTCCTGTCCTCCTCGGCAATTCTGGCGTTGTAGACTGTCCACTGGTTCCCTAGTTCGACCTCGGCTCTGATTTGCTGGTCTAGCTCTGGATGAGCGCTCCGGATGGAGTAAACTAGCGTGTAGTCGTCTCCCGGCTCGGTAATGTGCATCGCATCGGAGGAGGATGCGGGTGGGATGACCAGGAGGTATCCCACAGTACCTACATCGAACCTAGCTTCACCCTCGCTGTAGAGTCCTGATTCAACGCTAGTTGCCCGCATGGTGATGACCCTTACTCCGTCGACGTCGGAATCGAAGGAGTAACTCACGCTCAGGTTGTACGAAGAACCGGGGGCGATGTAGGGGGTCCTACCGCCAGAAAGGCCGGATGCAAAGGCGGAGACATCCGATGCGGATGCAAGATCGATGGTGAAGGCATCGTCGACGTTTCCGGTATTCCATATCTCCCACTTCATTGTCCTTGGATCGGTTCCTGCAGCGAATACCTCCTCGGACAGGTCCCTGTCCACGACTTCCACTAGGTTTGTCACAGGAACGGTCAGGTAGAAGTTTGCCATCGACTGGTATGACTGATCAGACCGGCTGGTGGCGACTATAGTCACTCTATAGGTTCCGTTCTCCACGCCCTCAGGCATCGGAAGCAGTAACGAGACAGTGGTCTGGCCCCCATTAGCCTCGAGAGTAACCGTGTCGGAACTGACGTCAGCGAGAAGGCGCCAGTTGTCAGTTTCGATTCTGATATCGAAGGTCTCCTCCGTATTGCCGTAGTTGAATAGGAAAACCTGTATGTTGCTCTGCTCGCCGTTCGCAGGTGCGAGCATGGCGTTCCTGACAGGGGCGATTGCCAAATCGTGGTAAACGGGGACCTCGATGTACAATGTCGAGGAGGCCTGATAGGTGTTCGGGAGTCTTGGGTTGGCCAATAGTTCGAGGGTATACGACCCGGGATCCATGCCAGAGGGAATTGTGACCTCCGCATTAAGCGAAATCGCCTCGACGGGAGTCAGGTTGAGGACTGTTATCTCGTCCCCACCTATCTCGTACCACTTGATGTTCTCGGAGGTGAAGCGGCTATCGGTGAACAAACCACCTAAGCCCCAAGAAGAATATTGATTGCCCGTATTCTTCAAATCCATTGTGATATTCGCCTTGCCCCCCGGAAGGATGGACGCGGCAGGGTTGGCCAGTGTCTCCTGCTTGAGCGTCATCCTATAGGTCGATTCGACACTGACAGGTAGGATGACCTCGAACTTGTTCGAATTGTTGAGGACTCCATCGTTGATCCAGGAACGCCACTCCAGATCCTGGACATCGGCCCCATCTGGAATGGAGAGGTTGAACCATACATCGGTGTAGGTCCTTGCTTTGATGACGTTGGACTTGACGAAGTTGTCGTGATCGATGATGTTATTGGAGTCGATTCGAAGTGGATAGCCAAACATCCAGGAGTTGTTGGATACCTCGGTGTAGAACCACAGGGTGATGTCGATATATCCCTTGTTGAAGATGTGACAGTGAATCGAGGGTGGATCAGGGTCGGCGGCCTCGACTAGGACGGTGTTGCCACCTTCCGAATCGGGGTCGTAGATTATGGTGCCCCCATAGTTGTCGGGGAAGGAGCACTGGGCATCCAGAGTGTACTCCGGGTAGCGTTCGATGGCGAAAATGATGAATGAGTCAATATGGACGCCCTCGTTCGCGAAGGAGGAGTCGGATTGGAAGAGGAAGGAGACGGAGAATCCCTCCCCCTGATGCAGGCCGCTGGCGTTCCATATCAAGCGAGTCCAGTCTCCCTCAATCGTGGAGAGGTTCTGAGCTGTGTAGTTGAGATACTCTAGGTCCTGGCCTGAGTCGGTTTCCAGCATTATCGTGTCCCCGGCCGCCATCTCGCCCCAAGCATCGGTTGCTATCTGGATGGAGTACAATAGGGGGCTCTGTAGTTTGACCATGCATAGGTTGGCACCGTGGATCGAGGATACGGTTGAGTCGTACTCACCATAACCAAGGCCATGGCTGTAGCCGTTCCCCCAGACCCCGTCCGCACAGCCGTCTTGGCTGTTGTACCGCTGCCAGGCCCAACGGAGCCTGTCGAATCGGTTTGAGGCATAGTTGTCGTTTGCCCCGGAGACCTTCCAGTGCCAATCCCCGGTCTCGCTAGAGGTGTTCTCCATCCTCCATGTCCCGGTCGGATAGTCGTTATCAGCGGCATATCCGTCGGATTGGTAGCCCGCCGCGAACCAAGATGGCCTCCCATATCCCACCGGGTTGTTCGTGCAGAACTTACCCTCGAAGCCCTCATCGTCGCAGAAGCCATTCTCCATGGGATCGAACCATAGGGCGATGGGTACGTCTCGATCGAGGAGGTCGTTTGAGTCGTCTCCGTCTATTCCAATTCCGGCGTCAACGGTCCCCCTGATTGTTACTCCTCCGTCTAACCATCCGTCATCATTCAGGGTGCTGTGGGCTGTAGAGGGGTTCCAGATGAAGGTCTCCCTCGTGGACTGGCCGGCAGAGAGGGTAATGTTGAATGTCCATTCCTTGATAATCACGCCAATGGGGTGCCAGATCTCCAGAGTGGCATCAGCAGTAATCGGGGAGGGGTTGACGCCCCCCTGATTGAAGGTCACGTTAATCTGGATAATCTCGCCCTTGGTCATGTATTCGATCGTGCTAGAGTCGGGTTGTGTCCATTGCCTCGCTGAAAGAGTGCTGTTTCCGATCTCGATTCCTGTGACCTCGAAATCCACGGGATCGTTCTTCGGAGCAACTGCCGAGGCCCTTTCCTCCTCCACGGGAACAACGAGGGCTAGATGGGAGATGCTAACCATGAGGAGCAGCGAGGCGAGGGAGACCGCGGAGATGGTTCTCATGGTATCAAATTGCGAAAATCTTCCGTGTAAGAAGGTATGGGAGTATAGTTCGGCGGTGTCCGCGAGAGAGTCCGCCTGCAATGAAGCACGAGATAACTGATGAATCCGCATTGTCCCACAATGAAGGGCTTATGGTTCCATGATGAGGCGTGCTAACATGGTTAACCGGGCAATCCTGCTGAAGAGGTTGCTGCTCGTGTCCATAGTCGTGGGACAAGTCACCCTTGCCCCCATCATCCTATTCTCCTTGACCTACCTCCCAGATGTAGATTACCAGAATGCCACTATTGGAATAAGAACTGGGCTGTTTCACTGGATTCTAATAGCTGGGCTATCATATGGGGCGGTCTCGATTGCTCTAGCCCTCATTATGGGGGGATACCGCCCATTCTTCGTGTCTAACAGAGGCGGTTTGGCCCCCTTTCTTGGCCTTAGTAGGATGAAGAACGACCCAGAACTGATAGACAGGGCCAGACTCTCCTTGTTCGGAAGTCCTTACGGAAAGATGGCTAGGCTGGTACACCACAAGACCAAGGCAGGGGAGCATGATTTGATGGCCATTCACGGTGGACTCCAACTGCTCGCCGTACCAATGCAGGTCATTCTCATCGCTGTGCCTCTGGCGATCATGGAGGGAGTTCCAGAGACCGTGATCAAGCCGAACACGGCTTTCGAGCTCGGGATGGCAGGCTATATCATCGCATTGTGGATTTCAGTTAGGGTTCATCCCGCCGTATCATGGCATTTGGTAGGAATAGCGGCAATGTTCAGGAATGTGGTTTGGCGCGTATCCAAATTGTCGTGGATTCTTCCTATTTTCCTCTATTGGGTAGTAGCAAGAGTCGTCCTCATGGTTACCCTATCTTGGCTGGGAGTGGATTACTCACAGTGGCACGAGATGCAGTTGGAAAAGGTCATTCTCCATGCCGTTGCTCCCGAAGCGGAGGTCCCTGAAACCGCAATCCTCGATTACATAGTGGCAATTTCGGTTCTCCCAATGGCGACTTTCACCACGATTTCCGTTTTGGGTGGGTCCCAATCCATGCCTGATTGGATGATGGGGCAGGAGGAAGGCCTCGAGTCCCTCAGAGGCATGCATCTCAAAGCACCCGAGGAAGAGGGGGCTTCCCCCACAGGAGGCAAGTCCGAAATCGCGGACGAGCACGTAGTGGGTGGTGATCAATTAGGGGAGGAGGGCGAATCCGAAGAGGAGGGGGGTATCAGGATGATCGACCTACCGTTCAGCCTGTTCGATGATGACTGAACGAGCCCGATTGTGGAAAAGCCACCTCTACAGCCTGATTCAACAACGACCACCCTGATCCAAGGAAGAGGCCGAAAGCGACTGGATTCGGGCCCATCATGTGCAGGGCAATACCGGAAGCCACGAGTAAGGCGGAGTCAGTCTGGGTTCTCGCCAGAGTGACAATGCCTGATCTCGAAATCCAGAGGGGGAGCACGAATGAGCCCAGGGCGACAATTACATTGGCATAGAATTGGAGCATGACTCAGCCCCTCAAATTCCGAAGCACTTCCTCGACTCTATCCATTCCCCTTGAGATGTCCTCCCTGCTGGTAGTGTAGGCGAACCTAAGATGGCCCTCCCCCGCTCCTCCGAAAGCAGATCCGGGGGAGCATAGGACACCCCCCTCAAGCAGTTTAAGGGCGATTTCCTCGCTATTCATACCCGGAACGTCCACCTTGGGAAAGACGTAGAAGGCCCCCGTTGGGACGTGGCAAGAGACCCCGGGCATGGCGTTGAGGCGCTCGCATATCAGGTCGCGGCGCGCCTTGAACTCCCGACACATCTTCGCTGGATAGTCAGGTGCATTATCCAGTGCTTCTAGGATGGCGTACTGCATCGCGTCATTGGAGCATGCTGTAACATAATATTGCATCTTGGTCAGCTGTTCCATCGCATCGAGATCGGGGGAAAGAATGTACCCGATCCTCCAACCTGTCATCGCGAAAGTCTTGGAGAAGGATTGGGCCATGATCAATTTGTCATAACCCGCACCCAGAAAGGAGGTGTGGGGTCCGTCGTAGACGATGCGATCGTAGACCTCATCCGAAATTAGCCACAGATCGTGGTCACGGGCGAAGGCGACAAGCTCATCCCGCTCCCCCTCAGAGACATTGCCGCCAGTGGGATTACCGGGGAAGTTGTAGAGTATTGCGACGGTGCGTTCGTCGACCCTTGCCTCCAGATCATCGATAGTGGGGACAAAGCCATTTTCGAAGGCGCATTGGTAGAAATTAGGCTCGCCCCCGCATAAGATGACGTCGGGGGGATAGAGGGGGAAGTACGGCTCGGGAAGGAGGACATTGTCCCCAGGATTAACGATTGCGAGGAAGATGTCTAGAATGGCGTTAGTGCCACTCATGGTGATGCAAACATTCGATTCGTCGAGATCAGGGATTCGGTGGTGCCAAGTTTCTGCTATCTTGCGACGGAGCTCCGGGAGTCCCGCAGTTGAAGTGTATTTATTCCTGCCCTCGGCCATCGCTTTTGAAAAGGCATCAATGGCAATTGGGGGGGGTTGGAAATCGGGCTCTCCCAAGCCGAACTGAATAGCGTCATCGCCAGCCATGTCGAACATCCTCCTAACTCCTGTCGGACGAATGGCGTTTGCCCTGCTCGAGAATCGCACCATGGACCGCTGAGAGAAGTGATATGATTTGAAGATGGTCGAAAGCTTGAGGATTAATCAGTCGTCGTCTGGAATTATCTCCGCGTCAATGATTTCCTCGGTGGGGCTCCTGAAAATCTGAATAATTTCGTCAATCTCATCATCAGAACGTAAGCGGACCAGTGCCAAAGAGAGTGCCCAAACAAGGAAAACAGAGGCCACAAGGGCAATTATTGGAAGTGGTACTGCCGTCCCCCCATCATCCCCACCGAGGCCGTGTATGGTGGCCAAGACTGGGAGTGACCGAGAGTTGCTGGACATGGCACGTACCTCGATGCTATGCTCGCCATCACTCAGTTTGTTCGAGTCTAGGATGACGTGCCAAAGAAATGGGGTCAGAGATCCAATCTCAGAGGGTACGGCAGAGTATGTGGTCTCAATCCAATCACCACCATCGATGCGAAACTCCACACGCTCGATAGCGTCAGACTGGCCCCAAGCGTGTCCGGTGACATTGATGGTGCCATTGGAGTCTATCACTTTGAGCAAATGGTTCTGGAGGCCGGGGTCGATGGCCTCTGACTGATCGCTCTCAGCGAGATGGAGGGCCAGTTCAACAGCTGCGTGGGCATCCACCATGCCATAGCCGAAATCTCGGTTCCAGTAGGGGTCGACCTCCGGTGCGCTGGCCTCTCCACGACGCTCGGCGGTCTGCTTGAGGACCTCCTTTATCTGCAGGGGTGTGAGGTTCGCGTTGGCCTCGATGACCAGAGCGATGACCCCGGATACTGAAGGGGTGGCGTAGGAGGTTCCGCTTCCCCGACCCGAGTACGAGTTTTCCGATGCATCTTGGCCCGGGATGTTGTTATTGCAGCCACCGCTGGTGAAGCATCCCTCGGCTTGTATTATGTTGGTCCCAGGAGCGCTTATCTCGGGGATAAGTTCGTTTACGGGATTGCCGTCCCCATTGTCCCTACGCTGGCCACGAGAAGAGTATGATGCGATGGTGTCATCGGAGCGATCCACAGTGTTGCGATCGTCCGTGGCTGCGACGGTGATGGAGCGGGAGGAGGCGCTCATGCCCGAGAGTCCGTCGTTATCAGGGCCATCGTTACCAGCGGCGTTAGAGACAGTCACGCCTGCCTCCATGGCCTCGTCGAGAATCCTACTGTGCATGTCCGTTCCGTCTGAGCCGCCGTTCTCGTGACTGGTGATTCCCCAAGACAGGGAGATGATGTCAATGCCGTGGTTGGCCTCATCAATTCCGGCCCAAGCATCTTCGCTGTGATCGATAATCCACTGGAGTCCGTTCATGGCCGATTCGTAGAACTCCTGCTCAAGCAGGTAGTTCTCGAAGGGGCCCGCCCCGACATCAGTCCCAATACGCACGTCGATGAGGGATGCGTTCGGCGCCGCACCGTAGTAATCGGATTGGCTGCCATCGGACTCGGTTCCCGTGGCACTCGCCATACCCATGCAAGCGGTTCCATGCTGGTTGCCATCGTCCGGGTCGAAGGACCCGTCCTCCTCGCGCCCCCCTGAGAGAAGACACTGCGGGTCCGTGTGCATGAAGCATACCGCATCGTAACCAGCTACGAACTTGCTGGATAGACCTGGGTGCTCGTTGTCGACCCCGGTATCGGTCAGAGCGATGTTAACCCCACGACCGCTGACCCCGAGATCCCATGCCCCTATGGGATATTCCGTTGAGTTACGAGCCTTGACCGCTGGAGTCTGGATATCTCCGTAGAATTCCAGCGAGCCGTATCGCTCCACCATAACAACTCCATCCAACTGGGTGAGCAGGGGTATCTCGGAGACGTCTATCTCTCCAATCAGTAGCGCATCGACGACTGGAAGCTCCAAGTGGATTTCATGTCCCAGCAAGCCCAGAGAGATTCGATCCACCTCGGTGACTGCACGCCCGTAAGAAAGACCGATATTGACCATGCCCGACGCTTCCTGGAGGGAGTCGTGAATTCCGTTGCGGTCTGCATCGAGTGAGGTCCACCTCCACCACGGCCCGGGATCGGCCCAAGTGACGGGAGTTTGGAATGGGGCCTGTGTCACCTGCCCCTCCTCGATGACCTGCGCTTCGTGGAATTCCGACTGAAGTCCTATGCTACCATGGAGAGGGAGAATCAACGCCACGCAGAATAGTGCTTCGAGCCAGCGGACTTTCATGGCTAGCCGAGCCGTGGCCCTGCCTTCAATCCAACCTCACTATCTGCAAACTCGAAGAGCGAATCTAGGGCAATTTATGGTGGGGGCACTGGGATTTGAACCCAGATCAGCGGGTGTCTTCCGCCTAGCGTGCACCCGGCAAGCGCACGCTCTCGGGTTGCGACGGGTCGGTGCTCCAGTTGGTCATCAAAGCCATCAGAAAACCCACTCGTCGTCATTCCCGTGCAACTGGAGCCCGCGGTACTACCAGGTTATACTATACCCCCAAGGGTAGGTAACAGAATGAACCCCCTCTTATGATGCTCTCGGTCCAGATGCGCAGTGTAGCCAGAGAGTCAAATCGATGACGCTATGGGGCCGACTATGATGCTAGTGAGGACCCATAGGCCCATGACCACGGTGGCCAAACCCCATGCCCGAGGTCGGACACCGACACTCAGGAGGCCAAAAATTCTCGACGTCGAACCCGGAAGGAGCGCTGCGGAGCGCACTATGAGGACCGCCGCGCCCGCGCAGAGCGAGAATCCGATAAGCATTAATGGGGCCAGGGCCATACCCGCCATCCCGGACCTAGCCACGGCTCCCACTCCCTGAGGCACCATGGACGGAACTCTAAGCCACAGTAGCCATGCAAGCCACAATCCTAGGTAGATGTCTTCTGTGAACCTCTGCAGGCTCCTCCATTCCCTGTATGGAACAGGCAGTTTGGAGTGCACCGATCCCGAGATTGCCTCTACCTCCATGATTCTCCCTCTCGCGACCATAGAAGAGCCATGATAGATCAGCAAAGCAGCGAGAAGCGCTTCGATGAATATCCAGTTAGCACCCAATCCGATTACTGAAAATGTGGCGATTGGGAGGGCCCATGCGACGAAACCTACTGAAGCAGCCCCAATCGTCATGAATCCGCCCACACCCGGAATCAAGGCCTCCTCGGGGACCTCGTACCTCCTATCGCTCGGCATTGCAAGTACGAACAGGGGGAGCAGGGTCGTACCCAGTAGGAGAGAGAGTACTGTGAGGGGGGAGTTTCCAGAACCCATGGCTGCGGAGTTAACCGCATCCTGTATCTCTGAAGGTGACATCGAACCAGGCTTCCATTCAGTGATGAAGCCAGCCGAGTCGATGACAACCACTGCGTCCGTTGCTCCGCTGGGAAGTGCCCTTCCTACAGTAGAATCATCCATCAGCAGAGGCCAAGTTCCATTGAGGGTCTGAGCATACTCGTTCAGGTTGATTGCCTGAGTTCCCTCCCCAGTTGCTATTTGGACGAAGCTCGGTTTACTTCCCGCCTCCCCGAGGATTATCTTGGCTGACTCGAAGTCATCCATCTGCCTCATTGCGTTTGGGGAGCCGGGGGTGAACATTCCCAATACCACAACCTCGGACTCATCAAGGAGGTCGGAAAGAGAGAGGGAACCCGAGTCCGGGTCGTGGGAGAGCAGTATGAAGGAAGGAGCGGCACCCCCCTCCCTATATGGCTCGGATTCGATATCAGGAAGGTGGATCGCAGGGCCCAGACTTGCCAGAGCAAGAAGAAGGAGCACTGCATACGCCGGTAGGGGGAGAGTTGCCCCTTTCAAGGAGAACCCGATCCAAGCGATTATGCACAAGGGGATAATCACGGCAGCCCAGTAGCCGTCGAGGATAGGGGGGGTGTCCTCGGGAACGTTGAACCGGAGAATAGCCCACGAGTCGCAGATCTCCCCTGGATCCTGATCTGTGAGGGTAAAGCAAGCATCGACCATATAGTTGCCAGGTGAAAGCGGGCTCTCGGAAGACCACAATAGGACGGTGCGGTTGGCTTCTCCCATCGATGTTCCGTGGGGAATCTCAAAGTGATCCTGCCAAATGTCCTCCTCGTAGTATCCGTGCCTCATCTCACGCCAATCTAATGGGCCAATCAACTCGATTGCCTGGTTAGAGAAATCGTCCGGGCCCCAAGGGGAGATGGGGGTAAACTCGACTCTAACCATTCGATTCTGGTCAAGAACGACATCGAGTTCGGTTTCGATGATGTCGCCATCGAGTTGCACTCCAGTTCGGGCATCGTAGGTCCCCCACCAGAGTGTTCCCGTCAAGGCGCATTCGTGCCTGACCTGAATGGTCAGATCGACTACATCGCCGATGCTCATGGTCACGTTGACATCGGATGACGTGGCTAGGAAAACATGGGGATCCGTACGGCCCTTGTTCATCACGATGGCATTGGTCTCCATGTTGGACAGGACCTCGACACCACCCATGGTGAGGGTGATGGTGAATTGCGTCTCCGACCCGATTGGGGTCCCTCCAACCAGATTCGTGAGTGAGCAGACGTCGCTCGAAGCATCCAGCGAAGCGAAAATCTGCACAGAGATATTGCCCTCGTAGCGCAGGGACTCCTGAATGGGGGGGGTTTGGGCCTCGATGATTGTTGGGGAGGTGGCTGAGCTGGTCTTGGAGAAAGTAACGCTTCCAGAGGGCAACCCAGTTACTGTAGTCCAGTTCCTATCGAGGTACTGGTAGTCATCGTCTCCCTTAAGGAAAAGCATGTGCCCATCCGGGTAATAGGCCTCGAATCCCGGGCCGTCGTGGGCCGTCGAGGTCTGGGCCATGCTGAACGAGGAGCCGGCAAGCAGAATCAGGACGGGAGCAAGCAGGAGCCCGCTTGTTCGGATTCTGGATACACCATCACCCGAGTCATGCCCAGGGACGATCCTGTTCAAACCTCTCGCCACCATGTCAAAGGAACCTCTGTGCTAGTGTCAGCGCCATTACAGCACCGGAGATGGTAGAGAGGAAATTCACGCTATGCTTGCCGAGGTATCCCCGATTCTCCAACATGGCACCCAGTAGCGAGTCCATGTGGCACCCCATCCAACCCACCCCTAACACCACTGTGAACATGAAAACAGGAGGCGTCGGATCACCATTGACGGCCCCTAGAACGGTTGAGACCATCGCGATGAGAAGCCCGCCATAGAAGGCGGCTACAGTACCGGTGGGGGACATGCCGCCGTTAGTTCCAGCGGGTACGGCCTCAAGGGTGGTGATGATGCGTGTCCTAGGGTCGAGCCTGCCTATCTCCGAAGCCAGGGTATCTGCTGTGGCGACGGAAACGCACGAGCACATGACGAGATAGGACCAGGCGTGACCACCGATGAAGAAATCAATTATCGCCACTGAGGAGGCGATGCCACCATTGGCAAGAACGTTCTTCCAGCCTCTGACTCCAACGTCGACCTCCCCCGTGGATTTCCGCTCTTTCTCATCGGACCTCCATTTCGTGGACACGGTGCCTACTATGAGGAAGGTCATCAAAACGGCCAGCCACGTCCAATGGCCCAAGAAAGAGACGAGCACCCCTATGAAAAGAGCGGCTATCAGGCCACCCCTATCCAATAGGTCCTTGGCTTTGGAAATCAGCATTAGTAGTGCGATTAATATGAGTGAGATCGCTTGTCCATCACCCAAGTCCACCATTTTCTCAATCAGTCTGTTTGCATCTGCGGTCAAGAACGATTCGGCAGGAGGGGTCGCATGCAGTCTAATCGTAGCTCAGAAGGGAGTTTCCAGAGTGCGGATCCCCCTCAGTAGGCGTCGTGCTATCACGAGTACCGTAGCTATCATCACAATTGTCCATGAGATGACGATCAGACCAGTCCACCCGTCTCCCAATCCAAGCCATTCCTCAGGCGCATAGCCCGACAGGTAAGAGGTTCCGTTCCACAATGAGTGGCCAGCCATGGCTAGGGCGAGTGCGGGTCCGAGCTCCTTCGGAGAGAATGAAACTGGCAGGTCAGTGGAATCTGGGAGCTTGCTGTAGCTCACTCCGAAATCCCCCCTTTCGACGGGAAGGGGTTTGGGATCCGGCGAATTCAGAGTACTCTGCTTGGGATCCAATACCAGCCAAGAGCCTCCTTGGGAGGTCTGCTCGGCCATCGCATCGCTGATTGCCTCTTCGAGAGTCGGCCTCTCACCGTCAAATCCAGTTAGATCACCGTCGCCGTCGGTATCGAATCCTAGGCCTTCGGCAATGTCGATGGCGTTGATGGCAAGTGACTTGGCGCGCCAAGTCATCCTAGTCTTGAGCTCCTTGTCGGTGGCCATCCAGCCAATCGCAGTTCCGGTCATTGCAGTCCACACGGCATGACCCGGGATCGAACCTATGCCACGAATCAATATGGTCATGGAGGCGGCTAAAGGGCCACCGAGCAATGAGGAGCCGATGTATTGGAAATTCTCTATCAGGGCGAAACCAAGACCGACGGTGAATCCAATCTGAAACCCATGCTTGGGGCCCTTGATGGATGGTAGGAAGAGTGCGACTGCCAACCCCTTGAACAATTCCTCGCACAGAGGTGCCCCTATGGCAAGGAGAGAGAGTTCCATGGCCCAGGGAGGGAAGGACGAGGGGATCAGTTCCGGCGCCACTAGACTGTTGAAGACGAAGGCAGGGAAGGCGGATGCCATTCCCGCAATCAACCATGACTCGGCCTCCCTTCTCCTAGTAGGCAGTCCAATGAAGGATGTCGATGTCCCCCACCACGCCAGAACCGGTAGGGAGAACCCGGCTAGCCAGAGGGGGATTGCCAGAAGGACGAATAGCGCGTTGCCTGCCAGTTCAGTGGAATTCTGGAATATCAGAACGGTCAGGATAACTCCAATTGAGACCGTGACTGCAAAGATTACCCAGAGTTGTTTGCTCGGAGGCATATCGAGAACGGAGTCGTCTCTTACAAGGAATCTTGTGAAGGACGTCTTGACCGGAGTTCTCAGAGAACCCCCCTCAGGCAATGCGTGAACGGTCGAGCCTTGCTCGTTTGCGGTAGCTAGCCTGACATGGACGAGGCGAGGGCGGTGCAGTCTGGAGATGATGATTATCAAAGGAAGGCTACAAATCCCTCCGGACAGTACCAATAGCGGTTCGGAGCCGACAGTCCCGATGATGATGAATAGCGAGGTATACATCAGGAAGAATGCCGGCAGCACCGTCCCCAGCATGCTGAGGTAAATTCTCCACGGCCTGCTGGTCCTTGCTATCCGAAGATTGTCGGGGGGTTCGCTCAATCCCACTGGAACCATTACCCTGAAACGGCGGCCCAAAGCATCGATCAGTATTCTCTCCCCTTCCATCATCCTCACCAAGGGTGCCACTCAGATCGCCCATCACTCTGGGTGCCCAAGGCATCCGGTGCGGTTCCTCATCACTGTGGCAAAACACGGGAAGAGGGGTGCGATTTTGGGCTTTGGCGTCACATGATGGCACCGCAGGAGCCACAGTATAACTCTCGGCGGGTGTTGTCCTTCTGCATGCTCCACTGGCCGCATGCCGGACATGGTGGAAGCCCCTTCACGTTCGGCTTGACCCTTGGTCCCTGTCTAGGTCGCCTCTTGCGAGGCACGAACCAGCCCTTCTTCGGACGCTTCACCTTCGGCACGATGACACCATTCATTCGAGGGAAGCATTTACTCAAGAGGTTCGCCCTTAGTGGAGAACATGTCGGCCGACGCAATCATGTGGTGTGTGCCCATCGCGTGGCATGCGTTGCACGGTTGTCGGTGCCGGAGTATCGGGACTGACCTGCGCAGCGAGGATGCTCGAGTGCGGTCACGAGGTCGAGGTCGTTGCAGACAAGTTCAGTCCGGACACTGTGTCGGACGTGGCCGCGGCAATTTGGTACCCCTTCCTGACAGCTCCCGCTGAGAGGCTGCCGCCTGGGGGATGGTGACGTACTCCGAACTGGAGAGGCTGGCTAAGGAGGTGCCAGAGTCAGGCGTCATGATGAGGGATGGCAGGGAATACCACAGGGAGGTCGTCGAATTGCCCACTTGGAAGGACGAGATTGCCGCGTTTAGAGTCCTCAAAGTCGACGAGATTGCCGAGGGATATGCGTTCGGATGGGAGTTCAGGGCCCCGGTAATCGAGATGCAACTTTACATGCCCTGGCTGCGCTCCATGGTCGAGTCAAGGGGAGGTTCATTCAGACAATCGTTCGTAACCGAACTCTCCGAAGTAGAGGGTGATGTGGTGATCAACTGTGTCGGCCTAGGAGCGCGTGAACTATGTGGGGACGAGGAGGTACAACCTGCTCGTGGACAAGTAATCTACCTAGACCAAGACCCAGGCATAGGTCACTTCGACCAGCAACCCGAGAGTCTGACCTACACGATTCCCCGCAGCGATGTGACAGTTCTAGGGGGGACCGCTCAGATTGGCGATTGGGGCATGGAAATCAGGGCGGGGGACAATGAGGCAATTCTGAGTAAGGTTGAGGCCCTTTGGCCCGACCTAGATCGATCCAGAGTAGTTGGGGGCACTGTTGGATTGCGACCTTCTAGGACTGAGGTTCGGCTAGAGGCTGAGAAGGTTGAGGGAAGAACTGTGGTTCACAACTACGGCCACGGCGGAGCCGGGGTAACTCTCTCATGGGGCTGCGCAGAGGAAGTGGTCGAGATTGTGTCCCAGTCAGCGTAAGCCTTCATTTCTTCGACGTGCCCTTTCGACACGGCCCCTCTCCAGATCCCGCGTGATTTCGGATCGGGCCATTTCCATTTCTAGCGTGCGCCTCACCATTTCTGCATTGGGGCCACCGACACTCGCGTGACCGGCCCATGCCGCCTCGGCGTGGAGGGTCTTCGATTTAACCGGGATAATCTTTCGATAGACTGTGGACGGGCTCATGACCTCGCCGCCGGCTGTCAGCAGTCTCTGCAGAGGGATGCCGAAGTGCTTCTCGTTCCGTTGCAGCATCGGATGGACGACTGCCCAGTCTGCCTCGGTCATTTCTGTGAAGGTACCTCCATTGAGTTGGGATTCCGAAAGGCGCCTGTATGGGTCTCGGACGTAGATGGCCCCCCCACTAGCCAGTGAGAATAGGTTTCCCCCCGGATACGGCGTCTCTAGGGGGACAGGCTCGCCCCTTTGGTCGAATCGCATCCCGTTTATGACGACGAAACCGCCTCCTTTCAGCGGGTCGCCTGCCATAAAGGACTCCGCAAGGTAATCGAGGGCAGTGCCGTTGATGACCAGTTTGGGGCTGCCGACCGAGTTAATCATCGGCCTCCCTGCAGCATTACCTAGAACGAACATCGAGCCCCCCTTAGCACCATAGCCGTAGCACTGCCCTACATCGCCGTGAACGACTAGCTCACCGCTCTTGTGAATCTGGGCTACTTGGTCCTGAGCATTGCCATGCACGTGCATCTCCATGCCGTCGTTGCCGCTACCAAGGTAGTCGCCCACCGCACCGAAGACATCGATTCGGACGCCGTGGGAATTCTGGCCGAAGCCATTGCCGATAAAACGGTGTCCTCGACAGTTTATGATGACAAAATTCTTCCAGCCGGCATCCCTTAGTGCTACCAGCTCCAAAGCTAGCGAGTCGGTTCCTTCGGGAGGGTATGGACGGGCGTCTATGACGATACTCTGCGAGGCCGAGGAGGGGGGTGGGCGGTGTCCGAGGGTGCGTTGCCCGGCGAAGCAATCGCAGGGGGAGTGGGTTGCCGAGGACACTGTCCGAATTAGAGATGCCTCCACCAAGTCGAGCCAGAGGCTGCGGCGAAGATAGCCGATGTCGTACCTCCTATCCAAGAGCAGCGTGAGCAGTTCCCAGGACCACTCGCGGCCGTTTTTCGAGGCGTCGGCCTCTATAGACTCCAGAGTGGCACGGGCTTGGGGCCAGTCCATGTGGGGAAGTGCCTCAAGTACCGTCAAGAATGCGTCTATCGCAGACTTTTCCGAGAGGTCCAGTGGTGTGTCATCGTCGGCGAGGACGAGGTCGTGATCACCGTTCGGATGGGTATCGACTATCTCCCCAAACTTATTTGTCATGACCAGTTCCTTGCCTCCCGACTCGGTGGGCCTGATATCGAACAGGAATGCGCCTCCGTCAGTGTAGGATCCACCTCTGGCATTCCAGTACTCGTCTGCGCGCCGCCAGAACCTCTTGTCCTCGGCTGACAGGCTCTCGAGAACGGCATCTATGACCTGCTTCTCGGAGCCACAGAACGCTATGCCGACCTCTCCGCGCTGGTATGCGAACACCTGCGGGCGCAGCATGCTGGTATCGGTAATCCCAATCAGGCGGTGAACAGGTCCCTCTGACTGGGCGATTATGAAGAACCAAGGGCCATCAGGGCTACCGTGGATGTGGGTCCTCTGGATTGCGGAGTACACCTCCTGCTTGTCCTCAGGCAGCATTACGTAGTCCAGTTCGCTGGTCGGTGCGAGGCTCTCAATCACGTGCTCCATCTTGTATCCGTAGACCCTGCGATGGAGATCGAACGCAAGAGCCCCCACCTCAGTGTCCGTGAAGAAAAGGGGTTCCATCCCTCTCTGTGCGAGGTAGTCCTTGACTGCAACGTAGTTGGAGAAGTCGCCGTTATGGACCAAGGCGCAGTCGATTCCCTGGCCGAACGGGTGCGCACCTCCGGGATGCGTGACCCTGCCTCTGGTCGGATACCTGTGGTGGCCAATCCAGACGTGAGCGGTGGTGTCCTCCAAGCGGTAGTATCGAATCACATCCTCAGCATAGCCGACGATCTTCAGGATGAGCATGTCTCGTCCGTGGCTAAGCACGAAGGCGTCGGATCGGCCATCCTTCGCGTAGAACTCAACGTTCAGAGAGTGAGTCGTCTGGAACACAAACTCCTGCTTGGCTGCCTCCTTGTCATTCGGGTCGATGGCAACGTCAAGACTGCCGGAGATGAAGAGGTCGACCTGATCCTCCCTCGGCCTAACGAAGTAGCACACCACTTCCGGCGGCTGGGTGTCCAGTGCGGTCAGATCTCTCTGCCAAGTTTCTAGAGTGGGCATCTCATGAACGCGGTCCACGTGAAAGTTGGGGTGGATATGTGACTCCTCGACAGATTCGCGGTAACTCGAGTCGAGATAGGCGACGGCATAGAGGTATGACTCTGAAAGCGTCCGGGAATCGACTCCGAACTGCTTAGGGTCGAGACCGACGAGAGCGACACCCCCTCCCTTGCCATTCCCCCTGTTCCTCATCTGCTCTAGCGAGCCGAACAGGTGGCGGCCGGCGACTGGGACCTCGGAGGCAAGGCCTACGACGCCACACCCGCCTTCGGCTGCATCGTCATCTCGCCCCTCAAACTTGGGGATGCGTGAGTTCAACTCTCGACGAGAGCGCAAAATGGCATCGGGGTCGATCACTCCCCCATCTCCTTGGATATGTACTTGAGCAAGTCAGTCCTACCCCTGAGTTCCTGTACGCTGCTTAGACCGAGCTTGCGCAGTATGTCTCGCAGTCGCCACTGCATTGCCGCATACAGATTGTTGAGTCTCGACGAGCCCCAGTCCTGGTCCACCAACTCCTGCAGTTCCACGTCGGTGGTGGTCAGGCCCCACGGGCAACCCCTCCTAGAAGGCCCACCCTCGCAGTTCGAACATCGCGTACAGCCCATCCCGACAAGGTCAGTGGTACCAAGAACACAACCATCCGCGCCCAGGGCGATTGCCTTGGCGATGTCGTCCGCAGTGCGAACTCCCCCGCTTGCAATTAGGGTGACCTTGTCCCTGATTCCCTCCTTCTGGAGGAATTTGTGCACCTTCGGAATAGCTAGTTCGATGGGCATGGCGATATTCTTCTTGGCTATCTCTGGGGCCGCTCCGGTCCCCCCGTAACTGCCGTCGAGGTGGATGATGTGGGCACCCGCGTAGAAAGAACCAACCGCGACCATGTCGACGTCGTGGGGGGTGCTGACCTTCACTGCAAGAAGGGCCTGAGGGTTTACCGTCTCGACCCAGTCGAGATGCTTCGAGTGATCCTCGACGGAGTAGGTCGAATGGAATGGGAAAGGGCTGAACAGGCTGACGAAGGGAACTGATCCCCTCATCTTGGCAACCTCCTCGCCGGCCTTTGCGGCTAAGAGGTGGCCACCCAGTCCGGGCTTGGCCCCCTGTGCGTACTTGAATTCGACAATAGGGGAGGCCTTGATTGTCCGCTCTTCAACCCCAAAGTATCCTGTCGCGACCTGAGTAATCACATTGTCCTTGATCCGGAGTAGTTCATCGGGATAGCCTCCCTCTCCAGTTGACATGAGGGTGTTCCAGCGCTTGGCGTTAAGTGCCCTGGACATCATCACGTTCACAGAGACCGAGCCGTACGACATGCCTCCGCCGTACCAGGGAATGCCGATCTCGATTTCGTTCTTGGAATCGCCCCGGCGGTTAAGGGGGAGGCTCGTATCGATCTCGTCGGAGTGACCAAGCCATTCGGACTCTTCGAGGTAGTTGAACTCCAGCCTGTCGAAGCCGCCATCGCTCTTGCCGGTCTTGAAGTTCAGGTTGTCTGGAACCTTACCGGTCTCTGCCATGTACCACGTAGAGAGAATCAATTCATCTGTCCAGCGGGCATCGCCCAAGGCCTCGGGCACGCCAAACTCGCCGAAGGCGTGCGCGTTCAATCCGTCTCTCATCAAGTGGGTCGTCTTGTTGATCAGGGTCTGGGTGGGCCTAATCCTAGTCACGCGTATTCACCTCCATGGTATCCGAGGATTCCTTCGAAGGCCTCGTCCTCGAGGTGCTTGACTATCATGGAACGTCCGAACTCGCCCCTCAGTCTACGAACCTCACGAATGCCCATCGCCCCGAGAATCTCCAGCAATTGGTCCCTCCACGATCCGCACAGGTTGGTGAGACGTTGCACCGCCCAATCGTGATCGAGATTCTTCGGCAGCTTTCCCCTGACCTTGTCGCGATGCTTGAGAGAGCCGCGAGACCGACCTTGGATTGCGAAGAGGACGGGCATATCAAGAGCGACGGCGTCCATGCCCGAGATGATCGCCTTAGGAACGTGGTCAGCTCCGACGATTCCGCCGCCGCCGAGCAGGGTGACTGTGTCACGCCTTCCTTGTTCGATTAGCAGCATGTGCGCCTCCTTGAATAGGGCGGAGACGAATGCACCATCCGAATCCCTGCCGTGGAGGTCAGCTAGCAGATGTATGACCTCAGCACCAGAGTCCACGGCATTGGTCAACCTTACCTGCCAACCCTCGTCGAAGTGGATTCTAACGCCAACCATCGCATCAGTCGCATCGGTTGCCTCCTCGAAGGCTTGCGTATCCCAGTCCTCGAGTTCAACCAAGCGGGCAGCATGGAAATCGCTTGCCCTCGCGGCATCCTCAACAGCCAACACGGGGACGATGTTTGGGGCATCCATCCCCAATCGGGAGACAGTGTTCGCATCGAGGCAAGCCAAGGTGTCCACGAGGCTGCTGGTCGAATCGATCACCTTGGCTAGTTCGTCAGAGCCGAGGTCGCCGGGCGGTAGGTCGAAGACTAATGGAATCTGAATTGTGAACATGTCTGGAACAGGCCCCGATAGGCTCCCGTTCCCATCGAACGACAGGTGCATCGGCTTGCTGCCGATATCGACAGAGGTCCCAATCAGTTCGCGTCCGTGGATGCCGTCCCTGCTGGGGCGCACGATTTCGGACATGTCAGTGAGCATGCCGTCGAATCCAGGGCCGCCAAAGCGCCCCCTATAGCCCTGGCCGCGGACCGGGACCATGCCTCTCTTGGCCTCCTCGTCTATGGCGGCAATGTGGCCATGGGTTGTGTATGAGTCGCCCAGTGCAAGCATTTTCGGGTTGGGCAGCACCTTGACGAAGTCGGGGTGCTGGACGGTGCAACGCAGGCAGCCCACGCATAGCTTCGGACGCGGGGCGAAGCCTCCTACTGGTCCTGAGAACACACCGTAGGTGCAGGGCCGAGAGAAGATGACATCGAAATGGGGGAAGTACATCAGCACCTCCTTGGCGATGAACTTTGCAAGGCCGAACTTGCCGACCTTGACGAGGAACCTGTGCGGTAGTGGATCGATGTCATCGACCTCGTTGACATCGATGTGATAACGATCGTAGCCGTCAGCGATCTCTCTGCCAATCCTAGCCGATTCCGCTCCGAACTCCTCGAGCGTGAGCGTGTTCGCTCTGCTTTCACGCTCCACGCTGGTTATCGTATCTAGCACTCTGCTCCCCCAGATGCGAGTATGCGTGCGAAACAGCGATATAATCATTCGGTCGAATGAACATCATATTGCAGAAATTTTGCTTGATATTGTACTTCAGTAGAAAAATATTGAACATATGAACATTAATTTCACAATAAGTTATTCAAATGATGGAATTATCAATAGTCACAAACCATCCCTAGTTCAATTGCGCATCCCCTGAGTTGCAAGGTCGGTGAAAGATGAGTTGCGAGCAGGTTCAAATGCCCCTGTCAGAGCGGTCGGGAAGATGGGGTTGCAGGAGGCCTGGGGGGTTCGCGATCTGCGGCGATTTCTGATTGGAAATGCCATCAGCGTTGTCGGGAGATCGGCATTCCTCACAGCCGCTGGCTGGCATGTAAACGAACTGGGCGGGCCGATATGGTTCGCATGGTTCGGAATCGCATATTTCGCCACCCACCTGCCACTCCTGACCATCGGCGGGATGCTTGTGGACCGGATTCCCCGTAGGACTGTCGCGCTATACGTAGACTTCGTCCAAGCGGGCTTCGCCCTCGTGTTCATCATTATGCTCACAGCAGACTTGCCAGATCTCGAGGTGTTGATTTTCGCTGCGGCGATGATGGGAGCTTCTACGGCGTTCTCGATACCTGCGATACGAGCCCTAGTGCCCGATCTCGTAGACGAAGAGGCCTTGGCCTCCGCAACCGGTCTGCAGAATTCCACACGAACCATCTCTTGGTCGATAGGGGGCCTCACCGGAGGTGCCGTGATTACGTATTCAATAATCGAAGTCGCGCTATTCATCGACATGATTACCTTCCTCGTCAGCGCCTACGTGCTGTTCAATATCGAAGAGGTTCCGATAGTCAGGGACGAGGAAGAGGATTCGGACTTCAAGGCGGAGATGGTGCATGCTCTGGCTTTCACTCGCAGTCAGCCGTGGCTGTTCGTCGGAATTCTGGCGTTCATGGCCTTCCACGTCGGTGGTGCGATTGTTGATGTCGGGATTCCGACAATTACCTTGGAAAATGGTTGGAGTGGGCTCTACTATGGCATATGGAGTGCTACATTCCCGATAGGTGCCGCCGTGGGTGCACTTTACGCAGGTAGCAACCCATTCCCCAAGGGCTCACGGGGAACCGTGTTCTATGTCACAGTGAGCTTCGCTGCTTGGTTGGACCTTCTCTTCGCGTTCGTTCCTTGGTTCGTGCTGATCCTAGTTATCACCCTGGCCCAAGGGGTCATGGTGGGAGTGCTAGGAGTCATCTGGAACACGACGATTGGGGACAGCGTGGAGCAGCACCTGAGAGGACGGGTCAATTCGATCGATGCGATTGGCTCCTTCATTCTGATTCCCCCATCCATGCTCCTTGGTGGCAAGATGATCGATGACCTGGGGATTGAGGCGGCCTTCGTCGTGGCGGTGTCGATCATGGTCACCGCCACGATTATCGGTATCGTCGTGCCCTCTTTCAGGCGCTTCGAGCGAATAGCCACCGAGCGCTTCCCAATCACTGCTGATCAAAGTCAATCTGGCTGATGTCGACATCGAACCACTTCTCGTAGATGTCGCGCTGTAGCTTGATTGCGGCTACCAGCAGTACCGAATACAGGGTCCAGGCGGCTAGGGTCCTGCCCATGCTGACTGGAACTTGAGTCAGCACCAAGCCATCGAACAAAATGCACGCTGAAATGTACACCACTCTGCCAAGTGTGGTCAAGATTCCCTCGCCTTCCTGGGCCAGAACTCGCTTGACGCGCTCCTCCCTCCACTCATCAGAGGCCTTCTTCAGCCTCCAGAAGGCTGCCTCGGCCTCCTCCTTCTTGTCAAGCATTGAAGGGGGGATGGGCTCGGTTCCGTCCGAGTCGGCTTCGTTATCGGCCATTATTCTCCCTCAGATTACGACGGTCTTCGGGGTGTCGTCATCCTCTGGAGGAGTTGTGTCAACGTCGTGGATTGGGAGACTCATCCCGGGAGACAGGGGGAAGTGGCAGGCCACCCCGTGATTCTCGCCTATGGACTCCAGCCTCGGCTCCTCGACATCACAACGCCCCTCCTCGGCAATCGGGCAGCGAGTGTGGAACCTGCATCCAGAAGGGGGGTCTGCGGGACTGGGTACGTCACCGCTCAGAACTATCCTTCTTCTAGCTGCCTTCTGAAGGGAGGGCTCGGGGATGGCCGACATCAGGGCATGTGTGTATGGGTGGGCTGGCTTGCTGAACAGATCGTTCGTATCGGCAATCTCGACGATCTTGCCTAGGTACATCACTGCGACCCTGTCGCTAATGTGGTTAACGACATTTAGAGCGTGAGTGATGAAGACAAAAGTGAGGCCGTGCTTGGCCTGAATCTCCTCGAGAAGATTCAGTACTTGGGCCTGAACGGACACATCCAACGCGCTGGTTGGCTCATCGAGGAGGATGAACTCGGGGTCCAGGGAGAGTGCCCTAGCTAGGGCGATCCTCTGCTTCTGCCCGCCGGAGAACTCATGGGGGAATCTATTCATGTGCTCGCGCTTGAGGCCTACGGAATCAAGCAGATCAGCTACCCTCTGAGTCAACTCGGCGCCATCGGCCAACCCATTCACCTGAAGCGGCTCTCCCACTATGGAGCGCACGGACATCCTCGGATTCATCGAGCCCCCGGGATCCTGGAACACAATCTGGAGTCTCCTTCTCAGTTCCCTATTTGTCATCTTCCGGATATCCTCGCCGGAATAGTGGACAGATCCCTCTGTAATGGGGATGAGTCCGAGCAAGACTCGCCCCAACGTGGTCTTTCCACATCCTGATTCGCCGACTATCCCTAGAGTCTCGCCCCGCTTGATATGCAGATCGACCCCATCTACTGCACGAACGTAGCTCTTCACCGTAGTTAGCATCCCGCTCTTTATCGGGAACCACTTCCTCATCCCCTCGATATCTATGAGAATATCGTCGTTCTTGCTGTCATCTGTCATCTCAGGCAACTCCTTCCAATTCGTACTCGGCAGCAAAAACGTCGAATGAGGCCTGCACATCTGCCACGTTCATAGTCCGGTCGGTGTGGTGACAGGCTGCGAAGTGGCCGGGTTCGACCTCGTTCATCGGTGGTGGGGTCGAGATGCACGTTGAATCCGCGAACGGGCAGCGAGGGTGGAACCTGCACCCATCGAAGTGTAGGTTGGGATCCGGGACCTGCCCCGGGATAATGGGCAGCACATCCCTTCGTTCAGATTCTTCATCGATTGTCGGAATGCTGTGAAGCAGGCCGAGTGTGTATGGCATACGAGGTCTGGAGAGGATATCATCAATGGTACCTGTCTCGACCACCGAACCGGCGTACATCACGGTGACCGCGTCGCACATCTCAGCAATCACACCTAGGTCGTGAGTTATCAAAAGAATCGCCGTTCCCTTCTCGTCACGCAAGTCCCTCATCAGCTTGAGGATCTGAGCCTGGATGGTGACATCGAGGGCGGTTGTCGGCTCGTCGGCAATGAGCATCTTGGGCTCGCAGGCCATCATCATGGCGATCATAACTCTCTGGCGCATCCCCCCGGAGAGTTCGTGCGGGTACATCTTCACCACTGCGCTCGGATTCGGTATCCTGACGTCCTCTAGGATGCCGATGACCTGTCGGGTGTGTGCGGGATCGAGTCTCAGATAGTCCAAGACTATGATTGCCGGAAGGGCCAGAAGAGTACTGATCACGGCCATCCCTAGGAGAGCAGAGAACGGCATCCATAGCATCAGGAAAATGACCAAAGCCACGGCGAAAACAAGAGGGGTCTGAGGGGCGGCGTACTCTAGAGGCCGGTACAAGGCCTCTAAGGGCACGAATTGTGAGCGTGAAGGAACAAAATATCCGCAAAGTAGGATGAGGAAGACCCACCAGAGATTCGTGAAGGCGAAGACGAAAGGGGTGGTGACTGCGTCTGCAGCGGAGTCGGCGAAGCCGTAATTATGTGCAACGAGGACAAAGGCGAGAATGGATGAGGTGGCAATCGATGCTTGTAGCCGTGAGGAAAAGGCGTCGCGAATGAGAGTGAGTGGGCTGACAATTGCCTGGCCGAATCTGACGTAGCGCGGAGTCTCGGCCTCGACGAGCCTGTCGTGCACGCGCATCACCTCGGAAATCTGCTTCTCCACGGTGTAAAGCGGGTTGAGGGCCGTCATGGGCTCCTGGAATATCATGCTAATCTCGTTGCCGCGCACCCATCGCATGAATCTCTGATGGCTTCGGTGTTCCCCCCTGGCAGCAAATCCGACTAACCATGAGGCCATTGCCACGAAAGAGAATGCGAGGAGTAGGTTTACGCCCTGGACAGGATCTATCAGAATCGTCCAGAAAAACGCTACTATCGATGCCAGCACTCCGAGTACGGTTACCCGTCCTGTGACGTCTTGGATTTTCCTGTCCCTCTCCGAATCGCTGAACAGCAGTTCCCTTCCTTCGTACCGCACGCTGCCCTCGTCGACTTCGCAGGTGGCCAGGCCAATCGTCACCAGCGAAGTGACGGACTTCCCGCACCCCGACTCGCCTACCAGCCCCATTATCTGACCCTGCTCGACCGCCAGGTCCACCGAGTGCAGAGCCTCAATTGGCCCGTCAAGAGTGTCGAAGTGGACTCTGAGGCCTTCGATCTCGATCAATTTATCCGACGTCTTCTCACCTCCTGTTTTTGGGGTCCACTACGTCCCTGATCCCATCACCAAGCAGATTGAAACCGAGAGTGGTGACTGCGATAGCGAGTCCGGGGTAGAGCATCAGGTGTGGGTCGGGGACGAAGTACCGTCGGCTCTCCGAGACGAGGATGCCCCACTCCGCCGTGCCCGGCGCGGCCCCAAGTCCGATGAATGACAGCCCGGACGCAGAAAGAATGGTCCCCCCGATGTCGAGAGTGAAGGCGACGAGGAGCGGGGCCCAAGCATTGGGTAGGATGTGCCTGAACATTATCCTCCCCGAAGGAGCTCCCACGCTCCTAGCTGCCTCGACGAATGTCATCTCCTTGACATACAGGACCTGCCCCCTAATCAGCCTGGCATAGCCTGGCCATCCGGTGAAAATCAGGGCGGCTTGGATCTTCCAGAGTCGGTCGAAGTCCTTGATCACGACTATCTCATCCCCAGTGCTCCCTGAGAAGCGATAGAGGACGACAACGGCAACGAAGACCGCCACAGTCCTAAGTGTGAGGTATCTCCATGGATTGGTCCAATCGAGGGATTTGCTCACACGTTCCCCGGCTCCATCGAAGCCCGTCTTCTCGATGAAGCGCATGTCTGCCAGTTCTATCACTCCGAGAAAGAGGACGATTCCGATGGCAGAGGCGAGTCTCCAACTTCTACTGTCTGAGGTTCCGAAGAGGTCTGCCCACGATGCCCCCGGGAGCAAGCCAACGAAGAAGAAGAGAGTGATTAAGCCCAGGAATACGTTCCGGTGCCGCATTAATGACCCCATTACTTGGTCGCTGAGTTGGTCTCCTGCGATAGTTGATGCCAGAAATGACTTGAATGCCACATACAGGAAAAGTATCGGAATCAGGACTCCGAACCAGATCGGCATAGTCAGGCTGGTCATCGCAGACATCGCCGTGACGAAGGCCATGGCTAGGATTAGCCCGGGTATTGCGAAGAAGACGTCACATATCCTCATGATAACCTCGTCTACCCTGCCGCCGAAGTAGCCGCTCACGCTGCCGACGATGGTCCCTATGGTCACTGTGAGCATGGCCACTGTGATTCCTATCTTCAGAGAGACCCGGGAGCCATACAGGACCTTGCTGAACATGTCCTGCCCCTGATCGTTGGTTCCGAAGATGCAGCGTTGGTAGCCCTCGGGCATCCACCAGACATGCATGTCCTCGTTGTCGAACTCGTAGGTGACCCAGATAGTAGTCAGCGACATGTTGTCGTAGAGCTCTTGGGACAGGACGAGTATCGAGGAATTGCTCGAGTCTATGGTGATCAGGGAGGTGTCGAGGTCGTAGCCCTTGTTATCCTCAAGGTGTATGATCTCGATTACACTGAGCGTGTCGCGATAGTACCTGTTGTCGTCGCCGACCTTGTCGTCCGACTCGGCGGCCACGGTCATCTCCCCATAGCGCCTCTGTGTGGTCAAAGAGATTGACTGCTCGTGCCAGTCGCACTCCTCGGAGTACGGATGGGCCCTCCGAGGCTCGTAGTCGATGGACCAGAGGTCCTCCGTGTCCTGCAGGTTCCGGTAGGGGTGCTCGACTGCTATTTTGTCGGCAAAAATCGAAATCGTGACGACGAACGTGACCATCAGGAGCCCAACTACTGCGAGCAGTGACCTACGGTATATCCTCCAGCTCCGCGAAATGTCTTTCGCGGTTTGGGAAAGGGCTTCGATAAGTCTCCTAAGGCTTTCCTTGCGATCCTCCTCGCCCTCGTCCCAGCCCCTCATTCAAGCCTCACCCTTGGATCTATGATTGCGTACATTATGTCCACAATGAGGTTGGACAGCAGGAAGATGGCTGCAGTAATCAGCGTCACACCCATAATGACGGGGAAATCTAGGTACTGGATTGACTTGACAGCCACCCTTCCCATGCCGTTGAAGGAGAAGATGGTCTCAGTCAGCACAGCGCCGCCAATCGCTCCGCCGATTGAGAATCCGAGGATGGTGACTATCGGGACCAGGGCGTTCCTGCATGCATGCACGATGACCACTCTGAATTCTGAGAGTCCCTTGGCACGAGCAGTCCTCACGTAGTCCTCGTGCAGGACCTCGAGGAGGCTGGCGCGCATGTACCTCAGCAGGGAGCCGGAGGAGGCGATTCCAAGGCATGCGCAGGGCAGTGCCAGATGCATCAGAGTGTCCTTGAAAAGCAGCCAGTTGGAGCTGAAATCAGCAGGAAGCGTGGCCAGCTTACCGTCAGTCACGAACCAGCTGTCGACCAGATGGAATCCAGTCCCCCCTGCCGGATAGTAAGAGGCGAATCCATCCTCGGGGTAAGTGAGGCTGGGGTCGTGCCTCCCATAGATGGGGAAGCATCCCCCGTCGGTTCCGAAAATAGGGTCGCAGACTCCTCCAACTCCTGATTCGGGGGCCTGGGTAGCGAACAATAGTTGCAGAACCATAGCGAACCAGAATATCGGCAGGCTGACGAAGGCTATGGCGAAGAATCGCGAGACGTGGTCGAACATCCGGTCCTGCCTCACGGCGCTGACGATACCGAGAGAGATTCCCAAGGGATATGCTATGAGCAAGGCAAAGAAGGACATCTCCAGAGTTATCGGGGCCGCGTCTTTCACCACATCTGCGACCGGACGATGATACGTGCTCGATTCACCCCAGTCTCCTTGCAGTAGGTGGGTCACGTAGAGTTCGAACTGAGTGGCGAGTGGTTCGTTCATTCCAAGCCTCTCTCTATTGGCCTCGTAGGCGGAAATCGGATCGCCGTCTTCGGTGTAACCAACGACGATGCCGCACTTGTCGCCGCACTGTGCAGCGGCTGCATCGGCGGGGATGAGGTGGGAGATGGAAAATGTCAGGACCGTGACCCCTATCAAAACTGGAATCAGCAGTAGCAAGCGGCGAACCACGAACTCGTGTAGCTTCATCTAACCCCTCACAAAGACCTTGCCAAACAGGCGAACTGAGGCACCTCTATCACAGTTGCCTTCTGCCCGCCATAGACGGGCAGGGAATCAAATTACGGCACGACGGTGGCCCCCCCTCGTGGGGGGGCGCCACCGACGGCCTTACGTTCTCACAGCGTTAAATCAGCAGGAGCCAACTAACTCGCCGTTTACCATGGGCAACTTGTCGTAGTCAAACCAGTGGGCGGACCCAATGGCCGCATACGGCGGGCTGCAGATGTCGTCGTGCTTGACGCCGACACCGTTGTACTGTCCGATGATTATCATGTTGGGGTCTTGGATCCAAGCCGCGAAGGCATCGACGTAGGCCTGCTCGCGAGTGGCGTCGTCCTGTGAGGTTCTGCCAATGACCAGAGCCGCGTTGACGTCCGCGTTCTCGTAGCCCGTACCATAGGCGTCGCCGCCGATGGAGTGCCCGCCGGCGAACGGCGACCAGTAGTTGTCGGGGTCGAGGTAGTCAGGGGCCCAGCCGCTGAACCTGATGTCCCAGGTCCTGGTGTAGTACATGGTCAGGTACTCCGCCCATGGCTTGGCGTCTCCAGACGTGGCGACACCGATGGTACCCAGCGCCTCGGCGAGTTGGCCGGCCATGGCGATTCGGTAGTCGTTGCCCTCGTTTGCCATTATTCCCAAGATGTTCGGAAGGCGGCACTCGTCGCCGTCCCTGTCCGCCTCTGCGACCACAGTGGGCGCACCGCTGCGAGACAGCGAGGTGCAGTCGTACTGGCGGATGAAGCCGGCATCCTCGAGAAGTTGCTCTGCGTACACGAGATCGTAGGTGAAAGTCTCGGTCTGTGTGTCAGCATACAGGAAGCCAGTCGGGATCGGCCCGTACTGCGGTGCCAGCGAGTTGTCGTACGTGTCCCTTCGGTGGGTTTCGTAGTCGAACGCGTAGGAGATGGCCGCTCGTACCGCCCCTACCTCCATGACGCTGCAGTCGTTGGTGCCGTTATTGTTGCAGTCGTGGTTCAGGATGAGGGAGGAGTTGGCGCCGGTGTTGGTGACGTCCTCGCCTGCATCCAGGGCCTTCGGGTGTAGGTTGAAGGCGGACAGGGTCGTTGTGAATGTCTCCCTGTAGGTGCAGATGTATCCTTCCTTGGACTGCACGTTAGGCTTGTCATCCAAGTTGTCGCAGAAGTTCACTAGGTCCTCGATATTGATGCTACCGAAGTCGACCTCACCGTCGGTGAAGGCCAGCAGCCTCGTGGTTGCCTCAGTAACGATGGACACGGTGTGGCGGTTGATGTTGTAGTCGCCGCTCTCCCAGTAGATCCAGTTAGGAACTAGGACCAGCCTGTCCTCACGGACCCAGGACTGCACCAAGTAAGCGTTGGTACCGGCTCCGAAGGGGGCCTCGTCCATCCACTTGTGACAGTAATCGTCCGAAGAGACGTTGCCGTCAGCGTCGAGCTCGACGACGCGGTTGGCCTCACACAGCTCGGAGTTGATGACAGCGCCAACCGTGTAGGCGATGGTCGAGATGAACGCCGAAGAAGGCGCGAACAGAGTGACCGAGAAAGAGTGGGCGTTGATGACTGAGAGGCTCAAGCCGCCGTTGTCATCGTGGTTTCCGTCAGCATCGTTGCAGTCGAAGCTCTGTTCGAGGATCCAGCCGACGTGACTGGCTGGTGATCCGTATCCTAGGACACGGCACCACGAGTACACAACGTCAGAGGCCTCCATCGGGGAGCCGTCGCTGAAGTACACGTCGTCACGCAGGGTGAAGGTGTAGGTCAGGCCATCTGCACTGACCGTGTAGCCAGTGGCAAGGCGCTCCTCTATGATGGCGTTGCCGGTTCCGTCACCGGCGTACCGGTAGAGCGTGTCGTAGACCTGCTCGATAACGTCACCCGAAGCCGAGTCGTACGCGTCGTGAGGGTCGATGGTAGAGGCGTCCCCAATGGACATCTCGACTATCTCGCAGGGGTTGTTGGAACCCAGCTCGCGGCACTTCCTGGACTTCTCGAGCTCGTAAGTAGCGTTTCCGAAGTCTAGGGTCCCAGCAGCGTAGTCGGCCATGATGTCAGCTTGGGCGCGACCGTAGTCGCAAGAGCCGTCATCAAGCTCGGCAGCCGCGTCGTGGTTGTTGGCGGCCGGATCGGTGCATCCTCGGACCAAGGTCTCCGTTACGGTTTCGGTTACGGTCTCTGTCACGGTTTCGGTTACGGTCGTGACGCATGCGTTGGCGTCGCTGTCCAGCGTGTAACCGTCTCCGATTGCGTCGCAGTCAGCCTGTGTCAGCGTCCTTTCCACATCGTCTCCAGCGCATCCAGCGAGGACCGATGCAATCATCAGTGTGCATAGTAGAAGAGCAGTCGCTTTAGTCTTCATCGAGTACCTCGAGGATTAGTAGGATATTTAGTATGAACCCCATAATCGCACATTTTGGCAGTTTGGATGGGTTGTTTAGATGCAAAAAATGCAGCATTATGGAATATTGAGAAGCGTATGATGGTGGACGTGCCGAGATTTGAACTCGGGGCCTCTTCCATGCCAAGGAAGCGCGCTTCCAAGCTGCGCCACACGCCCAGCGGGCCGGCGACCCTCAGCGGCCATTTAAGGAGGACGGGGCAAGGCGGGGGGCATGGCGCGAGAGGAGAGGGGGCTGTCGAAGGCACCGGCCATCCCGAACGGGCTGCTGGGAGTCATCAGGAAAGAGCTGGAGGGTGAGGACGCGCCCTTCCTAGAGCACCTCGACGAGCACCTCGATCTCGAGTGGATGCCAGCGGGAGAGGCGCGGCTGGGCCTGACCAGGTTCGAGTGCGATCACAACGAGATCTATCGGCGCAGGAGGCTAGGGGCCCCACCTGGTCCCGTGACCATCGCCCTCAACCCGATTCTCGCCGATGACGAAGCCCTGCTCGTGCACACGCTAGTACACGAATTGCTCCACGCAGCCGGACTTCTCGACCACGACGGATTGCACGCAGATATCGTCCGGAGGGTGGCCCCTGCACCAAGACTCAGTGACTCGCCCGTTCTGAGGGGGCTGAGGCGGAGAGTCCTGTCTGGGCTGCCCGAGGGGCAGTGGATGTGCGGGGGCTGCGGGCACGCCTGGGAGCGCAGGAGAGTGACGCGGCCGGTGCGATGCCCGAAGTGCGCGAGGCCGTTCGAGGCTGAGTGAGGGTTCATCTAAGTGGGGCCTCCGGATTAAGCCGGGCGATTGGTGTAGTCTGGATATCATGCTGGCCTTCTAAGCCGGTGACACGGGTTCGAATCCTGTATCGCCCACCA
>JASMKR010000022.1:0-151876 GCA_030749075.1 Candidatus Thalassarchaeaceae archaeon | reverse complement strand
TGGCCCTGTCCTTGGCCCTGTCCTTGGCCCTGTCCTTGGCCCTGTCCTTGGCCCTGTCCTTGGCCCTGTCCTTGGCCCTGTCCTTGGCCCTGTCCTTGGCCCTGTCCTTGGCCCTGTCCTTGGCCCTGTCCTTGACCCTGTCCTTGGCCTTCGCCGTCCTCGCCTTCGCCACCGCCATCGGTGCCTCCGTCGCCCGATCCGTCTCCGTTGCCCTCGTAGTCCGGGTCGTAGGCATCAGGGATGCCGTCGCCGTCGGAGTCCGAGGCGGCCCCGTCATTGGGGTCGTTTGGATACGGGTCGTCCGCGTCGTCGGTGCCGTCGCCATCGGTATCGGCCGAGTTGGGGTTTGTCCCAGCCTCGAACTCTTCCGAATTGGTCAGGCCGTCTCCGTCGGGGTCGCCGCTGGCATCGCTAGCCGAGTTTGGATTGAGGCCGTAGTTGACCTCCCACCCGTCTGGCATGCCATCGTTGTCGGTGTCAGGGTTGTTCATGTCAGTTCCAGCGTCTTGCTCCTCGGCGTTGGTGAGACCATCTCCGTCCCAATCGGCCCCGCCGTCAGACGGGTCGAGGGGGTCGGAACCATCGGCGTTGACGCCGGTGGATCCCGCCATGAGCACGAGGAGAAGCGCTATCAGCATACTCGTATTCTTCGTTCTCTGCATTTTCGTTTTCACTTCCTAATTTCAGTATAGGGAACCCGCTGTTCCCTCTGTCCGGGCGTGGCTCGCGCTTACCTTCGCGCGAATTCCTCGATCCGGGAGGCGCGGATGGTGTCTGGGAGTGAGCCTGCGCAACGGTTCGTCAACTGTCATAACGCTGCACTGAGCGTCATTCCGGCTGTTTCCGAACTCGTACCTACTTGTCCTAGCTCCTCCTCTTATTTCCATCCAATCTCACGGGCTTTCACAGGGAACCCACCGTTCCCTCTGACTCCGGAGAGCAATGTGCCGTATTTCAAGCATTCCCGTGGGCGAATCAAGGGGTCAAGCGGGACAGCTCGGCTTTGAATCTCGTGCTCCGCAGGAAGTGGATGACGGGAACGACTAGGGTTCCTAGGACCAAGACGACGAAGAAGATGCTGGACCAAAGCTCGATCCCGCGGCCGAGGGACAGATACAGGAGCCAACCGAAGAGGAGCGTTGACCATGGCAGGTGCCTGAGTGTGAACAGGGCGAAGCGCGCGTTGATGATGTCGTCAGAGTAGTACTGGGGAACGTCCTCGGGATTGGCCAGTCCATGCTCGATGCCACAGCGGGCGCAGACGAGGTGACGCGGTCCGATGCCACCGATGAATTGGCTCTCCGGGTAGTTCTGCTTGCACATCCTGCAGGTCGGCATACCGCTTCGGATGAACCAGTTGTGACTGCTCCTTCAAGGCTACGGTCCGACGGGTTGCTAGGCATGCTGAGAGGGGCTTAAGGCTCATTTCCTTCATCGATGGCGTCGTCGATGAACGACGTGTCGATGTCCCCTTCCTCGGAATCGTCCGTGCCCAACTCGTCGGCCATCTCGTTGAGGTCGTCAAGATCTACCTCTTCCGACTCCGGCTCCATCAGATCCTCGACCACTGTATCGGGAACCTGCGAGGATTGGTCCCTAGGAATCTCGGTCTCTTCCGAGATTGGGGACTGTGGTTCTCCCGATGGATCAGTTTCAGGGATGTCGAGCATCGAGATGGGGGAGGCGTAGTCCTCGTCATCATCGAAGCCAGATGCTTCGCGCTCCATCTCCTCCTCCATCTCCACTTCGAGGGTCCCAAGCTCCCAGGGCTCGGGTGCAGACCTCTCCTTCGGCTTGACGATGAGCACCGCGCCAAGGAGTATCATCAGCGCGGAGATGAGGGCGATGAACATGTTCAGATCGCCCCCCATGAGCTGGTCGAACCAAGACGCGCCGAGGGTATCCCGATTCAAGCCACCACCCTCGAGAGAGTACTCAACCAAGGGCTTGATCTGGATCGGTTCCACTCCAAGCCTGTGCACTTCTCCATCTGATGCGACCACTGCGATCCAGTAGTTGCTGGAGGGGCTAATCGGAGTGGGTCCGAGTGCATCGAAGGTTGCGTTCGAGGCTGTGACTCCCGAGGTGACCAGCATGGCCTCCCTTGTGTCCGCGAACTCCGTCGTGCTGGCGTAGACCGAGTAGGAGATGACCTGCGGGTCGTCGGAGGCGTCCCACAGAATCTCGATGTGTGAGCCAGAGGGGTCCCAGTAGACCATGACCTCGTAGATCGCAGGCAGGTGGATGCCCGGATCGAGGGCGATCTCATCCACGGGGCTGATCATACTGGAGGCGAGATTGTCGAACCAGGCGTTGCCGGAACTGTCCACAGCCACTACAGCGACCCACGTCGGGACGTCGGGGACGATGCTCTTCCCACCAGACAATTCCTCGAGCAAGACGGGGGTTTGTACGCTGCGATCGACTACCATGGCAGGCTCTAGGCTGACGGCGCTCTCGAACGGGTTGCCGGCTACCGCGTAGATCCAGTACCCCCCGATGTCTGAGGCGGTGCTGTAAGCGAAGTCTACGAAGACGCCGTTCCCTGAATCGGGTGACCTGTCAAGGAGGGTCGGTGCGGGAATCCTATCCGGTGGGGAGAGGTCTCCGCGGTTGTCGAGGGGGGTCGCGAGGACCATGTTTTCGCCCAAGTCAGTGAGCCGGACGTTGCCAGCGATGTCGTGTACGGTCACCGTGACATAGAGTGGCACAAGGGGGATGATCTCTTCCGAGACCAGGCTATCGGCCTCGGTGCCGTACAGCGCCCTGCTTATCGTAACCTCGAGCTGGGGGGAGTTTTCTATCTGTCTCTGGTCGATCGTGGTGAGGGCGCACTGACCGGAGACCTCGCATTTCGACGAGATGAGCGTGAGGTCGTCGAGGGGATAGTCCGAGGCCCATACCGTGTAATGGCTGAAATCTTCAGCAATCGATCGGTCCCACCTCACGTCGATGGCAGTTCCGTCATCAGAGGGGTGGTCCCAGGCGAGAAGCCCGGTTACTAGGTCGGGAGAGACCCACTCCAGCGAGTCGAGCTCGGAATATGGGGTTGTCTCGACCACGAGCACGTCATCGGCGTTGTGGTTGCCCCAATCATCGACGGCGACGACCCCGATCCAGTAGACGATGCCGTTCTCTAGAGATGCGTTGCCGATCGAGTCGATGATTAGCTCGTCGGTCGTGCAGTCCGGAACGAATGCAGCGGTTGGCCAGCCGTCGACCGTGGTCGGCGCGGTCCATCCGGAAGCAGGGAGCACGTATATCACGTGGTAGGTGCAGTCCTCCTCGTCGTTGGGGGTCCAGGTGACTAGAATTCGGCCTCCCTCGTCTTCGGGCACGTCACTGGCAGCGGTGTCTGCGATCGGAGAGGGAGCGATCCCATCGTTCAGGCCTCCCGCAGTGACCACCGGGCCGACGACGGTGGCGTTCGCGGGATCGAACTGCCCTGCCTGATCGACGCAGACGATGGCGAACCAGTATGGAGTGTTGCCTTCCAAGTCCAATACCGTCGTGTTTCCAGCCGCGAAGGCGAAATCCATTGGATCGGACAGGGCGAGGGCGTTGGTGATCTCCTGCTGGACGGCCCAAATCCTCGTCAGCGAGGGATCTAGTTCACGGCATGCCGACCACTCAGCTGAGAGGGTCCCGGGGTTCCCTCCGGAGACGGGTTCGACGGTCAGCCACTCTGGTGGTGTGGGGACTTCATCGGTTGGAGTGGCATTGCCATTCCAAGTGATGGGATCGCCAAGGGACCCGTCAGGGTACTCGATTGCGATTGTAGCCCGATACTGGCGATCCTCGGAAAGCGAGACTTGGCTTCCGTTTCTGTTCCCGGTAGTGAAAACCGCTGTGGTCTGGGACCAGTATGGCACTCGTAGGTAGTCAGGGAAGTCGTCCAAGTCGTCCTTGGTCGGGGACCACTCTGGGTCATCGGTAGAATCCCACACGTATACCCGGTAAGCTGTCCAAGCCGAATCCTGGGCCGGCAGCCAAGAAGCCTGCAGAACGCCTCCCCCGTCGTTCGGTCTGTCGATTAGGTCGGTGATCATGGTCGGTGCCTCCAGCCTCTCCCAATCATATGTGAGCCGAACCTTGATGCGCCCGTCCGAGGGAGACTGCAACTGAAGGTGAACCGTCGAGGACATGGAGCCGGGTGGGGTGTTGAAGATGGCTGTCTGGAAGGCATTCTGTATGGCTGAGTCGTAGGACGCCAAGTCCCATGTGCCGGTGTAGTTCAGCAGAGTCGAGCTCGCCCAAACCCACGCACCACCCTGGCGTGCCGTTAGGGTCAGAGCACCCTGGTAGAGCAGGATCTCCGAGGAGTTGGCTTGGTTCTGATGAAGCGGGATGAGCATTGGGGAGTCGGGGCTAGCAAGGATCGTGGACATCCCGGGATGAGTCGTGTCCGTGATGTCTATTGTCCTGTCCACGAAGACGGCGGTAAGAGGCTGAGCCCTCCGCTGGAACTCCCTTGGCATTTCATTGAGTGTCTCCATAGGTTGGAACACGCGCAGGCCATCACTCCCGAGAGCCGCTAGCCCCCCATCTTTGGCATCGCCGCCGATAGCGCCGGTCAGTTCTCCGACGGCGATGACCCCATGATCGCCACCGACCTTGACCACGCTGATGTGGTTGGATGAGATTGCGGCCAAGTGCGTTCCATCTGTGGCAAGGTCGATGATGGGCCAAGCCTGCAGCTCTCGTGCCCCCGCCCCCGACTCCATCATCATCGAAGTCCCGTTCCAGTGAACCAGAGGCTGCTCAGCGGTCGCCACGTGCACGCCCCAGTCATCGGTGGCCACTGCTCGAACGTCGTTGCTTGGAATCATGTCGATATTGTAGGTTCCGTTCGCACTGTCGGTGGCTAGATCCCAGGCCGTGACGCCGGGGCGAGTCGAGCCTTGGCCGTTGTGCGAGATGAACAGAGCGGCGTCATGGTGGAGAGTCACGGAGGTGCCGGTCGATGTGTCGTTGACCTGCCTGATCACTGCCTCTGCGTAGACGATTCCCGCAACGGCATTACCCACCAAGCCGTCCGCTCTGCGGATGGAGCCAACGATTGAGAGGTTCTGGTCTAGCACGTTGAGCCCCGTTGGGCCCCCGGTTAGGACCATGCCATTGCCCATCAATGGCGATGGTGGGACGAAGAGATGGTCGATGATGGGCGAGGGAAGTCCATCGACGGTGGTGATGGGATCGTCCCAGTCAGACCTGGAGGTGTTCCAAAGACCGATTCCGCCATGGGTGGACACTAAGATGTGATCTTCGTATTCGACGAAGTCGGTGACTATATTGCTCGGCAGACCTGCAATCAGGCTGCCGTGGCCCCACGACCTGCTATCGAGGTTGAAGGCCTGGTATCCGGCCGAGCTTCCATCGAAGCCCACCAGTCCAACATACATCTTGTCCCCATCCATCAGCAACCCGTCCATCTGGTTATGGAGGGCCATAGGCGTGGATTCGAAGATTCTCTGACTCAGATTGACTGACCATATGCCGCCCCCGAGAGTCGAAAGCCAAATCTCACCATCCCCAAGGAGTATCTCATTTATCGCCTCGAACTGGGTGTCGAAGCCGTACTGCCAGTTGACCGATCCGTTCTCCAGCAGTTCGCCTTGAAGGATTGTTGAGCCTAGGAATGAGTTGGGCCCGGACCCCACCGTCACCCATACGTGGGTACCGTTGGAGATCATCTCGTGGACTATTCCAGAGGGGAGGCCGACCAACGCGTCGAATCCCCCCTCAATCAGACCGGTGCTGTCAAGGCGATCGACCCTGTTGATGCCCGAGGTATCCCCCGATCTGCCTATCGCATAGGCCCTAGAGCTCTCGGAGGGAGCGCGCACTATGGAGCATGCATCCATTCCGGACCCGAGAATCTGGCCGTTTGAGGCAGCGGTTCCCGAGGTTATGACTCGGGTGATTCCTCCTGGGCCGTCATAGTGGGCGACGAGGAGAACGTTGTCGTCGTGCAGCATGCCTCCGGGGAAGACCTTGGCTGCTGAGACTCCTCGATCGGGTGTCAGGGTGGCGATGAAGTTGTTGGAGTTGTAGTTGAAGCGGTCTATGCCATGGTCCTCTATGTCGAATCCAATGTACAGGATGTCATTGGCCTCGTCGCAAGCAAGCGCCCTAGCGTCCCTGTCGCCAATGTTAGAGTTGTCCTCAATGAATGGATCAATCCACTCGTTGGAGATGCCGTCCCCATCGTTGTCTGCAAGGTCGAATCTAGCGACCCCGCCGCCATCTACCCACCATTGCCAAGATTCGAATCCGATGGCAATGTGGACGATGTCATTGCACAGCAATATGTCTGCACCGTAACCATCGGGAATCTCGTCAGTGTTGACCTCCCACGTCGACCAATTGCTGTTGTTTCCTGATAGCCTCATTACCAGTCCGTCGTTTCGGTTTCCCGAACTGGCCCACAGATCGTCGCCGACGACAGCCATCGAGTAGAAGTCGAGCTCTGCTTCCTCGGGAAGGCCGTCTCCAGGAAGCCATGATGACAGCCACGATTCATTGTCGGGATTCCACCTAAGGATTCCGTTCATGCTGGCGAAAAGGTACTCTCCGTCGTACTCGACCATTCCCCTAATCCTTCCATCTACGTCGTTCCACTGGTTTAACAACGTCATATTTCCAGCAGAGAACCTCCGGAGGATGTTATCGCCGTAGGCCACCCAAAGCTCGCAGGTACTAGTGAGGGGGAAGCAGTCACCGAGGTATCGTGCGTTGACGCGTCCGACTTCGCCGATGGTCTCCAAATTCGGGTTCCAAGATCCGGATGACGCATTCCACCTCAGAATCGTTCCATCGTCCCCACCGCCGCCCCAACTGGAGGTCTGGCGAACGCCAATCCATAGTTCGTCACCGACGTGACCCACACCATGGATAACCCCATTGTACCCCAGACGATTTCCCGCGTCTATAGCGGGGAGGCTGGAATTGTTGTTCAGGTTGATCCTGTGGATCTCGTCCCTGGAACTCCAGGAACCGGCCCGCTGAGGTGAATAGTACATGATTTGGTCTATTATGACCGTCTCCGCGGGTGGATAGTCCGGCAGGGTCGGTCCGTTCTGGTTCGAGCCCCGATTCCACTGAATCAGTACCGCCTCGTTGACCACGTCAATCAGAGTGAGCCCGGAATCGCCCCCGGCCCAGATGGTTCCCTCCTCGAGCCCTTTGATCAGGGTGGTAATATCATCGTCGCTGATGATGCCATGCGTGCCATCCCAAGCGGGCAGCCACTCGCGAGAAGTGAGATTGTAGCGGGCGATACCGATGTTCTCGAAGCCCAGATATACAATGTCACCAAATTTCACGACCCTAGCCCTCTCAGTATCATCGCCAGCTGTCCAGACGTCGATCACAGTACCGTTTGCCGTGTTGATCACGGCTGCGCCCTCGGTTGTTCCGGCATACAGTCGGTCGGTTCCGATGACATCCACGGAGATGACCCAACGGGAGGGCATGCCTGAGCCGCCACCGCCGCCACCGCCCTGACCACCGGTACTCCAACACTCTTCCAGAGTTATCGACGTCTGAGCGCCGGAGGCCCAGTTCCACATGCATGCTCCTCTGTTCGTGCCGGCGTAGATGCCGCTGGCATCGCTTGTGACGTCATAGAACTCGAAGGGATCGTTTCCCCACCCGGGGATGCTGGTCGGCAGGAGCTCCCAACTTGAGCCGTCCCAACGTGCTATACCGCCGTTGCTACCGGCTCCAGTGTTCTGGACCTCTGAGCCCACAAGCAGCCCGCCATAGTAGTCAGTTGCAAGGGTGTTGACATCGGCATCGGGGATTCCGTTCTGGTCGTCTGGGGTCCAGAGGTCGATGATGTCCTTCGTCAGTCTGTCGATAATGAGAACGCCCAGCCCGGTAAGCCCGAGGTAGATGGTGTCGCCATCAACAGCCACCGGAGTTTGTTCGAGGTTGTCGGCCCCCAGAGACTGCCATGATCCGATTATCGTCGGGCCGCTCAAATCAATTCGCATCACGCCTTCCTCCTGCGTGGCGATGTAAGCCACGCCAAACCTAGTTGCAACGTCCCTGATCGAGTCGGAGTCCAGGCCGTTAGAGGTAGTGAAAATTTCGATGACTGACTCAGCGCCTGTGGAGTAGAGGGATATGCCCGACTCTTGATGGCCAATGACTAGGATATCGTTGTTAGCATCAAAATCCATACTGGTAACGTGGAGGGAGTTGAGTCCCTGGATGTAGCCAAAGAATGATGCGTCAACATTGCTGAACCTCAGGGCTCCGTGGCCCGTGGTTCCTACCCACACCCAGCCATCGTCATCCTGGGTGATCTCTGTGATTGATCCGGGATTGGAAACATGGTCGGTGAGGTCAATTGGCGCCTTCCAAACGCCGTCCCTCTTGTCCATGATATTGATGATGCTACCAGATGCAATCCAAAACTCCCCCTGCTGACCATCATCAATGATTGCGGTGACTTCGGCGTCATCGATCGAGGGGCTGCTTACCACGATCATGGAGCCATCGGGGCTCTCCCCGAGCAACCTCCCAAGCGTTCCAGAAGCATCTCCGACAAGAGCCATCGATGAGGCTGGGGCCCTTTCCAGATCTCCGGGCCAGGCACTGATTGAGGCTCCCGATCCGGTCAGCCCGATGTCAGAGAGAGTGTGACCGGAGCGGAACAGCAGGATGTTCGTGTCGTATGCCTGAACCTGCTCGGCACCGAGAATGTAAAGCCATCCTGGGGCCACAGCCAGACCGACGACGGTGTCGGACACGAGCCAGTTGTTAGAGGTCCAAGAACCCAGCCAAGAGGAAGAAGAGAGGTCGATGCGATCGATTCCCGAGTCGGAGGTGGCGATGTAAAGGATATCTTCGGCGATTGCCAAGTCAGCAATCGAGTCGCCCGATAGGTAATCGGACGTGTCCCACACGCTGTGGCTGTCGATAGTAAGCGGCTTTACAGAGCCCGGAGTTGAGATATTGTAATTGATGACATGGACGCCGTGGCCCTCGGTGGCGAGGTAGATTCTGCGGCCTTCGACCAGAATGTCGACAGGGTTCTCGGTTTCGTTCCCCAGACAGAAGTCCTCAGAATACCAGAAGGAGCCCTCGCTCGGCATGAGGTAGTGCAAGCCGCACTCAGTCGCTGACCACAAAACTCCGTGAATGTCAACCGCCATAGCCAGAATCGGGTCTGAGTTTGTGTTGTTGACATCGAGGGGAAAATCTTCTATGGTAGTGGAGTCGGAAATCCGCATGGCATGGACACCCCCGTCAGCGGTCCCCATGTAGAGGGCATCACGACTGCCATCGGTGACTAGGCTGCGACCAGCGACATTCTGCTGGATGTCGATAATGCGTTTGTTCGCGTTTTCATCCAGATGCAGTAGGTCATCGTCCACCAGTAGGTACAGCCTTCCATCAAACGGATTGAACGCGCTATCGTGTATCGTCACCGTAAGTGGGGTCAACGAGAGCTTGGGATCGACGGGCCTTAGTGCCTCTATTACAAGGTCGGTAATCTCAATGCCAGTGGGCAGCTGCCAAGACGCGTCGCTTATCGAATTCGGCTTGAGCGAGGTGTCGAGGACACCGTCGATAAGGGTAGGTGGGTTATCGAGGAAGTCATTCTGACGGCCTAGATCGCCCATTCCCCCCCAGTCGAGAATCTCGGTCTGGGTATTCATCAGGCTCAGTTGCGGCTGATTGGCCCAATATCCATCACTCCCATTTACGGCGATTTCGAAGGTCAGATTTTCAATCACAGCCCCTGGGGCGAATTCGAGCATCAGATCCCCATACGCAGGGGTGCCGTTTCCCGGGTCCGCTCCATCTGCGACCAATTCGATCCAGCCGGTGTCGTTGGTCCCATTGACGCCCCATGACCTCGAGGTCACTGACCTCTGTTGGGAGGTGTCGTCGAAGCTACCTAAGAACTCAGTTCCAGAAGTGGCCATGGAGCACCAAGGAAGCAAAAGCATCAGGAAAACCAAGGACACCGCATAACCGCTACGCCTGCCGCTCGACGAACCTAAGTCCATAGACACGAAGCGAACCCCTCATTGTGCAATTTATGAAAGGTATGGGTAAACGTCTGCGTGCTGCTCACCATCCCGCCCAAGCTTGTAACACTAATATTATCGGAATCGGAGCGCGTCGAAAGCAATTTGGGCCATCATACTGGCGAATCCATAATATGTTCATTTTTGAAGCAATGAAGCCCTTTTGGATTGCAATGCCAAATCAATAATCGTCCAAATTGTGATAAAACCAGTGAAAAATCACGCAATCCCGCGCAATTGATGAGGTTTGAGGTAGCCGTTCACCACGGTATAACATCCCATGTAGGAAAACCTGAGTCACAGTGAGTAAATGAAAAGGGGGGCATTTCAAGGTACGAAGGGCCGATAATGACCCTAGATTGGATAGGATAGCATCATAGGAGATGGTCCAGCCGGGAGCACCCGAGGTGTGGCCTCTGGACAACAAGCGACTGCGTGACGACGCTCTCGACTACCACTCATCCAACCCTGCGGGGAAGATTACTGTCGTGCCCACCAAGCCCCACAGTACGCAACGCGAGCTTTCCCTGGCCTACTCCCCTGGCGTAGCCTATCCGTGCGAGGAGATTCAAGCAAACCCGGAAGACGCCTACAAATACACCTCCAAGGGCAATCTTGTGGCTGTTGTAAGCAACGGAACGGCTGTCCTAGGCCTCGGGGACATAGGGGCTTTGGCCGGCAAGCCCGTGATGGAGGGGAAGGGGCTGCTATTCAAGGCGTTCGCGGATATCAACGTCTTCGACATAGAGGTGGATCGAGTCGACGTCGACCAATTCGTCGAGGCCGTGAAGGCGATTGCTCCGACCTTCGGTGGCATCAACCTTGAGGACATCAAGGCGCCTGAGTGCTTCGAGATCGAACGACGCCTAGTGCAGGAGCTTGACATACCTGTGATGCACGACGACCAGCACGGCACCGCGATTATCTCAGGAGCCGCACTTCTCAACGGCCTCGAGATCGTGGAGAAGAGCCTTAGCAAAGTCAAGGTCGTGATTCTCGGAGCGGGTGCATCGGCCATCTCGTGCGCTAGGCATTACGTCAGGCTAGGGGTGAATTCGCAGAACTTGATCATGGTTGACTCGCGGGGCATTATCACCACCAAGCGCCAAAAAGACGGCGAATTGAACGATTACAAGGCCGAGTTTGCCAGGGATATCGAAGATGGTGACATCGCCTCAGCGATAGAGGGTGCTGACGTCTTCCTAGGGCTTTCCAAGGGAGGACTGTTGGCTCCAGAAATGATAGAGAAGATGGCGGATCGACCGTTGATCTTCGCACTAGCGAACCCTGATCCAGAAATCACACCTGAAGAGGTTCTCAGTGTTCGCGATGATGCGATTGTAGCAACTGGTCGGTCTGACTATCCCAACCAAATCAACAACGTCCTAGGGTTCCCTTACATCTTCAGAGGTGCCTTGGACGTGAGGGCCACAGAAATCACCGAGGGCATGAAGATGGCAGCTACGAAGGCTTTGGCACACCTTGCAAAGGAGCCTGTCCCCGATGATGTGCTCTCAGCCTATGGTGGTGAACAGATGCAGTTTGGTCCCGAGTACCTGATTCCAAAACCATTCGATGCTAGGGTCCTGATATGGGAAGCCAGTGCGGTTGCCGAAGCGGCGGTTAAAGAGGGGGTTTCCCGCCTCTCCTTGGATGAGTTCGATATTGGCTCGTATAGGGAAGAGCTCGAGGCGCGGCTTGGTCTAACTCGTTCGATCATGAGAGGGGTGATTAACCAAGCCAAGCGCGACGTCCAGAGAATCGTCTTCAGTGAAGGCGAGGATCCGACCATTATCAAGGCAGCATCACAATGCATTGCTGAGGGTATTTGCGAGCCGATCCTGCTTGGTCAGGTCGAAAGGATCGAGTCGGTCAAGGAAGAGCTTGGTCTCGAGTTCGAATGCCAAACAATCGATGTCAGATATGATCCTAGGAGGCGTGATGAGTACGCCGTGGAACTGCACAGGTTGCGTGGCCGTCGTGGACTGACGGAAGATGATGCGATTCGTCTCCTCAGGTCAACGACCTATTTCGCCCCAATGATGGTCCGAATGCGTGATGCCGATGGATACTTGGGCGGTGTATCGCATCATTATTCAGACATTGTGAGGCCATGCTTGCAGATTATCGGTCCCGACCCCGATTCCCATAGGATTGTTGGGATGTACATGATGATCGTGAACGGGCAACTATTGTTCATTGGGGATGCGACCATCAACATCTACCCGGACGCAAGGACGCTAGCTGAGATTGCTATCCAGACCTCGAAGGTAGCAAGGAGGTTCGGAGTCAATCCCAAGGTAGCGATGCTTTCGTTCTCCAATTTCGGCACCTCAGACGAGTTGCGGACAGATAGAATCGAGGAAGCAATCGAGATTGTTCGGAAGTTGGAACCCAGTCTCGAGATTGACGGTCCCATGCAAGCGGACACCGCCTTGGTAGCCGAAATTCAAGAGGACTACCCCTTCATGTCCTTCAAAGGTCCAGCAAACGTACTAATCTGCCCTAACCTCGCCTCTGCGAACATCGCCTACAAACTTCTGCAGCGCATTGCCGGTGCTGAGATGACCGGCCCCATCCTAGAGGGCCTGTCTAAACCCGCCCACGTTCTGCAGAGGCGTGATAGTGTTCGAGATGTCGTTCACATGGCAGCCATTTGCGCTGTGGACGCGCAACGCGAATCCAAACAGAGGCTAATCGACTAGGGGCCTAGGACCGGCTCCCAGTACCGCATCGCTGCAGCCTGATGCATACTGCTCGAAGTTCTCGATGAACATCTGCGCGAGCAGGTTCGCGACGTTGTCAAACTTCCCCTTGTCATGCCAAGTCTCACGAGGACTTAGGATCCTATCGGGCACTCCCTCGCAAGTGGAGGGTACGGAGAATCCGAAGCGTTCGTCTTTTACAAAAACGACATCATCAAGGTCACCGTTCAGGGCCGCGTTCAGTAGCGCCCTCGTCCACTTGATCTTGATACGGCTGCTGTTGCCATATCCACCGGCAACCCAGCCAGTGTTGATTAACCAGCACTTTGCGTCGTGCCTCTTGATCTTAGCAGAAAGCAGGTTGGCGTATACTCCTGGGTGCCGTGGCATGAAGGGGGCGCCGAAACAAGTGGAAAACGTAGCTTGCGGCTCGTTGATGCCGACCTCGGTACCAGCTACCTTGGCGGTGTATCCTGAGATGAAATGATACGCAGCCTGTTCGGGAGTCAGGCGCGACAGGGGCGGGAGAGCCCCAAAGGCGTCGCAGGTAAGGAACACGACGTCCTTCGGATGGCCTGCCATCGAATCCGGCGTCCTGTTCTCGATGAACTCAATGGGATAGGAGCCCCTGGTATTCTGTGTGAGCGAGTCGTTCGTGAAATCTGGTGTGCCATCCGCGTTAAGCACGACGTTCTCCAGAATAGAGCCTGGAATCTGCGTGGTTGCATAGATGGCTGGTTCGTCTTCCTGGGACAGGTCGATCAGTTTGGCGTAGCAACCGCCCTCGAAGTTGAATATTCCATCGTCGGACCAACCGTGCTCGTCGTCACCGACCAGTGCTCTTCTGGAGTCAGCGGACAGGGTTGTCTTGCCGGTACCAGAGAGCCCAAAGAACAAAGCTGAGTTTTCATTATCCGTATTCGCCGAGCAGTGCATCGGCAAGATCTCCTTGAGAGGAAGAATGTGATTCATGATGGTGAAGATAGCCTTCTTGATCTCACCAGCGTAATGGGTCCCTCCGATGATGACCAGGCCCCTGTCCAAAGCCAGTATCACGAATGCATCGGATTGGGTGCCGTCACGCTTTGGGCTCGCCTTCAGATCGGGGGCGTGAAGGATTGTGAACTCCGGGTCGTGTGCATTCAATTCATCACTCTCTGCCCTGACGAACATATTGTGCATGAAGGCGGCATGCCAAGCCTTCTCCGTAACCAGTCTGACCGGCATTCTGTAATTCGGGTCGGCTCCGCAGAATGCGTCCTTGACGAACAGTTGGTCAGCATTGTCTAGATGTGCCCTGGCCATACCGAGGAGGTGGTCGAAGGTCTTGGAATCAGTTGATTTGTTGACCTTGCCCCACCAAACTTCGTCGGCCAGACCGGGCTCGTCGACGATGAACCTGTCATTCGGTGAACGCCCGGTACGCTCGCCGGTAGAGGTAAGGAGGACCCCATGGGCGGTGAGTCTCGCCTCGCCTCTTTCGACGGCAATGGAATGGAGTTCTTCCCAGCCCAAGTTCCAACGTACCTCGCCCCTAGGACTCAAGCCATGCGCTGACAACTGCACCGCAGATCCCTGTGAGGAACCCTGCAAACTGGATACCCTCCACATAGGGGTGGAGGGGTTCTACCTTCAAGCGTTGCGGGACAATGGTTTGTTGTGATGAAGTCGGTACTAGCGACCTTCTGTGCTCCGGGAGGGGATGTGATTATGCCATGTAAGCCTCGTTGGAAGAACGATGGCTGATAACGAGCCGGACGACCGAATCATCCGGGAACGCGCGTTCAAGCGTTCATCCGGAGTGGACATCGGCGACATCGATTTCGAGGATCGCGGCATAGAATCTAGGAAGGCCCGTGAAGAGGACGAGGCGATTGGGGCCGTCTTCGATCCGTTCACAGAGATTGGGGCCGACGCTCCGGGAGCGGTCCAAGCCGATGGGGCGGTCATCTCAGCACCCGATAGGGATCTAGTCACAGAGTTATCAATCGAGGGTGAGGGGCGTGTCAATTGGATGCTTATGGCATCCATGATAGTTGTCTACAGCGCAATCAGCATCCAAGTTGGCTCAACCTTCGACCCAGTTCCGGGAACGATTGCGCTTATTCTGCTGGCTGCGGTAGGATTCGCATTCGGCGAGTTGTGGGTCCCTAGGAAGAACATGACGCTGCTCGGCGTCACTTGGGTTGTCATCTCGATGAAGGTCCTGTACGGGTTGGCTATCGAGCTTAGGCATTGGGGCATTATCGGTAGCGATGCCTGGCTCGGCATAGCGCTCTTACTGCTTGTTGGCGCGAACGTCTATGCTGCCTACAGGCACGATCACGATGCCATCGCCGCGCAGTCGACTCTGGTCCTACTAGCCATCGGATCGACGACGGGTTCGGTTCTGGGAGAGGAGGGCGTAGCTGGAATGATCCTTATTGCGACCCTGTTGCTCCACGGACTTGCTCTGCACAGAGAGTCGGGGAACCTAGCATCGCTTGGAATCGCGGCCTCCAACTTGTGGATCGGCATGCACGCCATTACCCCCGGTTTCGAGATAGCTCAGTTGCGAGTGGTCCAGCTAGACTCACCCCTCCTGCTGTTTCTTCTGCTGATGGTCGTTACTGCCCTTAACGCCACAATGGCAGCGAGGTTCGCGCGCAAGGAGAACTGGTTCTCAAGCGGTTTCGAGGCTGTTGGACTGGGAAAACCAGGATTATGGGGGGTTTCTATTTCACTCGGCATGATCGGGGCTCTCCTAGCCGTTGCGGCGAATAGGGACGATCTTGGCTACGCGCTGGGAATGGTAACGTTCCTCGGTGGGGCATTCGGTGGTTCATACCTCGTAGTCCGAGGCGTTGATCGTGAGCGAGTATCGGCGCCTCTGCTCGTATCTGCGTTCATCCTAAGCGTGATTCTGCTGGCAGGTGACAATGTAGAGGACCTGCTCAACCTGACTTCCTATCAGGTCTTCACCATCCTAGGTGCTGCCTCCACGGGATTCGTTATTCTGAGAGATCAGAAAAGCGTCACGGACAGGGTCCTCTGGATTGGTGCTGTTGCCATCCTGATCATGCTCGTGCTTCTTGTCCCCACCGAATCTTCAGAAGCGGGGGGAGACGGTGGTGTGCTACTCCTATCCCTGTTATCCGCGCTGCACATCGGTACCGCGATTCTGGCGTTGAATAGGGAATCGCCGTCCCTCTCGGGAATTACGGTACTCCTCCCGTGGACTTGGGTCCTCTTGGAGGAGGCCTTACAGGAGACCATCAGGACCGTTCTACTGGCAAATGACATCTCAGATCCGGGCGGAATCATAGACCTAGACCCAATACCCCTCGCTCTCTACCTGTGCTTGGCCTCAATCCTGCTCTGCTTGGTGAACGTCAGGATGGGTCACAGGGGCGTGAACCTAGCTGACCGGTTCCTAGGGATCACGGAGGTTTCTGCCTCAATCAGGGACTCCGGCGCCCTGCAACTCTGGAGCCTTGGTCTATGGCTCCCCGTAATCACCATCCTCTTCATGGCCCAGTTCGGTGGTTTCACTGCTATCACGATTCTAGTGGTCCTCGCTTTGCTAGGAGGCTTGCACGTGGGTGCTGAGATTCTCGGATATCGCCCTGGCCAGCCAGAGCAAATCATGGGAATCCTGGCCTTCGCAGTTATTGTCGTTCAATGGAGACATGGGCTGGACGAGGCCTTGATGGGGATTCTCTGCCTATCGATCTCCCCCTTGCTGTTTGGCCGAGACGATGAGGGCAGATTCACCTTTGGAATGGTGCTGATGTCGCTTCCCATTCTAGTTGCAATGAGTGGTCGCGAGGCTTCTTTGATACTCGAGGATACCGCATCTGTTCCGAATCCTGGCATCGGTCTTGCTGCTGTGCTGTGCACGGCTGTCTTGCTAGCTGCATACCTTCCTATGTCCGAGAAGATGGAGAAGATAATCAAACCAGCAACCTCCACCCTGCTGCTCTTGGTCATCACCATCGTTCTCTCGTTGGAGAGTGGAAATCAATATCTCAATATTTCCTCAATTGGCATGTTCGCAGTCACCTCGGTGTGGTTGATTGCTCGTGGGGAGATTAGGGCCGAACTTCGATCAATAGCCAAGCGGGACTCGATTCTAAGTTCTGTCACGGGCGAAGGAGATTCGGTGAGGGACTCCACCCTTGAGCAAGGAACGATTCGTAAATTCAATCCCAAAGTCGCTGAGATGAAGGAGATTCGCCGGAAGATGCGGGAGGCATCCGAAACAGATGATATGGGGGAGCTCCTGACGACGGATGCGAGCCACCGACCTGTCGTCGGTCTCGCCGTGCTGGCAATCGTATTGGGTTCGACTGTTCTGTATGCGGGAATTTTCGGGGATAATCAGGATTCTTGGCCGCTTTTCCTGATTGCATCTGGAAGCTTCTCTAGTCTAATTGTTCTGCTTGTAAGAAACAGGACTAGGGGATTGGAGCTTGAGCTACCGCACATCATGGGGATGGAGGTGCCCATCGCCCTAACCATATGTGGGCTTGTAACAGCTCTCGTCACAGCCCATGTGATTCCTCCTGGGAGCAGCAATATTGTACTCTTGGACATGGCTGTCGTTTCAGTACTGATCCTAGTTCTGGTACTCATCTCACTAGTACATCAGGAGAATCTCCTCGAAAGGATACCCATTGCCATAGACTGGCTAGTGCTCCCGATTCTAGCATCCAGGATTATCGGGTTTCTGGTCATAGGGAGCCTGCCGCCACCCCTATTTGTCAATCCGTTCGAGGGAGATTCCCTAGAGTGGAGAGGTCCTTGGTACCTATTAGAGGTCCTTCTCACTCTTTGTGTGGCAGGAAACTTCTGGATTGATGAGAGGAGGGCAAAACTGGGGCGAGGCGATGGCCCGGACGGAATGGGGATTGGCTTTCGTTGCTTTGCAATTGTGCTGCTCTCGTTCGGACCCGCCGGTCTGCTCGCCGTCCTCAGCGCATCATTCAGAAGTTGGAAGCTTGCCCGACCCTCGGGTCTCGGTTTGGCACTTCCAAGTGGAGTTCTGGCAGTGTTGGCCGTGGGTACGTGGAATGATGCGGTCTTGGATCTGGTTCCGGGTTTCGTGTTCATACTTGGGATGTCGCTGATTGCCCTGTGTGGGCTCACCGTACCGCTAAGGGCAGAAACGTGGACTATGACCCTAGCAGTCGATGGGCATCTTTTCGTTGTCTCAGGTGCTTTGGCGATGGGGTTCATCGATGAGATTCCAATGCCGATCCTCCTGACCGTTATGTCCACTGTCGTATGGGTAGTAGGAATCCTCCAATTGCGAAAAGCGCTCAGAATTTGGGGTTTGGTGGACCTCATTACGGCTATCCTCTGCGCCATTGTCTTCGTCTCTAGCGAGTTGTCTCAGCCATCGAACCTGCTGATTTCTCTAACTGTTCTTGCCTTAGAGCTAGGTATTGTGGCGTGGTTAGGCCTGGCTAATCAGGAAGATCTGGCTAAGGATTAGTGGGGTCCCCTTTTAGTCGGCTCGTGCCAACCTTGATGACGGGCGGGCATGACAAGGATACGTGACTAGGTCTTGGATGTCTGACACTGCTGACGAGATTGAGCACCCTCCGATTCCCCTCGGTCTGAACAAGATGGCCGTTCCAAGGGCGGCTATCGTCCTGTCTATTGGGACGGTCGTCGCACTGATTGTCTCGAGTGTATGGGTCGGCCTTTCTGCTATGGCTTTCCTCGATGATCTAGATACCTCCTTCGGCTCGAAAAACGTCGAGCTGCTGAAGTCAGGTGACAGGTGGGTCTGGGAGGTAGATCTCCTATTCGACACCTGCTCGGCTAGAGGGGACGACTGGGATTGGCCAGATAACCTGTCCGAACAGGACGATGTCTTCCTCTATCCAGGTGAGCTGCGATGCGACTGGGAGCACCAAGGCAGTGGTGATGGCGCGAGCGTTGTTGTCTACAACAGGGGTAACGAGACTCTCAACCTAGTGTTGGAAATAAGTGGGGGAGGGGTTGTTTTTGCGGCCAGTGATCCTCCTGGAGAGCCCTTCATCACGAGAAGCATTGAGGGTAACGAAAGCGTAATTCTTGAGATTGGCTTGACCGATAGTATTGACGAGCGAGAGATTAGCATCACAGCGACTCACGTCTCGGTGCCCGAGGCGCAGGTCCGACTCGATGTGCACATCCTCGAGGGCACAGAGATTCGTGACCTCCACATCACCGACGGCGACAGGATAAATGTTCACTACACCGTCTGGAACGCTGACACCGGGGAGGAGCTGGACGAAGGGGACCTGGTTGTTACGGCGGGTGACGATCCGGCCTACATCGATGGTTTCGGATGGTCTGCAATAGGTCTCGACATCGACAACGACAGGGGTCTATTTCCGACAGTGGACACGGGGACCTCGCACACCACGCTCCTCCCTCCTCCAATCGCTTATGGGAACAACGATGGTCACGAGTTGCAAGATTCTTGGTTGCGCTTTGAGTTGAAAATCAATCAAGGACCGATTGCTTAGGAATCCCGAAAGTGACTTGACCAAGGCCCACGAGGGGGGGTCGTGACCGAAGGAGAGCATGTAGCCCTCACACCTTCCGAAGAGCTCCTCAGTAGGACTAAGGAGCAGGTAAAGCCAAAGTCGGCGAGGAAGGGCGAGCCGTCATTTATCATGACCGAAGAAATGCGGAGGCTCTCAACGCCTTGGTCGGTAGCGTCGATTCGGGCTGGACAGATTGATCCGATGGTTCTCCCAGCCGGTGTGATTCTAGATGCGGCTGCGGGCTCGGGGGTGCAACTGATTGCCTATTCCAAGATTCTGCGACGTCCGGCCCTCGGAATAGAATTAGACGATGGTGTCGCTGAACTCTGCGCTGCTAACATGCAACTCAACTCCGAAGGAGACGTGCAACGCTCGCTCGATAGGGTTCTCGTTGGGGATGGGTCGGCCGCAGACTCTGCAATCTCAGCTTACTGGGCTAGCCTTCGGGAAGGAGGAACAAGGGCTCACCCCCCAATCGCTATGCTACATCTGGATCCAGCCCGCCCCCAAGACGCACAGAGCCATAGTGTCGATGAGATGAAACCCAATCTGAAATCGGTGATGAGGGCGTGGAGCAAGCACCTGCAGGCCGGGCCTCGGGGTCCTGCTGTACTTCTGGACCTCTCTCCAAGACTGGATTCCGTTCAGAGAGCGATGATCGATGGGATTCTAGAGACGTGTTTCCCGGGTTGCGTCAGGACATGGGAGTGGCTGAGCCAAGGAGGTGGCAGAGTCGACCGGTTGACGGTTTGGATAGGTTCTATTTCATCGAAGAATGCGCGCCGCTGCTTGCGCATTGGCAGGAAGAGGGTCATGGGCAGCATCGAGGGAAGTCCCGCGACATCACATGCCGTCACGTTCGACAGGCCTCCTGATTTCGGTGCATGGATTTCGGTAATCGATCCTGCGCTGTTCGAAAGCGGCCTCCAAGAAACCTGGTTGAATAGGGCAATTACAGGAGGGACCGGCTCTTCTTGGATCAGAATCGAAGGGAGGAGGCCGCTATTGATTCACACGGATCCACTAGCGGAGGATGAAGATGTACGGGGATTCGTGGTGGCGACCGGTCAAATTGCTCAACATAGGCTAACTCCTCCCGAGTTACACACCATCGACCTTGTTGCATCCTCAGCGGCTAGTAATGGCATTGGAAAAATTACTCTCAGATGCGGTCTCGAACCCTCCCTGCATCCCACTCTGCAGAGGAGGCTTGACAAGGCCCTGAAGGAGGTTGATGGTGACAGGGCTTTCATGATCGATATGGATCTAATTCGAGGAGGAACGGACCATACCCTGTATGTTGTCTGTAGAGAGCATCACTGAAGCTCGCTTCGGGCTACATTAGTTTGATTCCGTTCGTTTCAAATACGGAGGTCAGGTCGCGTCAGTGCCCAAAGGGCCACCACACAGGTGAACACGGGGGAACCGTATTGGCGAAAGTGAACGAGGCAGAGCTTGGAGACGACTTCTCTTACATCCTACGAATCGCTGATACCGACATCGACGGGCTCAAACCAATCACCTATGGTCTGACCTCGGTGAAGGGCATCGGAATCAGGACTTCGATGCTAATCTGCCAACTCTCAGGAATAGAAGGAAATAGGCTCGGCGGCCATCTAAATACTGACGAACAGGACTTGCTTCGCAGCACAATAGATGACTTCGCCACAAGAGTACCTTGGTGGCTTGTGAACCGCCAAAGGGAGATGGAGACCAACGAAGACGCACACATTATCGCCAATGAGGTAAACATGACGAGGAATGACGATGTCTCTCGGCTCGCTGAGATGAAGACGTATCGGGGAATGCGACATCGAAGTGGGCACAAGGTTCGAGGCCAACGGCTCAGATCCAACGGACGGAAGGGCTCTTCTCTAGGCGTTCAGAGGAAGAAGTGACGAGGTGGAATTGATGGGCGAACCCAAGTTCTCTAGATCTCGGACTCAGACTCCGACCCATCCGTGGAAGCAGGCTAGGATTGACGAGGAGCACGCGCTCAAGGAGAAGTACGGTCTGAAGAAGACCGGCGGAATGAGGGAGATCTGGAGGGAGAAGTCGGCCCTGCGCCGGCATCGAAACCAAGCCATGAAGCTAATCGGGAGGGTTGATGCCTCGGAGGGACACTATGCCAAGGAGAAGAGTCAGTTGCTCGATTCCCTGTTCAGAAAGGGACTTTTGGTATCCGGTGCTGAGATTGGTGACGTGTTAGAGATCAATGTCGAGCACATGCTGTCTCGAAGGCTACAGTCCGTAGTCTACTACCGAGGTTTTGCCCCCTCGATGAGGGCCTCAAGGAATCTGATTATCCATGGCCACATTTGCATCGGAAAACAGCGCATGACCGTGCCCGGATATCATGTCCGCAAGGAGGAAGAGGAGCACCTGCAATACACCTCTGGTTCCCCATTCGCTGATCCCGATCACCCCTTCAGGAAAGATCTGGACGAACGTCGAATATCTGACTCTGGGGATGAGGGGCATGTCCAAGAAGACAGTGCCTCCGAGGAGTTCGTCGAGCAAATCAAGAGGGGCGCAGTAGACGCTCCCACTGTTGATGACACCGTTCCCAAGGAGGTGGAATGATGGGGCATAAGGCGATTCTGCACATTTTCAGCACAACCAACAACGTACTGATAACCGCGACTGACCTGACCGGAGCTGAGACCATCTGCAAGGTTTCCGGAGGCATGGTGACCAAGGGCGGTTCTGATTCGGGCGGACAGTTCGCTGCTACGAGGGCTGCCGAGAGGATGGCAGAGATGCTCTCCGAGAAGGACTTCGATAATGTAATCGTCAAGTATCGGGGCGCCGGCGGAAACCGGTCTTACAGTGCTCCAGGTGCCACAGCAGCAATTCGGGCGCTGACTAGAGCGGGCGTTAGAATCACAAGGATCGAAGACGTTACTCCAATGCCCACTGATGGAACTAAGAGCAAGGGAGGTCGACGGGGTCGGCGAGTGTGAGGTGAAAATATGGTGAAAATCGAGATATTGAAGGAGTCGGATGAAAGGATGCAACTATTGCTGTCGGAGACAGATAGGAGTCTCGCGAACGCCCTCCGACGTTCGCTCATATCTGACACACCGAAGATGGCAATCGACAGCGTAAGATTCCAATTGGGGACCAAAGAGCAGGACGACGAAACTTGGGAGACGACCGGGCCACTACCAGACGAGATGGTGGCTCAGAGGCTCGCCATGGTTCCCGTTCCGACCCAGCACGACCGATTCCACTTCCAGCACGAATGTCCCAACTGCTCCGAACTGGTTGAGGACGATCGCGGTTGTTTAGAATGCCAGATGATCTATTCATGCGTGGTTTTCGGTTCAGAGGAAGGAAAGTGGGTCACTGCGGGCGACTTGAAGCACCTCGGCGACGAGTCTCTGGAGATTCCCGCTGAATACAAGAGCATCCCCCTCACCAAGCTGCTGAAGGGGCAAATGATCGAGTTCTATGCTACCGCTGTAATGGGGCGGGGGCGTGATCACGTGAAGTGGTCTCCAGTCTGCGGGGTCTCCTTCACACCTAGGAAAATAGGTGTAATCAAGAACAAGACGAAGGCTAAAATCCTCTGGGGCATGAACTTGTCAATCACAGCCAAAGACTTCGAGAAGGATGGCAGGATGCATGACATCGACAAGGTCGCTACACTCGAACTCGAGCTTAATCACGTTGGTGAAGGAACAGAGGCGTCTCGAAAATTCAATGGTGCCATAGTCCTCGAAGAAGTCCCCGGCGAGTTCATACTGGACTTTGAGACGGATGGGTCTATGACCTCGAGAGCTGCCTTTGAGAAGGCATCCCATGAGTTGGCAGAGAAATTTAATTCGCTTGAAGAGGACCTCGCCGCAGCTTTGTGAGATGCCAATCCTTCTTTACCGGTTCACTGGTGTGGGTCTATGACCACGAGGTTCGGTCGGGGGCAATGTGGAGCCCATCTAACGCTGCTTTTCGCTATCGACGACCTAGCCTTGGGGCTAGAACAACAGGGGAGCGTTGGAGCAGGTCTGTGTATAGAGGATGGAACTGAGGCCATAGCAAAAGGAGAGGATGGGGGGCGATCACTCGTTGTCTCTTTCCTAGGTGAGAGTTACAATTCCACTATGTACGACGAGGTGCTCGAAGTGCTTTGCTCGGTGGTTCCCGAAGCGGGAGAGTTGGCTTGGGAACTGAGCATCAAGGTGGGACTGCCGGTCTCGCAGGGGTTCGGAATGTCCGCCTCTGGTGCTATAGCCGCCGCAATGGCGTTCCAGAGGGCACTTGGAATTCCTCACGAGGAGTGTCTGAGAAGATCTTTCTTGGTTGCTCACATCGTCGAGCGAAGTAGGTCAAGTGGCTTGGGTGACACCACTGCATTGGCCGCAGGTGGCGTCGAGAGGAGGCTTGTTGCAGGCTCACCTTTCAGTGGGCCCGGGCTAGATAATGGGCCCGGAATCTCCGAGGGATGGACTCTAAACACTCCGATACTCCTGTCTTGGAAGTCCGAAACAGGGGTGCATACCTCACAATACATCGATGACCCTAGATGGAAAAATAGGATTAGCGAGGCGGGAAAGGAACAGATGGGAAAGTTGGGTGTGGGAGTCTGGGACCAATCTCGGTGGTCGGAGTTGATTGAGTCGTCTCGTTGCTTCGCCGAAGCTAGTAGTTTGTTGGCTGATTCCTCAAGATCTGATCTGCTCTCCGCCGTAAACCGAACTATCACAGCAGCGAATCTATCTGAAGTGGTGTGTCCCTTGCTTTGTATGTTGGGAGAAAGCGTCGTTATCGTTCCTAAGGATGCTGAGTCCGATGGAAATTTCTTCAATCTACTCTCGGAGGAACTGAGGGTTGCTGGCCTATCGACATTCAGAAGCAGGGTGGGCCCCCTAGCATGAGTCAGGACCCGTTCCTCATCTTCTCGTGGAAGTCCTCTAGGGGCTTCAGGTCCAGTGGACTAGAATCGAGTTGCGTGGCACCCTTGAGTTTGAGCCCTCCACAGAACCCGTGACGGTATACGATGGCCCCCTGGCCATATTCAGCAACATACCTGTCGACTTGCTTCTGAGTCTTCTTCTTCGGGAACCTGAGGTCGGCACCGAAGAAGTGCTTTGCATCAATCCAAGCGCAAGGGACCCCATTGATTCTCACATCATCCAGAAGTAGAAGATCGGGAGTGATAATAGCCCTGCCCTCGCTCACCTTCTGCTCTGCTAGGAGTTCATTCTGACGGCGGAACCTGACTCCGAGAGAGGAGAAGTGGTCGCAAAGGATGACCTCGAAGACCTCGGCAGCGTTCTGAGTCTCGGTTTGGTTGACTGAGCTAACCCTATCGACTGACTCGGCGAGCTCGAACTGTTCACGATCGCGCTTGTTCAACTTAGAGGGGTTCTTGTTCAAGATATCCTTGATTCTGCTCTTGGACCATCCCCTTCCTGTCAGTATCGCTCTGAATGTGTTGACTGGGGGTGCGTCGAATCGCTTGGATAGCGCTATGACGCTCTCACCGGCTTTGTAGCGTCGGCTGATTTCGTTGGCGCGGCGCATTAGTTTCGAATGCGAGTAGACGCTCTTCTCCTGATTCAAGGCACTGCGCAGGGATAGGGCCTGCTCTAGGGATATTGGCAGGCCGTCCAGTTTGGAGGCAATCTCCTGAACCCTCTCCTCGGGGAGGAAGCCGAACTCGCCGGGAATGCAGGCGATATTGCCGGCCTTGCGCTGTACTTCCTTGGAAACAGCATTTATCCTCCACTGGATGTTTATTCTCTTGGGAGGGGGGTCGATATCCTTCGGTATTCCCATCGGTCTTGGATTGGTGGAGAAGCGGGCGAGAGCACGCTCGACCTCCTCTGATTTGGCCGCCGGTCTATTCTCCTTGTGGGAGTGGTTGTCACTCCCAGAACGCCGGCGGCGTCGTCGGCGGGAACGCCGCCGATTGCCACTCCTCTCTTCACTCAACGGGACGTCCAGAGAAAGGGGCTCCATGAACCCACCGAGTACAAGGAGTCACCGTCGTCGTGCGTAGAAGTCGTAGAACAGATCCCTGATTGGCCATGGAACGAGGCAGATGGCGGCTCCGAGTGACCAAGGCAGATTCATTCTGGATGCGATACGCCAGACGGCTGCGCTTCTAGCGTACCATTGTCCGTCTTCGGTGATGATGAAAACCGAGTCGACTTCTCTCAATCTGGGCGGTCTGGCTTCGAGCAGTTCGTGTCCCTCGTCGGTCTCCTGCCCCATCGTGCGGAGTCTGTTGCCGGGGTGGTGCTTGTCGATGAAGGTAGCCCAGCGACTGCACTTGCCACAGGTATCGTCGAATAGTACGGTGGACTGGGGCATCTTCTCACCTACAGGAACGCGATTCCCGGCTCTAGCGGGAATGCCAAACTGGCCTTCCCGGCTACGTCCTCACCCTCCCCGACCGGATAGACCTCAAGGGACGAGACCGCTAGCGCCGTGGCGATGAAGGCTGAGTTGGCCTCGATGATCTCAGTCTCGTCGAGGCCGTCGGAAATTAGAGTCCTCTCGGCGATCGACCATGTGTGGACTCGCCCGCGCTTCTTCTTACTGCCAGTTGTCAATGCCATCCATGTCTGGAAGATTTCCCCCCTCAATGCCTCGTTCTCGAAGATTTCAAGCGACTGGAGGTGCGCTTGGCCTCCAGCCCTGAAGTCGAAATCCTCTGAGTGGAGGCGGAGTGCATCACGAGCGAGTTCGGACTTCCAAGATGCTGTCGTTTGGATGACGATTCGGCTTATTGCCCCCCCCATGTGGCGCTCGGCGAGCTCACGCAGATTGCGGGCACTATCGATTAGATTTCGCAGGTAGGCCTCACGCGCCAGTACAGGTGCGTCCTGCGAGGAGTCATCGGGCTCGGGCAGGACGTGAGTTGCAAGCAATCCCTCCCCCCCCATGCGGTGCCAGAATTCCTCAGCGATGTGGGGGGTTGCTGGAGCGAGCATCGGGATCCAACCCTCGAGGAAGGCTTGGGCAGTCTCCCGGTCGCAGCCTCCTCGGCGACGGTACCGGTTCCAGTCCGAAAGCATACCAAAGTGACTAATCATTACTCCCTCACGAAGGCTCACGTTCTCCATCGCCCTTCTCCATGAGTTCTGATTGGCTCTCAATCTAGCAATTAGCCATTCATCCATGATGCCTGGAGAGGCTTCCATGACCTGTATCGAGCCAATCGCGTCAATAACTGCGTGTATCTGACGGTGGTTGGACTCGAGAGCGCTGTCGGACCAGTCCATTCCCGCCTCGGGATTGGCTCCGAACAGAATGAATAGTCGGACGGTGTCGGCACCGAACTTCCCAACCATATCCTCCGGGCTAACTGTGTTGCCAAGCGACTTGCCCATCTTGGCCAAGCGGGTCCCCAGCGGCTTGCCGCACGTCGGGCAGTCATCACCGAAGTTGTCGACATGAAACTCAGCGTTGCAGTCGATGCAGAAAGGAGCGGGTGCATTGAGCATGCCTTGACATACCAGCGTGCCGAAAGGCTCACCAATCTCGTTCATCCCGGCGTCACGCGTTGCCTTGGTGAAGAAGCGGGCGTAAAGGAGGTGCATAACGGCGTGCTCGATGCCGCCTATGTACAGATCGACTCCGCCGTCCATCCAGTAGTCTACGATTTCACGGTTGAATGGGGAAGAATCGTTGTTGGCGTCGCAGAAGCGCATGAAGTACCATGATGAGTCATAGAAGGTGTCCATGGTATCGGTTTCACGCCTAGCTGCCTTACCACAAGAGGGGCACGGGGTGATGACGAAGGCGTCATGCGAAGCGAGAGGATTGCCACTCTGCTCCTCACTGAACCTGACGTCCAGTGGGAGTTCGACAGGAAGTTCTGCGGCGGGGACGGGGACTGTGCCACAGGAATCGCAGTGAATTATCGGAATCGGTGTGCCCCAGAAACGCTGTCGGCTGAGAAGCCAATCCTTCAGACGGTATTCCACTTTACCGTGGCCGGAGCCAGTTTCCTCGAGCGAGGCTACTACTGCATCCTTTGCCGCTTCGCCAGCAACCCCGTCGAAGCCGTCGCGGCCTGAGTTGACCATCGGACCATAGCCCTCGAATGCCTCGCTGAGCGGGGCATTCGAATCGTCGCCTTCTTTCTCGACCAGCACGCGACGAATCTCGATTCCATATCTCTTCGCGAAGTCATAGTCACGCTGGTCATGACCGGGAACGGCCATCACAGCGCCGGTACCGTATGAGGCGACAACGAAGTTGCCCGCGTAGATTGGAATCGCCTCTCCACTTAGGGGGTTCACCGCATGGCGCCCGAGGAATACCCCCTTCTTCTCCTTCAGCATATTGATGCGTTCGAACTCGGACATGCGCGTGCACTCGTCACGGAGTTCGCGCCAATTCTTCTCCCACTCGGTCCCCGCACACAACTCCTCACACAGGGGGTGTTCGGGCGAGAGGGTGATGAAAGTCACACCGAAGATAGTGTCCGGCCTCGTGGTGAAGGTTCCGATAACCGCATTGGATTCGACAACTGGAAAGTCGATGTGCGCGCCATGGGAACGGCCGATCCAGTTGCGCTGCATCGCCTTGACATTCTCTGGAAAGGCAATGTTGTCGAGTTCATCGAGCAGCTCGTCAGAGTACTCAGTCATGCGCAGGAACCACTGCGCCATGTCCCTCTGCACGACCTCGAAGCCGCAGCGCCAGCAACGGTTGTTCTTGACCTGCTCATTGGCGAGGACAGTGTCGCAATCAACGCACCAATTGACCGGAGCCATCCTGCGCTCGACCAGCCCACGCTCATTGAGCATCAGGAACATCTCTTGGTTCCACTTGTAATACTCCACATCAGAGGTTGCGAGAAAGCGCCTCCAATCGTAAGAGTAGCCCATCCGTTCCTGATCTGCGCGGATGCTCGCTATGTTGCGATGGGTTACTGAATGCGGGTGTCCGCCCTCTTTCTTTGCCGCATTCTCAGCGGGCATTCCGAACGAGTCGTAACCCATCGGGTAGAGCACGTTTCGGCCCATAAGGCGATGGAAGCGGGCCATTGCGTCGCCAATTGAGTAGTTGCGGACGTGACCCATGTGCATGCTTCCAGAGGGATATGGGAACATCTCGAGACAGTAGAACTTTGGTTTGGAGGGGTCGGCGTCGGCCTCGAAGGCCCTAGCATCCGTCCACGCCTTCTGCCAGCGGGTCTCTACCTCTTGCGCGTCGTATGACATTTCCTCACTCCCATCGGGCTTCGAGGGGAGCCATCAGGCTCCCCACAGAAGCAGTAGAACGGGCGCAAGCCCGCCTAGCAGGGTATGTGAAGCGGGCATTCGTGCCACGTCACTCGACTCGGAGACCACTCTTTGAAGCCTGCCCCGAGACAGCGGTGCCGCCACACCTATGCGACGGAGTCGGCTGGCTTGAGTCGATGCTGGGTGACGGGGAGTTCGACGTCTCGGTCCGAGATGACGGGGTGGAAATCTGGATTACCCAGATGGGGGGCTACATGAACATGAACACAGCCTTCATAGACAGAGAGGCTGGAGTAGTCGCCATCGTCGATCCATTCGATGCCAAAGGTTGGGTAAATGCGCTGGCTGAAGAGGGGCTAAGACCCACCCACCTTCTCTACACCCACACCCATAGGGATCACACAACTGGATACTCGATGATGCTCAAACTGGTCCCCGAGGTGGAGGTGTGGGGACATCAGAAGGCTATGGTCCCTAACCTCCTTGGCCATTTCATTTTCAAGAAGGTGGATTTTACACATACTTGGGATAGCGAGCCGAACAGTACCTTGCAGTGGACGGTGGGGGGCATCACACTCGGCGTCACGCACTCGCCCGGACATGCGCCGGGACACCTTACCTTCCATGGCCACGGCGTTTACCACGCCGGGGACCTGCTGTTCACAGCGCACTCCGGGCGCGTCGACCTTCCCGGTAGCGACCCGCACGCGCAGTGGAGGAGCGTGCTATACGCGCGAAGGCTCCTACAAGGGCTCCCGGGTGATTGGAGGCTAATCCCGGGGCATCGGTACGAGTGGATTGACGGCTCGACTCCGGATTGGGTCAGCGTCAAGCAGGCATTGGCACACAACTTCTCGCTAAATTCGCCCGAGCTCGAGGTCTTTGAACGCCTCCCATGGCAGAGTTTCGACGATGATATCAGCGCTTGAGTCTCAGCAGACGTCGTACCAAGGAGCTTTCCTTCTCCAGGTTGGGGGCGTCTTCTATCCTACGTACGGTCCTGAGAGCATCGATGGGTATCCAGTCGTCCGGAATGAGCCTCCATGGCGTCACCCTCGCCATTATCCCCAGAAGCACGTGGCTGCCCGGAATCATAAACACGCGCAAAGGCGGCACGACTAAGCTCAGTGCAGCGAGGTTTTCGCGAGCGCGCTTTCGTTCGTCCTTGTCGATTCGGCGGCCGAGCAGGAGAGTCGCGAGTATTCCCGCAGTCTCCTTGAAATGCTCCGCGCCTATCTTCGAAGTGTCCCACGCCCTCTCAATCGACTCGCCCCACTTCCCTGGCTCCTTAGCTACCTCCTTGATCTCCGCTTGGGAGTCCTCTGGCAGTTTCCTGAACGCTGCGGCCGCTCCTGTTGCCATCCAAGGCAGCCACATGCCGATGAATCGCAAGCCATTGCCGAGGCGTCCCATGGGCTCTCGTAGTGACGGTTCGGTTTGAGGTCGACGCTTGATTGTAGGGGGTTCCAAAGTTGGATTAACTGAGAGCTTCATAGGTGATCGGGGAAATAATTGGGGGAATAGATATAATGGTCCGTCGAGGAGGCTTGATCCATACAAGATAGGTGTTGTTCCAGCGCAATAATCGTGCAGGTCGGTGAGTGGGGGTGGGTTCATTCGATTATGTAATCAGCATCGGCGGTGCGGCTGGACAGGGCATCGCTACCCCGGGGAATGTTCTCGCGAGGCTGTGCGCACGCATGGGCGTGCACATGTACGCCTACAACGCCTACCAATCAATCATCAGAGGCGGTCACTCCTTCCTCACAATTCGCTGCAGTGACAGGAATGTTCGTACTCATGGCGACACTATTGATCTACTAATCTGTCTCAATCAGGACACTATGGACAGGCACCTCGAGCACATGCGAGAGGGGACTTCGGTCATTTACAACAGCAACACAATCAACCCCGGTGAAGCCGCGGAGGGAGTCCAACTCTGCCCAATGGATGTTGAAGAACTGGCAGGAAAAGGGGCTAACAAATTGATGCAGAACACAGTGGCAATAGCCGTCGCCTGCCAGTTGCTAGGAGTTAGGTTCTCAGCGCTTGAGGATGTGATTGACTTCCAGTTCTCGGCAAAAAGTGAGGAGCTGGCGGCTGGAAACGTGCGCGTAGCCAAGTCGGCGTACGAATACTCGGCGTCCAACTTCCAACCAGCTGCTCAGCAGATGCCATCAGGAGGAGAGCCCCTTGCGGTGTGGAGGGGGAACGAAGCGTTCGCCATGGCGGCGGCTGGGGCTGGGGTCAAATTCTACTGCGCTTATCCAATGAGCCCATCCACAGGAATCCTTCATTGGATGGCTGCGAATGCCAGGGAGCTTGGCATCATGGTGCGTCAGGTGGAGGATGAAATCAGCGTCATCTGCATGGCTGTTGGTGCAGCACACGCCGGTTGCCGTTCGATGTGCGCTACCTCTGGTGGCGGATTCGCGCTCATGACCGAGGGCGTAGGCGCAGCCGGAATGATGGAAATTCCTCTAGTCATCGTCAATGTGCAGCGCGCTGGCCCCTCAACTGGGGTTCCTACCAAGACCGAGCAGGGCGACCTCTGGCAGGTGCTCGGCGCCAGCCAAGGTGACTTCCCGAAGCTAATCCTAGCTCCTAGCAGTCCACTGGATGGGTTCCAGACCATCCCGGATGTGTTCAACCTCGCTGACAAGTACCAACTCCCGGCGATAATCCTCTCAGACCTTTTGATTTCTGACGAGACCTCGACAATCGACCCGAGTCTTCTCGACATGCATCCCGTAATCGACCGAGGCAAACTCATTACAGCGTCAGGAGATGAGACAGGAAGATACGAACGCTACAAGTTTACTGACAGCGGCATCTCTCCCCGCGCTCTGCCTGGAATTCCCGGTTATGAGCATGTGGTAGCAACCGACGAGCAGATGCCCGACGGAGTGCTCATCAGTGATGAGTTCACTCACCCCCACAAGCGTCGCGCGATGGTCGAGAAGCGACAACGCAAGATGGAAGGACTGCTGGCCGATCTGCCGCCCCCTGCTATCGTCGGCGATGCCGATGCCGAGGTGACTCTGATTGGCTGGGGCTCGACCGCAGATGTCATCCGAGAGTCCATCGAACGGCTGGCAGAGGCGGGGGTCGTCGCTAATCATCTGCACTTCAAGTGGATGGTTCCTTTCCATGCTGATGAAGCGAGCGAGTTGCTGTTATCCTGCAGGCGCACCATAATCGTCGAGAACAACTACACCGGGCTCTTCCACCGCTATCTGCGCAGCGAGACTGGTTTCACCGTGGATGGTCACATCCGTAAGTACGATGGCGAGCCTTTCAAGCCCCAGCATATAGTGGCGGCCGTACAAGATCAGCTCACAGGGGGAGAGGCTTTGTCGGTGCCGTATGAGGAGATTATAGTCTGAGGTGAACTTATGACAGAAAAGAATGTTATCAGCCTGAAACCTAAGGACTTCAAAGGCAAGGTGAACCCGGACTGGTGTCCTGGATGCGGCGATTTCGGTGTGTTAAGCGGCCTGCAGCGAGCGGTCAGTGAGCTCGGTATGCAGCCACATGAGATTCTAACCATCAGCGGCATCGGATGCTCGTCAAACTTCCCTGGCTTCTTCAACTCTTATGGGATGCACACGCTGCATGGGAGGGCGCTCCCGCACGCGACAGGAGCGAAGCTAGCTAATCACGAGATGAATGTCATCGTGACCGGTGGAGACGGGGATGGCTATGGAATTGGGGGGAATCACTTCACCCATACCAGTAGGCGTAACCTCGACGTCCTCTACATTGTAATGGACAACCAGATCTACGGGCTCACGACTGGTCAGATATCCCCTACCAGCGAGGTTGGCATGAAGACCAAGAGCACCCCCTTCGGCAGCATCGAACTGCCAATCAACCCAATCGCGAGTGCGATTACCGCGGGCGCGACATGGGTGGCTCGTGGTTACACGGGCAACATCAAACAACTGACTAGGCTGATGATCGAAGGCATTCAACACAAGGGATTCGCGCTTCTCGACGTTTTCAGCCCGTGTGTTACGTTCAACAAGGTCAACACCTACCAGTTCTTCCGGCCGCGGGTACAGCCTCTAGAGGACATCGATCATGATACAAGCGATTGGAAGGCTGGCATCGAAAAAGCGATGCTCTGGGGGGATGTGATTCACACCGGGGTATTCTTTGAGACCAATGCCCGAATGACCCTTGGGGATCAGGAACCAGTGCTTGATGATGGGGGGCCGCTCGCCCTCCGCGAGCTCGGCCTCGACAGCGAGCAGACCGGGCTCATCATTTCTCGCATGATGTGATGCGGAGAGTTTTCGGGGTGATTAGGGTCTCTTGCCCGGCCCGACCTCAATGATGTGGCACTCGTGCAGGGTCCTAACCCCCGCTACCGTGATTGGCGAGTCGCCCTCAATGCAGCGCTCTCCGTCCCAGTTCCTAACGGCCCTCATGACTGTTTTTCGACCGGGCTCGTTCTTCGGATCGACCTTCAGTTCAACGGTAAGATCGTCAATCTGCCCGAGCCATCTCAAGACAGCATCGATACTCTTCCTTGCAATCCCAAATTGTTGCTCCGAGCTCCTAACCCAATAACCTAGGTTCCATACCGCCCTGCGGGAGCGAGTGACCCTGTCGAATCCAATCAGTCCGAGGATGAATTCATCCCACGGTCGCACCATCACCCAGTGATGAAGCAATCCCACCCTACCCTTTTTCTCTGTCTCCTGTATGAAGTCCTCGATCTGAGAATTGATCTCCTTGTCGGGATTTATCCATGGCATGGCACGAATTACATCGGGCCAAGTCTCTTCGAAAGCCTCGATAATCTGGGAAACGTGGATGCTAGAAGCCGGTCTGAGTACTAGTCTGTCATCAATCTGTATGGATGACGTGACGCGGCGAATCATGGGACTTTGGGGGGGGCTATGCCGCATCAGACCTACGGAGGAAGAGCTTTGGTTAAGAAATCAGTTTCTCCCTTGCGCGAGTGATTTCCGGATCGTTCGGATAAGTCGAACTGGCCGCTTCAATCATCTTTTTGGCGGCATTGGGCCTACCAATCCACATCAACAGCTTTCCTATCGGATATACGAATGAGGTCCTGTTTCCAAGGTGCGACCCGACTTCATCCAAGAGGACTGTAGCCTCGGCAATTTTCCGTTCTAATGCTGCCTCCAGTGCGGCTTTTAGTTGCTTCTTGACCTCCGCTTGGGGCCATTCCTCCTGCTGATCCCAGGGCCAGTACCCGACAGCCTCTGGAGTTGCAGTCGCCAGAGGCTCATTGGCTGATTCCTGTGGTAGTCGTGGTGCTGGAGGAAGGACAGGGGCGGCGTAATCATTCTCTGGGGGTTCGGCCTGTTGGGGAATAGGCTTTGCATTCAGCCTAGGTATCGGGAGGTTCTTCGGTGCGGATGGAAGCTCGAAAACCGAATCTGGGCTTAGATCTGGTTCCTCCACGATTTCGTTGTCTTCGGCTTGGAACTCGAAAGAACGATGTCTCGACTCCGGAAGGGGCTCTTGGTCCTCATCAATTATTGAATTGGGGCTAGCAAAGGCTGCTTCATATTCATCGACGACTCCGTCACCATCGAAATCGGCAGGGTCGGTGACGAGAGTTGCCTCCGAGGTTGGCCATCCGTTGGTATCCGGTACCTCGCTGGCCGAAACTACTTCAACGTAATCAGGAGTCTGCGCTGTTGGTTGGACCAGTTCGATTGGTTTACGTTCGATCTCCTCAATCTCCCCTAAATCCTCAGGACCCTCTGGGACCTCGAACTTATTGACGAATCGGGGAGCGTCCTCGGACGAGAGTTCGTACTCCTCTTCTTCCTCGATTGTAGGGGGGGGATTCGGAATAGAAGAGGAATCGGGCTGCTTATTGAGAATGATCTCGTCATTATCCCCATACTGAGCCACGTCGACAATCATATTGTCCATGGAAAAGGATGGGGGTTTCATATCCTCATTCGCGATTGCTTGTTTCTCAATCTCGCTCATCAACTCGTCGAGCAAATCCGAAGAAGTGCCATCATCGAGTCCCGATGACTGCTCGAAAGAAGGTCTGTCGAGTTGGTAGTAACAGCGGATGCAAATTGTCGTCCCCTCTGGGTTGTTATGCTGGCAAGAAGGGCAGGTTACGCCTTGAGATTCCCCCTGACGCCATGACTTGAATCTGTCAAAGACCATGTCCCACCACCCCCCGGACGTTGACTTCGGTGAACCCACGCGTTTAACTCTCACCCGGGAAAGTTGTGGGCGGCAGCACGGGCTTAGGGCAGGCAAGCGTGATAGAGGCTGCACAGGACGGGGTATCGTGAGTGGTTCCGAGGAGGTCCTTCCCGCACGTTTCAGACGCAGTCAGGATCACCACGAAGCATACCTCCGACTGATTCGATGGGAGCTGGACGACGAGTTGGCGATGACTGAGGAGAGGCTTCGCAACTGGTCCAATGGCAAGCTACAGGCTAATGGCATCGCACTTTTCGATCTAATTGCCAAACCTGACGGATGGTTGTTCGGCCAGAGGGTGGTTCGTTTACGCAACAGCACTGGAGTGAGGTTCGGTACACATCGTTTCAGACAGGGCGATATCGTGATGCTGAGTCGCAACAGCCCACTGACCGAGAAGCCGATTGAGGCGATAGTCAGCGAACGTAGCAAGAATGCTATCAGAATCGTTCTTCCCGAGGCTCCACAAGGTCTCAGAAGGGGTAGATGGAGGATGGATAGGGGTGCAAACAGAATCGCTTTTGACAGGATGAGAGATGCTCTAAACTCAGTTTTCGAAGAAGACGGAAGTGCGCCACTGAGGGAACTGATCCTTGGCTCGGTTCATGACCCAGCAAGTACCGCCTCGCTAATTCCCGAGTTAGGTGGCGCCAAGCAAGTCAGAGTTCCCATTCCAAGCGATTTGAACAGCGCCCAGCGCAAAGCTGCTGAAGCTGCGATGTCAAGTCGCCTGACCCTTATTCAGGGGCCACCTGGAACAGGTAAGACACATACGGCAGTGAGAATCCTGGAGGCTTGGGCCAAGCAGGACATTGGTACAACGCTAGCAGTCGCCGACTCGAACGTAGCAGTCGATAATCTGCTCGAAGGGCTGTTGGCCCTTGATGTCAGAGCAGTAAGACTGGGGCAACCCGTCAAGGTTCGAGAGGATCTCAGGGAAGCTACCATGGACGCAGAGATGGAGAGGCATCCACTTAGGAAGGATCTGTTGGAGCACCTTGAGCTTAACGAGAAACTGGCTCGCAGAATCAGGGGAATGCGTGGTGGAAAGGAAAAGGGTCTGGCTCATAGGGACTTGAGCAGAGGTTGGAAAGAGGTGCGCAGAATCGAGGCTCAGATGCGTGACGACATTCTCGACAAGGCACAGGTACTGTGTTGCACGTGTATCGGTTCAGGGCACGAACTCCTCGACGGAAGAAAATTCCCAAGGGTGCTTGTTGATGAGGCGACCCAAGCTACCGAGCCGTCCACTCTGGTTCCACTAGTGAGAGGCGCGCGGCAGGTAGTGTTAATCGGGGATCACAGGCAACTTCCACCGACAGTCATCTCTAGGAGATCTGTAGAAGGGGGGTTGAGAAAATCTCTATTCGAGCGCACAATAGAAATGGGAATCGAGCCCATGATGCTAACCACGCAGTACAGGATGCATCCTGCGATCTCCAATTTTCCAAACTCTCGGTTCTACGATAACCGTCTTGAGGATGGTATCAGCGAGTCAGACAGACCGGCTCCCAAAGGCCTCATTTGGCCAGATTGGGATGTCCCTATCGCCTTCCTACCGGTAGGGGGGGGAGAGGTTCTGTCGCCGGACGGGGCATCGAAGGAGAATCCAGCGGAGGCATCATGGGTAGTTAGCCTCCTTCTAGGTATGTTGAGTGCAGGAGATCTCAGTGAGAGGGACATCGGGGTTATCACCCCGTATGCCGGGCAAGTCAGGACGATTCGCGACCAAATGCCCGAGAACCTGCATGGCGTTGAGGTGCGCACTGTCGATGGCTACCAAGGTAGGGAGAAGGAAGTCATAGTCTTCTCTTGCGTTCGCTCCAATAAGGACGGGAACATTGGTTTCCTCTCCGATGCTAGAAGGCTCAACGTGGCGCTAACAAGAGCAAAGCGCGGATTAGTGGTGGTCGGCGATCCTGACACACTGCGGTGCGATGTCAATTGGGAGGCATGGTTGAATCACATCCGCAGTCGAAATCTTGAGGCATGGCACTTGTTGGGAACAGCCTGAGGAACGGGTATGGCTGATCATGACTCACCCCTATCCCTCCACGGAGGGACAACGGTCGCCAAGGCTATCGTTTCGCAGAGCGATGGGTATTGGTCAGTCCCGGAAGGAACCATCCTAGCCTCTACCATGGGGAGGATTGTTTCTTTCGTAATCGATGTGATTATCGTAACAACGATATTGATGATAGCAACTCGGTCGATGATTCGAAATGCCTGGAGTTTGACTCTCTGGATCTCTCCGGAATTCCACTTCGCACTTGCATTCGCACTCATTCTCCTGGCTAGTCACTGGCTCTATTGGAGAGTGACGGGGGTGACATTCTCTAGATCACTGGGCCAGCGGATGTTCGGTCTAGCAGTAGTCTGCGACGACGGATCGTGCCTAACCGGCGAGATGTGGGATAGGCGTTCACTTAGGAAGCTGGTCTATCTCCTGCCGATTGTTAACTTGTACTTCGGTGTATATGAGATAGCTAGAATCTCTCAAAGACACACTCATCAGTCCAATCTTGATCTGGAGATAGGGACGATTGTCGCTCATGCTGACTCCCTCCCACCAGCGAGCCGTCGTCACATCAGGTAGGTGAGAAGTTGCAAGAGGCAGTGGAGCTGGCTCTTTCGGGGCATTGCATCGTTTACCCCACCTCGACCCAACCTGCCCTAGGTTGTATTCCCAATCCGCTTGCATTGGACGAGTTGTTCACCATCAAGAATCGACCATCCCACGTCCCAGTCAGTCTTGGGGTGGTGGATTTGGATCAGGCCGGGGAGCTCGTCGAGGTGCCTGAAGACGTACCTGCGATTCTAGCGGCCTTTCCTGAAGGTTCTTTGACCATCGTTCTTCGAGCCCACGAGACCATGGATTCGAGGCTTGGGGGGGCCAATGTCGCAATCAGAGTTGTCTCTCACCCTATTGCAAAAGAGTTCCTGAGAAAGACTGGTCCCCTCACGGCAACTAGCGCGAACCCTAGCGGAGAGGCCCCCCTGTACGACTGCGATTCCGCTGCAAGGCTTCTCTCGACTTCGAAAAGGCCCGTTGGGATCATCGCGGGAATGTGTGGTGGTGGCGCGCCCAGTACTTTGATAGCATGGCACACTGTCTGTGGTGCACCTGAGTCGTTAAGCATCGAGGTGGTAAGAGAGGGTAAAGTAAGTTCTGGGGATGTTCTCGAATGGTGGAAGAGGAGGATCTGAAGCAATGGCGGGATGCCGGTCACGTCGCTCGTCGATCTCTAGAGGGCATAAAAGGCGAAATTATTGCCGGCAAGGCTTGGATTGATGTCATTGAGTCTGCGGAACGCTTCATCAGAAGGCATGGCGGGCAAGCGGCCTTCCCAGTTACAATCTCGGTTAACGAAATGGCTGCTCATTACACGACGAATACCGAGCTAATTCCCCCAGAGGGAATGGAGGGCGAAATGGTATTCGAGAATGGCGACCTCGTCAAGCTAGACATTGGAGTTCACATCAAGGGAGCTCTCGCCGATAATGCACTAACTGTCGAAGTAGGAAACGGGGGTCTTCACTCTGATCAAATCAGGGCGGCAGAGGAAGCCCGCGATGCTGCCATCGAGAAGATGCATCCGGGAACACCATGGCATGAAATCGGTGCTGCCGCCCAACAAGTTGCAAGCGATGCTGGATTCGAGCCAATCAGGAATCTCTGTGGCCACAGAATGGAACGCTGGAACTTGCACACTGGCCTATCGGTCCCAATGTACGATTGTGGCCCTAGCAACCCTGGGTTCAAGGGAGTTGTCGAACTTGGCAGCATCTACGCAATCGAACCTTTCAACACAACGGGAAAGACGGGGATGATTGAGAACGTCCCCCCAAAGGGGTCATCCAACATACTGAGAGTGACGGGGGATGTGAAGCTTCGCAAGGCTCTGGCAAAGGGGAAGTTAAAGCCCCTTGGTGCAACCATGGCAAGGTACATCGAGGAACGTTACCGCACCCTACCATTCGCTGAACGCTGGGCGTACCCCCTCCTGGCGAAGCCTTTCCCAGACGAGGACGAGGTCTCTTTGCGAAAGAAATGGAAAGCCCTTGTGAAAAAGTTGACATCCATCAGGTTCCTTGAGGACTATGATGCCCTTCGCGATATCGATGGTGGGTTGGTGGGACAGTTCGAGCACACCGTATATGTCACCGATGGGGGTCCAGAGATTCTGACTGTGGAGTGATTTGGCACCAGCACTTCGTTTTCCATTATTTTCCCAAATTTTCACAACGATTATCTATCGCAGGCTTCCTGATATACCCGTACAGGACGAAAGGTTCTCGCTGAGTGCATCCCATCCCCTCGCTATTATCTCTCGCCCTGTACACCCAAATAGGCTAGCAGTCATGCTTTCTGCAAGTTTTTCTGAGATGAGTGAGCCGTGCCGAAAATCGTTACTGCGATTATTGCTACGAGCACGAGAATGATGCCGGCTGTCTGATTCGTGGAAGGAGACTCATCGAGCAGGAAAACTCCCCAAATTATCGTTAGGACGGGTTGTAGAAGAATAGCGAATGACGTGTGAGCGGCAGGGAGCCGTGGCAGGGCGTAGGCAATAGCAGTCCACCCGCCAACTTGGCACACCAATGCCAGCAGCATCAACCAAGCGTGGCCAGGCCAGGACGGTTGGAGATTGATTGGGTCAATCGATGCGCTCTGGAGGGGAAGTAGTCCGAGGATGAGCAAACCAAGCGCCGCACCCGCTGTGGCATCTAATTGGACATTGGCTGCTGGAGCCAGTTCCCTGTTAGAATAACGGAATACGATTAGGAATGAGGAATAGAAGAATGCCGCTCCTATTCCAAAGATCACCCCCTTTATCGGGTCGACGCCGAAGGGTTCGGAATCGGAAACCCCTGATATGAGAGCCAAACCAGCTAGCACCACCGGCAAGGAGAAAAGGATTGCAGGATTTGGGCGCTCTCCGAAGAGTCGCCAAGAGACAAGAGTCACGATAATTACCTGCGAGTTTCCCAGCAGAGTGGCGATGCCGATGCCGATGAAAATCATCGAACTGTGGTACGATAACATATCGGGAGCGAGGATTGTGCCTGCTCCGAAGGCCATCCATCTCGTTCGAGTTGAGCGAGTGTCGTCTCTTCGAGCAATGTAGGCTAGCAGAACGAGCGCGGGAAGTGCGTATAACATTCGGAAGAAGGCCCCTGTGGCAGGGTTGGTGTCAGAGTAGACGTAGATTACTGGAGAGAATGAAATCGCAACGGCGCCCCCCAAAGCAACCAGCATTACCTGTCGGTCAGAACTGACCGGCATGTGAATCCCCTAACTTGATTTTTCGTCTTCAAGCATTTTCTGCAATTCGCCGCTCTGATACATCTCCAAAGCAATGTCCGAGCCGCCAATCAATTCTCCATGGACGAAAACCTGTGGCATTGTGGGAAAGTCCGACCAAGCACAAACCGAGGGGATAGCGTTCGGGTCGGATAACACATTTACGCTAGTATATGCCTCGTTGAGTTGGCTCAGAACCGTAGCAGCGCGGTTGCTGAAGCCACACATTGGCTGCTCCGGAGTCCCCTTCATGAATAACACCAGCCTGTTACCAGCCACCACCTCATCTAGCCATTCATCAGACCATGCTTCTGTCATCTTCTTCACTCCCTCTCCGTCCTATGGATGTGCACTCCAAAGAACTCCACCTCTTCACTATGAGGGTCAAATGCCGTCTCTTCGCTTGAACTCGCCTGTTCCGGGGTCATGCATCTCAAGTCTAGAGCATGGACGGCATTGCTCGCGATGTGAGGCTTGAAGTGGCCGAGTATCGGCCTTTGGCGCTGCAGAGGCCTGACTCCCTCATAACTGGGAGATATCACTCGGACGTGAAAATGGTCCCCACTTCCATGCAGATCGATAACCTCGACCTTCGCATCTGGAACCACCTTGAGGACCTCGTCGACCATCCAGCCCTTCGTGACCATGAGGCGCGTCAGGTATTGGACAATTTGAAACTACGTTTTGAGTGCAGTCCTAATCGCATCGAGGTTCTCGGCAATCGTGCCGCGGTCGTTAATGAGGCCAGAGCCCACTACTGCGATGTCGATGCCCCACTCGGCCACCATCGAGGCGTTGTGGTCCTTGATGCCCCCGTCTATCATCAGCTTGGTCGCACGGCCGCCTACAGAAACCTGAGAGTCTATGGCGGCGCGGAAGTCCCTCACCTTGCCCTCAATCTCGGGCATGAACATCTGCCCGCCCTTCCCAGGGATAATCGACATGACTAGTACGAGGTCCAAGTCAGGCAGCAGCGGCAGCACCTCCTCAGTCGGTGTGGAGGGATTGAGTACACAACCGGCTTGCACACCTGCACCGTGGAGATTGGCGATCAGGGCTGAGAAGTCACCCACGGCCTCGATGTGAGCGATTACCATGTCCACGCCCGCTTGGACGTATTGGTCCCAGGTTTCCTCGGCATTGGTAATCATCAAGTGGCAGTCGATGAAGGCGTTAGAGCCAAGATGCTCCCTCGCAGAACGAATCAGGGCCGGTCCGAAGGTGATGGTTCGGTTAACCACCCAATTGCCGTCCATGACGTCCATGTGAAACCAATTAATCCCAGCAGCAGAGGCTTCCTCAAGGGTCTCCCCAAGCCTGCAGAAGTCGGCAGTAAGTATGCTCGGCGTGATCTCCATCGATTCCCCCTGGGCATCGGGTGAGGGTTTCGGTTCTCAATCCCTCGGGCGACTCGGTCAGTCACACACACACATATTGATAGGACGCGAACACAGCGTTGGACCATTGGTGAGCAAATGGGACGAGTGGTTGATGCAAGTGACTCTGACTTCGATGTCGTGACGAAGAGCGACGAGTGGGTAATAGTCGATTTCTGGGCCCCTTGGTGCGGCCCGTGCAAAATGGTAGCACCCGTCCTATCGCAGATTGCCAGCGAGAGGGAGATCACCGTAGCGAAGGTAAACACCGATGTCAACCCAATAAGCTCCGGCAGGTTCGGAATACGCGGAATCCCGGCATTGATACTGTTCAACAATGGTGAGGTTGTAGATCGGATGACAGGAGCGATGCCCAAACCCGGAATGGACGCTTGGCTCAATCGGCACATGTCCTAGTCAGAGGCCTCGTGCAGCTTCCTAGATCTATCCGCGTGCGGCGCTCCGACCTCGCGTAGCAGACGGGCCCGAAGGGCCTCGTGCAGCCACATTCCACCCTCTATTTCCAACATCAAACCTCGTTCGAGGAGGGGGGAGGGCGGTGCGCCATCCGCTCCGGCCGCCTTGGCCAGCGTCTTCCACGGGACTGGTCTATCAGCAACCGCGAGCAGGGAGAGCAGTTCCCTGTGATCATCTGGAAGCACGTCGAGGATCTCCTCGTCGAGGAAGCGTAGCCAGTCATCGTGTAGAGTCTGGCCGTAGAGCTCGAGGAGCTCGACGGCCAACGGGTGACCGCCCGTCGCCCTGTGGACTTGTTCAGCCGGAGCAGCGTCGGGGAGATCGAACTTGTCGAGCCAAGCAGACACCTCTTCGATTGTCAAACCGGACAATACGAGTTCCTCGACCTTTTCCCGAATATGCACGTCACGTCTGTCGTAGAACGCGAGATTGGTTCGAGAGACGAGGAGGAGTCGGATGTCAGTCGCCTTTGCGATCTGCAGTAGAGCTCCGAAGAGATGATCGCCGGGGGGTCCGATATTGTGGACGTCGTCCAGGATGACCAAGAGCTCCTTGGGCGTCTTGCTCAACTCTTCCAATAGGTGGGCTGTGAGTCTTCGTCGGTAGGTGTCTAGATCCAATCGGGCTGCGGGCCTTAGTGGAAGCGTATCTAGGATATTGTAGGGATCCTCTGATTCATCGATGATGCCAATTCTATGAAGCAGGCTGGTCGCAATGCCAAGCGGGGAGTCCCAGGGCTGACAGGGGTAGTACATCACCTGCAAATCGGGTTGTTCCTCTAGCAATGCAGACAACCAATGCGAGACCAGAGTCGTCTTTCCGCATCCAGCGATTCCCGAGAGCACCAACATCGGCTTTTCCGAGCCGTGCCATCGATCCAGCACAACCTTCTCGTTGATTCTTCCATGGACCGTACGAGTCCTAGGTGGTTGGATGTGGTACGTCGAATGTGCTCCCGCTAGCATTGATAGCGAGCCCGGCGGTGGAGGGTCGCCATCTTGGCTGACTATCGTCCCGAATCGGATGTCACCGAAATTCAAAACGCCCTCATGCTGGGCATGCATCAATACCTGAAGAAGGCTCAGACCGGTCTGGAGCTTGGGGGCGACTTCATCCGCCCTGACTTCCAACAACTCCCCATCCCTCGATCTGATTAGGATCATGAATTTCCTCAGTACAGCGATTCGATCTCGGGCAGCCTCCCTGCCTTCCTCGGTAAGCTGCCAAGTCTTCTGTCGGCGATTCTCCCTCCTTATTGTTCGACTGTGTTGAGAGACCCAGCCGCTCTCCATTAGCTCACTCATTGATCGTGAGACGTTTGGGGGGTGCAGCGCGCATGACTCGGCAATACCCGGGCGGGTCACCTCTGTGGAAACCAGATAGTGATCTGCCTGATGGTCCTGCTCCCACAGGTGAAGCAGGATTCGATCGGCAACAGGAACGTTGACTCTCGCATCACTGCGTGCCATGGGACGATGCGACCTCAATCGTGTGCATCAAGCGTTCGGGGAAATGGCCGAGGCTATTCATCGGATGCGCATTGCGGGTACGGGCCATGCATGGGAGGCAGGAATAGAGTGGTGCAATCCCTAGTGACTGTCGACAGGCTGAGGATGCTATTGGAACCTAGGTTGAGGGAAACCGGCAGAGCTGAAACGGGGCTGGGCAAATAGTCCTCCCCCGTCTGCGTGATTATCAACTGGAATCCATCATCTTCAGGAATAATGACATCCATTCCGAAAAACTCCATCTTGGCGATGACAGAGGAGCCGGGGGTCAATGGGCCACCCTCCTTCCCACCCTCATGGAACCTGAGGTCCATTACAGCGTGACCTAGGTGCATCCCATTGCTTGTCTGCACCATCTCGACGAAGAGGTGCCCACTAGTGGCAAGCAGTGATATCGTCGCCTCGACATGGAAAGTCGGTGTTCCGATTATTCTAGTCTCCCGCTCGAAGGTCGGGCACTCGATGGTTAGGCTGGAACCGGGGGATATTGTGTCGCTACCGCTGATGATTGAGCAGACGTCCATGTCCAATTCTATCCAATCGATGTCTGCCGGTGGATAGCTCTGCTCGACTCTCCACCCCCCGTTATTATCCTGAATCTCGGCAATTATCCTAGGTTGGGGGCCTTTGTCCATGAGGTAGTAGTTGAACCACTCCAGGAGGTCATCGGCCCAATCCCACCTCAATGTGTAGGGGAAGGCCTCAGAACCTCTTCCGCTGCTTAGGCCTTCGTGATCACTGCTGCGATCTGGGTAATGGTGTCCCCACTGGCCATAGAGCCCCTTGACCTCGAATCCGGCCTCGATCATCGTGTTGTGGACGGGGAAGGCCATGTGTGGGTCGACGTTCCAATCCTGCATCCCATGGATGATGTAGATTGAGCCTGCGTAGTTCTGAATTGCCCTAGTGAGGAAGTGCCTCTCCTCCCAGTAGTCGCTTCCGGTCCAAGCGAGGTTGTCGCCAGTCAGATAAGCTCCGACTCCTGCGTAGTATCCCTCGAAGTATCCCTCGCATGCGTTCTGCGCGTCCTCGAGATCACCATCGAGCCCGAAGCTGCCGTAGACTCCATTGTGCATGATGGCGCCTCTGGCCTCCATGCTACCGTTTCTCCACATCAGGTCGTGGACACCAATCAGCCCGGACATCGGCACTATAGTCCGAAGGTGCTCAGAACCCATCGCAGCGGCCTCCCATGGCGTTGAGCCGTCGTATGACTTCCCAATGGCTCCTACATTGCCGTTGGAGAAGGGAGCCGTGCCTAGGTATTCGACGGCGGCGTGAATGCCCTCCTGCTCATCTAGCCCCATCAGATCCATGCAGTGGTTTGACTCGCCGGTCCCGAATACGCTGACCTGCGCGATACCAAAGCCATGGGGAACGAAGTTCTCGATCAAGAATCGTCCGAGCCGATTCGCAGGGGTCAAGGCATCTACGTCGCCGTCATCGTAGTAGGGACCTATCTCTGCAATCACCGGGACCCTGCACTCCTCGGGTACCTCGGTCGCATCCATTTCGCAGCCTTCGATAATGGGGAGCCATAGTCCCATATGCACCTCTGCACCACCAGTCGCCCCAGCTCCTCCATCAGCAGCGCCAATTGCTGGGACGGGTACGTAGATTGAGCGGACCTCATCGATTTCGTAAGAGCCGTTCCAAGAGACTCGGCTGAAGACGTCATCGTCACGGTAAACCATGTCTGATCTGTCCTCCACAGGAGGCAACCAGTGGTTCTCTTCGGGATTCTCATCGTCCTGATCCGATGGACCGAGGCACCCTGAGATGGCTGGAAGAAGCAGAATCAGGGTCATCAGCATGCTGGGCTTTGATGGACGCACGCATTCCACGTCGAGGAGTCGCACATGATGGATTCGGTCTCCTGAGATGAATTCAAGAGGCGAATCCTCGAGACGGCTGGAATACTCGTTGTGGTCAGCCTGATTTCCTATGGGTTGGGGTTGCACTAGGAGGCGCGCTGGGTGTTGAAGTCTGAGATTTTCACATCCGCAACCTATGTGCCTGATATCGCTCTCGCGAGTCCATGGGCGCTTACGAGGAGTTGCTTGGGAAACTGAAGAACATTGATCTAATCGGCCAAATTGGAGGACTTGTGAGCTGGGACCAGGAGGTCCTGATGCCTCCCAAAGCCGCCACCCTGCGAGCCGAGCAGTTGGCTTGGATCTCCAAGACGGGTCATGAGTTACTGACACATCCCCGCATAGGGGAGTTGATTGTGGGACTCGAGGCCAGCGAAGGTCTGGATGAGGTTCAAGCTGCCAATGTCAGGCTGACGAGGGAATCATATGACAAGGCCACAAAACTGCCAACCGAGTTCGTATCAGAGATGGCTAAGCACAATTCCAAGGCGCTCGTGTCCTGGACGGAGGCCCGTGCCAAGGACGACTTCTCGATATTCCGAGACCGTCTCTCTAAGTCCATCGATCTCGCACGCCAGAAGGCTGACTACATTGGTTACAAGGAGTTGCGCTACGACGCTCTCCTCGATCTCTACGAATCTGGCCTAACGGTTTCTAGGGTCGACCCGCTGTTCGCTGGACTCCGTGATAGCGTCGCCCCCCTAGTGAAGGCGGTCGTTGAGAGCGGGAGCCGTCCCGACATGTCGTGGGTCGAGGACAACACATGGGACCAGCCGGGCCAGGAGGCGCTGAGCCAGAGTGTTTCCGAAGCCATTGGATTCAACTTTGAGGCGGGACGTCGCGATGCATCCACTCACCCTTTCTGTGGTGGATCGAATCCAGATGACGTGCGATGGACTACACGCTACAACGAGTCTGATCCCTTCGGGTCACTGTACGGTTCTATGCACGAGACTGGGCATGGGACGTACGAGCAGGGCCGTCGACGCGACCTCGACTTCCAACCCGCCGGCGAGGCAAACGGCTTGGGAGTCCATGAAAGCCAGAGTAGGCTGTGGGAAAACCAGGTCGGGCGCTCGAGGGAGTTCTGCGAGTGGGCGCTGCCCCTTTGGCAGCAGCACTTCCCGGAAAACATGGAGGGGGTTTCTGCCGACGACCTATGGCGGGCTGTCAATCTGGTCGAGCCCAGTTTAATTCGAGTCGAGGCTGACGAGGCGACTTACAACCTGCACATCATGATTCGCTATGAGATAGAGAAGCGATTGATTTCCGGAGATCTCGAGGTGGACGATCTCCCCGATGCCTGGGACGACATGTATGAGGAGTTCCTTGGGGTTCGTGCACCAAACCGAGCCCTGGGCGTTCTTCAGGATATCCACTGGTCAATGGGTGCTTTCGGATACTTCCCGACCTACACCCTAGGCAATCTCTACGCCGCTCAACTTCTAGCCGTCGCTCGCGAGGATATGCCCGACCATGATGATAATATGCGGCGAGGTGAGTTCGGAAGCCTGCTCGGATGGATGAAGGAACGCGTCCATCAACGTGGCAGCATACTCAAACCGGCTGAACTCATCGAGGAGGTCACTGGCTCACCGCCCTCGCCAGACGCTTTCGTGGAATATCTGGGGGACAAAGTCGGACGGCTTTACGGTGTGGGGTCTTGAGGCCGGGTGCGGAAACCCCGATAGCGAGGCCCTCGGTGGCAGTCCATGGAATCTCGGGGGTTGCACCACTTCGCCTCCTTCGCCCGCGAGTTGGACGGGGAGTGCACACTGCTGAGGATTTTCGGGGATTGGCTCGTGGCCGGTTCCCGTCTAGGTGACCTAGCCTGCTGGAGCATAGGCAGTGGAACGGAGATGTGGAGGTGTCTTGTCGAGGGGCCTTGCTCTGACTGCGACCTCGAAGGAGATATGCTGTGCGTTTCGGAATCTGACAAACTCCATGCAGTAGACATCAGAACCGGGGACTTTCTTTGGAGTTACGAGCTTGAGGGCTCGAGCGACTTAGTTAGTATCTCAGGGGGGGTCTGGGCTACATCGTCAGTCTACACTATCGAGATTCAAGATTATACCGAGTCTTCCGTATGGCTCCTTGACAAAGAAGGCCGCCTTGAGAGCAAGTGGGGAGTCGTGGGCAGATCTTGGTTCCTCGGTGCAAAATCAAATCTTGCCATCATTGGGCTTAGTCGACCGAATTGCGGATATGCCAAAGTGACGATTGGCAAGAATCCCGAATACTTCTCCACGGAGAATAACAACCCAATTACCACGGGAGTGATGTCGGACGAAGGCTCCCTGTATCTCGGTCACAGCAATGGAGGAATTAGCGAGATAACTGATGAAGGAAGCTCCTCGCAAATAGCTGGATCGGCCTCTGTGACATCAATAACCATCGGAGAGGACTGGTTAGCAGGATTCGAATCGGGGAGGGTGTTATCCGGTCCCTCACTTGGTGGCTGGTCCACCGAAGTCGGTGGTTCGGTGGATGTGATTTGCCTGGGACCATCGCTCCGTGGCGAGAAGTGCGTATGGTCGTCATCTTGGTCTGGGAAGGCCAAACTTTCCCTGCTCGAAGAGATTGGTGGTGAAGTCCAGTTTGAGATCGGCCACGATTCACGTATCGGAGAGATTTGTTCGGCGGGTAGGAAGATTAGCCTCGGCGACTCCGAGGGCAAAATTTTCCTTATCGAGGAAGAGGTTCTCCGACGTCGTTTCGAACAGGTGGAAGAAGGCAATGAAGAAGAGAAGAAAAGGTCACTGATAAGGAGTAGGATTCGCGGTCTTCGAAAAGAATAATTTGCAGTGGAAATTAACTCTCAGAACCTTAATTTCCGTTGTATTGCGGTAATGCTCTAGAAATGTTTATGTGCCGGTCACGGCCCTGTGGACCTTGCCGCTCCGGGGGAGTGGTGCGAGGGCGCTTCGGCGCGATTCGCGGGCCACAATAACCGAGCCCCGAAGCCGGGGCGGTAGAACCGAAATCTGAAAGGAGATCGGGGATAGAGCCGGAGCGTCTGTGGACGTGAAGGTGGAGCAGCGACGAGATCGGAGGAACCGGAGAGAACTGGACGCAAGGAAAGGGAAAGAAGGGGAGAGCGAGAGAGAAGCTGCGGAGATACGCGCGCGTAGGGGGAATGAGAAAATACCTGGGTCGCGGGAGTGGGGAACGAAGTGGGGAGAACTGGAGAGAACTGGACGCAAGGAAAGGGAAAGAAGGGGAAGGAAGCGGAGGGAAACACGAAGGCAACGAGGGCGGGGAGACCCGTGGAGGAGCCTGTATCGAACCGTGGAAAGAAATGGCGAGAGTCAGGACGGGAAGCGGAGAACGCGAAGAGGGGGGCGACTCCCTTGGAGAGAGAGTATGAGATGTGGAGAGAACTGGAGAGAACTGGAGAGAACTGGACGCAAGGAAGGGGAAGGAAGGAAAGCGAAAGGGGAGGAAACATCGCGTCAAAGGGACCCTAGTGGTCCCGGAGACGTCTACCCGGGGGATCCCGGGCCTTAGGGCCCGGGGGACACCCGGACCCTGCGGAGTAACAGGGGGGGATGCTCCCCCATGTGCAGAACCCCCTGTTGCTCCCACCTGTACACCTTAGGTATAAAATCGGCCCGACTAGTCAGTAGTGCTGCGGTTGCGGAGCTTCTTGCTCCGCTCGCTGACGTTTTGGAGTGTAATGGGGAGCTCCCCGTCAGGTGCTCGGGCCCGTCATAAGATCAGCCTTGACCCACTCATCAAATTCCTCTTCGGTCAACATCTCGAGATCGAGTGCGCTCTGTCTTAGGGTAAGGTGATTCTCATGGGCGTTCTTAGCTATCTTAGCAGCATTGTCGTATCCTATATGGGGATTGAGTGCGGTGACAAGCATCAATGAGTTCTCGAGGTGCTCGGCGATTCTTCCCTTGTTGGCTATCAGCCCAGTTACGCACCTGTCCGCGAATGAGAGGCACGTGTCCGAGATTAGTCGGACACTATGCAGCAGGTTGTGGATCATCATTGGTTTGAATACATTGAGCTCAAAGTTGCCCTGGCTACCACCGATGGAAATGGCGGTATGATTGCCCATGACTTGGCAGCACACCATCGTCATCGCCTCGGACTGCGTCGGGTTCACCTTTCCGGGCATGATGCTCGACCCTGGCTCATTGGCAGGGAGTGCCAACTCTCCGAAGCCGCAGCGTGGTCCGGAGCCAAGCCATCGAATGTCGTTTGCGATCTTCATCAGAGATACGGCTAAGGTATTGATTGCTCCGGATGCAGCAACGATTGCGTCGTGTGCAGCGAGCTGTGCGAACTTGTTCTCAGCGCTGATGAAAGGAAGTTCGGTCTTCTCCGCTATTCTATGCGCGACTTGATCGGCGAAGTCAGGGCTCGTATTCAGACCGGTTCCCACCGCTGTACCACCGAGGGCCAACTCGAAGAGGTCGGAGAGTGCGTTCTCCGCCCTGATGACATCTGCGTCCAGCATGGCGACGTAGGCGCTGAACTCCTGCCCCAAAGTCAGCGGAACCGCATCCATGAGATGCGTCCTACCAATCTTGACGATGTCAGCGAACTCGTCAGACTTCCCTGCCAGCGCAGTTCGCAGGTACCTCACTGCGGGTATCAGCGTGTGGTGGAACTCCTCGGCTGCAGCGATGTGCATCGCCGTGGGAAAGGTGTCGTTGCTGGACTGGGCTCGATTAACGTGGTCGTTGGGATGAACGGGCGACTTGCTGCCAAGCTTACCTTCTGCCACCTCGATGGCTCTGTTAGCGATTACCTCGTTGGCGTTCATATTGGTTTGTGTTCCCGAACCAGTCTGCCATACTCTCAGAGGAAAGTGCCCATCAAGGGAACCGGAAATGACTTCGTCGCATGCAGCAATAATCATGTCACCAATTTCGGGTTCTAACCCTCCGAGGTCTACGTTGGTTTCCGCAGCAGCCTGCTTGAGGATTCCGAAAGCCCTGATTACAGAACGAGGCATGATGTCGTCCCCGATGTCGAAATTCGTCAGTGATCGAGCGGTCTGGGCACCGTAGTATCTGTCAGCAGGGACTTCGACCTCGCCCATCGTGTCCTTCTCAATCCGGACTTTGCCCGGTTTGGACTGTGCTTGTCTGGGCTCGGGCTCCGGGCTGGCTCTGCTGGACACCTCGCGTCCAGCTAGCGAGCCCTCTATCATCCTAGATACCGTTGCCGAACGTCCGCTCTCGCGGCCCTTGCCGACTCTCGCATCTAGCCTGCGTGCCAATTCTTCTGGTATGCTGATGGTGATTATCCTGCGATTGCCCGCGCGGTGCTTCGCCATGTTATTAGTTATTAATTAGTTATTAATAAATATTATCAGTTTCAGCCTCATACTCTCTCGATGCTGATGATTTGCTGGGGATCATAGGGGCGATCACCGGGCTTGATCCCGCAATTCTCGATCCTGTATACGTTCTCCATCCCCTCGATGACCTCTCCGAACACCGCGTGGTTGCCGTCGAGCCAGGGTGTGGGCACGGTGGTGAGGAAGAACTGCGAGCCGCCGGTGTTCGGGCCCGAGTTCGCCATCGAGAACAGCCCGGGGCGGTCGTGGCGCTTGCTCAGGGCGGATGGCTCGCACGGAATCTTCCATCCCGGGCCTCCGGTACCGGCTCTACCATTGTTGGGATCCCTTGAGTGGGGGCATCCTCCTTGGATCATGAAGTCCTTGATCACGCGGTGGAAGTGTAGGCCGTCGTAGAACCCGTCATCCACGAGCTTGAGGAAGTTCCCCGTGGTCTCAGGGCAGTCCTCGGTGTACAGTGCAATCTGTATCTCTCCGGCGCTGGTTGTCATCTTGACTACAGTTGGCATGTGAGTTCACCGTGGCTAACAGTCCAATAGGGTATGGTTCGGCACCGCAGGCTCAGGCGACTGCCGAACCAGGAAGAGTTGCCTCCGGCAGCTCGAGCAGTCGCACGGTGCCGTCGGGGTCCAGTGCCCCAAGCACTAGGAACTGCGAGACGAACCCCGTCGGCAGCGTCTTGTCTCCCAGGTTGATGGCGCCTACGACCATTCTGCCGATGAGCTGCCCGCGGGTGTAGTTGGTAATCTGGGCCGAGCTCCAGAGCTTGCCGATCACGGGGCCGAAGTCCACTCTGATCTTGTAGGACGGCTTGCGCATCTCGGGGAACTCCTGAACCTCGTCGATGATTCCAGTGCGCATGTCGACCGAGAAGAACTCGCCAATCCCGATGTACTCCTTTCGCTCCATCTTCGATGGGTGGTAGGGCTCGGTCTCGGAGTCGATCTCGTGCTGCCCCATCTCATCCACCAGCAACGTCCGACTTCACGAGCAGTGGGGTCAGTGCTATGCCGGCCTCCTCGAAGGCTTCAGCTCCGCCTTCCTGACGGTCGAGGATGGTGATGCAGGCAGCGACCTCGCATCCCATCTCGATTAGTCGCTGCGCGGCAATGAGCGCGGACCCGCCTGTGGTAGTCACGTCTTCCAACAGCACCACCCTATCTCCATCTTTGAGGCTCGATCCCTCGATACCCGGTGGGTTCCCGGTCTTCCTGCCACCCCTTCCCTTGGGCTGCTTGCGCACTATGAATCCCCGCAGCTCCGACCCCTTACCTGCCTTGGCAATGGCAATGCCAGTCAGGGGAACCGCTCCTAGTTCGAGGCCCCCCACTGCATCGATTTGTCCGATTTCCTCAATCTTGGAGTGCATGAGTACGCCCAGCAAGTGAGCGCACTCGGGGTCCATCATAACTGGCTTCATGTCGAAGAAGTGGCTGCTCTGCCGTCCGCTTGCTAGGGTGAAAGGCTCGTCCTCGGAGTGGAGGTAGGCTAGGTCGCGGACCCTGCCGGCCAGTCGCCTCCTTGCTTCCTCCACGTTGGTTGACGCCATCTCTCCCTCGCCTTGGCCTGACGGGAGTCGGATGAAGGTTGCCTTCGTGCGAGGGAGAATGAAGCGGGATGGCGGTCAATGTTCTTGGACGGTCTAGTTCGACGGTGGGATACTCGTAGCGGAGGGTGTGGCAATGGGAAAGGGGGCGGTAGAAGCGGTCATCGATACCCAACGCCTGAATACCGAGCATGAAGCTTACCAGAATTGGCTAGAGAGAAGGATAGAGGAAGCGTACGTCGTCGCGTCTCAGGCCAAGGCAAAGGGGCTTGACTTCAAGGAGACAGTGGAGATTCCCAGAGCTGCTGATCTGGCAAGCAGGACAGAGAAGCTGCTTGAGGACCCGTACCTGTATCCAAATCCAAATGATCCCGATCAAGAGCCCCTGCGTATCCAGAGCCTGCTCCGAGAGCTTCTAGATGCGCACGAACGGGAGACGGCTGCAATCACGATTTCGCTATCTGTGACCCGTCAGATGTTCTCTAGAACTGGGGACAAGCGGAGGTCTATCGACTCGGGCTTGAGAGTGGGGCTCGCTGTTCTGACCGAGGCCGTCCTAGTCGCGCCGCTGGATGGAATCGGAGATGTTAGAATCCTCAACAACGCAGATGGGTCGGAGTTTCTCTCAATAGACTTCTGCGGTCCAATCAGAGCAGCGGGGGGGACGGCTCAGGCTCTCGGCGTTTTGATCGGCGATATCCTGAGGCGCGAGTTAGGCATCGGACGCTACTACCCGACAGTGCCGGAAGTCGAGCGTGTGAAGGAGGAGTTCGGGCTCTATCGCATGAACCTGCAGTACAAGCCGCCCCCGGAGGAGACCGAGGTCATCGTCAACGCCTGCCCGGTGATGATCAACGGGGAGGAGACAGAGAGGATGGAGTGCGCCGGATACAAGGAAGTCAGGAACGTTGTCAACGAGAATGGCTCCTATCGAACTCGCGTCCGTGGCGGCGTCATGCTGGTTATCGGGGAGGGACTGTGCCTGAAGGCACCGAAAATCCAGACCCATACCGAGCGTCTCCAAGTTCCTGGGTGGGAGTTCATCTCGCAGTTCGCCGACAAGGGAAAGCTATCAGGAGCCGATGATGCGGTGGCCAAGAGCCGTGTGATCGCGAAGCAGGATCGGTACATGGGTGACGTGATTGCGGGCAGGCCGATTTTCGGTGAACCCAGCGAGCCAGGGGGATTCAGACTGAGGTATGGCAGGAGCCGGGCCACCGGACTAGCTGCAGCTGGACTCAATCCCATCACGATGGAAGCAATGGGTGGCTTCCTATCAGTCGGCACTCAGATGAAGATTGAGGGGCCGGGCAAGGCCTGCGCAGTCACCCCATGCATCGACATCGAGGGGCCGACCGTGCTTCTCGAAGACGGTTCCTTCGTTCGAACCAATACCATGGAGGAATTGAGAGAATGCGAGGGAAGGGTGACCTCGATATGGGATTCTGGAGAGATTCTGGTCGGCTTCGGCGAGTTCCTCGAAAACAACAAGGGCCTAGTCCCAGCATCATACTCGAAAGACTGGTGGGCCTCGGATGTGGCCGAGGCACTAGACAACCACGACAAGGTCGAGGGTTTCGCAGCCCTGCTTGGGGTCGATAGGCGCAAACTGCCTCCCGGACTGCCATTCAACGGCGCCATCAAGAGGGGAGGGGAGGATCCTGTTGAGAGGGTTTGGCGTCACAGGGACTGGTTCTCTTTCCTGAGAGATACTGAGTTGACATGGGTTCAGACGTGCGAGATCTCGGAATCGCTCGGAGCAGCAATTCCGCCTCCTTGGAACCTCTGGTGGTCAGACCTTCCAATCCAGTTTCTGCCTGCGCTAATCGACTCGCTAATGGGCATCGACGCCAACACCGACGGCTCGCTCACGCTGAAGGGAGTCGTGGGGGGGTGGCCGTTCGACCTGAGTGAAGACGGGCTGGGACTTGATTCCCCCCTCTTGGGGCAGTGGCCTAGGTGGACGGCTGTTCGGGAACACGGGGTAGTGAAATCCGCGCTCATGACGCTCGGCGTCGAGCATCGCCACGATGGCTCTGACATCGTAATCCCAACCAATTGGGAAGGGCTTGTGGAGGGTCTGGGACTGGAGCTTGTGGAGGATAGAATACGTCAGAGGGTCGATGCGTCCCCTCACATCGACGAGATTCTCAGGAGTACCCGTACCGCTTTGACAAGGGTTCACGGAGAAGAGATGAAGGGCGAGGGGACCATTGAGGACTGGCACTCTAGAGGCACGCTGGATGACTACGAGGTAGAGCGTTCCCTCATGCTGGTCAGGAAGGTGTCCGGCCTCCGCTGGGAGGATGCTGTTCCCTGCAGGATTGGCGCACGCATGGGGCGGCCCGAGAAGTCTGGAGTCAGGGAGATGAAGCCACTCGTCCACTGCATCTACCCGATTGGAGAGAGTGGGGGGCCTCAGCGCCTACTCTCCCAAGCCTCGTCCAGAGGTCCGATTAGAGTTGAGATGGGGCCGCGAATCTGCTCTAGATGCGGACGCGAGTCGCCGCATCTCATCTGCCACATCCGACCAGACGCCGATCAGGCAATCGAATGCGGGGGGCGGACGAGCCCTAGGAGGGCGAGGAGGCCGAATGCGCGAAGAAGAGGGGAGCGGACCACGGTGAGCCTGAGTGCGATTCTCGAAGTCAAAAGAAGGTCTTTGGGGCTCGAACAGATTCCTGGGAAGATTAAGGCGGTAAAGGGGCTGATTTCAACGGATCAAACGCCTGAACCCATAGAGAAGGGGATTCTTCGCGCCAAGCACGGCGTCTCCGTGTTCCGAGACGGAACCTCTCGTTACGATATGAGCGATGTCCCTGTAACTCACTTCCGTCCTTGCGAGATTGGCACTCCGTGGAAAGAATTGGTTAAGTTAGGGTATACGCATGACATTCACGGGAATGCGGTAAAGTCCAACGAGCAGATGTTAGAGTTGCAGCCCCAGGACTTCATTCCCTCTATTTCTGCCGCGGGGCATCTAATCTCAACTTGCGCATTCGTGGACGACCTGCTCGTCAGGTTCTATGGTATGGATGCCTTCTACCGTGTGAAGAGCGCTCAGGACATCGTAGGTCACATTGCCATTGGTCTCGCTCCGCACACCTCCGGTGGAGTCGCCTGCCGCATAATTGGGTGGACTGGGGCATCGGCAGGCTACGCGCATCCGCTCTTCCACGCAGCGAAGAGGAGGAACTGCGATGGTGACGAGGATAGCATCATGATGCTCCTAGATGGCTTGTTGAACTTCACTAGGGAGATTCTTCCTGATGGCAGAGGGGGGAGAATGGACGCACCACTGGTCCTCACCACTAGACTGAACCCAAGCGAGATCGACAAGGAGGCCCTGAACGTCGACTGTTCTTGGATCTACACCAGGGAATTCTACGAGGCGACCCTATCGCAACCTCACTCGCGCGATGTAAGAGAGATGGTTGATCTGGTTGAGGACAGGCTCGGGACCATCGGTGACCTGCGCGGGTACGGCTGGACGCACGATTCCGGGCCCTTGGATGCGGGTCCGAAGAACTCGGCCTACAAGACGCTGGTCTCGATGAAGGACAAGCTCACCAGTCAGCTGGAGCTCGGAAGTTTGCTGCGATCGGTCAATGTAGATGGGGTAGCCAAGCAGGTCATTGAGTCTCACTTCCTACCAGACCTGAGAGGGAACATGATGGCCTTCACGAGGCAGAAGGTGCGGTGCGTCAAGTGCGGCGAGTCGTATCGGAGGATGCCGCTCGCTGGCAAATGCATCAAGGAGTCTTCGCAGGGGCATAGTGGATTCTCAATAGTGGGGGGCGATGAGAGTTCGATGTGCGGGGGAAATGTGGTTCTTACAGTCTCGGAGGGGGCGGTTAGGAAGTACATCGAAGTCACTCAGGAAGTCATGGATGAATATGGGGTCGATGATTACACGAAGCATCGCGTGAACTGGATGACATCGAGCGTCGACTCCCTGTTCACCAACGACCGCGTCACCGTCATGACGCTAGAGGATTTCATCTGACTAGACCATGCCTGCAATTATTCCCATGGGATCCCCGAATAGCAGCAAGGGGGCGATTGCGAAGAAGAGGTAGACGATGAACGGATGCTTCGTGGCAATCCATGCGCTCTCAACGCCGTGGGACTTGAGTTCCTCCAGCCTATCTGCCAACCCCTCCACTGTCGGGGTGGTGGAGCTAGGGAGGAAGCGGTTGACGATTCGCAAGCCAGACTCATCATCATCCGGAATCGCCTCGGTCAGCAACCATACCGGCCTTTCTCCAATATCCTCGACGTGCCTCTTGGTGGCGTGCCAAGCCATCTTGAGATCGGCCCACGACTCAATGTTGCCTCTCATCGCGTTTTGGAAGATGAGGATTGGCGGGGCTAGAAGGAAAACAGCAGACGCCCAAAGGAACATGACCATCGAGGGTGGGAGCTTGAACAGCGTGTCCTCGGGGGCGAGCATCGGCTCGGGCAGGAAGGACCAGGAGGGCATGAGAATCGTAAGCAGAATCAGTGCCTTCGCATCGGCCCCACCCTGTATCAGCCCGAAGCGCCACGCGGAGAGGTAGGTCAAAACGGTGAGAATGGCACCTAGCATGGACCACCAGAGCATCGTCTCGGGAGATTCATCGCCGAGGACAAGCGAGACGAAGTCCGGGTTCGCATGCTGCAGGGCGCCGCCGAATAGACCCGCGATGCCGATGAGGTACAACACCGCTAGAGCGATTTGTCTCTGGTCCCATTTGGGAATTTCCCTGGGATCGGGGGCATCGAACACCGCCAACGAGGATATGGAAAGCAGAGCTGCGGCCATGTAGAAGTTAGAGGCCGCTGTCTCGAGAATGGCCATCTCACAGACTAGCAGTATGGTTACCGGGCCGGACCAGGCCAGCCAATGCCGGTCTCTCACAGCAAGAGAGTCGTAGTCTGAGCGGGCAGCGATTCCGAGGCAGCAGACCAGAACAGAGATCCTGAGCCAATCCAGCATCGAGGTCCCATCCACGCTCTGAGGCTCTGATGCTATGACATCAAGGCTTCCGTCATCGTTATCCGGTTCTGAAGAGGCCGACGGACTGCTCTAGCAACCACGCGCTGAAGCCGTTGGCTATTCCCGCGACCCACATCATCTGGATCATCTGGCCTAGGACTAGGGTCGTGCCACCACCTCGAATCCTAGCTGTTATCAGACCTAGGACGATGATGGTGATAATCACGAGTCCCGATCCCATGAACTGGAAGATCATGATGTTCTGCTCGACGCCTCCGGTATCTGCCAGAACCGGAAGAGCGACGTCGACGCCTCCGGCTGCGGTTCCCACCTCACCCCCGCTGTCGACGAGCCCTTGGGCGACCTGTGCGATCGTCTCGCCCAGCCCGGATATGATCGAGGTCGTGATGTTTATCGCGATGATCATGGCGATGAGCAGCCCGTATGAGACGCTGCGCATGACTTGGGCGGAAATCTGACGTCTCTGCCTCAAGCCGAGGAGGTTTGTCGTGCTCTGGGAAACGAGGTCGCCCACGAGGCCGGCCTCGCCGGTGGAGGAGGAGCCCTCGATAAACACCCTGGTGAACCTCGAGACGAGCATGGAGTTGTTGTCGGCGGCGAACCAGTCCCAGGAGTAGTCGCTGTCGATTCGCATCGAGAGGCGCTTCTCTAGATTGGCGATTGAGTCGTCCAACGCCCCGAAGTCGATGCCGGCTAGGGCCTTGACCATGGCGCTTGGCTCCTGAGCCCTGGCCTGTGCGGTTCCACCGAAAGCGCGGATGAACTCGGGGAAGGCATCGTCCCGTCGTCTTACGCGGGTCTCCTCCTGGAGAGTGAGGAGGGCCGGGGCCATCAGGGGGGACATCAATGCCGCGATGACGAGCAGCCCGATGTAGTTCCAGTTGCCGAAAAGCCACGCGGTTCCGACGAAGATGAACGTCCCCAACAGCAATAGAAGCTCGATGCCGCCTAGGATTCCGGCGAATATCCACGCCCTGCGCATGTCTATGGCCTGATCGGTGTTGAAGCCGTGCTTGGCGAACAGGTCCTCGTCGGGAATGACCAGAGTGAACAGGTACCATGCCCCTATCTGTAGTAAGGCGAACAGCGCTCCTGCCATCAGTACCCAACGGGCTCGCAGTATGACCACGAAGATATTGTCCGTCTCACCGCCGACCTGAAAGAGGATTAGGTGCAGCCCGGCTACCACTAGAAGGAGCAGTCCGGTGGTGGTCAGTGAGACGAAGGTCTCCCTGAGCGTGTCCAGCTGCTCAATCCTGGCATCGTAAATCGTGTTGAAGTTCTGCGAGAAGGTGTCGTTCTCGCTCTTGAAGAACTCGCCTATCGGCTGGCCGACCTCGACGGAGAAGGCCATCCTGTCGAGGAAGTCGCTCCAGATCGCCGATGGGCTCTGGCGCCCCACGATCCTTGCCGCCTCGGGCAGGTTGGTGTGCCACTTGGTCACGAGCGTCTCTATGGCTTGAATCTCGTGGGCGAGGGCCCCGTAATCTCCCATTTCCTTCAGGACGTCGAACATTCCCTTCTCAGCGGACTCGCCCGTGGAGAGAATGCCCATCCTAGTCATGAACATGTGCATGTCCTGCTCTATCTGTATTGCCTCGGCCGAGACCTGCGTGACCGGGTATACTAGGGTGGCAGTTAACCCCATAATGGGGAATGCGAGTACGAGTAAAACCGCCGCGAGACCCGTCATGATATCGCTGACGGAGTACCATACGGCCATCCCGGCAGCTAGGCCCGCCAAGGTTGCGGGCAGGGAGAAGAACAGGAGGTACCTGCTGAAAGGCATCCCGAGGCGAAGTAGGGCAATCTCCCATGTGCTTGCCTTGTCCTCCATAACGGCACCCCCTCACCTAGTGGTTGATCCCCGTCCAGGTGTCCACGGCCGATGAGTACCTGTCCCACCCCTCCTTGTAGTAGACGTCGAGAAGGTCGAAGACATCGTCGAAGTGTGTTAGGTTCCTGTCCACCATCCTCTGGAGGGCTTCGGTCCGGCGTGCCAGCTCGTCGTAGATGTCCCTCTTGCTGCGGAAGCCCATCCTAGGTGCGATCTTGTTCTCGAGCATGTCAGACTGGAACATACCGCGGAAGTACACTTCGTCGTTTACTGGGTCCCACTCGAACATGTTCCTCGTAAGGATCCCGTCAGCGGTCTTGTCGAAGCCTATCACCTCGCTGACCCCGGTGATGCGCCTGGCGATTCCGCCACCGGGTGCCTCGACGACCTCTTGGAAAATGGCGAAGTTCAGGTTGTCGAAGAAGCGGGCGGGGACGTTGATCGGGTCGCCAGTGAACCTCTGGATCAGTTTGACGATGTTGGAAGCGTGGAAGGTCCCGACCACGGGGTGGCCGGTCTGCATGGCTTGGAAGGCGATTGCTCCCTCGACACCCCTGATCTCGCCGATGATGATGTAGCGTGGACGTGACCTCAGTGCAGCCTTGAGCAAATCGAACATCTCGACCCTAGAATCCTCGTTCTTGGAGTCGCGAGTGATGAGCCTCTGCCAGATGGTGTGGGAGACCTTGACCTCGGGGGTGTCCTCTGCGGTGTAGATCTTCACGTTGTGATCGACGAAGGGGAGGACCGCATTCAGGGTGGTTGTCTTTCCCGAGGCCGTCTCCCCGGATACCAGCATGGACATTCCGCTCTCTAGGCCGAGCCAGATGTAGGCGGCCATCTGCGAGGAGAGTGTCTTCCACTGGATGAGCTGGATGATCGATATCGTCTCCTCGGCGAACTTCCTGATCGTGAAGGACGAGCCTTGGATTGAGACGTCGTCGCTGTAGATGATATTGATCCTGGAGCCATCGAGCAGGGCCCCGTCCACGATAGGCTTGCTGTCGGAGACAGGTCTGCCGATGCGCTCGGACATCGATCTGAGGTACTTCGTCAGGATCTCCTGGTCCTTGAAGGCGATGTTTGAGGTGAGCATCGGGAATACCTTGTGGTCCATGTTGATTCTCGAGAGCCCAATCGAATGAATGTCCTCCAGCATCTCGTCTGCGAGCAGCGTTTCCAATGGGCCGTTGTTCACGAGGTCCCTGACGACCACGTACTTCAGCCGATCGAGCTGCTCCTCGGAGACCTTGATGGGTGCCTCGCCAAAGCCGAGCAGCTCACGAGTCTGATTGATGACCGGATTGGAGAGCAGGGAGGTAAAGGTGGTGGTCATCTCGTCCATCATCTCGTGGATCATTGCGATGAACTCCGCGTCGTTGTCGAACCTCTCCTTCTGTGGTGCATCCCTAAGGAGGCGCTCGACGATGACGTCCCTGATCTCCTCCTCTTCCTCGGTAATGGTCGGCTCCAAGCCGTACCAGAAGGTGTTACCAGCGCCCACCTCACCCTCTGGGGGCGAGTATACGTGAGCGAAGCAAGGGGGTCTGGTCGCGTAAATCAGGTTGCGTGGGGAGACGGCTCTGGCGTCCCTGTCTAGGGGGCCGTAGTAGATAGGCTTGGAGCCGTGCTTGGCCTCGAAGTCCTCGACCCATTGGCGGATGTGCGGGTACTCGGCCATGAGGCCGCCGAGGTCTCCCGGCTGGATCTTGATCTCTTCTTTCTTGGATTCGCCTTCCGATTCCTGCTCGGTGACCATGCTACCTCATCACCTCCAATCATGCCACCGCCGTGATGTCGACGATGAATCCCATCTCGGGCATCACCTTCCAACCTATCCGTTCGGTTACCGGGCCGGCCGCCCTCAGGAACCGGGTTACGCACAGTGTCCTGACGAGTTGCCCGCCGACGACCGAGGTAATCATGTCAAGGACAACCTCGGCCGACGCCTTCAGCTCCCTTAGGAGGCCCTCATCTATCTCCTCGGGATCAATCATCAGGAAGAGCGCCCGGCCTTCGGCCGTGAACTGCCTCAGCGAGGAGAGCAGGGCTGGTCCTCCCATCTCTGCGGGAATCATCTGGGATGCCCTGTCGATGATTACGACCTCGGCATCCTTCAGCGCTGGAGATTCCAGAAGCCCCAGCAGGTCGACTGGTTCCTCGGCCCGGTCGGCGATGACGCCGAAGCTCGACATCAGGTGGAACTCCCCTTGGTCGATCCTCTTCTCCATGAAGTAGCCAATGCTCGCGACCTGCTCGAGCCAGCCCCTGGTGGTCAGCTCGGTGGTCACCAGTGACACCTTGATGTCGTTGGCAGTCATTCCGAAGGACATCCTCTGTCCGATGATGCTCTTGCCGGACCCGATGCCGCCGCAGACCAGCACGAGCGAGCGATTGGGAATCGCCGTCCCGAGGCTCTGACCGAGACTGTCCTGTATGACGCCGAAGTCGAAGTTGTCCACGTTATCAGGTGGCAATTCTAACAACCTCCCTCAGTATGTCCACGCCAGCGTAGCTGCCTGATGTCGATGTGACTGTCACTGTCATGTACACTTCATATGTACCTCCAGGAAAATAATCCGGTGGGGCATCCCCAAGATCCCCGTTTGCCGAGCCTTGGATGGAGAACTCCACAATCTCTCCGGGCAGCCATTCATTGACGCAGTCGCATTTTGTCACTGTCATGGCACTCCCGTTCAGCGATACGGCTACATTGTCAACGTCCAAGAACGTGTCCCCCGAGTTCTGCAGGTAGATTGTCGCCGAATCGTTGCCGACGGGGTCGACGCTCTCGTGATTCGCCGACCAACCAATATTGATTGGATCGTTGGCAAGGGAGACTCGTGTTTTCACGTCCTCCGCACCCTGCTTTCCTCGTTCGTCCAATACCCTAGACATATCGTCCCAACTCTGCAGCAGGACACCGGAGACGAGAGCAGCGACAATCAGGCCCGCGATTAGCAGGATAATCTCCGATGGTCCGTCACCCACTCCAGCACCTCATGTAGTTGTCACCAATACTGCAGAGCGGTAGTCGTAAACAGCAAGGAATGCTCGATTCGGGTTTTGATCAACTGCAAAGCCATGCGAGTTGGTTTCGAGCAGGAATGAATCGCTTGTGATTTCCTCACCCGGGAATATGAACGTGTTGGGTCCGGAATAATTTGACGAGAATTGGAATGGCGTGCCTTGTGTGAACGTGGAGGTGTCGGATAGTGTGATGTAGATATGACTCAATTCGACAGCCTCCGATCCGGTGTTGTTGATGATTATCGTGATCTTGTCCTCCACGGAGGCCACGAGGAACTCAGCGTCATCGCCGCTGGGCCCACCGCATAGTACTGTAACGGTCTCTCCGCCCGAGGATGAATAGCCGCTACCCTGATTGGTGATCGCGCTGTATCCGGTGACAATGCCATCTCCCTCCTCGGTCTCCACGGTCACCTCCAGATTAACGCCGTCCCCGTCAGAAGAGGTGGCGCAGGTCTGGTTCGTGTATCCGGTCCCCCCAACGGATAGCGTCAGGGTTTTGGCCGGGCCCGTAGACTCCACCTTGTCGGTGACTGAAGTGATGTCGACCTCTGGGTCCGGGAGCTTGTACTCCGCAACCTCGACTGAGTCGTCAATGCTCTCAATCATGGAGACGGTGGCCATGCCGAAAATCATGATGAATATGGTGCCGACCACCATCGCTGCGACGCTTGACCCTGACACATCTCATCCCTCCCCCTAGGAAGTCTCCTGCGCCCTCCAGGCCTCAATGAGCGCGGCGAATGTCAGCAGGGTCCTGTTGTCCAGTGCCGGGGCTCCCTCGGATGCCTCGCCTGGTTCGGCCAGCGAGGCGATGGAGCTCAGAGTCTTGGCCTCCGCAGTAGTGACGACGCCGGAGGAAGCGGCGGCCTTGAGGAACCGCAGAGTGTCGGAGCCGTTGAGGTGGTCGAGCAGGAGGGCGACGATCTTGGTCGGGTCGATGCTGGGGCCCCCTTGCAGGATGGCATCGGCCTCGCCGAGCCTCAGGAACGGGTTGACGGCGAGGGTTTGCGCCTCGTATAGGTCGAGCAGCCCGGGGCCGCCGGGAAGGCCGCCCTGCGCGGCCATGACGCCGGGGGGTGGGGGCGCACCGGCAACCGGCTTGCTGGTGACCTCCCCATCCTCGCCTACAGTGTGGATCACGTCGGTGGTCCCGCCTGCCGCAGCGTCTCCGCCTACAACGGAGACGGATTCCGCGGCGAGCTTGGCCGTCTGCTGCTGGGTGAGCTTGATATTGGACTCCATCAAATCGAGAGCTGTCTCGAGCCGCTCGAAGCGATCCTTGACCATGTCGACGAGTTCGGGCATCAGGTCCTGCTGCTGGTTGGCGTTTGGGTCGCCGAGGACGCCGACCCGCGTGCCCGAGGGAGCGAACAGCCAAGCCTCGAGGTCGGTCGGCCTGAACTCGGAAGGGATGTCCACATGCTCTACTGAGAGTTTTGCAACCTTTTCAAGCCGAGAAGCCATGCCCGGGTCGGCGTCGGTCTCAGAGGGAGACGTGAATCTGTCCAAGAGACCCATTCAAGCACCTCATCCCAGCCAACTCCCTTTTGCCGTCAACCTCGCTCGTGTGCGATCACATCACGGTCTTGCCGATTGTAATCGAGTCGATGTTCAAATTGGCGAGCGTCTCACCACCGCCATCCACGACGATTCTCAGGTTGAGCTGTGAGCCCGCGCCAGCCTCTGCGTCACACCCTGGAGTGGTAGAGCCGAAGTCATCGGTCGTGAGGGCGTCGTCGGCATCGGTATCGGTTACCCCGAGGTCTATCTCGAACTTGAAGGTCGTGCCCGCGGTAATCTCGTCGCCGTCGTCGTAGCTGTCGACCGCGCCGGTGTCGGACAGGGCCAGAGAGTCCACTTCGGCGGTGTCGACTGTCGTGTAGGTGGCACCAGAATCCAGCGTCACCTTGCAGGTTATGTACCACGTGATGTCTCCCTCGTTCACGCTAATGGAGCCCGAGGAAATCCGCGCTATGACCTCGAACGTGGCGACGTCAGTGTCGCCGGAGCCGACGGACAACGGGTCGGCGGTGGTCTTGACGAATACGTCCTGTATGGAGACCTTGCCCGATATCTGGTCCCTGGTGTCCTTGCTTGTGTTCTCCGCGTTCTGCTGCAGCTCCTCTGCGGTCTTGATGATTATCGTCGAGGCCACGGCTGCCACCAGAATCAGTGCGATGAAGACTATCATCGCGCCGATACCGATAGAGCCGCTCTCCTCGCGAGAGGCCAGTATGGGCTCGCCCTGCGTCATCAGGTCACCTCCTTTCCGGACGTGATTGTTTCGACCTGAAGCTCGAGGATGGTGGTCCCTCCGCCGTTGACGACCACCTTCATCTCGACGGTCTCGCCCACAGCAGTGGAGGTCGCGCACGCGCCAGCGCCTGCGACGCCTGCGGCGCTCGTGTCGAGGTCGATGTCGAACTTGAATACCGTGCCGGCGTCGAGCTCTTGAGTCGCCGTGTAGTCGGTGCCGTCAAGTTGATCCGCGTTGACGTAGTCAGGGTCTACTTGCCCCGCAGAACCGTTCGTGCCGATGTTCCCGGTAATCAACCCGAAGGTGCCGTCTGCTTCCTTGCAGGTGATTACCCAGGTGATGTCCTGCACCTGCACGTCGGTGGACCCCGAGGCCACCTTCGCGGTGACGATAAGGCTGTCAATTACCGAGTTGGCGGTGTCGGACCCATTGACGAGGACCTGGATTACGCTAATCTTCCCAGAAATCTCCTTCCTCGTGTCGTCGCTCGTCGACTCGGCGTTCTGCTGCAGCTCCTCTGCGGTCTTGATGATTATCGTCGAGGCCACGGCTGCCACTAGAATCAGGGCGATGAATACGATCATCGCACCGATACCTATCGAGCCTGCTTCTCTGTCTCTGTTTATCATTTGGTATTCGTCGCTCATAATGCGGTCACCTGTAGGGCCCTGTGGACGCTAATCACTTATCATATTAGTGGAGTACTATTGGAAATTCCTCGTTCGGGGAGGAATTCAGGCCGAGATTCCCACGCTCTTGTTGACGTTCAGTACCTCGACAGGGACGTGAACCACATCGCCCGGGCCGAGGTTCTCCACAAGAGGCAGCCTCATCGTCTCGAAGCCCTCCGGCATCCACGGGTCGAGGAGGAGTCCCTCCATCGCTTTCGGGGTTCTGTTCTCTACCCGAATCTGGACCTCGACATCGCCGTAGTTTACCAAGTAGCCCGTGGTTACAGAGATGCTGGTTCCGAGGAGGGCGGTCTGCGGGAACGCGCCGGAGGGCCTGATTTCGATCCCGATCTCAATGAATCCCTCGGGGGGGATCTCGGGGATCTCGGTCATTCTTGGGGTTGCGGACCATCCGAACGGGACGGGGGGGTCCATCCTCATCGGAGCGATGTTGTTGTCACCGAGGTTCTCGAGGGTCACCACCATCAGCCCGTACCCGTGGCCCTCGGGCCACTTGGTGCCGATAGAGAGGAAGAAGTTGTTCACGAGGAAGGGACTGGCGGCCTCCGTCACGGCGACCGGTCCGAGAGCGGTTATCGCCTTCTCGAATGACTCGGCGGCTGATTGCAGGTCGTCCTTGCCCAAGCTCTTCCTGCCCTGCCTGACCAGAGTGAGCGCGATGTCCTCCGTGTCACTGAGCTCCCCCAGCTCGTTGAGGTGTCGGTTCAGGGTGGAGAGCGATCGGCCAAGACCCTCTGGCCCGAGCGCGGCCACGGCCCTCTCCACCGTGTCGGACGCAGCCCCCCAATTCCCCTCCCTGAGGAACTGTAGTCCCAGATTGGTGAGGTCCCATGCCGTGTGGTCTCCCTCGCTCATCTCTTCCAGCTCCTCCAGCGACCTCTCGAGAGCCGTCAGGGCCCTGTAGAGGCCGAGGACCTGCTCCTCTAGGAAGTCAGTCTCCTTGCTCAGTTTCTTGAGTTGCCTGACGGCCCGCACGGGCCGGTTGCGCCAGATCGAGTGCTGAATGACGAGAGCCTCGTCCTCTATGTAATCAAGGACCTTGAGGGTGGCTTCGGCCCCCCCCACCCCGCTGGCTTGGGAAATGATATCTCTCGCCATCTCAGTTGCCTCCCGTTCGGGACTCTCGCTGCGAGGCCCCGGCTCCCGACCTCGCGCCGACGCTCCCGAGGATTCTCTTGATCTTGATGGCCCTGAGCTCTATCTCGGCCAGTTCCCCGTATAGCCTGTCATATGATTTGTCGAGGAATCTCAGTATCAGGTGAACTAGGAGTGGGGAGATGAGGAGGTACAGCAGCAGCGTTAGAATGGAGGAGGTTCCGGTGTCGATGGCCAGCGCTGGCGAAATGAGGGCGAAGGGGAGGAATGCGTAGGGTGCGCAGGAGATGATTGCTCGGAGTTCATTTCGGGTGTTGACCTGCTCCTTGTCGTGGTCTTCCAAGACGGAGCGGGATCCGATTCGAGCCTTTTTCCTGTCATCGTGAATGGCCTGCAACTCAGCCGAGCTTACCCACGCCACGACGCCGGAGAAGACGATTGACGCACCGGCTCCTGCCGCGATTGACCAGGAAGTTAGGTTGCCAAGAGACATGGTTCCGAAAGCTGCGGCGGCGATGTATGCTGACATGTGCAGACGATTCGGCTGCTCTTCTAGGCCCCTGCGTAGGAATGAGAAGGCGGAAAGGATCAGTAATATACCGAGTATGAGGGTTATTGGCAGGGTGATTGTGACTCCGCTGAGATTCACATCTAGTCCGGGTGGTCCCCAGGAGGAAATTTCCAACGCGGCCGATGAGTTGTCATTGGTCGCGTTGTTTCCACCAATCGTTGAAATCGAGCCTGACAGGACGGCTTGGCAGTCGAAGGGCTGGGAGACGCTCCACCATGGTATGGGGTCGGTCGTAACAGACCACGTTGCGCTGTAATTTCCTCCGGCGGGCAATGCGGGAATGGCTATCGTCGAGGCGGAGGTCACCCTCGCGTAGTCCCCTTGGCATAGCAGGGTCACGTGCGTGTCGGTTGGCATGATGGCGTTGCCGGCATTGATTATCACGGCGCTGACCGAGGTCTGCGAGCCCTCGACGTTGGTCCCGTTGAACGAGATGCTCTCTATCAACGGGTCGGACGACTCGGTCATCCTCAGCTTCACGGTGAATTCTGTCCAGAATTCGTCGTTCTCCAAGGGGTTCTTCAGCAGGAGGCTGATGTCCCACCCGTCTTTGGGCGCGAGCTTCTTCTTATCTGGGAGGATTACTTGGAGTACGATGGTCCCTGTACCGTAAGGAGCAACGGTGTCCAAGTCGAATCCAGAGTTACAGTATGAGCCCTCTTGCTGCGCGATGCCGGGAGATTGGTCGGAGGAAACCATGAGGCATTGTCCGTCGATGTCGAACGCCCAAACCGTTTCGGGGAACTGGCCGTAGTTGATGAGCCCCTCCTCTCCTCGTCTCTCGGGCAATTCGGCCAAGGAGAGGTTGAAGGGCACGGAAGATGGGTTCGGGATGCCTGTCGGAACGTATTGCCATGGAATCGAAATCTCGACGCAGGAGATGCCGCAGGTGAAAGGACCGTCGGCGTCCAGCTCGTACACATCATCGGTGTGGACCCGGACAACCTGGATTAGCGTCGTTATCTCAATTGGGTCCAAATCTATCCCAATCGGAGTGAATATGATGGACAACATGGCATCCTCGTTTTGGTAGTGATCGTCTTTCAGTGGGGAGACAATGACTCCAAGCGTTACAGAATCTCCGATGTTCATATTGACCGTGGAGCTCGGTGCGTTCAGGGAGACGCCGAATCTTCCTGGCTCGTCCTCATCGAGGGTCCAGTCAAAGGAGATTGTCATTGGGGCGTTGCCGGCGTTCTGGATTTCAAACTGCACCGACCTCTCACTATTCGGCAGGATTGCAATCCTATCTGGTTGATCGAGGATGTTCAATGCGAAGACAGGCAGGATTGTAACAGTGATGTTCGAAGTGCCTATCACAATATCATCAGAGATGTTCAGCACTTGTATGGGAATCTCGAAGACCTTGTCTGCAGCGAGGGTCTCACCTACTCTTAATGGAGGTAGGGTAATGCTCAGTTTCACAGCGGAGCCCGCAAGGCCGGGCTCGATTGCTATGGCAGAGTCGTTCACGGACTGGTTCCAGTTCGCTGGAGTGAGTGCCGAGACGTTGACAATCTCCAGAAGGTTCCCACTATTTATCAGATCGATTGGGACTTGGATGGTCCCCCCGGGAATCGCATTGAACTCCTTGTTCATCTGGAAGATGATGGAATGGAAGGGGTTTACTTGGACGGTGATGCCACTACGGTCCAACTCGGTCCCGTTGCTCGACACCACGACTTCGAATTTGTTCACATCATCGGCCCTCGCCGTGGTTCCGGCGAGAGCATAAACGCGGACTATGGCCTGACTGCCTGGAGCGACTAATTGCGTTTTGGATAGTTGGACTGTTCCGTCGTCGGCGAAAGACACTTGGATGCTATCAGGATCGAGATTCTCGAGTAATAAATCGAAGGTCTTGTTCGAGTTCCCGCTGTTGTTGAGTAGAGTCATTATGGTCGATTGGCCCAGCCTGTCGAGAACGGCTGTGGCGTTAGCAGGGGTGAGTTCCGCTGAGACGAGTTCGGTGAGTTGGAAGTATGCGGGAGCGTAGTAGAGGAGTTCCCCCGTATCAGATGAGTTGACGTAAACCCAAACCTCGTGGGTGACGTCGGCACTGGCGGTTGGAGCGGGTGTGGCTGTGACGGTGAAGTAGGAATTGTCCAAGTCGGACGCCAGCTCCTCCTTCGGATAGAGAGTAGTCCTCGAATCCAATGAGTTCACGGCGGGCTTGCTGACTTGTATGGACCAGCCATCGAGTGGCAAGTAGCCGACGGTGAAGTTGTCGAGAGCGTTGCCGGTGTTCTTCAAGGTCATAGAGGATGGGATGGGCTTGCCCGGGTCTCCGGTTGCAATACCGCTCGAAGTAAGCACGGCCCCTCTGACCTTGTCAACATTATACGACGCGGACGCGGAACCGTTCTTCGAGACCGTGCCACTGAAACTCCCCCAATCAGACGTAGCCGTAAAACTGAACGAGAATCTTCCAGCGGCGGGATAGGGGAAAGTAGGATTGTCCTTGCTTTGATGCGAGATCGATACGACACCGTATCCAATCTCCCCGGGGGTTAGGTCCATGGTAGTGGGGGTGATGTAGGGCGTGTACCTCTCTACCTCCCTGCTCGTGACCGGCGAGGGAACGAATGACTTGCCGGTAGTATCGGTTCCTACGACTTCTGGGGCCAAGGTCACCGTGGCCTGAGTGCTGCTGGAGCCGAGATTGTGCACCAACTGAACCTGGAAATCGATGTACCTGTCCGTGGAGGCGCCACCCAATATCTCGTCAGCAGTGACGTCCGCTGGTGCATCTGTTATTTCGACCGCAATCTCGACCATGGGCGAGATGATTAGGGTGGTCGAATTGGTCGAAGGCAACCCTCCCTCGACAGGAATTGCCTGAATGCCAAGTTCAACCTGCAGATCGGCTGAAATCTTCCAAGCCGCATCCAGGGGCATTTGCAATCTGGGCGTGGTAATGGTAACAGGGATGGTTCTGGTTCCATTGGGCGAGATAATGTCGGTCATCGTCACTGGCGAGTCGATCGTCCAATAGGGAACTGCCTCAGTTGTGGCAACGTAGATCTGGAATTGGGCGGGGGCGGTCCCGGTGTTCTTTAGGGTGTAGTCGAGAGTCCTAGACTCGCCGGGGGTGAGGTTAGCGAACCCGGGGCCGCTTTCGTGGCTGTGATTCTGAATAATCTCCGATTGGAACAGGCCGCCTGCCATCACTACGGAACTGGCAGAGAGCACATAGCCTGCGGCTATGCTCTGCACATTTAGAGTGATTATGACCGATTCGGAGAGTTCGGCGTCTAATGGGACCTCAACAGGGATCTGGATAGCCACTGCGGCGCCAGAGTCCACGAACAAGGGGTCGCTGCTTGAATAGATGTCCGAAGAGATGTTGGCCCAATACTCCCCTGGGGAAGAAGTATTGCTTTGGGTGACGGTGAAGTTGTCACCCAGATCACCGGAGTTCTGCAGAATGAAATTCAGAGTCGTCAAGCCGCCGGGATCGATATTCCTGTTATTTGGGGCGATTAGCGTGGCCCTCAATGCGATGAAAGACACAGTACGCGACTCGATAGTAACCGTGGTCGGGTTTCCAGAGGGGCCTGTAACCAGTAGGCTTCCGGCCAATGTGTAGGTTCCCTCAAGGTTCGTTCCATCGAAACTGACGGAAATGTTCTGAGGTTCGGGCGAATTGGCGAGGCTGCCGGATGGCGCAACGGCTGTGGTCGACTGAATCTGCGTCTGGGCTCCCGATGACGTCGAGGTCAGGGCCAGTTGTGCAGTCACATTGACCGGTTGGTTTCCGGTGTTAACCACGGTAATTCCACCCACCCACTGAGCTCTGGCCAGTGTGTCCCCATTATCTGGTAGGGAATCCGCGATCGGTGTTGCATCCTCCACAGCCATGACGGTGATGCCAGTTATGGCCATCTCGTCATTACTCGAATCGGAATCGGTCGAGGTCGACAGGTTGACGTCCCAGACTGATCTCAATCCGTACCCCGTGCCCACCGTGATAGCATCCCAATAAAGCAAGTGGACCTCTTGCTGTCCTGAATTAATGCTCACCGTCCTTTCATCTACCTCCACATAGCCGGAGCCGGTATTGGCCTCTAGAGTAAGATTACCGTCCGCAGAAGAGCCGCCGAGGTTCAGTATGCTCACACGAATAATGTGGGTCTGTGGTGCGAGAGTAGGGACCCCAGATACCATGACTGACGGTGTCGTGATGTTGAGGTCGGTCACTGCGACGTCGGCTTCGACAGACCTGCCCGACGTTGACTGAGCGCGAGGGTCCACTGATTGAATCGGGGTGTGTGCGAGCAACGGCAAAACGAATAGCATGGCGACTAGGACGGCTGCTCTCCTCACGATTCTACCTCCAAATTGATGAATTGTACCCGCTGACCGGGATTCTGAGTGTTGCCATCGCTTCCGCTCCCCTCCTCGCAGAGGAGCCTTGCCATGATTATGAAACAACCGGCGGTTGTGTCTGTTTTAGCCTGAGCAGAGGGTCTGTCCGACCGATGTTATCAAAAGAAACCGCTCACGTTCAGTCGCGTGGCCTTCGACCCTGTGTCCATTGTCATCATCGTCATCGTGCTTGCTGCTACCCTGCATGGAATCTACAGGATAGCCCGTTCCGGTAAGCGGAGAACCATTCTACCATCCACTCGAACCAACCTGCCTGAGCACATCTCCGAAGGAGCTAGGGCCAGACGTTCTAGGAGGAGCGGATCGAGGAGAGACCGTTCTCTGATTCCAACCACTTCGGAGACCCTCGGAGGGGGATCAGTGATTGGGGTTGGGGTGCAGGAGACAGAAGTCAGTAGTCGAGAGATCTCAGTACTTGAGAAGCGGCTTGAGAGGGAGGGAGCGAAGAGGGGTGCCGTTCAAATTAGCCTGATGTGGAACAACTGGAACGATCTGGATCTCCACGTCATCACCCCCTCTGGAGAGCATATCTACCACGACAACAGGAAGTCGCCTTGCGGAGGGGAGCTGGACATAGACATGAACTTCAAGCCGACGTCCAAGACGCCGGTAGAGAACATAGTCTGGTCTAGGACCCCACCCGCAGGGGTTTACCGGATAGGCATCCGCCACTACAAAATTCACAAGCGCGGACTATTCGCATGGGCCCCCCTGCTTTCCAGATTGCATATGAAGAATGCAACTGACTACACCGTAAGCGTCTCGATTGGAGAGAGCAAGCGATTCTACGAGGGAACAGTAGAGAAAAGTAACGAATTGCAATTCGTGGCGAAGTTCGCCATCGCTGAACCCGGAGAAGGAGACTTTGGTGAGGATTCCAGAGAGGCTGCCGCTGAGAAGGAGGATTTCACTGAGGCTAGGGAAGTAGATGTCCTGCGGCGCAGGGTAGGCACCGTGCGTGATGGGGTTTCTGTCACTCTGAATTGGGACTCACCCAGTGATTTGGGGCTGTCTGTGGTAACCCCAGACGGGGGCACGGTCTCATTCTTCAATCCAGAGGAGGAGGGGGGTGGGTCGTTCGACATCGGCGGATACGATCCTAACGAAGGCAGACAGGTGGTGTCTTGGTCCGATAATCCCCCCGTGGGAAGCTATTCAATCATGGTCCAGCACTTTGAGTCAGAAGACGAGGGAGGGGATTCGGAATTCACGGTCTCGATTGACAATCGTGGAGACATTGAGGAGATTTCTGGCACCATTAGCAGCGATGGCTCTCAAGTCGAAGTTGGAACCTTCGAAGTGAGTTGATTACAACCCTACCCCTAGAATATCCAAGAATCTAGCCATCCATCTCAGTTTCTGGAGTTTGGTTTCCTCTTGAGTGATTCCCGACCAACGGCCGACATAATCCGTACTCGTCCCTAGAACTGAAATTCGATTCGTTCTGACGCCGAGTGCCCTGAGGAAGCAAACCGCCCTGTCCCCATCGGTAAATCCCCCTGGGTTATGCATCCCCTCGATGTCCATGGGAGCCTGATGGGTTAGTATAAGACTGGGTGGATTGGGTGAGATCTCGGCGATATCCAATAATGCACCCCACTCTTGCTTGTTATCACCATGGGCATGGAGAACTATAGGGATGGATCGCCTGACTGCCTGCTCGGTCCCATCTCCCCCGTCAGCGTCACTAACAACACATACCAGTCGGGACCACGCCTTCTCTGACAGTGAACCGGGTAGCTCTGAAAGCACCGCTGAAGCGCCATCGGCTGCTACGAAAAGCATCGGACGCTCAAGGATTGGAATCAGATCCTGGGGGTCGATTGCAGATCCAAGAACTGCTACCTCGGAACCTCTTATAACTAGTCTTCGGAAGAGGTGTGAGATTGAGGCGAGGCGGTTGTGCCTATCCCACAACCCAATTTCCGACGCCTCGACTCTCGCGATTAGGCGTTGTGCGCTATCAACGTCATCCCTTAGGTCCCAGTTGAAGAACTCACGCACTTCATCCTGAAGATCAATCAATACCGGATCAACGGGAGAAAGGTCTGTTGGTGCTTCGCCGCCAGACATGCTCCAGTGGAAGGACTCGGTGAGTGTTGAATAACCCTCGCGCAGAGTTGCATACCCATGCCCATGCCACTAGGCCTACCGCTAATCGATGACGACGAGATGCTCGCTCGTTATCCCTTTCTTCCTCAGGGCAGCGAATTCATCAAGAGGATTCTGGAGGAGGGTGGAATCTCTATCGAGGAGTTAATCGATGCTCCGTGGCTCGAGGATGTGAGGATAAGGGGGCGGGTCAGGTTAGTGGATTCGGTACTTCAGGAGGGCGGAATAGAAGAGGTGGCGACCATTGACATATCTACTGAGGTTGGGAGGATGACGGAGGCCCTATCATTCCTCCACGCGATGCTGGTTGTTTGTGCATCGTTCGACGAGAGGTTGCTTGCTAGATGGATTGAAGGGGAGGCGGGCAGGGCTGATCGCCTTCTAGGGATCGATAGTGAGAGTTTTCCAAAAATCTCAGATTCCTACCTCTCCGGCATCAGAGCGGATGACAATGGTTCCAGAGGCGTCGAGTACTGGGTTCCACTAGCTGATTTCATCGAGTTGTGCCCACGAATATCGGGCAACTATTGGAGGCTGGTAAATAGGCCCGTTCGTGACGGGTGGGTATGCTTGGATGCTGGGGCTGGAGAATCGAGCAGAGAGAGGACTGCGAGGCTAATCAAGGAAAGGATTCGGGAGCACCTCCATAGGAGTTGCCTAGAAAGAATGGAGAGAATGGACGACGAGTTCGCTGCGAGGTTCTCTGAGCCCGTTGAGCGTATCACGGGCCTTCTGTCGGAACGTGTCGAGGCTGAGATGCCTATGACCGCTGCTATTCGTGAGGATTGGCCACCGTGCTTCGAATCGGCAGTATCCGAGTTGAACCAGGGGGTAAACGTCAACCATGTGGGGAGGGTATTTCTAGCGGCATTCTCGCGCGCCCTCGGACTCGCTAGGGAACAGACCTGCAACTTCTTTGCCAATGCCCCTGACTACGAGGCTGAGACAACTTCTTATCAAGTAAGCCAGATCTACGAACGTGGTTACACGCCCCACGGATGCGCGGCGCTGAAGACGAATGCTAGGTGCCCTGCTCAGCCGGGTGACGATTCGCTATGTGACCAAGAGTGGATGACGCATCCCCTGAAGTACATCAGGGCCAAGCAGAGGCGCCGATATCAAGACTCGTCAAATCCCGGGTCTTCAGTAGTCGAGGAAGAGGGGAGCGATTCGGCCAATTCCTCATAAGTGGGGGTACCCCAAGTGCAAGCAAACGGAGGGGAACATGGTTCGCACACTCGTCCTCACAATCGATAGGGACAACGATCTCGGTGTCAAGGCCGGGATCAGGGGGCCGGTGGTAGGGCGCAAGTCCACCTTGACTGCCGCCTTGAGGCTTGGTATAGCCGATCCAGAAGAATCCGATACCAACGCGATTCTGGGTGCGCTCCACCACCACGATAGGATTGCAGAGAACGCGGAGGCCAATGACGAGGTCGAAATCGCCATCTTGACTGGTGATGTTAGGGTTGGTCCGAGGAGCGATCGAGCGATTGCCAGCCAATTGGATGAGGTGATTCAAGATTTCCAACCTGACAGCGCACTGCTGGTCACAGATGGGGCGGACGATGAGGCGTCTCTGCCGATTGTCACTTCGAGGATAAGGGTCGACACCGTAGAGAAGATTATCGTCAGGCAGTCCAAAGGCATCGAGGGGACATACTACTACATCATCAAAGCCGTTGAGGACCCCAGGTTCAGGGCACGTCTCCTGGTGCCCTTGGCAATCTTCCTGATGATTCTGGGTCTTGGGCTAATATTGCCTAATGGGATCGCGCTCATTGGGGCGCTACCACTCATCATGGGAATCTGGCTTCTTGGCAAGGGGCTTGGGTGGGAGCAGCAGATGGAACGCCTGATGATGGACATGAGGGAGAGTGCCTCTGGAGGTCTATTCTCCTCCTTGCTATGGGGGCTCTCGATTGTTTCAATACTACTAGCTGTGCTCCTCTCGTACCAGAAGATGACGGGTCCCACCCCCGATGAAGGACTCTTGTGGCTTATTACGAAAACACTCGACGATGTTCTTCCATGGATCCTGATCTCGCTGTTTTCGTTCGCACTGTCCCTAGGCGTCTTGCGCTGGAAGGAGGGGACCTTCACCGGACGGAGCGTGCTTCTACTCGGTCTGAGCGGCGTAATCTACACCTTCGCTGATGCGATTCTCAAGGTCATGCTACAAGTCATTACCGAAGGAGACTACGTCCTCGTGGTGTCACAGGTCTCCGAGGACTGGGGGCTACCTGTGTTCTCTGTGATTATCTACTATCTGCTCAGGACCGTGGTTCAATCATTCTCCGAAGATGATGATCTGGGTTCTGGAAACAGGTTCTGGGGAGTCTGAGGCACAACGACAAAGTGAAGATGCATAGGATTTCCATAGGTCGTCGCAGCATGGGAGGTACCGAGGCTGAAATTGTCTGGATGGGGGATAGAGGGCGTGCGGAGGCCCTGATGGCTGCTATCATTCCTGATGATCCGGATGTGTTCGAGGCATCGTTATCAGATGGAGATGGCGAGGTCAAATTACGAATCATCGTGCGATCTGGGCCCCTGGGGAAGACGAGGTCGACGGTGGATGACATCCTTGCCTGCCTTGCTGCTGTGGAGGCGGGTCTGGATGCAGTCGATTGATGGGTCGATTACCCAACGCGATGGTTCGCACCCTTCAATACGTGGCATCGTCACGTAATCCTGTGAAATCAATCCCACATGACCGATCCTCCCTTCTGTGGTCGGGTAACTTCGAGACCGGGAGTCCTACTGACCTATTCCTCAATTCCATAGATGGTTGGGTGGATGCGATGGTCTCAGATGAGCATGGAGGAGGGAGAGGACCTGAGGGGGAGGTCGTGGCGAGAGTTGTCTCTCGCCAACCGGGCAGAATCTGTGGCATTCCTATAATCGAACGATTATTGGAACGTCATTTCGATGAGTGCGAAATCGTGAGGCATGTCACGGAGGGAGGGGAAATATCCGAAGGCTATGTAATCCTAGAGATTCTTGGGAATTCCATCCAAGTCCTACAGATCGAACGGATACTACTGAACATACTTGGTGGTCTTTCGGGAATAGCAACCAATGTGGCGCTTTGGTCGGAGGTCGCTGGTGAAATCAGAGTTGCAGCCACGAGAAAAACGGATTGGGGGCTTCTGGATAAATGGGCCGTCCATGTTGGTGGTGGCCTAACGCATAGATTGAGTAGGGGCGACTCTCTGATGATAAAAGAGAACGACCTTGCTGCAACGAAGAGGGGCGGGGAGAGCGATGCAGATGCGTTGACTAGGGTTGTGAGCTCGATGGACATGGACGAACATGCCGAGTTCACTGTGTTCGAAGTGCGTGAGACCGAGCAGGCGTTGGTCGTAGCCTCGACTTGGAGCCATGTACAGAAAATTCGGGGTGGTAGGGAAAGAGTCGTGATATTACTAGACAACATGGGGCCAGAGGAGGCCCGACGGGTTGATGAGATACTATCCGAAAGCGAATTGCGACAATGGTGTTTGCTTGAAGGTTCAGGCGGAGTGGGGCTGGACTCACTGTCAGAGTGGACCGGGAGTGGGGTCGATGTTGTCTCTTCAAGCGCCCTCAACAGGGGGGTTGCTCCACTCGATCTCTCAATGCTTTTCGAAGGAGGGGCTTGAATGGCAGAAATCTCGGAGAGCCATCCTCGAAGGGACTCGCTATTGGCTAGGCAGAAGCTTGTCGATGCCGCTGAAAAGGGTCTGCTTGCCGAATCTGCGATGATAGCACACGGCCGTGGCGAGGCCTACGACTATCTCCTCGGCGAGAAGACCTCCGGGACCTCCCTTCTCGCCATTCGGGAAGTGGCGGCAAGGCTTCGAGCGGCTGCGCGTCCCGTAATCTCGGTAAATGGAAACACCGTGGTGCTCGCAGGCGAGAGTCTGATTCGTGTGGCCGCGGTCATCGGATGCCCTATAGAGGTCAATCTGTACTATCGCAGCGCGGAGAGAGTCGAAGGACTGCTATCACTCCTTAAAGAACAAAGAGAGGCTGTGAGTGATAAAGGGGCTCCCGAGGGGTATGTAGGAGACTGGTCCAACGCGGTCGGTTCGGTACTACTGATGGGTGCTGAGGAGGACGGTCGGATAGAGGGATTGATTGGGCCTCGATCTATTTGCAGCGCTGAGGGCATTGGAAGCGCGGACACGGTACTTGTCCCACTCGAAGACGGTGACCGTTGCAAGGCACTGATAAATCTGGGCAAGGAGGTCCTGGTAATCGATCTGAATCCACTATCTAGGACCTCAATGATGGCGTCAGTAACGATTGTAGATGAGGTGGCTAGAGCCTCCGAGGCGCTGGTGAAGGAGGCCATCGCTTGTCAGAATGAGCCCACTCAATGGGACAACCAACGAGTTCTTCGTGATGCGTTGCATATCATGGCAGGCGCTCTTGAGCGCGTCTAGGAAAACTGTTTCTTTAGCAGGTCTTCACAACGGTTGGCTATGGCCTCACCGACTTCGGAGGTCGATGCCTTGCCTCCGATATCATAGGTCACAGGGCCGCCTGATGAGAGGTGCTCTGTGATTGCCTGCTCTAACAGGTCCGAACAGGATGCTGCGTCGGGATCCTCATGACGCGAGCCGAGGGTTTCGAACATTAGTTGGACCGAGGAGATTGCAGCGATGGGGTTGACCTTGTTCTGGCCAGCGTGCTTTGGTGAAGAGCCGTGTACTGGTTCGAAAAGCATGTGCTGATCTCCGATGTTGGCACTGGCTGCCATTCCCATGCCGCCTTGCAAGACTGAAGCGAGGTCGGTAGCAATGTCGCCAAACATATTTGGGAGTACGACGACGTTCAATTCCTCCGGATTTCGGACCAGCCACATAGTAAACGCGTCGATATAGGCCTCGTTGGATTCGACTCCTTCGTGCTCTCTCGCGACCTCCCTGAAGATCTTCCTGAAAAGGCGGCACCCCCTAGTTACGTTGCTCTTGTCAACACATGTCACCTTCTGGGAAACTCCAAAGCGGGACTCGCGTCGCTCTGCAAGGTTGAAGGCGAACTTGATGACTCGCTCGCTGCCCTGACGAGAAATAGGCCTAGCGTCCCACTCGACGTGCCCGTTCAGTCCGGGAAAATGATCGATGGAGATGGGTTCGTCCTTCTCGCCCCCTTGGGCAGCCCTGCCGGATCGGCGTAGGAGAGCGTGATAGAGTCCTTCGGTGTTCTCTCGAACTAGGACCATATCAACTAGATTGGGGTCCCAAACGTCTTTGAACACTCCGTGCACCTTGTGATGAACCCCTTGGAACAGCTTGACTGGTCTTACGTTGGCATAGAGATCAAGGGCGGATCTCAAGCCGAGAAGAACCTGGCCCCCCGCTACATCGCCATTGGGAAGATGAGCGTCCGGCCAGCCCACGGCACCAACTAGAATGGCGTCAGAGTTGTCTCGGCAGTGCTTGAACGAACCCTCAGGCCACTCCTCCCCGGTTTCCAGATAGTATTGGCCGCCGCAGGGTATCTCGGTGATATCGAACGAGAGTGGGCCGAACTGTTCGAATTTGTCAATGACTCGTTTGGCCTCTGCAATTACCTCTCGGCCCGTACCGTCACCAGGCAAGATGGTCAATCGGTAGGGTGCCATCGGTCAGGGCACCTGCTTTTCATTCATCAATACGACCCATGAGAAATCAGGAATCGGCGTGCGATAATTCATAGACGGTCGAGAGGCTGTCTCTGTACATGGAACGTGCCCCTGGGGGAGGAAAGAAGGGACCCAGAATTGACGTCAGGACACTTCCAGATTCCGTTGCGCGACTTTGGGAGGCGATGCTGCGACTCGATCCCCAATGGGATCTGTCCAAGTGGCTTAACGAGAGGGCAACGGAAGAGCTTGAATTAGTCGAGGCTCACTTAGGAAGGGAACGTCTCAGGCTCGAACAACGACTTCACAGAATAGAGGCTCTTGTGAAGAAATTGAAGAGGAAGCGAGAGGCTGTACAAGAGGACTCTTGGAAGGATCCGCATCAAAGAAACCTGTTTGATGTGTATGAACCGTCAACCTGTGATAAGGGTGAAAAGAGCCAAGATTCGGAAGAGGCCGCCCCACTGGTCGATCTAGGTGCTCTGGGTACTGAGGACGACCCCCTACTAACTATCATCTCAGAGCACATCATGAGTACTATCGAAGAGGCCCATGCGATCAACACCGGAGTGCATTTCGACAAAATCAGTGATGCTCTGGAACCTTTGGGCATCAGGGTTGACGAGATTGACGAGGCTTTGGCATGGCTGCTGCAGAGAAAAGAGGTAATCGAGTTAGACCAAGATGTCTTCGGGATTGATGGCTGACCCACAACCACTGCTCTCATACAACCTTTGAAAATAGATGAGGTTTTGGGCGGTGTGCATACAATGGCGAGCGAGACTTCGGGCTGGTATGCAAGGCTCGATCACAAATGCCCTGAAAGGGTCGAGCAAATCGGAGGCTGGCTAGACGCATGGCTTCTAGCGACCAAGCAGAACCAACCCATTGCCGCTACGCTTCCTAAGGGATGGCCCACTTTACCAGCGGGGTTGTTGAGCGATCCTGGTTCCGTACTTGATCACCTTCTCGCCAGACACGAGGCAGAGAGTGACGGTCGCTCACCTCGTGGCGTCTATGCTACGCCAGTGAGGTTTGTGGATGCCATACTATGCGACGAGTTGCATCATGGCAGGAACAGAAAGAAAGAGCCGCCGGCGACGCTGTCGCTCACTGCACTGCCACCAAGCTTCAGAATCTTTGCTGAACAGTTTAATGAAAACATCATAGGGCAATCATTCGATGGTGATGGCGATCAAGAAGCTGACGAGTCACGGACCCTGTCCGGAATCCCTCTTCCTTTCGCTGACCCCTCTGTGGGTGCAGGCCTGTTCGCCGATCGCATCATTAGGATGCATGCAGATAGGTGTAGGGGGATGGGTGCCCGGGAACGGAAGGAGGACACACTCAGGCTTCTGGAAGGATTACAATTGGCGGATGTATCAGAAATCGCCGTGGAGAGCGCTCGCAAGCGGCTCCTCATTGTCCTCGCACGCCGGAGACTGGTTGATCTCGAAGGCGAGGGGAGCGAGTCACTCATAGGTAGATATGAGGCCAATCTCATTATCGAGAGCAATGTTCGATGCGCTGATTCCTTACGGGGCGAGTGGCCGTGGAACGAAAGTCCGAGACTACTAGTTTCAAGGCCTCCATGGCTGAGGATTAAAGACAGGTTTCGAGGTCATCCCGAAGGCAGCCGGCTGCGCAAAAACTTGTCCAAGGAACTCCGTCAGATCAAAGGTCCTGACGGTAGACCTCGCTTCTCCGCAATCAAGGGCAATGTCAACCTCTACAGGCTGTACATCGAGCGAGCTCTACAACTGAGCCAAAGGGGAGGGAGGGTCAGAATGATTGTTCCTGAATCTGTCCTTCGAGAGAAGAGTAGTGCTCCACTGAGAAAAGTGATAGTCTCGCAGAACGAGTGGGATAGCGTGTGGTCATTCCATGAAAATCAACAACTCCCACTCGTTGGAGCACAGGGAGTCTCCGTGCTGGGAATTACCGTCGCTGGTACAACTGAGGTCCTCACGAGTTTTGGTCCGCTTCGTTCGGGGGACATTTCCGCCCGAAAGGGCCTTGACAAAGGTGCGCCCTTCCTTGAACTGGAGCGTGGTCCTTGGTCAATATGGACCGATACCTCATGGGCCGTGCCGAAAATGCCCAGATCGTCTCTGGAACGGAGCAATACGCTGGAAGCTATCGGTACCTTGGCTGATCAACCACGCCTTATCGAGGAGGGCACGTGGCTGAATCCCAATGGCAAGGCCATACGCGTGAGAGTGGGGGAGGTAGATAGTGGAAGCTGGTCAAAACAAATTTCTGATTGGGGTGCCGAGCCGAGCGGGTCCCCCCTCATCCGAGGTGCGCACATTGAGATTATTGATGGAGAAGTGAGGCTTCGACACCCTGCCTTCGATTCGGATGTCCCGGAGGGCGTCCGATGGAGCCAAGCCCTGTGGAATGGTCCCTCGGACATGCTGGGACCGTCGAGAATCGCCTGCCAAGCGATGGCCGGCCCCCAAATGGAGAGGCGTCTACTCTGGGCAGTCATTCCTTCCGGATGCGTACTCGGAAACTCTGTGAGCTTCCTCGATCTACCAAACCAAGTCGTCGGAAGGCTGGTTGCTGAGTTTGGAGGGCTTGAGAAGGGTTTGGCGGTCCTCGCATCGTATCTCAACTCCGAGGAGTTGAATCTCTGGTCCAAAGCATGGGCGGCTAACAATAATGTCAACAACTATGAAATCGAGATGCTTCCATTCCCACCGCTTGAGAGTGCGAAACCGATTTCACTATTTGGAAACAATAGTGAAATCTGATTTACCCACTTCGGACTTTTGTTTCCTCGTTCCGGAAATATCTGCCCTTCTAAACCAAATGAATTAATATCGGTGCTTCGCATACGCTTGACGTTCCTGTTGCGGGAGAGAGCATTCAGAGGAGAGCATAATGGGGATAAATCCGAAGATTGGCATCACGGGCCTACCCAGATCTGGCAAGTCGGCGGTTCTGCAAAAGGTCATCGATATGATTTCAGAGGATGGAGGAGAGTACCGCCGATTGCGTGGTGGGATGTCCCCTGAGCACGTCATCGGAGGAATGAGGTGCGAGGCCGTCATAGAGGACGGAGAGAGGGTGGGGTATGCTTGCGTCAACATCCTAACAGGTGAGAAGGGGGTGATGGCACACAGGAATATTGACTCCAGAAACCGAATTCTAGGATTCGGAATCGACCCTAGTGAAATCGATCGAGTCGGCGTCCCGGCCTTGCTCGACAGTATTGGAAATTGCGAAATCATGATTATTGACGAGGTCGGAAAATTCACTGTCGAGAGTGAGGGCTTCGTGAACGCGGTTAGAATGGCACTGAAAAGCGACCTTCCGACCTTGCTGACACTTCACAAGAAGAGTCGCCACCCCCTTCTGCAGGACATTAGAAGGAGGGACGATGCGAGGATCCTCGAAGTTACTCCAGTGAACAGATCCCTCCTTCCATACAAAATCCACAAACTGATTCAAGAATTGGGATGACTCCCTACTCGGTCAACTTGATGCGAGAGATACCCGACAGGGTAACGTGGAATCCTCAGGCGAACGGCTCGGGAGGTTGTTGGTTGGCATCTCACTCGGTCTATTCCTAATTACCTCGCTGGCGATGCTGGACGGTCGGCTAATGGCCTCTGGAATTGAAGGTGATACGATTATGGTAGGAGGACTAGCATTGATTGTGGCTGTTCTAGCTATCGTCACTGCTGCATTTGCACTGTTGCTAAGTGTCGCCAAGGACTGGCCACACGGCTCTTTACCGCTTGACAAGTGGTTCAGCCGGGAAGAGGAGGGGGTCATGCGCCATCGCCTCGAGGAGGAGATGGAGGAGGCGAGTATCGCTAATCTGGGCTCGGGCTGGGCTAGGATGGAGATGGAACATCTGGAATCGAAGCACGGTGAAGAGGAGTAGGGGGCGAAACCTTGACCCGCGTTCAGCCTTCGCCGGAAGGCGGAGCGGGGGTTATGGGAGTGATACCGAAAGATCTCAGTTACACTGAGGAACATGAATGGATACGGAGGGATGGAGATGAAGTGGTAGTCGGAATCACCGACTTTGCCCAAGAAATGCTAACTGCAGTGGTCTGGGTGGAATTACCTGAAGTCGGTACCGAGCCCTCGGCCATGGAAGGCTTCGCTAGCCTGGAGTCAGTCAAGTCAGTTAGCTCAATCCATGCCCCGGTATCCGGAAAGGTGGTTGCCGTGAATGAGAATCTTGAGGATTGCCCTGAGAAGATTAACGAAGACCCGTATGGAGAGGGTTGGATTTGCAGAATAGCTGTATCTCAGGGCGCTGAATTAGACGGACTCCTCGATGCGGCAGGTTATACTGCATTGATTGGAGAATGAGAATGCACCAGTCACGAAAGCTTCACATCTACGTGGATGGCTCCTGTTCGGAGAATCGAAATGTAACCGCGGCAACTGAGGCGGGGTGGGGTTTCTGCGTCATAGAAGGAGACAGCGGCGCTGGCAATGGAAAGGGAAATCTCTTCGATGAAATGTATGGAGAGGTAGTCACCAATCCTGTAGCGGGTGGTTTTCTCGGTGCTGAGGTTGGTTCTAACAACACCGCCGAGCTCTCAGCAATTGCTCATGCACTTAGGTGGTTGCTCACTCAAGAAGGAGTGGTTGCAGCGACGATACGCGGTGACTCTGAGTACGCTCTCAACATCTCGTCCGGAATCTGGAGGGCGAAGGCTAACCGCGAGCTCGCCAAGAGGGTGCAGATTCTGTGGCACGAAGTGTCGCTGCACATGGAGTTGTGCGGAGAGCACATTGCCGCGCACAGGGGACATCGCTGGAACGAGAGGGCGGATCATTTGGCCTTCCGTGCAATGCAGAGGGAGGTGGCTCTGCCACTACAATTCTGGAAACCTGGTTTGAGATAGTATTATTCCTCCCTGAGAGGGCCAATGCTGAGCAAGACATAGGCCGACTGGAGGGCAATCAGAAGCCCGATGAGAGTCAGTAGCAAGCCAGTTGGTTCTGGGAGGTGGGGCTGCAGCGGGTTTCCTGCCGCCCATGCGATGGCCAGAACGAGGGCTGCTACCATCATCTCGACCTTTGCCGTCTTCTCTGGATCCTCCCATTGGTCCAGCCATGGGATCAGTCCCTTTCGCTTGAAGGTCGCTCGGTACCAAGCGATGTATGCGAGCGACAGCCCCCCTAGTCCAATCACGCCCCTAGAGAATCCCGAATCGTCCCACGGACCCCCGGGGGCTACTCCAGCCACAGAGTCAAGAATAAGTATTGCAGCGATTGCAGCGCGGATTCTCCATTCGGGCTCAACCCCCTCAGACACGGATTGTCGAGAGGGCGGTGGTGCTTCAACACGCCGCAGAAATGATGAGGGTCCATTTCCTCGGAGGCTTGGTAGTGCAATGCAGTACGCGGTGTCTTTCGGCGATGTCGAGGACGCTGCAGCAAGACTCGAGGGCGTTGTCATTAGGACTCCAGTACTAAGTTCGCCCGATCTCAATAGGCTCGCAGACCGCGAGGTACTCATGAAATGTGAGAATCTGCAGCACGTGGGTGCATTCAAGTTTCGAGGAGCGAGCAATGCAGTAGATCTCCTAGGAGACGCCGCTGAGATGGGCGTCTGCACGCACAGCAGTGGAAATCACGCTCAAGCAGTAGCTCTAGCAGCAAAGCGACTGGGTGTTTCGGCGTACATCGTGATGCCGGACAACGCCCCGAGAATTAAGGTGCAAGGGGTAGTCAGCCACGGTGCAGAGATAACATTCTGCGAGCCCACGCTCGAAGCAAGGATCGAGACGGCCGAGTCGATATTGGAAAGGACTGGCGCGACCTTTATCCATCCGTTTGAAAATCCTTACGTAATTGCGGGTCAGGGGACAGCGGCCCTTGAGTTGATCCAAGAAGTTGGGGAACTGGATGCTGTGATGGCACCAATTGGGGGGGGTGGGCTGCTCTCTGGCACTTCCATCGCAACCAGAGGGCTTGCTCCGAATGCACTGATTTTCGGTGCTGAGCCAATCGGTGCCGATGATGCCGCGCGCTCGCTGGCAGCAGGAGAACTAATTCCACAGACCAGCCCTGACACTATTTGCGATGGCCTCCTGACCAGCCTTGGTGAATCTACTTGGCCCATCCTAAGGGATCATCTCGAGGAAATCGTTACTGTTAGCGACGAGGAGGTTCTGCAAGCCATGAGTCTGCTGCATGATTACTTGGGAATGGTGATAGAACCTAGTGGAGCGACCTGCCTTGCCGCCGTGCTAAAGCCCAAGTTCAAGGAGCTCGAAGGAATTGACAGGGTTGGAATCATACTTTCTGGAGGAAACGTTGACCCAGAGATTCTTCCCTTCTAGCCCGCGCAGAGGGAGGAGATTGGAGCACGAGCCGGGATTTGCACCCGGGTACATGGATCTGCAGTCCATTGCATAGCTGCTCTGCCACTCGTGCTGTGTCCTACCGACCCTCCTCTCTCTCTTGAAACTCTCCGAGTACCCTGCATACCTTCATTGAGTACATCTGTCCCGTACTTTTCATGCCCCGTCTCTCCTCTCGCTACGAAGGATTAGGGGTGGGGTTCGCACCCTATCTCCAACCACCTGGTCCTGGTGTTGTAAGATGGACGGTTGGTGAACCCGATTTCGACACACCGGAAGAGGTCATCGAAGCTGCAATCAAGAGTCTTCAGGAAGGTCGGACTAAGTATACGCGTGGGGCGGGAACGATAGAACTCTGCCAAGCAGTTGCCGACTATCTCCTAAGGCACCACGACATCGGGGCATCTGCCGAAGATATCGTTGTTACGCCGGGTGCGAAACAGGCAGTCCTATACTCATTCCTAATCACTACGATGCCGGGTGACGAAGCCATCCTCCTTGCCCCATCATGGGCATCTTACGAACCCATGCTCGAGTTCATCGGAGCCGTCCCTGTCCACGTGCGCGTGAATTCCGACAACTTCCACCCAGATATCGAAGCCATTAGGGCGGCTGTTACGGACAAGACAAGGATGATTCTAATCAATTCGCCCTGCAACCCCACCGGGGCCGTTTTCACTCCAGAGGAAATCCAGTCGATACTCGACATAGCAATAGAACATGACTTGTGGATAGTCTCAGACGAGATTTACGCTCGTATGGTCTGGGCAGACTGGCCTCATATCTCCCCGGCAACCCTCCCCGGGGGTAAGGAGCGCACAATTGTCGTTAATGGGTGGTCGAAGTCATGGGCGATGACTGGAATGAGGCTTGGTTTCCTCACTGGCCCGCCCGAGGTCGTCAAGGCCGCTGTCAAGAGCCAGGCTAACTCTGCCTCGCATGTCCCGACCTTCTTGATGGAGGCCGCTAGAGTGGCAATGGGGTGCGATGAGTCTGTGGAGGCTTTCAATCGAGAATACCTGAAGCGTCGTGACTTGATGCGTGAGGGGCTGTCTTCGCTCCCCGGATTGAGAGTACCCGAGCCAGAAGGTGCCTTCTACATCTTCGCAGAGGTCACTGGAACGGGGATGAGCGATATCGAATTCGCTGATGGGGCCCTAGAGGCCGGGGTTCAGTTGATCCCCGCCTCGCTAATCGCTGGGGGAGAGGGTTTCATTCGAGTCTCCTACGCCACCGACGAGGAAGCGATACGCGAGGGATTGCGACGCCTCGGGGCTTGGCTAATCGAAGAGTGACTTTGAAATCAGTTCAATGGGACAGTCCCTGTATGGGTGGGACCGAGTCGCCGGGCGCGCATGTCCTCTTGGACTACGTTGACTACTCGCCTCCAGTGGAAGATGACGGTGCTTGGACGCTCCAAGTCTTGAGAAAGAGCGTGCATGAGGCGGGGGTTAGGGAGGTCCACTCTCATGTCGAGGACTTTGACGGAGGAGTCAGCCCGCCCGGCTTCGCCGCTGTCGTCCTGGTTGACGAGAGTCATGTCAGCGCGCACTGTTACTCGGAAAGGGGGCTACTAGCAATTGACGTCTTCACCTGTGGTGGGGACGATCCGGATCCCATCGCCGATTCAATACACGCGTCTTTGAGCACAGTAATACCAAGCCTCAGGCTGATTCAACGTAAGCGCGTTGAGAGATTCTTAGAGGGGTGAGAGATTGGACGTTAGGAAGTTCATCGAAGAGCACTACAAGCACTTCAACGCGGGTGAGATCGCTCGTTGCACGGAGTCATTGCAAGGGTTCCTCGGGCAAGGTGGTCGCCTGATGATTACTCTGGCAGGAGCCATGTCGACCGCTGAAATAGGGCGCAGCTTAGCTCCAGCGATCCGAGAACAAAGGGTTCACGCAATCTGCTGCACGGGAGCCAATCTGGAGGAGGATCTGTTCAGCTTGGTTGCTCGCTCTGAATACGAAACCATAACTGAGTGGAGGGAAATGAGCTCTAATGACGACGCCGCGCTTCGGGATCGGGGGATGAATAGAGTTACCGATGTGGCCATTCCAGAAACTGCGATCGGTACTATCGAGGAGTCTTTGATGGAGCTCTGGGAGGAGGCTGAGGCGGTTGGAGACAGCCGATTCCCACATGAGTACTTCTATGATTTGCTGCTGCACGGTGAGTTGGAGTTTGGCTCAAATCCAAGATTCTCGTGGCTTATGGCGGCCGCGGACGCCAACCTTCCCATCTTTACCCCGGGTTGGGAGGATTCCACATTGGGCAGCCTTCTGGCCGCCCGTGTCCTAGACTGCACTCTCAAAGGCTCTGAAATTGTCAAGAGCGGGCTGCAAGCGATGCAATCATTGGCCGACTGGTATCGTGAGGATGACTCTCCTACGGGAATTCTCCAGATCGGCGGTGGCATCGCCGGCGACTTTGCCATCTCGGTTGTTCCGATGCTTAGACAAGACGCGAAAATAGAGGTGCCGTTATGGTCGTGGTTTGCACAAATCAGCGAGTCCCGTCCTTCCTACGGGGGATACTCGGGTGCCCCCCCAAATGAAAAGATTAGTTGGGGCAAGTTGGGTGTCGATACGCCGCGCTTCGTAATCGAGTCGGATGCAACCATCGTGCTTCCACTGCTGCTCTCTGCGCTAGAATAGGTCGGCATATACATTGATCTGCTCGGCAATTCTAAGCAATTGGTTGTACTTGGCCGTCCTATCACTCCTAGCCGGTGCTCCGGTCTTGATTTGGCCCGCATTGGTTCCCACAGCAATGTCCGCAATAACATCGTCAGAGGTCTCTCCCGAGCGATGGCTGACGATGGTGGCAAAACCTGCGTCTCTAGCTATGCGAATGACGTCGATAGTCTCCGTCACAGTACCAATCTGATTTAATTTGACGAGGATAGCATTGGTCGCTCCCAAATCAATTCCCTTCTGTAGGCGTATGCGATTAGTAACATACAGATCATCCCCCACAATCTGCACGCGTCGGCCCTCACGCTCAGTGAACTCGGTCCAAGAGTCCCAATCATCCTCACCGAATGGATCCTCAATTGACACAATGGGGTATGAGTCTAGCCACTTCGAGTAAAGGCGTCCTAGCTCTGTGCCGGAGAGTACTTGTCCGTCGATGTGGTATCCATCTCCTTTACAGAACTCCTGTGCCGCAACGTCTAGAGCGATTGAAATCTGTTCTCCAGGGGAGTAGCCGGCAAGTTCTATGGCACCGAGAACGTATCGAAGACCATGCTCATTTCGCGGGAGATTGGGTGCGAAGCCGCCCTCGTCGCCTACACCGCCGAGCAGCCCCTCCTCTCCGAGTATCGATTTCAGCGAGTGGTATATTTCCACACCAGAGCGCAGAGCCTCTGGGTAGTTATCGAATCCATGGGGCACGACCATGAACTCCTGAATATCGACGTTCGAGGCCGCGTGGGCACCGCCGTTGAGGATGTTCATTTGCGGCACCGGTAGACTCCTAGGGCCACTATTCGCGATGTGTTGCCACAAGGGTCCCCCGGCTGCTGCCCTAAGACATGCAATGGAGGCCCCTAGGATTGCGTTGGCGCCGAGGCGTGCTTTGTTGGGAGTGCCGTCCAGTTCAATCAGGGTGGCATCAATGGCGCTCTGATTGGACACATCAAAACCAATCAAGGCGTCACGAATTTCACCGTTGGCGTGGGATAATGCCTCCTCGACTCCCTTTCCGGCCCAATCAGTGCCCCCATCCCTCAATTCCATTGCCTCATGGGTGCCAGTACTGGCGCCGGAGGGAACAGCTGCGCGGCCTCGCAATATCTCGTCCACATAGCAATCGACCTCGATGGTTGGGTTGCCGCGCGAGTCTAGAATCATCCTCGCGGAGAGGTCACTGATAGTGCCGCTCATTGTCGCGGCGACCTGCACGGGGCTTCTCAAGGTAGCGCAATGCGACCCTACGTGTTTAGCCAACTCAGCCAGCGGGCTACCCTGCTCTGGGCCTCGGGTACCTCTAGTTCGGATCTGCAGCAGCACTCCCAGCAGAGTTGCTCCTCGGTAGGTGAGATGGAAAAAAGCTCCGCGCGCAGTAGAATCCCGTCCGCTTCTTGGCACTTGGCACGGTTGTCATCGACAAAGCAGTGGAGGAGGTGCTTGGGGTAGTGGTGGATCCTGCCTGATTCCGGACAGCAAAGCATCGCGCTTCGCTGAAGGAAAATCAGGGAAGCTCCTGAGTCGGAATCGATCTCATGGCCTAGGATTCTAGAGCCATTGAGAAGGGAGGCGACATCGACGTTGTACCACTGTGCGTATGAGTGGGGAATATCGAGTCCAGAAACGTCGTCTAGGTACTCTTGAATCCGGAGGTGGGAGACTGCCTCCTCCTGACTCATGCCCGGTCAATTAAGGCCATCCCATTTGAATACAACCAGCAACAACAGAAAAAAGCCTTGGTTGAAAAGCGGAACATATTGGCCAATAATATTCTTCAAAGAAGCAGGAAAGATAGATAAATTATTCGTTTTTCGGCGAAACTCATGATGAGCGTGGACAGGTTAGATAGAGCGATTCTCTCTGTGCTAAGGGAATCTGCAAGGGCGGCCTACGTTGACATCGCCAAGAACGTCGGTGTCACGGAAAGGACCGTTAGAACTCGAATGCGCCGAATGGAAGAGGATGGGGTTATTCGTGGCTATACGGTGCGTGAAGCTGGGATTGGGCTTACCGCGCTCATCCGCCTGAAGGTGGGACCGGGGACTGAGATTGGTACTCTGGCTGGAGAGTTCGCCGGCTGGTCTGGTGTCGAATGCGTTTTCGAAATCAGTGGTGATGCGGATCTTGTGGCTGTCATACATGTGGATGACACAGTCGCACTTCGAGACATGCTTGACAAGATGTGGTTGGTGGCTCCGGGCGACATAAGTTCAACGCAGACGGAATTGGTCCTCGAACAGTACTGAAGTGGGATTCCTAAATCTTCCACTTGACCGAACATCCGATGCTATCTGTCCTAGAGACCGTAATCCCTGCTCCCGACAGCATCTCGTCAACTGCATCGGCGAGTTCAGAGGTCGTCGCATGGGAGGGGTCTCTCGGAGAGTCGTCCATCCTGCCGCGATATGATACAAGGCCGGTCGGATCGATGAGGTAGAACTCGGGGGTCCTCTCGGCACCGTAGGCGTTCGCTACATCCTGCGAGGCGTCGTGCAAGTAGGGATATGTCATTCCCCTGCTGGCACGTTTGACCATGTTTACCCAGGAGTCGGATTCGTAATTCACCGGGTCGTTGGCGTTGATTCCAGCAAATCCTATCCCGCGCTGCCGTGCTCGCTCAGCCATGGTCTCGATCCGTGGTTCGGAGCCGACGACGTAAGGACAGTGGTTGCAGGTGAAGACGATGATGGCGCCGTTTTCGCCCATGATGTCAGATAGGGTCATGCTCCCACCACCAACCTTGGAATTGGCATTTGGAAGTTCGAAGTCTGTTGCGTTATCGCCGGGTTCGATTCCTAGTGACATGGTCATACCCCCGGGGCGGTGTGAGTGCAGTTCAATCCTTTGGAGTCAAGGATGCCTGCCTTGCTGCCATCAGGTCACGGCACTCAATTAGCCGACGGCGAGCCAATTGGTTCTGGGGCTCGATGTCTAGGACCTTCCTCCACGCAACGATCGCCTTATCGAGATCATCCCCCTCATGCAGAACCGCTGCAATCCTCAATCTGGCGTCGATATGATGGGAATCAGATCTTGCTGCTCCCTCGAAGTCTGACATTGCCTCGGCAACGCGACCGAAGTCCAAGTATAGGAGCCCTCGCTGGTACCATGCTTCTGAGAGGCTAGGATCGATTTCAATCGCCTTGTTCAGTGGGCGTTCTGCCTGCTCAGACTTCCCAGCGGCAATCAGGCAGGTTCCAAGGTGCACAAGGGCCATGGTGTGCTCCGCGTTCCGCTTGAGGAGGTTCCTGAGTTCGGTTTCGGCTTCTGACCAATCACCATGGTTCATCAGAATCTCGGAACGTCTCAATCGTGCTAATTCGTGCTCAGGACGAGCATTGACCAAGTGATTCGCATCGTCAAGCGCCTGAGAGAGATCTTCGCTAAGCAGGGCTGCCGAGCAGCGATTCAGCCTAGCGCGAACGTGGTCTGGTTCGATTTCCAAGGTGTTTGAAAAGAAGTTTCGTGCCTCTTCTAGGCGACCTAGTCGGGCTGAGATTATACCGCGGACGAAAGAAACAGTGGGGCTGCTCTTGAGATGTGTTGTCGCCTCAATTGCAAGAGCGTTTGCCTGTTCTAGATTGTTGACATCGAGGGAGAGCTGGGCTTCTTCGAGAGGGATTGAAGGGTGACCGGGGATGAGCCTGCGGGCGCGAACGAGCGCGACCTCGGCCTCGTTATAGGTACCTTGGTATCTGAGAGCGCGGGCGCGGCCGAGCCAAGCTAGTCCCGATTCGCGATCGTACTCTATTGCCTTATCGAAAGCGACCAAGGCATCAATCAGGAGCATCTGATCATGATTTCCGGTATTGTCCCTGTGTTCATTGAAATCCTCCAGATGGAGCCTCCCCCTCATGACGTGGAGAGTGGCGCTTCCCCACGATTCGTCTGGAGCCTCATCAAGGACCCTGCGAGAAGAGTCATTGGAGCCGTTACTCAGCCAAAGTAGACTTAGCATGCCTCGGGCCTCAGGATCAGTAGGGGCTTTCTCTAGGTGCTCTTCCAGAACTTGGATAGCGGCATCGGTACGACCGTCGTTCTCTAGAATTTCGGACTCCAGCAACACAGTATACTCGCCGAGCGCGTTCGCCCGACGTATGCTTTTCAAGGCGGCTTTGGTATTGCCCTCTCCGGCTGCCAGCAGGCGAGCATGCAGTATCCACGCTGGGCCGTTTTTAGAATCCAAATCTAAAGCTAGTTGGACGGATTCAAGGGCGATGCGGATTTCCCCGAGGAGAATCTGCTTGGCTGCGCGTTCAACTAAGTCAGAAGCGCTCTGTGACTGAGAAAGGGCAGGTTCGAAGCCTTGGTGGGCGTCTCGGGCGCGCTTCGCGATGTCGGTGAGCTCAGATTCCCCTTCTGAGAATAATAGAGGAGATCCCAGACCCTCAAGGCGCTTGCGATTCCTAATCACCCTTACTGGGTCCGTGCCATCAAGAAGAATGACTTGTTCCTTGAGGACCTCAACATCGTCAGGGGCGATGGCAAGAATCCTCTCAAGGCTTCTGTCGAGATCTTCTAAGTCTCCATTCTGACGTTGGATCTCCACGAGGGACCTGAGGGCGAACTCGTCTTCGGGGTCGAGTTCGTTGGCCCTTTGAAAGCAGTCAGCGGCCCAGTCGGTCCTTTCAATCAAGTGAAATAAATCGCCCAGCCTTCTGTGCTCTCCAGCGGAGAGTTCGATGTCCTCCGCCTTCATCTCGGCCTCGCTAAACATGGCGGCCAGTCTCTCTGAGAGGGGCTGGAGTCCGGGAGTAATCGACGCATCAATCTCAGAGCCTCTCTCTGGGTGATGTTTGAGGACGGTCTTGGCAGCATGGCTAGCTATTGCACAAGACTCGCTGTTACTGATGGGGATGCCCTGGTTGAAGAGAAGGGCCTCAGCGGATTCCAGAGAACGGTGGACTCCAAGGAGGCCATGGACTTGTGGGGTGCCGGAAAGAATCGTGTCAACCCCCCTAGAGAGGAGGTCTAACCTCTGTGAGGTCTCAGTCAAGCTCCCTTCCACGGAACCCAGTTTGTCCCTCATTCTCTCCTTCTGCCTAATTACAGACTTGTGCTTGAGCCAGAGGGCGAACAAGGCCAATCCCAATACTCCGTACAGTGTGAGGATTGCCATAGTTGTGCCTTGCATCGGTCACAGCGGGCATGAAGGACTTTTGATGGCTTCTGCTAACACCCACCGAGAGGGGTCGATTATTGGCAGGGCTATGCCCTGCCAGCAAACAGTGGTTATTTTTCTTAATTGAGGTCGCTTGCTGAGTATGCTTGAACTCCAAGTTTCAGGGACTCGGGGCCGATGGTCTTGCCAACGACATTCACGATGCCGGCGCCAGCGGCCAACTCGAAAATCCTATTCGAGACCTTGCCTGAGAACACAATGCCTTGAGCGCCATCGGATTTGTTGAGTGCTTCTTCGAGATCCTTTGGGCCAATGGGATCCGAGCTAGAACCATCACCGAGGACGATGACGGCATGGTTTCGCTTGAGTCCATCAAGGAATGGGGACCATTTCTTCACCTCTTCCGGTGTTTCTAGGGAGGGTCTTCCCTTGCCTACTGAGGCATCGTCTGCCTTCTGTTCCATGGTTCGAATCCTAGAAACGGCCTTGGAGGCAGTCTCCTTCTGGGTCATGCACTTCGTGATCACCTTGCCTTCGAGGTGCTCTACCTCTCGGCTTCGGGGTGCAAGCGCGACATGGGTTAGGGACTTACCGAGTTTGCCGTCAAGCTCCAGAAGGAGAAGCCTGCCGCCTCTGTCACCGTCCATGAACGCGGTTACCACCTTCTTTGAAGCGGCTAGCTCGATTAGCTCAGGCTTGATTCCCGAGCCCATGGTGGCAATCGCGTTCTTGAATCCGAACTTCAGTAGGTTACGAACGTCATTGCGGCCCTCGACGATGATTAATCCATCGGACTCCTTGATATTTGGTCCCGCTGTCATCTCGGCGAACTCAATCTCAGTGTCCAAGGTGAGCACCGCTCTGACCTCGTCGAGGATGTTCTTTGACTCGCCAGCGCCCGAGCTCACGATTCCCAGGAGCAGTTCCTTGGCGCGGTCGATGACGTGGTCTCTCTTGGCAGATTGGATATTCTCAATCTCCTTGACTCGAATTGCGGCCTTGCCCGGCCCCACCCGATCAATGGTCTCGAGCGCGGCGCCGATGACAGCAGCGCTCACTTGGTCCAATGACGTTGAGAGTTCGATTTGGCCTTGGGTCCGGCCCTTGTTTTTGTTAAGATTGACATCGACGTGGCTGATGCGCCCGGTACTTTGCAACTTCCTGAGTTGCAGGCCCTCTCCCAGGAGTCCCTCGGTCTGGCCGAAGATGGCCCCAATGACGTCCTTTCTTTGTATGTCGGTATCTACTCGAATTGTTGCGCGTATAACGTATTTTGATTCACTTGTCATGTTTTCATCTCTCCTTGCCGCTCGGCCCCAAACCGGGGCCTTGCCCCCGTTTTTCGCCAGTTTGGCGGGGGGGTTCGGATGGGCGCCAGGCGCCCGCGAGTAGAGCTGAGAAGCAGACCTGCGGAGGTGAGGGGGCTTCATGAAGCCTCCTATCACAAATATTGGCCGAATTTTCGGGACTTCCCCCGACCCAGTCGTTAAGTCATGTGCCCTTAATCGGACCGCATGGGCGGGTTCGAGCCGAATCGAAGAAAGGTCTTCTGGAACGCTACTAGGCTTGCACTCAGGGATGGGCAGTTGTCCAATGGAGAGAAGAGGATGCTGGTAAAATTGGCCCACGCCATGAATCTGCAGGAAGAAGAGCCGAAAAAGATCTATGACGCCGTAATCGAAGGAAAGGAATCTCGGGGCGGTGGTAACCTAGACAAGCAGGAGATGAGGCTTGTGTACGGACAAGTGCTCGAAGCCATGCTGATTCACACCGATAGGTCAGACGACGTTCTAGCCCAGATTGCTTTCCTGAGGAGCATGTTCGGCATCGACGAGTCCGAACACAGAGCAATTGCGCGGAGCTTGGACCGCCAACTCGAGGACATTGTTCACCGCACGTTCATTGAGGAGTTCCGCATGAGGCTGAAGGATTCGGTTGGAAGGATGGGGGAAATCTTCGACAGCGTCATTTTTCTTCCAAGAAAGGAGTAGGGGTGAGTGAGGTTCGAGAACTCATCGTTGGATAGGAAATGGGACTGGTTTGTGGTTGTGGAACCGCAGGACTGATGCGTCACCGGCCTCTCTCGGGGTCGTGACCGAACGTCTGCTACCATCAGATGACCCCGTCTCAGAGGAGGTCCTAGAGTGGACAATCAAGCGTGATGCCCAAGACATCTCCCAACTGATGGGATGGCTTGGGGGGACTTCGGCACGCAAGGATAGGCAGGTTCTGATACACCGGGCACTTGATCTCATGGAAGAGATTCAGCACGCAATTAGAAGGTTGGACGACCTGAGGTGACTCGGTGCGCTCTTTGCTATTCGCCGGGGGGCGCTCTTCGCGCATGGGTGTGGACAAGGCACTAGTCGAAGTCGATGGGGGGGCCATGATTGCGAAGGTGACTAGAGCGCTCTCGGAGGCAGGTCTAGAGCCCATCAGAATAGCAGTTGCGCGGCCAGAGGACGTCGATAGGTTCGGAAGCGTAATCGATGAGGGGCTGCAGATTGAGTGGGTCTTAGATGGCAGCATGTACGCTGGACCAATCGAAGCCTTGGCAGAAGCCCTAGAAGATCCACAATGTAAGGGGAAGAGGACCCTCCAACTAGCCCCGGTAGACGCTCCTTGGGTGTCCGCTGCACTATTCTGTTCGCTGGAAGAAGGGTTGGGGGAGAGGGATGCCCTCATAATGCCACATGATGGTGAGAGATTGCATCCCCTGTTGGCTCTGATTCGTCCCCAAATAGTCCTCGAAATGGTCGGGGGCGGCGATAGGAGGCCGCTTCACGAACAGTTCTCTGGGGTGCAGCATTCCGTATTAGTGGAAGATCCTCGAATTCTCAGAAACGTCAACAGTCCAAAGGATCTAGAGCGAGATCAGCCCTGAGCAAAGCCTGTCTAGAGTCTTCGGGTAGAGGACATGCTCGGCCTTCTTTACTCGTTCTTGTAGTGTGCTCTCGTCGTCATCTGGCTTGACCTCAATCTTACTCTGTGCAAGTATGGGGCCCGAGTCGACCTGTTCGTCTACCAGATGGACGGTGCATCCTGTTCGACCGACCCCGGCGGCCAGAACGTCTCGGTGCGCGTGCGCCCCCGGGAAATCCGGTAGCAAGGAAGGGTGGATGTTGACCAAACGGCCCTTCCAGCGTGAAACGAACCATGGGGTGAGAATGCGCATGTAGCCACTCAGAACCACTAGTTCCACACCTGATGAAACCAATTCATCGTGTACCAAATGCTCGTGAGCGACGCGTCGCTCGGACTTGTTAATCTCCATCGGCAAAGGAATACTGACAGACCTCACGCCGTGTCTGCTACTATGCTCCAAACCGCCCGCGTTCGGGTTGTCAGCGAGCACGAGGATAGTTCGGTGGCAGCGCGGATGGTCATGCTGGTAGTTCAGCAGGGCCTCAAGGCCGGAGCCCCCTCCAGAAATCAAGACTGCGAGGCGGGTGGGGTCCTCGGGAGTGGCGACCCGTGGCAGTTCGTAACCCAAACTCATAGGGCGTTGAGGGGCGGGGTGCGCTTGAGGGTTCGGCACGAACAAGTTCGCGGAGAAAATCGAGAAGTAGGTGCATCTGACCTTATACACACGATGCACCGGCAGCACTCTGGAGGGTCCGCTGTGAATAGGCTACAGACCATCGATGAGATTGTCGAGCGCTACTGCGTGGCAAGTACTCCTGGCAAGAGCAGGCTGTACGTCGGCCTCGGAACGCTCTTCCTCGCATTCGCGGTCATTGGAATCTGGGTTCCCGGTTGGCCTACCGTCTCTTGGGCTGTACCGGCCGCGTTCCTGTTCTCGCTCTCCAGCGAGAGGATGTTCCGCATTACCCTGACCAATCGGTACTTCGGTCCAGCCATGTACGAGTACTACGCAACAGGAAAGACCCTCCCCCGGCATGTGAAATTCTTGATAGTAGTGATGATTGGAATCATGGCAAGCGTTTCCGCGTACTTAGTCTGGTATGTCTCGACCCGAGGAGATGGCGTGCTGTGGGTCCCTTCTACATGGAATGGCCCCGATCCGGGATTTGGTGCAGGTGCGATAATCTTGGTCGGTTTGATAGGTATTTGGTACGTCCAAGTCAAAGTCAATACTCGTGAGTGAGGAGGTCACTGGGCATGGTATTTGCAGTGAAACACTTTTGCTATATTACCGAACCCACCGAACGAGGGGTGGCATGGAATTCAACACTACGATCGTCAGAGGGCGCAGTAAGCCGGACCCCACAACCGGGGCAATCATCCCACCACTGTACCAGACGGCGACCTACGTGCTAGAAGAGGTTGGGCGAGACAAGGGGTTTGATTACACCAGATCCTCGAATCCGACCAGACAGGAGCTGGAAAGTCATCTAGCGGCCATTGAAGGGGGCAGATATGCGGTTGCATTCGCCAGCGGGATGGCTGGCACTGACAGTTGCATGAAACTGCTTGAGCAGGGCGACCACGTGGTATGCTGCGATGACGTGTATGGTGGGACTTCCCGCCTCTTCAACAAGCTGATGTCGAATTTTGGCGTTCAGTTCTCGTACGTGGACTCACAAGATGCAGCGAACGTGGAGGCTGCAATCGGGCCAGAGACTAAGATGATCTGGATAGAGACGCCCACCAACCCATTGCTCAAGATCACCGATCTCGATGCGGTTGGAAAGATTGCGAAGAAGCACGGATTGCTGTACATCGTCGACTCGACATTCGCCACACCGGTATTCCTGAAGCCGCTGGAGTACGGTGCTGACATAGTCCTGCATAGTACCACAAAGTACCTCAGCGGGCACAACCAACTTATCGGCGGGGCGGTCATCACCAACCACGAGGGGCTTTTCGAGAAGCTGAAGTTCATCCAGAAGAGTGTCGGAGCAGTTCCCGGTCCGTTCGACTGCTGGCTGACGATTATGGGTCTGAAGACGCTGCATCTGAGGATGCAGAGGCACTGGGAGAATGCTGAGAAGGTGGCCTCGTACCTAGAAGGGCATCCCAAGGTTGCCAAGGTGACATACCCGGGATTGGCCTCGCATCCCATGCACGAGATTGCCGAAGAGCAGATGAGCGGCTACAGCGGGATGATATCGTTCGAGTTGAACGGGGGTTTGGAGGCGGGAAAGACGATGATGAACTCTGTCGAGCTGTGCCTGCTAGCAGAGAGCCTAGGTTCGGTGGAGACGATGATCACTCACCCGGCGACCATGACTCACGCAGAGGTCCCACGAGAAGACCGGCTTGCTCGTGGTTTCGGGGACGGTTTGGTGCGTCTCTCCGTTGGGGTTGAGGATGCAAACGACATCATCGCCGACCTGGAGCAGGCCCTCGATAAGGCCTGAAGGTCTCACTCCCAGTCCTTTGGGTCCCAGCCATTATCCAATAGCCAATCGTCATTGTAGAACTTGGATAGGTATGGGTTCCCAGCATCTGGCAGAATGGCTACGACCACGGCTACCTCGCCGGCGGCCTCCGCCCTCTCGGCAATCTCGATGGCCACCTTAATCGCGCCGCCGCAGGAACCGCCGCAGAACATTCCCTCTTGCCTTGCAAGTGCCCTGGACCAGCGGAAGCACGTCCCGTCGTCGACTTGGTGAATCTCGTCAATTAGCGAGAAGTCGGTGGCTGAGGGAATGAAGTCCTCTCCGAAGCCCTCGACCTTGTAGGTACTAGGCACCCCAATCGTGCCTTCCTCGAACCATTGCTTCAGAATGGACCCCATCGCATCCACGCCGACAATCTTCGGCGCGGCGCAGTCATTGGAATCAGCTAGCTCCTTGAGTGCCCTGGCCGTTCCAGAAATCGTTCCCCCGGTCCCCATGGTGGCAACGAAGTGAGTCAGCTTGCCTTGAGTCTGCTCCCAAATCTCCGGTCCGGTTGACAGCATGTGAGCGAGCGGGTTGGCTTGGTGGGAGTATTGATCTGGGTACCAAGCCCCGGGTATCTCCTTGGCTAGGCGTGCTGCCACCTCGTAATAGGAACGTGGGTCCTCCTTCTCGACCGCGGTGGGGCAGACATGCACCTCTGCGCCTATGGCCCGTAGCAGTGTGATCTTCTCCTCGCTCATCTTGTCGGGAATGGTGAAGATGCATCGATATCCCCTCTGCGCTGCAACCATAGCCAGTCCGATTCCGGTATTTCCAGAGGTCGCTTCGACAATCGCCCCCCCGGATTTCAAAAGTCCCTCTGACTCGGCTTCGAGCACCATCTGCAGTGCTATCCTATCTTTGATCGAGCCACCGGGGTTGCAACGCTCCAACTTGACCCATACAGAAGAGGTCCTCAGCCCTTCAGTAAGGCGATTAAGGCGGATTAGGGGGGTATTACCTATCGCTGAGACGATGTCGTCGTAGGTATTGGGCGGGTCCGAGAATCCTGATGCCATGCATCGACATCAGAATCTGGGGTATGATGATGTCGCCCAAGTGAGGCAATGGTCACTAGTGGAGAAAGAGTCTCTCCCCGGTGAACAGCATCGCCATTCCGTGCTCGTTAGCCGCGTCAATCGACTCCTGATCCCTGACCGAACCACCGGGCTGGACCACCGTAGCGACCCCAATCTCATTGGCCGCATCAATGCCATCGCGGAACGGGAAGAAGGCGTCTGAGACCATCGTCGAGCCTGCGGCTCGCTCCCCTGCCCTGCGTGCCGCTATCCTAACCGCCTCGACCCTGCTGGTCTGGCCCGGACCAACTCCTACTGTTGCGAATCCTGTTTGGGTCTCAGCGACTAATACAATCGCGTTAGACTTGACCTCTGCTAACACTTTCCAGCCGAAATACGCCAGATTGCCTTCTTCGGTGGTAATCGACTTTTTTGTAACGCACAGATGCTCATGGAGAGGGAATGGCCAATCTTTAGGTGGGCCTTGGGCCTGGGCCAGCCAGCCTCCATCGAGTTGTCTAATACGAACCTCATCTTCACGAGGTGAGAACTCCGCTAGGGACAGTAGTCTTCTGTTTTTCTTGGCAGACAGTATCTCAAGTGCCTCTGGCAAGTATCGGGGTGCTATCATGCACTCGAAGAAATGGCTGCCGATGGCCTCCGCTGTCTCCGCCCTAACTGGTTCGTTGAACGCTATGACGCACCCAAATGCGCTCTCAGGGTCACTCGCCAAAGCGTTCTCCCAGGCCCCGACTTGAGAGAGATCTTGGGAGACTCCACAGGGATTCGTGTGTTTGACAATAACGCAAGCATGGCGTGCCGGTATGTCATAACGGCTTCTCGTGCAAAACATGCGAGCAATTCTGAGGGCTCCGTCTAGGTCGAGGTAGTTGTTGTAGGATAGTGGCTTGCCGGCGTGCTGAACCGTCGCGGCGAGGCCCGAGGGCGCACCTGCTTCCGGATAGAACGAAGCGGGTTGGTGCGGGTTCTCCCCGTAGCGAAGCCCGGTTCCAGGTCCCGAAGCGACGTGTATTCGCGAGGGGATGTCTGCGTCTGCGAATCGGCTACCAAGTTCGTTGGACACCGCCGCGTCGTAGGCGGCCGTCCTCTGGTATGCCTCCAAGGCGAGGGTTCTCCTCGAACTGGGATCAACCCCCGATGGGTCGCCGTCGGATTTCGATAGGGAGGAGAGGGTGTCCCCATACTGGTCGGGGTGTGTAAGCACAATCACATCGGCGTGGTTCTTGGCAGCCGAGCGTATCATGGTCGGGCCGCCGATGTCAATCATTTCGATTAGTTCGGCATCGCTAGCCGGGGGGTTGCGCGCTGCGGTTGCTTCGAAGGGGTACAGATTGACGCAAACGAGGTCGATTGTCCCGTAGCCTAGTTCTGAGAGGGTGGCCATGTCATCCTCATGATTCCTACGAGCGAGGATCCCCCCGTGGACAGCCGGATGAAGCGTCTTGAGGCGCCCATCGAAGACCTCCGGGTGGCCGGTGTCTTCGCTCACTTCCACGACTTCCATACCCGATTCCCTGAGCGCGTTTGCAGTTCCGCCTGTGGACAGCAACTCCCAGCCCATTCCTTCGAGAGCCCTTCCTAAGTCCTCGATTCCTGACTTGTCCCAGACGCTCAGCAGAGCTCGCGGCGACACCATGACGATGCGTCAGTGCGGCGGCCTTGAATGGTTCGTGTCTATCGCCCTAGTCGCCTCGGGCTGAGATAACCTGATCTATTCTGAGCATGCTCATCGCTGTCTCAGAAGCGGACACGAGAGAGTTCTCAATGACAGAACGGGGGTGCCAGACTCCATCGACTTGCCAAGTCTTGCCGTCCGGGGAAATTCCCACGGGAGCATCTCCCTCCCTTGCAGAGGCTCGGAGTTCCAACACGCAATCCAGAGGATCGTTGCCTCCGTTTTCCGCCAAAGTCGCTGGAATCGTCTCGAGGGCCCTGGCAAAGGCCTCCATGGCGAGCCTCTCCCGACCGCCCTGAGCCTGCGATGCGCTTCTGACCGAGTGTGCCATCCTAGCATGGATAGAGCCCGCCCCAGGTAGCAGATCCTCATCGAGTGCCAATGAGGTTGCCCTTAGGGAGTCGTGCAGCCCTCTGATGGCCTCCTCGGTTCCAGTCTCACCGGCCCCACCCACCTCTATGGTAACGACGGCCGGATTCGGGCAGCCCTCGATGCGGATTACGTCCTCTACGCTGTCCGAAGCCTGGCGCCTCTCCCATGAGAGATGGCCGCAACGGCCGAGGTCAGTATTATCCAAATCCAATGGCGAGTCGACTATTCTCGCTCCTAGGGCCTCAGATGCGTTGCGTATCTCGCTAGAGTCCAACTCGCCGACTGCGAGTATGCCCGAGTCCGCCAGGCGGTGAAGAATATCTCTGTCGATCTCTCCGGAGCAGAGGACCGTTCCCGCACCGCTGTCGATGATGCTCTGGGCTATTACCCCCCTGTGCTCCTGCTCTGCTTCTATGAATGAGTCGAGTTCACCGGCATTGGTAATCTTGATCTCGACGTCCCTGGTGGGTTCCCTGATCTTGAGATTCCCATCGAGGCATGCAATCTTGGTATCGCTCAGGTCGTTGGGAAGGTCATCCATGATAACGCGCCTGTTGACGATAATGCCTCTTACCAAGCGCGAGTCTCGCAGAGCCCCTGTACCTGTCTTGAACATGGCGACGTGCTCCGCGGCCGCTCCCTCGCGATTCTCCGAGACAATGGAGAGCGCCTCGACGATCATCGGGGAGAAATGGTCCAACGCGGCCTCGACTCCCTTGCCGCGCAGCGCGGTCTCGGCAACAGCCACCAGCGAAGGGTCGTCCGGCTCTCGCGAATCCGCGTCCATCTGCTCACGCGCCGCCTCGAGGGCGAGGGCGTAGCCGTCAATGAGGGTAAGTGGGTGGAGCCCCTTGCGAAGCAGGGTGTTGGCCTCAATAAGCAGTGAGCCACAAATCAGCATGGTGGTGGTGACTCCGTCACCGCAGTCCTCCTCCTGGGAGTTGGCCATCGAAACCATCATCTTGGCCGCTGGATGCCTGACGAGGAGCTCGGCGACAATCTTGGCGCCGTCGTTCGTGACCGCAGTCGTACCGTCGGTCTTGTACAGCATCTTGTCGAGTCCCCTTGGCCCGAAGGTCGGCTTGAGCAGATCGGAGAACACGCGTGCGGCGACGATTAGCTTCTCCTGGACCTCGGTGCCGGAGGTGACTTTGGTATGCTCTGGGGTGATGGTGACCTTCGGTCGGTCTGCCCCCTCGCTCATGGCCCGTTCGCGGCGAGGAGCCGCCATGAATGCTTTGAGCAACGAATTCGTCGGGTTTCCGAGCCAGATGTGCGAATATCTATGGCGGAGCGGAGTGGCGAAACACACATGCGAAGATGGCTGTCGGGGGCTCTGGGAGCGTCCTTTCTACTAGCAGCTAGCCTAGTTGCACCACTGGCTTCGGCACAGGAGCAGATCTTCCCTTCCATCAATCTGGACTGCGTCGAGACGCAGATTGAGTTTGAGTTCTCCTCGACCACGGACAGCGCTGTGGTCCACTGCACCGTGGAGAATCCGACCGCGTATTCAGAAGACGTCTCGATTGGGTACGATACCGCTTCTATCGACTCCGATGGTCCGAGTTCAATTACTGTGGAAGCAGGTGGAGAGGAAACTTTCGAAGTAAGCCTGCTCGCAGACAAGAGTGTCGAGGTCGGCACTTACGAATTGGTCATCTCCGCGCAGGTAACGGGTGCGGCGGGAGGCATACCAGTCGGCTTCATCACCAATAACGAGACTTACTCTCTAGACGCCATCGTACCTGAATTCATCGATTGCGGGGTTTCATACAGCCAAGGATCAATGACGGTGGATGCCGGGGAGGAGATATCCTTCAGCGCCTCGTACTCCTGTGAGGGCAACCGGGATCAGGGTCTCAAGGTGGAGTTGCACCTAGTTAGCGACGGAGCAAGCCAAGAGGGAATGTGGGCCTCCGGGTTCAATGACATTAGCGAGGGGGGTTGCGAGGTTCAAATTTCCAACGGCGACGGCATGAGCAATTGCCAGTTCCTGATGACGACCCCCACGAACCTCGCAGTGGAGTGGAGGGGATGCCTCGTAGTACTCGATGAGCGTACGGTTTCTGCACAATCGTGCCAACAGGAGGATTCGATGGCGTTAACGGTGAATCCAAAGCAGGCGAGCGTGACAGACATCGGTTTCGGTCAGAATGGAACCCTTCTCGAGGACTTCGGCATCTCAGAGGACCAGGAGCCCTATGTGATTGGTGGATCAGTAATTCTAGTCGTCCTGATTTTAGCGCTGGTTTTCGTTCTGAGAAAAAGCGGGTAGTGTCTATCCCAAGACGATGACTAGCCAGCGAATCGTGAAACTCGAGAATACGGCCAGTGCTATCGAAGCCAAGGGGTCGAATCCGAACGTCGAAGTGAATACTTGGTACTGCACCAAGGTCAGTCCGACAATCAACAGGGCGTGCCAAATGGTGCTGCGATTGAACCCGGACTGGTTTAGAATGTGGTCGCGCTCACGTATTGCCACGACTGTAATAGTGAGGGCACCAAGTAGGATAAGGTGGCCAATCAGCCAACCGACGGTTTCGCCAAATACCAAGACTACGTCGTCTTGGAAGCCCATCAGAACCATCGACGCGAGGTCTATCACGACGCTTGGGTGCCATAGCCGATTCTTGAACTGTACGCGAGACTAATTACGATGCTCGCCCTCGAGACGCTGTGGATTCCGAAGTCGACGTTGTCATTCCCACCTTTAGGAGGCCCGCTGCCCTAGCTGCGTGCTTGGAGTCTCTGGAGAGGCAGACCCTTCCCGCTCGTTCGATAGAGGTGGTTGACGATTCGGAAACCGATCAAGGCCCGGGAAAAACCCGAAACATAGGTTGGAGGCTTGGCTCAGGGAAGTTTGTAGCCTTCATCGACGACGACTGCATCGCTCCCGAGAATTGGATTGAGGTCATTCAGTCAATCATGGGAAACGAGGCTGTGGGTGGAATCGAAGGGGGGATGACAACCACTAGCTTGGCTGGAGAGAGGGTGGACTTCAACCCCCCAAATCGATTCAAGTGGGATCGTTTCAAGACAGCGAACATGGTTGTGAGGAGGGACGTACTCGAGCAGGTCGGAGGCTTCGATGAGAGATACTATCTCCACAGGGAGGACACGGATCTGGCTTGGAGGATTATCGATGCTGGACACATAATGGCGTGGGCACCAAATTGCAAAGTGCATCATCCGGAGCCCATAGGAATACACGGGGGGGTCTATGGCGCCTACCCCAGGTCCGAACAGTTGCTATACCACTGCAACCCGAAGAAATTCGTGGAGAGTGCTGCAGGCATGATCTCTCGGACGAGCGTGATGAATGGCGATCTGCGAAAACTCAGGCGTGAGATGAGGAAGGTGCACGAACCGGGTGATGTGAAGGCACTGACTAGATTCCAGTCCTTGTCCTTGTGGGCCAAGGCCTGGACCCTGGCTGCGTTCTGGGCGTTGAGGAAAGTTACTCTGGGAGAGCCAAAAAAGGCCTTCCATTTATTCGAATAGGCAGGCAAAGACTGCCAATTTGCTGGGTTTTCTCAACCCTCTTTCCTAATGATGAATTGAGCGCCGAACAACTTGAGGAACTTCACGGAATTTTCTCTCACGAATTCCGATACAGCCTCTTTCACTGGAATGAACTGCGAATCATCAGCAGAGGGTAGAGTGTAGTCGTCTCCTGTTAGGAAGCCGCCTTCCTTGACCTTGGGTAAGAATGCCTCGAGGTCCTTCTTGACGAACTCGTAGTCGTGATTGCCATCGATATAGACCCAGTCGAAGTAGTGATCTGGGAATTCCAATGCGGCCTTGTCAGAGTATTCCCTGTGAAACTTCACCTCAGTGCGGCCGCTGAATCTCTCCCGAGCCCCTTCGAACACCGCATCCATTTCCTTCTGGCTTCCAGCTCTGATGCCCCCATACCATCGGTACGGGAAATCTGGTTGGAAGGCCCAGGGATCGATGAGGTGCAGTTTACTCGGATTCGTGGAATCTAGTATCCTTTGAGAAAAGTCGCCTTTCCAAACCCCTATCTCCGCGCATATTGCGTTCTTTGGCATCAACCTCAAGAGATTCTTGCGGTGATCTCTGGAGAAAAAGGAAAAGATGGCGTTTTCCCCCCCGATTGCTGTTATATTCATTGGGAATGGAGAGGATGAATGCGACCAAGAATTTGCAGGTCATTCACCCTTCTGTACAGTTCCAGTTCTAGGCTCGACTTCTCTTCGAAGGCTATCCTGTCGCCTTCTGTGACTTGGCGTTTCATACTCAACAGGTAACTCACAGCCGATAGCAGTCTGAGTTGGCGTATCAACTTTGAGAATGTCCAGGGGTTACCGAAAGTGGAGTGGTTGTCCACTTCTTTGGCCTCCCAACCCAGCGCCTCGAAGAGATAGGTCCCCAAATCGCCTTCTCTTTCAGTAATTAGGACCAAATCGAATAGTTGCAGATTATTTATCGAAGAATTTACCGATTCTAGCCCGAGGGCATCGCTCTCATGGTCAGAATCACCAGAGAAGACCCGCACTAGGTAATTGTCCAACTTAATCCTGTGCTCTCCAATCATGAATTCAGAAAGAGAGGGGGATCTTGAGAATCCCAAGTAGTAGTCATAATTGTAGTTGGAAACCAATCTGCTCCATGGTTCCCTGATACAGGTTACCAATACTACTCTGGGGTCAGCATTCAGGATTCGGAATGATGGCGAGCCCCATTCTGTTGCAACGAAGGTAACGCCCTGAGACTGGCAGTCATCGATGAATTCCAATAACTCGTTATCCTCGTAATCCCAGATTGGGAGCACTTGCTGGTTAGAGGAGCATGGGTTACCGTTCTCATGGACAGGGTAGAGAGTCTCGCCGTTGGCTATAGCTTGGTTGATTACAGCGCTGCCCGCCGCCTTGTGGACGTGCTGAAACCAAATCAACCTATACATCTACCTCAGTGGGGGTGCAAAGCCGATTGTATTTCACTATCTTGATGAAAGGGGCGTCCGATTGAGTCATAAGGCCATGTGGGCGTTTGTAACTGTGGAAGAAAGACCCGTGGTGGATGGTTTTCTGCTAGGTATGCCCAAGTGTGGGACAACTTGGTTGGCAGGGGTCCTTTCGCAGAACCCCAGCATTGACTTCTCCGACCCCAAGGAGCCCAATATCTTGGCCAGTCATCGTGGAACCTTCGGAAGAGACACAACCAACCCGGATCTAGATGAATATGGGCGGGTTTTCTCAGGGAGTGGTTTCAGGGTCGATGGTTCCGTGCATGCATTCTCCTGCCCCTTGACCCCAAACAGGGTGCTCCAGATCAACCCCCAAGCCCGCTTTGTGGTTTGCCTAAGGGATCCGGTTGAGAGGGCTTTCAGTCATTGGAAGATGGTCAGAGACAACATGGCAGACCGTAGGCATGGAGCAGATTGGTCCGACTTCGAGACCGCATGGGGAGACCAGAGGCTGAAGGATGACTCACTCTGGTCAGCTTCAATGGCTCGATGGTTAGAGAGATTCGGAATAGAGAGATTTCTGATTGTCGATAGCAGTAGGATGAGGGTTTCGCCCGATGTTATTCTCGGGGAAATCAATTCTCATTTCGGTCTGGGAGAATTCGAATACGATTACCTATCTGAAAAGAATGCGAACGCCTCACTAGGCAGGAGGGGAGCCACGCCTCTGGGAAGGGGCTTCAAAGCCGCAGTGCGTATAATTCCAAAGACGGTAAGGGATGTGCTTGCTAGGCCCCTACAGAAGCGATTACTGAACATCTATGACCTCCCTCTCATAAGTAGGAAGGGCGAGAAATCCCCACTAACTAAGAGTCACTACCAAATCTGTGAAGGAGAGGTTGTGCCGGACTTATTTGAATTTGAGAGGATTACCGGCTTCTCAACTAAAAAATGGCTATCCAATTTTCATCATGATTGATGAGTTTTGATCGGGCGAACGCTGTATATCGCTAATACCCTATGAGTGACTCGGCCGGCAATGAATTATCCAGACTCTCAAAGAATTCTATTTCCTCTTTGAGCCGTTCTCTAATCATTTCCTCAATTGCCGAGTCTATCACGGGCTCGTCGGCTGGAACGAATTTCCAGCCCCTTCTCCTTATTGGGTCAAGCAGCGTCCTACGCATCGCTCTGCTGGGCATTAATGTCCTAGCTACGGCAAAGACCCAGTTTGGAGGGTTACGAAGGAATTTCCTGAGGGGTGACTCAGATAGACGTCCTCGGGGGTTCTTCGCGCCTAGGTTTACTGGCATTTTCTTAGAGTCGATTCCTAGCCAGTCGGAAAGGTCGTTGATGACCCCTCTGGGATTCTGGGCGATGGCGGACAGAGGTATTATCCGGACCCTTTCCTGCCCAATCTCATTAACCCAATCCAAAACGAATCTCGAGTACCTCGGATAGGTTAGGAAAGGCCATGTCTCTGCAATATCGGGATCGGGCTTCCAGTCTTGGGAGTCCAACATTGACAAAAGTGCATCTAGAGTTTTATCGTAGTTGACGCCCTTCTTCATTTGCATATAGTAGCTAATCAGCAAATCGTACGGATCCCGCACAGTAATGGCCACACGAGCTTCGGGCATCAGATCCCTGACAGATTCAAGCGCTCTGCGAGAGTACAGATGTTGGGGGGATTTGTCGATTACCCAAGGCTCCCCCCTGTAGTGATCCATATCTGTGTAAGGAGGCAGGTGCAACGTTCCTCTGGGTGTGGAAACTGAATAGGGGAAGTCAAGAGGCGTGGGAAGGAGGAAACTGCTCTCCCAGCTTCCACGAGGTTGATTTCTCCAAGGATGGTAAATCGATGGGTGCTTCCTAAGCCATAGCAACAGGGATGTTGTGCCGCATTTCGGTGCTCCGATCAATAGTAGATTCGGGGCAGGAGATATTGAACGCATAAGTTCCGACCCGACGCAGGTAGAGTTAGGTGATAAGTCCTAACTTGAGAGAAAATCAATATGAGGCAGTGTAAGCGTTATACCGTGGCCATTGAGATTGACGAACGGGATGCAGCGTGGCTGCTCTCTCAATCAGGCTTGCCAGAAGTAGCGTCAATGGCACCAATGCAGGGGGGTTGGGACAACACCAACCTCCTTCTTTCTCTCGTAGATGGTACGAGCGTCGTACTGAAGGCTTGGGATGCGAACACGGTGGAAGAGGTGGTCCGAATAATCCGACGACACTCGCACCTGGACGCGCACGGCATCCCTACGCCAGTTCCCCTGGAGCTTTCAAACGGAAAAAGGCACATCGAACGAGATGGGGTGGCTTGGACCCTCTTGCCTCATTACGAAGGAGGGCTGCTCGGCTCGGACAGGGATTCTCTCAGAAGACTCGGTGAGATACAGGCTAGAATGCATCTCATTCCAGTAGACGGTTGCTTTCCCGAAGTCTACACCATGGGGTTCGAGTTTTTCGGGAGGGTTTTTGCTTTGGCCGAGGAGCGTGACGCTTGGTCGTCTTTCTTGGATTTGCTTTGCATAGAGGCGGAGTCGTTGGAACCTCGGATACCCCATGGCCTGCCCAGCGGCATTCTCCACGGCGACCTCTTCCCTGACAACGTGATTGGGAGTGGTGGTTCGGTCGCTGCAATACTGGACCTAGAGGAGGCTTGGCTGGGGCCTTGCATCTTCGATCTCGTGATGTCTTTCGTCGGCTTCGGATGGGAGAACGGGGCGCCGAGAAAAGAGCGTTGGCAATCTTTGGTGGAAGGATATGAGTCGGTGAGGAGGCTTTCCGAAGAGGAGCGCCTTGCATTGCCAGCCATGCACCGGTACGCCACTCTAGCAATTGCGGGCTGGCGTTATTGGAAGCACAATATGATCCATCCCGACCCTTCCCTGTCTGAGCGCTATTCCGAGATGGTTGATAGGCTCGACGTCGGGTTCGACTTCATGGGGGCCTTCGACTGATTGGTGTCGTTCACTCGGTTAACGTGCGTGCCGAGGGCGGGGTTCCCAAGACTCCCGTGGATACGGCAAGGCTGGGAGTGGGGGGGGTCGAAGGCGACAAGCAGAACGACCTACGTCACCACGGGGGGCCGCTGCGCGCTGTATGCATATATTCGCTTGAACTCATCGAGGCACTGCAAACCGAGGGGCACCCCATAGGCCCGGGAACAACGGGCGATAACCTCACGATCAGCGGGCTTGACTGGGATAGTTTGCGAGTAGGCGATGGGATGCAGGTAGGCGGGGCCCTGATTCGTCTCAATGCCACAGCCCCGCCGTGCAACACCATAGTGGAGTCGTTCGCCAGAGGTGAGATTGGGAGGATCCTGGAGGAGAATCATCCTGGGTGGTCGAGGTGGTACGCCTCGGTAATTGAGGAGGCTAGCGTTTCCGCTGGAGATTCCGTGAATATCGTTATTATATCAGATTATTAGGACGTCTCATGATGATGAGCAGGGCTGGACATAGGGTCGGCTTCTTCGAAAGGATTGGGAGGGGCTGGAAGATGACTAAGCTTGGAATGGCAGTGGTGAGGGCGGACCCGGAACTGATGGTCTACACCCTTCTGTCGGCCGTATTCTCTCTAGTGGCCATTGGTGCTGCTATTTCAGGATCGATTGGCCTGGAGGCGATCACTGAATCAGATTCCGCAGCAACTGGCGAAGAGGACGGTCTGGTCACCGCTGGCCACATGGCAATTTGGTTTGTGTTCTACCTAGTCGTCTCGGTAATCACGGTCTTCTGGAACGCCGCCATAATCGCTAGCGCTTACGAGCGTCTCACTGCGGGGACAAACCCTAGCTTCTCATACGGCATAGGGCAGGCGATGAAGTGCCTACCCCAGATTCTTGTATGGGGAATCATAGCCGGAACGGTCGGATTGTTTCTGCAAATCCTAGAGGGGATTTCCAAGGACTCGGGCGCTCCAGCGCCCCTTAGGTTAGTTGCTGGTATCGCCTCGTTCATCCTCGGTATAGCCTGGTGGATAGTTACCTTCTTCATAATCCCGATGATTGTACTTGAGAGGGCTGGGGTGATTGAAGGAATGAACGAAAGCCCGAGGCTCTTCAAGAAAACATGGGGAGAGGACATCGCCTCCCACATCGGGACTGGGGTGCTGATGTCTCTCGTGATTTTACTTCTGTTCGTGATTTTCTTGCCTCTGATGATGCTTGGTGAGGTCGGGGCCGTAATAGGTGGCGTGAGTCTGGTCTTGGGACTCTTTCTGACTGTCCTCTTCTTCTCCACCGTCGAGGCAGTGAACAGGGCCTCTCTGTTCTACTACGCCAAGACTGGACAGTCGCCCCCCATGGCCCAGAAGCACGGATTGAGCTTCTAAGCCATAAGTTCGCCATCGTGAAATACGAAGGGCGGCACAGAACGGCCCCGAGCAGAGGTACCCGAGCGGTCAAAGGGGCTGGGATGAGGTCCCAGTGCGTAGTGCTTCGCAGGTTCGAATCCTGTCCTCTGCACCAATCTCCGACCCTAGTGGATGACGATCCAGACTGCGACGGCGAATAGGGAGATTCCCATCGCCCTGTTGAGCTTGGCTGCTGACTCCGGGGTGCTGAAGGCCCTCCTCAGCAGGGTCCCGAATACCGCCCAGGTGATGACTGCGGGCAGACCGAAGACCAGGTTCAGCAGCACTAGCATCGCCTTGGCGGCGAACCCAGCCCCGAATAGGGCTCCGAACGATGTCATCAGAACGAGGAAGTGAATCCAGGCCTTGCCGTTGACTAACTGAAGGGTGAAGCCCGTAATTGTCCCCAGTCGTTCGCTGTCCTGCTCCTCCTCGGCAAGCGGGATTGCGGTCGCCAGCTTGTACGACAAGTAAGCGATGTAGACGGCACCGATATAGGTCAGCAAGTCGAAGTAGGACTCATTATCCTCGATGAAGACGGTCGCGCCGCCGACGAAGAGGCCGAGGCACGACCAGCCTGTCGCCATTCCAGCAATCAGGGGAAGGGTCCCGCGCAAGCCGTGCTGGGAGCCGTGTGCGGCGCACAGCACGTTGTTGGGCCCCGGAGTGAAGCACATGGGAATGACGAAGGCGAGGGTTGCGATGAGGAGGACTGTGTCCATGGCTAGACCTCAGGGCCCGTTCCCCAGGGAGGCTTCGGCAGCTCCGAGGGCTTGGTCAATATCGGCCCACAGGTCCTCGACATCTTCTATTCCAACGCTCATCCTGACGAAACCGGGCACCACGCCCGCCTCCATGCGGACCTCCTCTGGAACGAACATGTGGCTCGTATTGAACGGGCACTCGACCAGACTCTCCACCCCACCCAGGCTCGTGGCTTCGAAGACCACCTCCAAGGATCTGACATATGCCATTGCAGCCTCGTCGCCCCCCTTGACCACGTAGGAGAGCATGCCGGTCCCCCTCGGAACTATCCTCTGAGCCACCTCGTGGTCGGCGAAGCTGGGCAGCGAGGGGTGGTTCACGCTCTCGATCATCGGGTGGCCCTCGAGCCTCCTCGCCAGTTCCGAGGCGTTGGCGGTGTGGATAGGCATCCTAGCGTGGAGGGTTCGCATGCCGCGCTCGAGCAGATAACACATGTGGGGGTCGGCCGCGCCTCCGAAGCGGGTCTTGAAATGGAAGGCCTGCTTGATCAGATCCGCCCTTCCCACCACGAATCCAGCAGTCAGATCCGAGTGGCCGTTCAGGAACTTGGTCCCGGAGTTGATGACCAGATCGAAGCCCATGGAAATCGGCTTGCATGCCCAAGGGGTTGCGAAGGTGTTGTCCACTATGGAAATCAGATCGTGCTTCTTGGCCAATGCTGCAATTGCCTCTAGGTCGCACACCTTAAGGACCGGATTGGTAATCGTCTCGACGTAGAGGATCTGGGTATTCTCCTTGATAGCGGCCTCGTAGGAAGAGGGGTCCCCGATATCGGCCATCGTCACCTCGATCCCGTAGCGCGGAAGCTCGGAGGTCATCAGGCCGTAGGTTCCGCCATACACGTCGGCGGAGCTGACCATGTGGTCGCCTTGGGACAGTATGGAGAACAGGGTGGAGGATATCGCGGCCATTCCGCTGGCGAAGGTCTCACCGTCCTCCGCACCCTCGAGGGAGGCCACCTTGGCCGAGACGGCCTCGGAGTTCACACTCGAGTAGCGGCTGTACAGGAGGGTGTGATGGCCGCCTTTGGAGGCCCACTCGCTATATCTGTCATCAGTCAGCTTGTATGTGGAGGCGAGAAAAGCCGGCGTGGTGACCGAGCCCTCGATATTCTGGGTTCCGGACCAAACCGCCCTCGTGTCGAAGCGCCTGTCACCGTATTTGTCCTCCATGGGCCCGGATTGGCGGGACAGTCATAACCATGCTCATTGCAGTCCTATTGCGGCCAATACCGACTCCATGTTGGCATCGATCACAATGGGGTTGGCCCTCGCGTTGTCAATGGCGATCTCGGGGTCCTTCAGGCCATGTCCGGTGACCGTGACCACAACCGTCGAGCCCTCGGCGATGTCACCACCGGCGTAGCTCTTGACGATTCCAGCAATCCCCGCAGCCGAAGCGGGTTCGACGAAAATGCCCTCCGTACGAGCGAGCATCCGTTGCGCGTCGAGAATCTCGTCGTCGCTCACCGTGTCAATCGCCCCTGAGGACTGCTCAGCAACCTCGACTGCCTGCTTCCAACTGGCTGGGTTGCCTATCCGGATGGCTGTGGCGATGGTCTCGGGCACTCGCACCACCTCCCCCCTCACGATCGGGTCCGCTCCCTTGGCCTGCCATCCCATCATTCGCGGCAGCTTGGTGGTCTCGCCTGCGGCATGATACTCGTTGTAGCCCATCCAGTATGAAGTGATGTTGCCGGCGTTGCCGACGGGCAGGAAATGCATGTCCGGCGCTTCGCCGAGAGCATCGCAGACCTCGAATGCGGCCGTCTTCTGGCCTTGGATCCTGAAGGGGTTGATGCTGTTGACCACCTCGATGTCATCCCTCACGCCCAATTCCCTGACCAGTTCGAGGGCATCATCGAAGTTGCCCCTGACCTCGAGGGTCCTCGCGCCGTGGATCAGCGCCTGTGCCATTTTGCCGTAGGCGATCTTGCCCTCGGGAATGAGCACCACGCAAGTCATCCCCGCGTGGGCTGCGTAGGCCGCAGCCGAAGCGCTTGTGTTCCCGGTGCTGGCGCAGACGATGGCGCGAACGCCCTGCTCGGCCGCCTTGGAGACGGCCAAGGTCATGCCCCTGTCCTTGAACGACGCAGTCGGGTTCAGGCCCTCGAACTTCACGAGGAGGCGGAAGCCTCCGCCGAGGGCTTGGACGATGCCGGGTGCCTCGATCAGAGGGGTGTCGCCTTCGTCCAGCGAGATGATGGGCGTGGCATCCGTGACGGGGAGGAAGTCGCGATAGCGCTGAATTACACCACTACCCGCCATGAGGCGCCCTGACAGCATTCCGCCAAGAACCTGCCCGATTGAACGTGTGCAGTTATTGCCAAACGTCGGCGCGAAGGCCGTTGTGGACCCTCAGTTGTACTACGCCGCTGGCATGGGGGCCTACGTCATGGTCGTACTCTTCGCGACCAAGTTTCCCTACGACAAGATGGTCGCCCGGGGCATGGAGGACATTCGCGCAGTCTACTACAATAGGAAGGTCGTTCACATGCTCGCCGGTGGGGTCGGCTCCTTCTGCGTGCCGATCCTGTTCACGGACTACTGGTACCCCCTTGTGTGCGGGATTCTGCTGACCATCCTCACCTTCGCGGCCCACCAGAGTGGCAGGAGGATGTTCTGGTTCCAGACCGACCAGAACCAGAATGACGTCAAGTTCACCCTCATGTGGTGGGCTTCAATCACGCTGATTTGGATGCTGGTGGGCGACCCATGGCTAGCAATCATCCCCTCGCTGTTCATGGCCTTCGGCGACGGCATCACCGGGGTGGTTCGCAACCTAGTGATTCGGGAGCGCTCGAAGAGCCCGATAGGGAACGTGTTCATGTTCATCGTCAGCGCTCCGATGGGATGGTTCGTCGCCGAGATGGGCGACCCTTCCATTCCTGTCTGGGGCCTGATAGCCGCCGCTGTGGCCACATTCGTCGAGCGCTACGAATTCGGGCCAATAGACGATAACATACTCATCACGGTATTCGCGACGATCGTGCTACTGATCGGCATTGACGTAGGACCCATCCTGTGAGCCCAACCGACCCGCGATTGACAGGCAGACGGCGACTACCGGACCTATGGTGAGGGCGAAGAGCACCGTGCCTAGGCCAAATGTGCCACCCAGCAGGTATCCGACTACCAGCACCGAGATCTCGATGGCGATTCGTACTCTGCCAATCGGGATTCCCGTCACCCTCTGTATGCCCGTCATCCAACCATCCCTGGGCCCGGGGCCGAGGTTGGCGGTGAGGTACATGCCGCTTCCAATGCCAATCAGCAGGACGCCCAAGGATGCCTGAAGCAAGGCGATAGTTTGGCTCTCGGGCGTAGAGAGCAAGGGCACCATTACTTCGATGGCCACGGCGATAATGATGGCGTTCAGGATGGTTCCCACGCCCGGCCTCTCCTTGAGTGGAATCCACAAGAAGAGGACTGCGCCGCTGACGAGGAAGGTGGCCTGGCCGATAGTCCAGCCAATGTTGACGGCGATTCCCTGAGCGAGCACTGTCCATGGGGTGTTGCCGATCCCGGCTGCGATCAGGACGGCATCACCGGTGCCGAAGATCCACTCGCCCAGAATCAGTATGGTGAGAGTCGACATCCGTGGTTTGGTGGACATCGGGTCATCGGCGCTCCACCACACGGTGGGGACCTTCTTCGCCGGGCGCAGGAAGGACAGCGCGCCCATCGGGCAGCGCTGGAGCACTCAGCCTTCAACCCAACCGGCATAGTCGTCGGTAGATTCCGCCTTCCAGATGGCAATCTGAGGCGTCTGGTAGGGGTGCTCGCTGAGGATCGCCGACACCAGATCGTCCTTCTTGGCCTCTGAGGTCTTGATCTGCACACGCCACTCCTCCGCGCTATGTGTGGCCTCTTCCCACGAGTACACCGAGGTAACTCGGTTCCTCTGCACGCAAGCAGCCAGTCCCCCCTCGACCAGGTCGGCGGACCACGCTCCGACACGCGGCTCGAGCCAATCTCCGGGAAGCGTGGTCTGGACGATCCAGACGGCCCGGGGCATGTGGGCTCGTGGGGCTTGCCACGAATCAACTAGATGCATAGTTTGAATGCTATGGCTGACATGGCCCGTCCGGTTAGGGCATGGAATCGTGGGAAGGACCTATCGACACCGGCGAGGTGCCCTCGGACGGGTCGAATTTCGATGTGATCGTGGTAGGCGGTGGACCGTGTGGCGCCGCCGCAGCGGCATACAACGCCATGAACGGCTGCAAGGTCCTGCTCGTGGAGAAGGAGGTCTGGCCCCGGGACAAGCCCTGCGGAGACGCAGTGGGGGGGAAGTCGCTAATCCACGTGGAGGAGCTCGGGGTGAAGACGATGATCGAGTCCACGCCCCACTTCCGCGTTGACTCGATAGTCTTCAGCAGCGCCAACGGCAGTGCGGTTCGGGTACTGCTGCCCAAGGAGGAGTTCGAGAAGAAGATGGCCGGATACGCCTTGCCCCGAGTGCAGTTCGACTACATGATGTTCAAGCGCTCTACTGAACTGGTCCGAGGGGCCGGGGGCGCGGTGATCCAGGGCTTCGGTGTGACCGAGGTCGGCGTCGAAGACGGGCGCGTCACGGGGGTGACCGGACGATTCGGAGGAAGGAACTCAACCGAGTCCGAGATCTCGTTCCAGGCCCCCCTGACCATCGGGGCTGGAGGATACAACTGCCCGGTGGCAAAAACGGTCACCGAGGTAATCCACGGTGAGCCGATGCGTGACGATGACCACTACTGCGGCGCTTATCGGGAGTACTGGGAGGGCGTCGGGGGCTTCGAGGGCAGCGAGGGGCCCATAGAGATTCACTTCATCGATGAGGTGATTCCCGGCTACTTCTGGATCTTCCCGGTAAAGGAGGGTGTGGTCAACGTCGGCATAGGCATGGTGATCTCCGAGCAGCGGAAGCAGAAGGGAATCAAGAAGTCGCTCAAGCAATTGCAGAGATGGGTCATAGAGGAGCACCCGCAGTTCAGGGGCCGCTTCGATGGCGCCCGGCTCGTTCCGGGTTCTCAAAGGGGATGGCAACTGCCTTTTGGCTCACCGAGGAAGAGCCCGCCGTCCTACCAGCCCAGACGTTCAGCGACCGCGGGGGCAATGTGCGTGGGCGACGCGGCGAGCCTAGTCGACCCGTTCACCGGCGAGGGAATAGGCAACGGCCTCGTTTCCTCGAAACTGACCTCCAAGCACTTCGACAAGGACGCTCACTCGGAGGGCTTTCCCGAAGATTCCGCAATCGCCTACATGGAGGAACTCTGGGGAGTTCTCGGCAAGGAGCTCAGCAATTCATACAGGCTGCAGAAGTGGGTCAAGAAGAAGTGGCTCATGAACTGGTTCTTCGGAAAGGCCTCGCGCAAGGAGGAGTTAGCAGACATGTTAACGGGCATGATAGCAGACAAGGAGGCGTCCAAGGCGCTATGGAGCCCGTGGTTCCTCGCCAAAACGCTGCTCCTTCCGTGAGGTGAATCGATGACCGGCCCGCTAGACGAGTCTCTGGAAGGGATAGAAATCGTCTTCCTTGACCTCGATGGGACCCTGTATCTGGGCGGGGACCTCGTCGATGGGGCGCTGGGGTTCCTCTCTAGACTGGAATCTCGGGGGATTCGCAGGTTCTTCCTCTCCAACAACTCAAGCAGATCGGTATCACAGTACCACGAGAAGTTGAATGGGCTCGGCATCATGGCCTCCGAAGATGAGATCTTGCTCTCCACCCACGACCTGCTTGCCTGGCTAGCCGCAGAGGATGTCACTCAAGCCTACTTAGTAGGGACCGAGGGCATGCGGGAAATGCTGGAGGATGCGGGCGTCAGTACTCGTTCCGAAACGCCTCAATACGTCATTCTCGGCTATGACACCGAAGTCAACTACGAGAAGCTCGCGACCGCCTCCAAGCACCTGCACAAAGGCACCCCCCTAGTGGCCAGCCACCCAGACATGGTCTGCCCCTCACCCGATGGGGGGCTGCCGGACTCGGGGGCTTTCATGGCTCTGTTCGAGGCTTCAACGGGGGTCGGGCCTACCCGCGTCTGCGGCAAGCCCAACGCTGGCATGATCCTGCACAAGGTCGAGGAGATGGGGGTCGCTGCCAATCAGTGCGCGATGGTCGGAGACCGGTTGTACACCGACATGGAGATGGCTGAGCGAGCGGGGGTCCACGGTATTCTGGTCCTGAGCGGGGAGGCGACAGAGGCGGAGGTCGCTTCGGCCGACCAAAGCCCGTCTCTGATTGTGAACTCCGTGGCAGACCTGTGTGGTGAGGGCTGAAAGCTATACCTTGGTTGACTCGCAATTGGTTCAATTGGGTTTTTAGAGGACTCTGACTACCCAACCTCAGGTTGGTAAGTCAATGGTCGGGTTCGACGAGTCTCTGAGCATACTCGAGAATACGACTAGGAGGGAGATACTGCGATGCCTCGTCAAGGAGCCCCACTACCCCCTGCAACTCTCCGATCTGCTTGATGTAAGTCAGCAAGCCGTCGTGAAGCACCTAAAGGTGCTCGAAGGGGCCGGCTTCGTTGATTCTGAGATGGTGAAATCCAACAAGGGCGGCCCTCCGAAGAAGGTCTACAGGGTAAACCAGTCATTCTCGATTCGTCTTGACCTAGGGCCAGATTTATTTCGAGCCGAACACAGGAAGATGCCAAAGGGAGGGGCGATAAGGCTCTCGGGTAGGCTCCCTAGAGATTTAGACGATGTAGTCGAGAGGATTGGTACACGCAGGAGGCTTCCGATGGTCGATGCGATGAGCATTCTATCAGAATTGGATGCCGCTCTGGAGCGAGTCGATGAGCAGCGAGATGCCATTATTGCGCTCCATCAGCAAGTTATGCACAAGGTCTCGCCCAGCGTTGAGGAGCATTCCGAGTCCTATGAAGAAAGGCAGCTCGCGCATGCGATGATGAGTCACCCAAGGAGGCCTCTCGACCTAGATGCGTTCTCACATGGACTGCGAATCCAGTCCATGCACGCTGAGAAGATGATGGACAGCCTGCGAGATCGGCTCATGAGGGATTTTGCATCCACCAGAGGAGCCTTCGTTGCCGTCAAGGAGAGCACGCCCCTGCCTTGGTGGATGGCTCGTTAGTCAGAAACGCAGGTTCTCGTCTTCCACTCCTGGGAGCAGGCTGCTCAACTCGGCAAACCTGGTGATAGCGGCGATTCTCCTACCGTAGATTACGTATCCGGCGACTCCAACTAGGGAGAAAGTCGCTCCGAGGATAATCACTGGGACGGAGTACGTTGCAATCGCATCGACGCCGACGTCGACCACCCCGAGCGTCGAGCTCATCTTTCCGCCGGGAATTTTTCGCATGTTGCTTTCAATTGATTCGTCGGTCTCTACAATGACGTTATCAGGGTCAACGACAACTACGATGTCGTGGTTGCCGGCTAGAACCATGTACAGGAGGGTTATCGAATTCGGTTCCTCGGTATCGGCTTCGGATATCGGCATTATCGCCTTGACAATCTGTCTGTAGACGATGTTGGTCTCATCGCAACCTTTCCGCTTGATGTCGGTCATAGACTGGTCTTTGCAGAGAATGATGTTGACGTCTGTCGCGTGAGCATTGCCACGGTTGACGACCTTCACATTAACAGATAGCATCTCTCCAATCTCTCCTATTGTACGGTCTGAAGTAACTTCCAAGATCTGCAGATCCGGAGCCCTTAGACGCAGTTCGAGGATTTGCTCATTGGTGTCACAATTCGGGGGATAGTTGTCCGGCAGGCTGTCCTTGTTCGCATCTAGAGTGCAAGAGTCGTCCCATATAGGCGTCTCATCGTGGTCACCTCCTACCTCCGAGGAACCGAACATCGATAGCGTCTTGATGCCGATGAAACGGTCCTGGAGGGCGGCATCGGGGGCAATGGTGACTATAACAACCACCTGAAATGTTGTATAGGGCTCCATGAGGGGTAGCGTCACTGTCAAATCCGGAGTGACGAAGCATTCTCCCTCAGGGGGAGCCTCACCAACAATCACCTCGAGGCATGGCTTCTCTAGGGGATATTCGGTCCTGAAGCCTTCGAGCAGTGCGAAGTCTATGTGCCATGTGCTCAGTGCGTACAGCCCCGGAGAAACTCCCCAAACTCCGGCAACATCAACGGTGTGATTGTGGAGCGTAGGTTGGTCGGGTACGTTGCCGTGGTTAGTAACGTTTAGAGTGAATCGGACAATCCTGCTCGGAGCGGTGGTCTTGATCTTGCTCTCTACGGCTGGATCTAGGGAGATTCTCATATCGTGGAATTCCACGATAGTTATTCGCAGAACGATCAAGTCCTGAATTCTCGTTCCCTCGAACGCTTCCTCGCTGAGTACGTTGAAGGTGACCGTATAATCTCCAGCAAGAGTCTGATCGGGTACATTCACGAGGATTGGCACTGTCTGGGACTCGTCCCTGTCCAACTCCTGGAAGAGGATTCGGGGGATATTCAAGTCCCAAACGTGCGAGCCCCCGCTCGCATCGACGATGGAGGCTATCGAGATGTCATATCGATCGGGTCCATTTCCAAGATTCTCGATAGTAGCGTCCACCTGGTAAGACTGGCCGGGGTGGAGATCCAGAATGGTATTGGGAACCTCGGCCTCTAACTCGTACCTCTGCACAACGTTCGTGAGGATGACCACGGAGTCGCGGACTTTGGGGGATCCGTCAAGGTGCGCCCGAACAGTGATGGAATCCCCTATGCCAGCCGTGGCGTTGTATGGGGCACACATCTCAGCTGTGACGGTATGCGGGGTGTCGATTTGCGACCAGTACCTTGGTGCATTATCGGGTGGAGAATTGCCTCCGGGTGCATCTGAGAAATCGAGGTCCACGGTCCAGTGGTCGAATTGCCATGTCAGGAGGTCGAAGGACTCCGGCTTTTCTTCGGGGGCGCCGGGAGTAGTGAAGACAATGTGCCCGGGTGTGAAGTGCTTAGTTACCTCGATGGGGAAGTAAGCGCATTCGCCTGGCAGGACATACTGCTTGGTGTCACCAATCTGGAAGACGATGTTTCCCGTAGTGCGAATCGAAACATTGATCCATAATTCCAAGACATCTAATGTGCCTCTGTCAATGGACATGACTGGCTCTCCAGTCGACCATCCTTTGAGGTAGATGGCGAAGGTCCCGGGATCCTGCGACTCTGGAACGCTGACCTTGAGATTCTTGGTTAACGATTGGCCTGGATCGAGGGAGAGAGAGGTTGGGAAGTCTATGCCCCACCCAAACGGCAACGCCCACTCGTTCTGCCCCTCAAGGGTAGAGGGGTCGAAGAAGGCGAAGGTGTCGTAGACGTTTCCAGTGTTCTTGATGGTGATGGAGAAGACGGCTGACTTACCCTGCTCCACGTCCACTTGGAAGTGGCTGGTATCCAATTCTATGCCGTGGACCACATCCATCAGAGTCAGTAGCAATTGCTGGTTGCGTATCGCTGGATCCTTGTGGGATGTAGCCAATATCGAAATCTGGGCCAATTCGTCATGTTTGGCCTGATATATTGTGGGGGCTCTGATTCTGATGTAAAGTGGGACTATCTCTCCGCCCTCTAGGAAGACTGGGGTTGAGTCAAAGACCGGGGTGTTGTTGGTGGCGAAAAACAGGGTGGCGGTCCAATTGTTTGGGACGCCATCAACGGTGACGGTGAAGGTGTCTTGGACGAGGTCGGCAGGACCTGGTGTCGGATTAGCAATTGTCATGTTGAAGGTAGTTAGATCACCGGGGTGGATAGTGTGGTAGAACGTCTCCGCATCCGTAGGGCAGTCGTAAGGGTAGCTCTCTAGGTTGGGATTGCTCTGAACCTTGTCGTCGCAGGCGAGGGATACATCGACCAATCCGGTGAGAACGTGAACATAGCAAAGCGTGTATCTGTTTGAGTTGTGGTCTTCACTGCATTTGTTGGTATCGGACCAAGCCAGATGGGCTCCGCTTCCTAGGTCGTTGGCGAAGGCGGGGGGCATGCCAAAGTCGGGGGAGAGGGGGGTGTTCGGTCCTAACTTGTCTGATTGCCAATCCGTAACTTCAACCTTCTGCCATGGATCAAAGATTGACGATGCGATGGAATTCAGTGGGAAGCCGCTGGGGTAGGCATCGTTGGTATGATTTAGCCTCGTGTACATCACGGTCTCGCCTTGGGACTCGTTGAAGTTATCGAGCCACGCTATGTGCACGTTATCGAAGGAGTCGGTGATAATCGCTGGGAAGTGGGAGTTAGCAGAGAACGGCCTCTCGGCCGGAATGCCCGAAGGGCCCTCTACATCAGATATCGCGGCATCCGCAATCTGCTTGATTCCGAAGGTTGGCAAGCCCCCGGGAGCGCCGTTCCAGGCTGCTGAACCTTGCAACCTCAATTTTGTGTAGTAGATTTCGTAGTTGACATCAATCTCGAAACCGTAGACTCGTCCGTCCTGCCAAACGACATGAGTGTTCCCCGAGGTGTCAATGGAAATTGCGGGATGGAGGCTATAGGCGTCGTCGATTGTAATCCTAGTATCGTTCACGACCACGAGATGGCCGTATCCCTGTTCGTCCGCGGAGGGGCCAAGGTCCTCCTCATAGTAACCGTATTGGGTATTCACCTCTGTTCCCGGATCGCCCGGAACCCATCCAGGCCATGGATTTTCTAGTAGAGAGAGTGGGTCGAGCACGGTCAGATAGATTTCGCGGGAGTTGTTTGTCGCGAGGTATACCATTGCCTCGACCATGATTTCCAGCTCGGTGGAGGAGGAGGAAGAGGTTGGGAAACTGTACATCTGGCCCCCCGCGTTGGTGAGTCGAGTTGTCGAACCTGGGCAGGTTCTGGTGTTCAGGCCAGCGCCGTTCGGGCACTGGGCGAGATCCTGCATATAGGAGCCGACGCCTGTGTCTGAACCGGCCCACAGGGGTACGGGGACAATGTCTGCGATTACACAAGCATCGTGGGCTTGGTTGATGCTCTGAGTGTCGTCGTTATCCATCGGAGTTCCGCCATAGGGTCCCTCGTCCGAAATTGGGATTACCACCTTGGTAGCGTTGGGATTCCAGGGATGATCTGCCGAGGTGGGCGGGTTACCGGGAACGTTGCCTGAGATGTCTCTCCATGACAGGCAGGCCCAAGTTGCGGCCGGGCCCCAGAACTCGCTGTAGTAGCCGCCATCGGCGGGCAGGTCAACTGCTTGGTTGTTGTAGACCACCTGTGTCAGTTCCCTGATGCCACCCGAGTCATCGCCGGGATTAACTCCCAGAGGAAGGTTCCTCGGTCCCTGGCTCCCGGAGCCGCCGGTCTGGTAGGCATCGGCGCAAGACCCGCTGGTTGCGGCTGCTGGCCAATTGCCACTGAGCGCATACAGGGTCTCGTATACTGTCATGTTAGCGCTCACTAGCAAGGGCTTGAGGCCGGGGAAGTATCCACCGCTAGCAAAATTACCGCCATAGAAAACGACGCACATGTCGGCCCACTCGGTATTCATCGATCCAGAGGTATCTATGGGGACGGCCATCTCCACCTTTCCACCCCTAGTGTCGTCCCACACAATCTGGACGTAGTCGTTGACATCGATGGCGATGTCGGGGTGTCCTTTGTGACCTAGAATTGGTGTTAACAGTGAGTCATCAATCTCGACAATGGCTGTCCTAGCGACGTGGTCTATAGAGAGCATCTTGTAGTATATCTGTGGCTGCTGGTAGAACTTCTCCAGAGGCTCGAAGTGGTCCTCCCAAACGATGTGGGGGTTGTTATTGGAGTCGACATCAATTGCAGGCCAATCGCGGTTTTGAGGGTTGTTGGTGACCTCGTAGTCGTCGGGTAATATCGAGAGGACCGAATCGAGTGATGCGTCCCCATTCCGATCGTCGAGAGATGGGTCTAGTAGCGTGTACATGATTTTGTACTGACCAGCCTTGTCGGTCCAGACGATGTGGACCATGTCGTCGTCATCGACTTTGATGTCAGGGTGCCAGGCGCGCTGCTGACCCGGGTCAGAAATCTGGGTCTGCTCGATTAGGGTCTCTCCTCTGGGATCAAGCATCTTGTAGTACAGGTGGTTGGTGTTACGACTCCAAACGACGTGAATGTTGCCTGCTGAGTCGGCGTCGAGCGCAATCATCCTGTCGTTGTTGGTACCGCTGTCAACAACTTGGATTGCATCTGTCAGCACAATATCGGTAGCAGCGGCCGTCGGAACGAAGGCAGAGAGGAGGCTGACCAGAATGAGTAAGGAGAGAGCGATGCTGCTGCTCTTCACTCCTTGGGATTCGGCTCGAACAGAGCAAGGCTGTTGCATTGGCCGAAGTCGGTTTCACCGAATACTTAACCTAACCCCTTTGCGGTCACTAGTGGAGTAATCCTGTTTCTCTGCTCGGTTAGTCTAGGCCCACTCGAGGGGATCGAAGTCCTTGCCAAAGCCGCCGGTCTCATCAGTATCTATCTCAGAAGACCTAGGTTGGGATTGGGGTCTCCTTTTCGAGGAGCTTTTTGCTGCCCAGTCGTCGACGGGCCCGGGCTTGCCGGACCCCTTGCCAAAACCGTATTTGATCTGATGTATGAGGGAGAGTTTGGTCAGCCATACCTTCCTCATCGTGTGCATGAATTCGTTCTGGGTCAGGCCGTCGAACCATATGGGCCTTGAGAGGTTGAAGGCCTGAAGGGGGCCTGCAACACCGTTGCTGCTGTGGCCGACATGGAGTACCCAATCGAGGTCAGATGAAGTTAGATGGATTCGGGTGTCATGCAGCCACTCCTCCCATCCGTCGGAGTTCTCAGAAGCAAGGCTCCTCATTGACTTCTGTTGCCCTTCGTCGACTCGGGTGATGGAGTAGACGAGCGCCAGATTCCTCCTTTTTGGGATAACCACGTTGAACAGGTGACCCTGCTTGGTTGGAGGATACCTGACGTGGAGGTGAAGGATTGCCTGTGGGTCCTTGACCTCGCGAGCATCCAATCGCTCGCTGTCCAACCACGCCCTGATGGCCTTATCGGCTTCCTGCGGTCCCACGGCCTGTGCAGGAGACCGTCCTATTTGAGCACGTTGAGTTTGGAACGTGTCCTCGCCAGCAACTCGACGATGCGCGTACCGTCGGCGGAGGAGGATAGTTTAGCACTCCTCCAAGAGGCGGAATAATCGCTCCACATATCATAACCACAGAGGAATAATAGGTTGGAAATATGGAACGTTAGCATGATTGCGAAAGTAGTGGGTAGTATCATCCAAGTCGGTCCTAATGTCAGAAATGCGAAGGCTAGAGCGATGGGTGGCCACAGAAGTACGGGGGAGAACATGGCTGCAATCATGTGGTAGGTCGTCCTCGCGTCAACCCCCTCATCGGTGCGATTGCCCAGATACCAAGCGAAGAAGGCCTGGACTCCCGAGGAAGGGAGGACTACCGGGGAGGTGATTATCATCACGAGAAGCCCGGCAATGCATCTGTTCCAGGAGATTCGGGTTCGCAGCCCGCCGTTGTCAAGCGAGCGGCCATCCAAATCATTTGCATGAAGTATACCAGCTGCAATCCTTGCTGGTTCGACGAGTTCCTCGGACTGCTCGTTTGAGTTGAGTGCTTCACGCACCTCGCGTGCGGCGAGAACCTCGTCGCGAAATGTCTCGAGTCTAGAGTCGTCATCAATGGCGCGAATGTGAGCGATTAGATGCCAAGCTCGGTGGGTCTCCCAGTCAGGGGCGTCTGGAGTTATCGCGGAGAGTGCATCGAATAGTTCGTCTCGCAATCGGTTCACCTCATCGGAGGGAGGCTCGACCCATTCCCCCCCAATCAGTCGTTTCCCCAGTCCTAGGGAAGCGGGTGGTTCTATGGAAATCGGCTCGGGGAACTCGATGAATAAGTCGGTTCTGAACCAATAATGACATCTATAGTGCAGACCAACGGGCTGAAAGGCAGGGAGTGGGAGGTTCTTCTGCGCGGCAATTGCAGCGGCATTGAGGGCGAACCGCATCGTTCCCGTCCTGAGCCTGTGTAGCCTGGAGTCCTGATGTGACTTGCCCTCGGGCATCACCACTGCGTTGTGTCCAGCAGCGATGCAGTTGGTCATAGTTAGCAGGGTTCGGTGATTGATTGATCGGGCGTATGCCTCATCTGAGACGCCACTCTCGATCTCAGGTCTACGAATCACGGGCTGGGATCCCATCCTTCGGGTAATCCACCCGATTAGGGGCATTGTCATGAGGTCGTGGCGTCCCATGGTGATAATTCGACGATCCTGATTGTGGACAATAACAAGAGGGTCGACCAGACCGTTGATATGGATTGGAGTGAACACCCTGCCACCCACTAAGGGGGGCAGGCGATCTGCCTGCTTCCCGCGGAAGATGTAGTCCCAGACAGTTCTGACCATAATCAGGATGGCTTGCCAGAACAAAGGGCTTCCAGGGTGTCTTCCAGAATGGTCCCAAGGCAGGTTGTCGAGTTTCCTCTTCCTGAGTTTCATCGCTCCGCTGGAGAGCACGGGGTCGACATCTGGCGCCCGCTGAATGTTCGACACGAGGGGGCCAAGCGGTCGGGGGTCTTGAGAATTCAGAGTGTTGTCAGACTAGGAGGTCCCTCATTGCCGCTGCCATCCTAGCCCCATCATCGTGGTCTAGGGGGCTGGAATTGAATGGCCAGGTCAGACCGCGGCCGTCTTCAAACTTGGGAATAATGTGGAAGTGTACGTGGAATACGCTCTGGAAAGCATTGGGGCCGTTATTCTGCAGGACATTGAACTCGGAGGTCCCGCTGACTTCTAGTACCGCCCGGGAAATGCGAGGGAGGGCTTTGCCAACGGCCTGCGCCGACTCTTCTGAGAGCGCGTCCAAAGTCTTCGCTGCCTCCTTGGGAACAACAAGTGTGTGTCCGGGGCTGAATGGGTTCACATCGAGGAAGGAGAACACATGATCGTCCTCGTATACCCTGTGACAGGGTATCTCGCCGTCGATGATTAGGGTGAAGATGCTTGGTTCATCTCCACCCATCCAATCACCCCGTATCTACTATTGACTCTGCTATTGAAATCAACCCTTCCAACTGAAGGGCCGAAGTCAGCTCTGTATTCATTGCAGGTGAATTATCCGTTACCCTGATGCCCTCCTCTTGGATTTCTCTAATGCTATTCTGCGCCGTGGCGAGAACGGCGGCGTCGTTCGCGCCGTTCACCGAACACATCGCTGAGACTAGCCTGGAGGCGGCCCGTCCGAGGGGCAGACCATTGGGTGATTGGAGCGATTCGATTCGCTTAGAGGCCGAATCCTCTGATTCACTGATGCAAGAGGCGCCTCCGAACTGAGTTTCCCGGGCCCACATCGCAGAGTGGGTGCCGGTTGTTTTTCCAGAGACCAAGTCATCGAGCAGCAGGTTACCGGATAGCATCCCTCCACCGTGCATGCCATTGTGTGCACTCCTGCCTGCAGCGTACAGGCCCGTGAGCCACATCTTGCCGGGCAGTCCCTCTGGGGTGAAACCATCGAAAGTAACTCGTCCGAATTCATCCGAGGGGGCTCCTCCGGTCGTAGCGGCAACCCCCGCGGAGATTGGGATGACGTCTCGAGAGGTGTCTATTCCTAGTCGGTCCTTGACCCTAGAAGCAGTCTGGGAGAACCATGGTTCGGAATCGGAATCAATACCCCGCAGGTCGAGGACGCAGGATTCCCCCGCCAAGACCGCTTCCGGCCCCACGTCCTCTCCATTCTCCCTGCGAATTCGGCCACCAGAGCCCAGAACATCGAGGGGGATATGCATGTCACAGTCCCTAACGGTGAGTGGGTGTCTAGGAGTGCTGACCAAACCCCTGAGTTGTATGCCGGCAGCGAGTGCTAGTGCTGAGCCCGTGCCGTGGCCATTTGAGGGGGTCGACCACAATCCTTGGTGCCCTTCTGTAGCGAGGATGACCGCTTTGGCCTGGATTGGTTCGATCTGCCCAGTCAAGATGTTTAGCGTGATGACCCCTCGAACCTGATGGTTATCGCACACCAGTTGTATGGGGAGTGTGTCAGAACGCCTGCGCACGCCTCGTTTGATGGCCTGCTCCTCTAGGACCCTAGTAATCTCACGAACGGTGGAATCGCCGCAGCCCGTGAGCCTCGCGACGCTGTGGCCGGGAGCTGAGGATGCATGGGGAATACCTCCCTCCCTCCTTCGCAAGACAAGCCCCCAACGCTCCAGTTCAGCGAGTGTGGAGACACCCTCTTCACAAGTCCTGGCGGCCGCCGCGCTATCTGTCGTTTCACCACCCGCTGTGATTGTGTCGTCCAGATGCGCAGAGGAGTCCAACTCGTCGATTGATGCTGCCAAACCAGCTAGTGGTGATTCTCCAGAAGCCGAGCCGATTCCAGATTTGTCTATCATTAGAGGGACCGTTTCCGAGTCGGCGCATGCTATGGCTGCGCGCAAGGCGGCCGGGCCAGCACCAAGAACAACGACATCCCAAGACTCCAAGTCAATCGAACCGGTCCAAAGGACGGAATCTCATGAACGTGACGCTCGGACCCGGTCTCTGTGGGATTCAGTCGGCTACCGATATTGCAAGCCTCCTAACGGCCACCGCAGCCTCAAGCATCTTCTCAGCTGCTCCTTCCGGGTTGAAGCCAGAGGAGAGGGATGTCGTGACCACGATTGAGGATAGGGTCTCGCCTTGGGGTTCTCGCAACGTGACTTGGACGGGGCGCGATCCGGCTGTCGTCACGGGCCAAGCGAGGCCTATCCACAGCACGATGCAATTGTCGATTAGCCTGCCCAGCACGTCAACCAAGTCGTTCCCCTCCTCCCCGAGTTTTGCCGGTCTCTTGGGCTGCCTCGACAGAGGCGGATTGACTCGAAGCGTCTGCAGGTGAGGCTCGCCGTCGGCCGCGATAATCTCGATCTCCACCTGTGAGGATTCGCGAGAGTGATTGTGAACTATTACGAAAAGGTCACCCTGACCTTGTGTGCAACGTGGAGGCAGGTCCAGATCCATGCGCCAACGATTCTCGATTAGCGATGCGTGCCCTCTCATTGCTGAGTCCTGAAGCCTGTCAATCAGGCGAAATAGTCCGGGTTGCCAATGCCTGGTGTGTTCCATCAGGATACGTAGCGACTCGATGCTGAACTTCGAGGTGTCACTGGTCAGTCCATCTATTGCGGCAACCCGGAAAACTCGCTTGGCCTCAGAAAGCAGACGTTCGTCATTGAGTAGCCCCAGATGATTGAGGTGCAGAACCCTCAGCAAGTGCTCAACCGCCGAGCCCGGTGTCTGGCTCGATCTGACCTTGTTTCCCAATCCGCGCACCCAGTCGTCCCAAGCGCCTGCCGTCTCAGGGTCTAGGTGGGCGACCAGTAAATCAGAGAGTACCCGGTCAAGCGTACTCTGATGGAGTGTTGGCGCATGCAGCGACAGCAAAGGAAAGGCATCATTCCGCATTGGAATGCCCTGTTCTAGCTTCAAAGTGTTTAGCAAGGCAATTACACCTAGGAAGATCGAGAGGCCGTAGAGGAGAGAGGCGAGGGTTGTCCCAGTATCGAAATTTCCGACAGAATTGATTGCGAAGGCGGCGACCAGAGCGCACAGCAATCGCGTCCGCTCGCGCAGGACGCGCTCATGCAGTGTATTCAGAATCCTCTCAACCCCCGGATATGCCTCCATCGAGAGCTTGCCGCCTGCCTTGAGTTGGAGTCGGTCTCTGGCGGACATCTGAGCGAATGTCGATGCCAGCAAGGTTGGAACGCAGAGCACCGATAGCACGACGAGGATGGCGACGCCTGCTTCGTCGAATGCGTATTCCCAACCAGCCAATAAGAGGATTGCATACGGAGCAGCAGCGGCGGCCAGCAGAAGTCTTAGATTAGGCATTCCACTTTGGGTTGCTGCTCGGGTCCATAACCTCCTTTGCGAGTCTCGGGTCCTTACCCTGCGAGAAAGAGCTGATTCACTGACCCGACCGAAGGTGCTCTCCTCACCATAGGGGTTGGGAAGGTCGGAATCCCCCTTATTCACGGACAATGGGGGTGGCTTCTTCTGCTTCATGGCATCGGACGAGCGAGATGCGAGACGTCGATTGTACAGCGTCACATTTCTTGAGGGATGAGTGCTCGCGAACACGGGCGTGTAGCATAGCTTGGATAATGCACCGGCCTCCTAAGCCGGGGACCGCGGGTTCGAATCCTGCCGCGCCCGCCATCATCTAACAGCGAGGCCGTGGAAGCGGCCTGCTGAAGCGGTACGGTGGAGGAACTGCTCGAAGTGGATGCGGGGGTACGTCGAGCGTAGAAGGCTAGTATCGCAGTCTGAGAGGGCGTCGAGTAACTCAGCTCGCAGGGGAGGGGGGAGGGGTAGGCGCCTTCCCACTATGACACCATGAATCTGGGAGACGATGTCACTGGCATCCATGCCGTGGTTCGTCATCAGGTCATCGATCTCTGCCATAGCCCCGGAGAGCAATTTCTTCTTTCTGCCCCCTTGGTTCTCCCAACGCCACGCGACCACCCTGCCCCTCAATGCAAGTTCGAGAAGATGCCTGCCTGCCTGCAGGGACGAGGCCTGAACAAGACTGTGGACAGAAGAGCGATTGGAGGTCAAACCACGCAACTCGAGTAGCTCGAGAGTGAAGACGGCCTTCTTGAGGTTGCCCTCAGAAACGTAGGCGATGTCCTCCAGCACTCCCTCGGCAGGATAGCAGCCATGCTTTGAGGCGATCGAAGAGAGGATTGTTATGACCTCTCCCCTATCAGAGGAGGGGATTCTTATCATCTGGCTTCTCGATCTGAGTGCCTCTATGATTCTGGAAGGTGCCCTAGCGACCAGTATGAATCGAGAGGCGGGGCCTATGGTCTCCATCATCCGTCGCAGATAAGCCTGACGGATTTGGCCTAGATAGTCGGCGTCCTCGATGACAATGAGGCGACTGATTGGGATCTGCCCCTGCCGCAGGCTGAGTTCCGACCCCGATGGTGCGGTGTCACCCCCAGAGGGTTTTGCCATGCCCCTGTCGAATGCATCTAGGCTGAGGCGGCCTGCGAGGGTGTCCGCGTCAGAGCCGCCGGGTCTCAGAAATTCCTCGAAGGTGGACATCGCTCCCCTCTGCCTGAGAAGGTTCCTAGCCTGCAGCACGTGGGTGGTTGACCTCCAACTAGGGCCTAGTATCTGTCTGGCTACCAAACGCCACGATGCGGTCTTGCCGACCCCCGCTGGACCGGTGATGAGCAAATGAGGGGGGTCGGGAGACAGGCTGGCCGCCCTCAGTGCCTGTTGAGGTCCCTCGGGAATCGCGAGATCATCAAAGGTCCGAGGTCTTTCCGTTTCGAGCCAGCTCGCCACGAAGGCAGGGCGAAGTGGCGGACCTTGAACTCCTCGATGGTCACTCTGCCTTCAGGACCTTTGCCATTCCGTCCTTGCGGGGCTTGACGAAGATGCGGTAGCCGCACTTGTGGCATGACCTGCCCGTGGAGCCGGCCTCGGCCCAGGTGAAATGCCCGCAGTTCACGCACTTGTATCGAATCTCGAGTGGGTCCATGGGGGAATCGCAATGGCTGCACCGCTCCTCGCCAGAGGGACTGCGGGCCCTCCTGTCGGTGCGATTGCAGTTCCTGCACTTGTGTAGAATGGTCTGGTCGCTCTTCATGACTATCGAGCCGGCGAATTGCCGGGCCTTCTTCAACCTGTCCTATTCATCAAGCAGTCTTGCGGGCACGTTTGCAAATCTCCACGAAGTTCTCGAATATCCGGGCACCGTACTCCGTGTCATTGACCTCTGGGTGGAATTGGAGGCCGAAACGGTCCAGTTCTTCGTTCTCCATGCCCTGAACCCCGCAGGAATCGCTGTAGGCAACGACCTTGAACCTTGGTGGTATCTCCGTAACCTCGTCGTTATGGCTCTCCCACACAATCTGCTCGGAGGGGGTGCCTTCGAACAGGAGCCCGCCTCCGTCGACCAGACTGATGGAGGCGGCCCCGAACTCGGGTCTGGGGGCCTCACCAGCATCGCCACCGTAGAAGCGAGCCATGAACTGGTGACCTGCGCAGATGCCAAGAATTGGGACTTTCAGGGCTAGGTACTCCCCACAGTTGCCGAGCTCCCCGGTGAGTCCGACCCTAGCGGCACCACCCGAGAGAACCAGCCCGTCGAGATCCCTGAGATTATCGAGTGGTGTTGAGTTGGGCAGAATCTGAGTTTCGACCCCGAGATACCTGAGCATCCTCCACTCGCGATGGGTCCACTGACCACCATTGTCGATGACGTCGATGACGATGCTGCCATCGGCCATGACAAAGCGGAGTGTGGCAGGGCGATGAATGATACCCCCTCAAAGATTGAAAAAGAGAGTCAATCTCGGTGAAGAACCAGCCCCGATGGTGTAGTGGCCTATCATGCAGCCCTGTCGAGGCTGCGACCCGGGTTCAAATCCCGGTCGGGGCGCCATTACTGGTCCTTGCTCAGGTGCTTGTGCTTGGGGCAGGCGTGGCTTCTGAACATCGACGTGGTCCAACATTATGCATTATTTGGGGGCTATCCATGCTTCGAACGAGCAGAGCCTCAGCCTGCTGCTGTAGTCCCTCTTGATTCTGAGTGACGGTTTCGAGGTTCCCCCGAGGGTCGGTGGAAGCGCGCGCCTGATGGCCCGGTTAGCATTCTCAATCTCACTCTCGGCGACTATCGCCCTGCCCCTTACCATAGACGGGCTGTCTCTGTCAAGGAGTGGGGTGAGCAAAGGCAGCATCTCAATTGTGCGATGAGGGAGATTCACAATAATCAGGTCCCACTTGCCTGCGATTGCGGCGTTCTCGCTCAGGGTAGTGGCATCGGCATAGCCGACCATCCTGTCCTCGTGAAGGCGGGTCAGTGGGAGCGGCTCAGAGGGATAGTGGCGATTATCCCACCGACGAAGATTGTCGAGTAGCATCTCGACGGCTTGGGGGTTGAGGTCGGCTGCTAGGATGTCGCTGGAAAGGCCCGGTTCGCCAAGTAGGGTGGCTAGGGCAGGTCCAACCCCGCAGAATGGGTCACAGATGCGTAATGGGCGCCCGAGTATCTGGCGCAGTTGCTTGGATAGTTCTAACGTCTCGAGTCTCTCTGTCTGGAGTTTGGTAGAGAAATATGCACGGGTGGGATCGCACAATATGCTGCGTCCAGACTCCCTTAACAACACCCGGGTTTCGCATAGTTCAGAGGGTATCTCTCCTACTACTATCTCATCACCAATACGAGCTCCTATCGGACTGAGATCCCTGATTCGAAGTTCGCCCTGCACACCATTGTCGCGGAGAGCCAAGCGGATGTGAGGGTGTGAACGAAGCTTAGCCTCAGCTATGGCAGAGGAGTGCTCCGCAACCTCGTCATCGATACGTAGCACCATCATGTCGCCGATGAACTCGTGGGAAGAGGGCCATGTCTCTCGATGTCTCTCGACTTCGTCCTGTCCGACCATCCGAGCTAGGTGCGACCACCAGTCAGAGTCGACTCTCTCGTCGGCCGCCCCCTCGTGCTCGATGGCTTCGAAGTCGTCTAGGGGAATCGGGAATTCGATGGGCGCGCCGGCATCGAGGGGGATTAGCCTGTACTCGCTGTCCTCCGAAAGGAGGATTCGCATCCCCGGAGCGACCCAGTCGTTGCCGCGCAGATGGCCCAGGACCTCCTCGACCAGCCGATTAGGAACTCTGAGATGTCGCATCACGTTCATGGCTAGGGGCAGGCCAGAGCGCTTCACCATGACGGCAGAGGTTCCGGCACCAGGTCTGTGGCTGATTGGGTTGGGACCGGGTGATCTGGGGCACATGACTGAGCGGGCTAAGAGTGTGGCAAGAGGCTGCAAGAAGCGTTATTTAGAGGGCTACACGGCCCTTCTGCCCGAAGATCAAGAAGAGAAGCTGGAGAGTCTGGTCGGCCCGTGGAAGAGGCTAATGCGCCCCTCGGTCGAGAACCCCGAAGACCTGATGGTGGAGGCTAGAGAGGGGGCAATAGCCCTGCTCGTAGTCGGTGACCCCATGCAGGCTACCACGCACATAGATCTCGAGTCGAGGTGCGCCGAGCGGGGAGTCGGCTTCGAGGTCGTGCCGGGGATGTCCGCAACCTCGCTGGCAGTCTCACTCTCGGGGCTGCAGTCCTACCGCTTCGGACGTCAGGTCACGCTGCCCTTCGCCTACGGCGATTACCTAGCTACTTCTCCTCTCGAAATGATAGACGCAAACTACGTCAGCGGACTCCACTCCATCGTGCTGCTTGATCTCGACCCCACTGGAATGGGTATCGAGCCCCCTAAGCCAATGCAGCCTGCCGAAGCGGTTGCTACGCTAGAACTAATGGTGTCGCGTTTGATTGAAGAGCAGGGTGAGAGGGAGAGCCTCACACACCCTGTACGAGAGTGGGACGGAATTCTGCTCAGCGACATCGGAACTGATGGGCAACGCGTGATTGCTGGTCACTTGAGTGATTTGTCGGAGGTCCAAGGGGGTTGCATCCACACCCTGATACTGCCTGCGGAGATGCACGGCAATGAGCGTGAGGCTTTCGAACGCCGAATCGTCGGCTAGGGTCTATGCGAGGGTCTCAAGATAGGGTGTCCCGTCGCCGTGCCGTTCTCCATGGCCAAACCACCAGCTGAAGTCAGCTTCCCTGGTGACAAGAATCGAAGAAAGAGGATTCGTGTCCGTGGCATAAAACAGGCCTCGAAAGAAATCCAAAGGCGCTTAGAGGCAAATCTCGATGCCCTCATCGAAGACCCGGAGATTTTCGTGCCAGAGATTACTGGAGACTTGGGGAAGATTTCGCTTTTCGGCCCGAAGGACCGCATGGCACTGACTCTGAGGGAAATTGGGGTCGTCGCTTCCAAACGGCATGATTCCAAGTGGTTACGCAAGAGGATGGTGAAGAAGGGAGGAGACCCTGTCTGCAGAGCTCTAGCGGGCTGTCTTCTAGCAGCCTCGGAAGATGACCTGTCGACGGTCTCAGTGTTCAAGCACGCGCTCTACGGCAACGCCAGTTTCCTGAGACGGGGGAATGGGAGGCAGAGCCACCAGGTCGGAATCCAAAACTTCACCCACACGAGGCTGCGTCTGCTGGTATGGGACGATCACGCGAAATCAGGCCAGTACTTCTTCTCCTGGGACGGCGGCTTCGTCTGCACAGGCACCGAATCCAACGCCCCCGTCGAGTGGATTGGTTGGGCGCTCGACAATGCCTCGACCGCCCTCTCGGGGGAGGACGCGCGTTGGTCGGTCGGGCTCGACGAGGACATCGTTCGGGAAGGCAAAATGACCGAGCAGGGCTGGCTCAGGCTGAGGTTTGGCGACGACGCGACAGTGGGATTCTCCCAAGCGGCGCTGACCAAGACCTCGGAGCCGCTGGCACAGAGCATCGCGATAACGATGATGCCACCCAACAAACTCGGGGAGATATGTGATGCCACTTGGATGTGGAGGCCCGAGGGGTGGCCCGAGGACCGCCCGCTTCCCGAAAAGGGCAGAGAGTTGCTCGAGGAGACGCTGCAGGCATGGCTCAAAATGTCGCTGGAGGACGAGTCGCTGGCGCGAAAATGCAGGAGTAGCATCCTCAACTCAATCACCGACGGGTACGTGGCTGGCAGCAGTTGGTTCGCAGACGAGGATCTGGGGGGGTTCCTCGAGTACATGAGCGGGAGCGCCGAGGAGCGCCGTGCGATTGCCTGCGTTCTAGACACAATCGAAGGTGGCATTCACGTTAGATCAGATGGGGTCGTGCTGAGTCTCGATGAGCAGGTGACGCGCCTCGAGGACTCGTCTTGCCATCCCGTGCTCGTTGCTCTATGGCCTCAGCACGGGATGACCATTCTGGATGGTCTGTTTGGACTCTCGGGGAAGGAGGGCGAGAAGGTGCACGAACGGCAGGCAAAGCGCAAGCAGGGCTTCGGAGCGTTCCTGCGTGAACTCAATGAAACGCTAAACACCGCAAAGCGCTTGGATCGGCTTCCATGGCAGACTTCTTCGTTGCCATCCACTCTGGCTTTCGCCGACCGATTGGTACGCAGGGCCGTCGATGACGGCATCGCGGCAACGGTGTCGTTGGCTAGAAAGGGAAAGGGGCTCGAGGCGGCAATGGGCTGGGCATGGCTGGTGGTCCACGAGCGTACGGAGTCCGACGCTTGGAGGTTCGACGAGGACAGTCGCGACAAAGGGGGTGACTGGGTTCCAGCGCTGCAGGCGCTGTGGGACGCGGCAGACGCGCTTCTGCTCAAAGACGATCTCGAGGCAGTGGAGGACTACAGTGCGGCCATGGGCTGGTTGGCCGAGGTCAGCGGCTCTGGCCTCCTTCCGTAGCACGGCCCCAGTAGGTGGTGGGCCCGCCCAGATTTGAACTGGGGTCTAACGCCCCCGAAGCGCCAAGTATAGGCCAAGCTAACCCACGGGCCCTGAGGCCAGCGGGCGCGGGAATCGGCCATAAGGTGAATGCCTATATCGGGAGGGGGGCCGGCTCGGGCGCAGGGGCGTGTAGATCAGCCTGGAAGATCGCCTCGTTCGCAACGAGGAGGCCACGGGTTCAAATCCCGTCACGTCCACCACCCCATCTCTCCAAACGTGTTCGCTAATATTCAAAAAATTACGAATATGTTTGGGTTGAAGGGACTATATACCGTAATCCTCGATTTATTTGCATGAGTGATGATGCTATGTACAAAATGCCACCGACCGACACAGGGGCTTTCTCATTGATGCTTTGGGTTCAGTTTGCCATCTTCGCTCTGTTCTCCTTAGGTGCTGCTGTTGACAGCGACTGGGCGTGGGTGATTGCAGATGGAATGGCTGGACTCCTCCTCCTCTTTCGCGTCAAAAACGGCCGAGTAGCCGCTGTTTTTCTGGCTCCAGTCATCGCAGCAGCGCTGGGTTCGACGGAAGGGTTCGAAGAAGTCCCGTTCATGTGGGTCTTCTACGGCACTCTCGTCTACCTCCCTGCATTGGCCTATGATGAGTTTGAAGTCGAGCTTGACTCGGACAAGAAGCGCATTGGTGTCCTCGGACTCTTCACTGCCATGGTCGTGATTATGGGCATGGTTTTCGGACCAGCCTGGGTCCTCGCAGAGGGCTCCGGAGGCGAGATGGAGGATCCTGAGTATCCCGGTGAGGTGTATGAAATCACAACAGAGGGTTACAACATCATCGTCGCAGGGCAGGTCATCATCATCATCGCGCTTGGAATGGTGTGGGGAATGCGAAATTACCTCGCAGGGCCGGTCGGTATCTTGGGTATTTTCACGAGCTGGTACGGAATGGATGAGATAGGATTTGGAGGAGGGGGAGGGCCGGATGGATTAGATTTCGTCTTAATGGCTGTGATGGCCGTCTTCCTCACACTCCCGTTGTACGGAGCATTGGGCCGAGAATCTGTGCCAAATATTGATGCAACTGAGAGTGAGTAGAGATTGAGTCTCATGGCCCTTGAGGTCCCAGCAGCATCTTCGCCTGCAGTCCACAATGTGATGATCGCCAACCGCTCGACCAATACCGGCCCCGAGCAGGTGGTGAGGCGCATGCTCAGGGAGGCCGGGCATCCCGGGTATCGCTTGCATTGGAGGATCGATGATGAGAATGGGCGCTACGTCTGTCGGCCGGACATCACCTACCCCGGGCGTAGGATTGCGATTTTCGTGCACGGCTGCTTCTGGCACCGTTGTCCACGCTGCGCCCTTGAGTTGCCAAAATCAAACTTGGAATACTGGAAAGAGAAGTTCGAGCGCAACGTCGAGCGCGATCGGAGGAAGGAGGCGGCGCTTCTGGTCATGGGGTGGAAGATCCATACCATTTGGGAGTGTGGCTTGGATCGAGGCGCAAGCAAGCTAATCGGTGTTTTGTAGCATTGATAACGACCCAAAGCAACCGATTGGCTCGGAGGCGCTACTCCACCAGATAGTCAACTGCGTTGTGGAAGATAGCCATGCCCTCGCCCTCGCCGTGCTCAGACCCTTCGCGCGTCCACGTGGCCCCCAGCCATGTCGAGTGGTTGGCCTCCGGGTGGGGCATGAGGCCGAAGACCAATCCTGTTGGGTCACACACGCCAGCGACGTTGCGCCAGCTCTGGTTGGGGGACGTGGGGTATGGCAGGGGCTCATCGGATATCGATGGGTATGGTGTGCTGGGGTCGACGTAGCGCACGGCCAGCTGCCCCGATGCAGCCCACTTGTCGAGCAGCGCGCGGTCGTCGGTGACGAACTTGCCCTCCCCGTGGCGCACCGGCACCCGGAGGCGCTTCAACCCCCTCGTCCAGATGCATGGACTGTCGGGGTCGAACTCCAGAGTCACCCAACGGTTCTCGTAGTGGCCGCTGTCGTTGAGGGCGAGCGATGCTGTCTGGGTAAGGCTGACCTCGTCGTCGCCGGGGAGCAGGCCCATCTTCACCAGAACCTGGAAGCCGTTGCAGATCCCGATCACAGGCTTGCCGGCCTTTACGAAGCCGCGCACCTGCTCGCGCAGGCCGAATCGAAGGCGGTTGCCCAAGAGGCGCCCGCTGCCGAGGTGGTCGCCGAAGGAGAAGCCGCCGGGGATGGCCATGATTTGGTAGTCGGACAGGTTGGCTGCGCCGCTGATCAGCCTGTTCACATGAATCCTGACGGCGGACGCACCGGCCATCTCGAAGACTGCCATCGTCTCGGTCTCGCAATTGATCCCGAAGCCCGAGAGGACCGCGGCCCGTGGTCTGCCTGCCATCAGCCGACGCCCCCGTCCAGTGTGCCCTTCCAAGCATTCCGCAGGGAACTCAATGAGGCCACGAGGGCATCCTCGCTATTACGGGATACCGTGATTGCGTCACCTTGTACCACCGCACCCAGAAGTTGGCAGGGGTTCCCGCTCATCGACTCCTCGAATGCCTCGCAATCGTCCGGTCTGATACTCACGATTATTCTCCCTAGGCTCTCGCCGAACAGTGCGCCCCATGTGTCCAGATGCTCACAGGCCGACCACAGGCCGTCAATGGAGACCGAGGCCCCGGAGTCCGCTCCAAAGCAGCACTCCGAGAGAGCAACGGCAAGGCCGCCTTCGCTGCAGTCGTGGGCGCTTGCGACTAGGCCGTCGCCCATCGCAGAGCAGAGCGCCCGGTACAAAGCCAGATTGCGCTCAGCATCGATATTGGGGACTGCCCCGCCAATGCCGCCCCGCCCCTCCTCACGCATCATGTAGGAGAGCTCGCTCGCGCCTAGTTCCTGGTGCGTTTGACCGAGCAGGTAGATGGCATCTCCAGGACTCTTGAAATCCGAGGATACCGCCTTGCGGACGTCTGGGTGGTTGCCAATCAGGCTGAACAGGATGGTGGGAGGTACGCTGATCTTCTTCCCATCCAGAATGGCATCGTTCTTCATCGAGTCCTTCCCGCTGATGCACGGAAGGCGATAGGCCCTGCAGACGTCGTCGATGGCTCGATTGGCCCTGACTAGCTGCGCGAGCTTGTAACGTCCGTCGGGAGTCTTGGACGACTCTACTGGATCGGGCCAGCAGAAATTGTCGAGGCCGGCTATCATGTCGAGGTCGACGCCCACGCAGACCGCATTGCGTAGAGCCTCGTCCACGGCAGCTGCTGCCATGGCATATGCATCTATGTCCGAGTATCGCGGAGCGATCCCGTTCGAGATGACGGCCCCCTGAGTGCCGCCTTGTAAGGGGGCGATTACGGCGGCATCGCCCGGAGAGTCGTGATTGATGCCGCAGAACGGCTTGATCACAGTCTGAGCGATGACCTCGTGGTCGTAGGAGCGGACCCACCACTCCTTGGAGGCGATATTCGGCCTAGCCATCAGGCGGCACAGGATTTCGCCCATCCCAATCGCATCGACGTCCGGTGTCTCTACGGGCACGTGGAGCGGGGGGGTCCACTCGGATTCGAGGCGCAATTGCGGGCACCCCCCGTAGAGGAAGGCGATTGGCAGAAGCGCGACGGGTGTCTCGCCGTGGCGAACAACGAAGGCTCCCGAATCGGTGAAGGTGCCGACGACAGACGCCTCCACTTCATGAAGGGCAGCCATGGCCTCGAACGCCTTGCAGTCATCGGGCCTAACCCCAACGGTCATGCGCTCTTGGGACTCTGAAACGAGGATCTCCCACGAGGAGAGGCCAGCCTGTTTGAGGGGGACGGCGTCCAGATCGAGTTCGGCCCCACCGGTCAGCTCAGCCATCTCCCCCACACTGCTGGACAGGCCGCCCGCTCCATTGTCCGTAATCACCTGAATCAGGCCGGAATCGCGGGCCTCGAGGATCATGTCCAGCATCTTCTTCTGCGTGATCGGATCGCCGATCTGAACCGCCGAACTAGGGCTGTCCTCGGTCAGCTCGAGGCTGGAGAAGGTGGCTCCATGGATTCCGTCGCTACCCACTCGCCCGCCGACCATGTACACGACGTCGCCGGGTTCGGGAGTCTTGACGTGGCTCTCTCGCCCGTCGGCCAGGCGGCGTGGCATCAGACCCACTGTTCCGCAGAAGACCAGTGGCTTGCCGATGTAGCGCTCGTCGAAAACCATGGCTCCGTTGACCGTTGGGATGCCTGATTCGTTCCCACCCGAGCGCACGCCCGCGTGCACCCCACGGAATACCCGAGAGGGGTGGAACAGCCCCCCCGGGAGAGGTTCGTCATAGTCTGGTGGCCCGAAGCAGAAGACATCGGTGTTGGCGATGGGGCGGGCTCCTAGGCCCGTTCCTAGTATGTCTCGGTTGACCCCGACTATCCCCGTTATGGCGCCGCCATAGGGGTCGAGCGCGCTTGGGGTATTGTGCGTCTCAGCCTTGATGCACAGGCTCCAGTCCTCGTTCCATGAGATGACTCCTGAGTTATCGTGGAAGATGCTTAGCAGCCAGTCGACCTGTTTCTGGATGTCGAGCGTTGGCTGCATGATGTGCGTCTTGAACAGCGAGTCAATCACGCAGTCCTCGCCGGTTTCGGTGTCCACGTGATGGATGCTGGCTGAGAATATCTTGTGCGAGCAATGCTCAGACCATGTTTGCGCCAGGCACTCCAGCTCCACGTCTGTGGGTGCTTTGGGGGGGAGGCCCAACTCCTCTCTAGCCAATCTGGTATTCGGGTTCCTGTAGTGCTCTTGAATCGCCCTCATCTCCCCGGGATTCAGTGCGAGCAGACCCGTCTCGCTGATTTCCATCAATTTCTCTTCACTGACCTCCAAGTCAACGACCGCGGGCTCTGAATAGGGTGCTGGTGGGTGTAGTGGGAAGCCGAGGGTCGGCCACTTCCCCATGGAGCACTCCGCTGGACCCGAGACCGAAGCACGCTCGATCATTGGGTTGTGTAGGGTGAATGCCAATTCCTCCGGTTCGACATCCTTGGGCACCCCCCAAAAGGCGTATGTCCTGCTGGTCGCTACCTTCGCCTCAGAGTGGTGCGGAAACAAAGTCAGAAGGCCATCTAGCCCTGCTTGGCCTGGGTTATCCGTCACGCCTGGCTTGTAGCCGACTTGAATGGAAATCTCAGGTGCCTCCGGGAAATCGTCGAGCAGGCGTGTTAGCCTTGAACCGCGCTCGATGATGGGGTCGGCGAACAAGTCATGAACCAAACTATCGGCTTCTTCCTCGGCTAGGTCAGCTTGCACTTGGTATCCCAAAATGACCCGGGCCGCTGCAACCTCAATCCCGTGATCGGTTGCTAGCATTGCACGCACGCTCTCGCCGCGTGCGTCAGGCAGGCCCTCGAGGTCTCTAGTGGCTACTTCGAAGAGATGGGGCTCCGTTTCGACGGACATTGGAGTGCCCCTCATGCAGGGGTGCAGTTCTCCGTCCATGAACAATCCGGCTCCATCCAAATTCTTGAAGAGGGTCCGAAGACCGGGTTGAACGATGCAACCGGACGAGGTGTGGGGCGCGCGCTGGCGCGCATGCGCTCATCCACTGGCTCATCAGTACATGGAGTCGGCCGTCCGAAAGCAATCTCTCGTTGTTCTGGCCGCGGATCTTCCAAGAGTAGACGATCTGGTTGAGCTGATTGCCCAGGCGGGCCCCCACGTGACCGCTCTCAAGACCCATGTCGACATGGTGGATGATTTCAGCATGGGTGAGTGGGGCAGGGTTATCGAATCCGCTCGAGCGCACGACCTCATGCTTTTCGAGGATCGGAAGTTCGCTGATATAGGAAAGGTCGCTCAGACCCAAATGGGGGGATTGTATGATATCCGTTCTTGGGCCGATGTGGTCACCGCTCACAGCGTCAGTGGGCCTGATGTCTTAGATGGGGTCGCAGCGGCTTGGGACGGTGTGCAACGCATCGGTGGAATTCTCCTGCTTGCACAGATGTCCAGCAGGGACAACCTGCTATCGGAGGAGTATGGAAGCCGCACGATCGAGTTCGGAGCGGCCTCACCCCATGTAATTGGCTACATTGGGAATGGTAGCTCTCCCGCAGAGATCGGGGGTCTGCGAGCCAAGGCAGGCGATGGGAGGATGATTTGGTCGCCGGGTGTGAGCCTGACCGCAGCCGAGGGCGTTCTTGGGCAGCGATACGGGCATCCTAGCGATGCTGTCCGCGCTGGCTCGGATGCGGTTATCGTCGGCTCTGGGATACACGGGGCCGAGAATCCCAAGGAGGCCTCCCAGAGTTATGCGGAGGCTTCGTGGAAGGCCTTGTTGGAGAGATAAGGGATGGTGGCCCAGAGCCTCGTCGCTTGGGTCTGCTCCGTTGTGATTCTCGTCGTGCTCCTTGGGATAGTGGTTTTTGAAGTTCTCAAACGATGGAGGGTGGGGCTGCGGTTGGCGTCGCTGGATGAGGGCCTGCTGCAGGATGACGGAGTGTCGATAGACACCATCACCGACGCTCCGCAAGGCAGTCAAGTCATTGTCGGCCAGATTCCCGCTGTCCTGATCACCGATGACGAGCGGCGCTAGGTCGAAAGGCCCTGCTAAATGGCTCCGAGGAGATACGCGGCTCCTACCCCTAAAGCAGATAGGGCGAGGAAGATTGCTAGGGAAAGGGTCCTTCGACCGAATCGGGGGATTGGTTCGCCATTGGGGGGATTGGGAAGAGGGGGCATACCCTCGCCGCCCAGCCCCAATGGAGGAAGGCCGGGGTGTGTTGGTGATTCAGGCTGTAGTTTTTCCTCGAGTTCTGGATATAGCTCGTCTAGGTCGGCCAAGCCGGGAGCGTCGGGGATGGGTCCGTTGATGGCATCCCATTTCTGATCGAAATCCGCTTGGGTCAGAGGCGAAATCAGCACCGCCACTGCGCCGGTGGAAAATGCTGCATCCTCTGCCTTGGCAAGGCGTGTCCGACTAGTTACGAATACGATTCGGGCTGTGGGATCGCTCTCCCTCATCTCCAAGGCTGCGACATGCCCGTCCAAAGTGGGTATGTCCAGCCCGATAAAGACTAGGGCTGGCTTAATTTTGACGTACCTATCAACAGCCTTGTCGCCATCCCCACAAATCTCCGATATCCACCCTTTCTGTCGTAGTATGGATTGAATCCTCCCTGCGGAAATCCGGTTCGCCAATACGATGAGTGCTGTCGGCTCTCCGCTCGATGTCATCCCGTCAACGCACATGGGCTATGGCTCATGAACGGCGTGGTCGGTGACATCACGCTAGGATGGTGTCTAGGAGCCATTCGGGGTCGAACGGCTCGAGGTCGTCGTAGCCCTGCCCCAAGCCGGCGAGGACAATCGGCCTACCTGTGGCATGGGATATCGAGAGCGCTGCGCCCCCCCTAGCATCGGTGTCGAGTTTGCACAGGGCCGCACCATCGAAGGTGAGCATTCGTTGGAACTCCGCTGCTTGGGTCACTGCGTCGTTACCCGCCAACGCGTCGGCGACGAAAATAACGAGGTGGGGGCTAGTGACCCTGTGGACCTTGCGCAGCTCCTCCATGAGGTTGGACTTGTTCTGCATTCTGCCAGCAGTATCGATGATTACGATGTCTTCCCCACGGGCGGTCGCGCTCTCTATGGCGTCCCTCGCTATCGCCGCGGAGTCCCCGCCCCTCTGGCTGCTGATGCACCTGACTCCGAGGCGTTCGGCATGGATCGATAGTTGGTCTATGGCGCCGGCGCGGAATGTGTCGGCAGCGGCGAGGACGACTTCGTGGCCCTGATCCTTCAGCCGCTTGGCTATTTTCGCGGTTGTGGTCGTCTTGCCGGTACCGTTGACGCCGACAATCATGATTGATACTGGGGTCTCCTCGGCGACGAAGGCCTGTACAGTTCTGTCAAAGTCCCAGTAACCGGACTCAAGGAGGTCCCTCAGCGCGCCCCTCAGCGCCCTTTCCACCACCCCTGCTAGCTCGGTCTTCCTAGTGATGCGGGCTCCAATGAGGTGGGTGCGTAGGACGGAGATGAGTTCGGTGACGGCGGCGTGGCCCATGTCCGCCGAGAGCAAGTCCGTCTCCAAATCCTTGAGGATTCCCTCCAAGGCCGGCCCTCCCTTTAGAATGCGGCCGCCCCTTGTTGTGCTGTCGTCACCGAGATCAATTGCGAAGGATGCGGGTTTAACTTCCACTAGATTCCTCCCTGTGGTGGTCTCCATCGGCCGCGCCCTATGGGCCTCTTCGTTGGCCTTCTTCCGCACCTTGGCTGATCTTTGCCTGGTGGCCCTCTTCCTATCCTTGGCTGAGAGCGGGGAGGAGAATGGGTCGTTCAATTCCTCTTCAATGTCGTCCCACCCGCTATCCTTCATCGGGGGTAGCGGGGCTTCTGTTGGCTCTGATATTGCTTCGTGCTTCAGCAGCCGGTCGCGTTCGGCGAGGGCCTCGAGGGCTTCGGCGGTGCCCTCCTTGACAGTGATCCCGTGGGTTTCTTCGGTTTCTTCCACCCGCTTCTTGAAACGGTCGAACAAACCCATGTCGAGGCCTCAGTCATCAAGTGTGAGTTCGGTGCCCCGTTTTCTTCGCCTTCGCGCCTTTGGGGGTGTAGGTTGTTTCTCGGGGGCTGCGATTTTTTCTGATCCTTCCTCTTCATTGTTCTGGAGGTGCTCGACGGTGTGGTTGAATTGGTCTGCTAAGGTGATAATGTGGTTCTCCAAATCGTCGTACTCCTTCTTCACCATCTCCATGAGGGTCATGAGTTCCTCGTTCCTACCTCTGAGGATGGCGATTGCCTCCTCTCTCGTCTTCTCCGCTTGGACCCTACTGCCCAAATCGATGACCGCGCCGGCCTCGGCGGGTATGTCAGCAATTATCTGGACCCCGGCTCCCAATGGTACCATCACCCCCTCGGCGCCATCCTCCGAGATGCCATCGAGGGCTTCGATCGCATGTGTCTGCTCGACTCTCAGGCTCTCGAGGTTTCGAATCTGCTGCTCGATGGCCTGCAAGCGCTCCCGGTTGGCTTCGACCAACCTAGCTAGGCGTTGCAACTCGGCGCCGTCGCCCATTGTCATGGGTGCTTCGACAATGCCGAGTGTCAAGAAGCCGTCGCAGATTGATTTGCCTGACCAGGCCCTGTTGGCTATTGGCCGTCCCATATGCCTTCTTGAATCATGAACTCCATGACCTTGGCAGAGACATTCGCGCGGTTGCCGCCTCGCACCCCGGTAGCAGAGACCTCGAAGACCTCGGGGGGGATGTCTTCGGCCTCGCGTATCTCGTATCCGACCTTGCGCCCATAAGAGACGGCTTCGATGTCGGGCATCACCCATGCTTCGACGTTCTCCCCCTCGTATCGGTGCTCTATCATACGCCTGCGCACGTCTGTAGAGTAGGGGTCTGATTCTGACACCGGGGTATCCCTGATTCCTACGACGACCCTCTTGCCTTCGTCGAGCTCCCTTTGAATCATCCACTCATGACCGACGTGCAGCGGCTGCCAGCGGCCTGGCAGGAGCACTGCCTTGGGCTTCTCGAAGAGGTGTGCGAGTTCGTCCACCAGATCGTCGACGCCGTGGCCTGGACCGCCACTAGAATTGAGGGTGAGGTGTGCGCAGTTCGGCTCGTCGAAGGGATCGGAGATGCCTGTGAAGCTGGCGATTTCTCCTGTGCGCGCCTTCGCATAGAGGCCCTTTACGTCACGCTCCTCGCATATCTCCAAAGAGGTAGAGACATGGACCATCACCGCGTCTTCGGGCAGAATCTCCAGAATCTTCTCTCGAACATCCTCGTAAGGAGTGATGAAGGAGCACAGCACATCGGTGTGCTTGGAAATCATCGCAGCCATCCTGGCGATGCCGAGCAGATGCCTCTCGCGGCCCTCACGGGAGAAGTCGTGGTTGGAGAAGAAGTCGCGGATGGTGTCTCCGTCTAGGAGCTCTGCCCCAAAACGCTTGGCCGCAGCCTCCGCAATAGTAGTCTTGCCTGCCCCAGAGAGGCCGATTAGCCACACTACCCGATTTGCCAAATTGCCAGCCCCGAACGAGGTCGCCGACCGGCGCCTCTCATTTAATCCTGATTCCTTGCCCATGCCGAATTCCATTGGGAACTGCATGCTACGAGAAAATAGGGATTGAGAATCTCATCGACGATGTCGTAGTCAAGGGTGTTGCCTGCCGGGTCGACCACGATGCCTCCTGCGGCCTCGACGACCGCGTGGGCTGCAGCTATGTCCCAGCAGCTAGTCGGCCCGAATCGGGGATATAGGTCCGCACTGCCCTCGGCGACGACGCAGGCTTTGAGGGAAGAGCCCATTCGGACGAGATCGTGGGGTCCGAGAGCCGAAGCGAAGGCCTCGTCCTTCTCGCCCCTGTGACTACCGCTGGCCACCAAGCGAACCGGAGTGCCAATCTGCTGGTTTACCTCGATTCGCCTACTTCGGTGTCCGTCCCTTCGTTCGGGTGCGTGGGTGGTCCCGCCAACCCATGTAGTGTCGGAGACGGGGGCGTAGACGACTCCCCAAACCGGTCTCCATCTCGGCCCGCTTCGGCTCATTAGCGCTATGTTGACGGTGAACATCCCGTTCCGCTTGATGAATTCCTTGGTGCCGTCAAGCGGGTCCACGAGCCATGCGTAATCGGACGTCCTTGGATCCCCGTCACGACCCTCCTCGGACACAAGGGGGATGGGGGGGCTCAGTTTTCGTAATCCCTCCTGAATGGTGGTGTGGGCTGCGAGGTCGGCTTTGGTCAGGGGGGAGGAGTCGGCTTTGGAGGTTATTTCCAAGTCAGCCGAGTCTTCGTATATCCTGAGAATCTCCATGCCGGCTTCATGGGCGATTTGTATGACACTCTCAGAGTCGGGTTGCATGCCAATCAGTCGGTCAGAAGTCCTCAAGGTCGGCAGCAGCCTCCTCGAGCCTTTGCCTGGTTTCCTCGGTAAGATAGAAGAGGAATGGATCCTCGTCATGGAGGATTTCCTTCCAAGAAGACATCGAACGAGCCCAGATTTCCTCATTAGCGTTCCATTCGAGCATTCTGTCGATGAACCTGCAGTGTCGTTGTACCTCCTCGTCATCACCGGCAACCCTACGGAGAATTTCGTTGGTCTGGGCAATGACGATGCCCCATGTTGGGTTCAGCTTGTACGTCGCGAATGGGTTTCGTTCCTGCACGACTGTGATATGGTCCCTCCACAGCCCGAAGGAGACGTCATAGATCAAACCGACTAGGAGTACTATGGTGACTACAGTGGCAGCGATTCCTGCCAGTAGGAAGTAGGTTATTGGGAGGGAGAGGATGGTGTCGGTCGAGTCGAACCTCCAGGAAACATAGGGCCAAATCAACAAAGTGAGGGTGGAGGTCCAAAAGCCTAGGCTGATGAGGGATTGGCTCTGTTGGATACGCCAGTATTGGCGCATGAACCATTTCTTCATGGTGGGCATCTCCTGAGAGCCGGGCTTTCAGAATTGCCCACTCGAGCCATGAAATCGACCTATTGGTCCTTGAAATGAGAAACAACCGTGGGCGAGGCCGATTCCGATGGGTCGATTGCCTCCAGAGATTGGATGTTGACGAAGCGCCGGGGGACTCGATGGCGGCTCCCGAAGTTGGAGAGGACCCTGTGCAAAGCGTCGTCTTCGTCCAGCGCGACGAGTTCGACTGTGAACGGCTGGTCATTCTTGCCGGCGCGGAAGGTGCCTTGGGCTCTGTAGGCCTTCATGGGGCCGGCGACCTAGGGTCTCGGTATAAACGCGACTAGTTCGGAGAAGGGGGTTTGGTGATAGAATGAAAGGAGAGTTTCCATCGTTCCCTCAAGGTTCAAGTGGGAACCACGCGGAATAGGGGGTGACTGCCGATGACCGTGAACAGCCCCCGCCAAGACGATGGGTCGGATTTGGAGGGGCGTCTTGCGGATATCCCCCGAAGCCGGTTGATTGAGGAAGTGATCTCAAGGTGGAGCGATATCATTCGCCTGGAAGGTGACGTGGCTGCACTGCGGAGGCGTTTGAGGGAAGCGGAGCTATTGGCTCAGAGCGCTAGTGATCCCGATCTTCCCCTTCACGGAGAGTTGGAGGAGAGGGCAAGGGTCGCCGACACCAGGATTGCGCTTCTCGAGCGCCGTCTGGAGAACGAGCGGGTACGGCGCGAGGCGAATGAGATCGAAGCGGGGAGGGTCGAAGAGCTCCGAGAGGAGAACATGAGGTTGCTAGGGAACGAGGAGGAGTTGCTTCTGCTTATTCTCGACATGGAAGCACAGATAGACCGGCTCTCGGCAACTTAGATTATCGGCTTACTCTTCAGAATCATCCGTTTTTCGTCTGAATCGTGAGGCGATTGCGACAACGGCATCCAGAACAGTCGATTTCTCGGGCCCTTGAAAGGTGTCCTGAATCTCAGGGAGGAAGGATTCGAGTTCCCTGTTGTCAAACCAAAGGGAGCCACACTTCAGGCAGCCATCGACCTCGATGGGGGCGCTGCTGGTCGGTACCGGTCCCTTCACCATCTCCCCCCCGCATGTAGGGCAGGAGTAGCCGGCATCCTCACCGTTGAAGACGGGGGTCTTCATTCTCCTCAGGGCTTGTGCATCCATGTTTGTGTCTAGCCAGCGATCACTGGTTAGCATCCCACAGCAATAGGCGCAATAGTGCATGTGTCCACCGATTGCGTCCCCGTGCATCTCCATCCCGGAGTTGCAGCAAGGGCAGCTGGGTTCAGAGGCCATGTTCCGGAGTAGGTGAGTGTGGTTTCAAAGGTGCCCATTCATGATTGGGCGCTCATTCCCCGAATCAGGGCTGCGAGAGTTCGTTGGAGTTCGTCTGCATTATCGAACTCCTCCGCTATATTTCCAGTGATTATCCAATCCGCCCCGGCCTCAGCGGCTGCCCTTGCCGTCTTCTCGTCTCTAATCCCCCCGCCCACCACCAAGGTAAGATCGCAGGAGGCCCGGGCGGTGCGAATGAGGTTCGGGTCCACGGGTGTGGCTGCTCCGCTTCCCGCCTCAAGGTAGAAGAGGTTGAATCCGAAGCATTCGGCCGCCATGGCTAGGGCGGCCACTCGTTCGGTTTCGTTGTTGAGAATGAGGTCGGCCTTGCCAACCTCTCCTGCCTTCCCGCCCGGCGCGCAAATGACGTAGCCCATTGGGATTGGTTCGATGCTCGCCTTCTTCACAAACGGCGCCCCTAGTGTCTGCTCTCCTATGAGGAATCGGGGGTCGGTGCTGTTCATCAGCATCATGAAGGTGATCGCGTCGGCGGCGGGTGAAAGCGCCGAGGAGCCTTGGGGGAAGAGGACGACGGGAGCCCTCCAATTCTCATTGCCCCCCCCCGAGTCCTGACTAGTGGCCCATGAGACCAGTTCCAATCCTTCTTTGATGGCTAGCACGGTAGCATTGACGTTGGCCCCATCCGTATCGGAAGAGCCCCCGACGAGTATCATCTTGCTTCCTGCGGTGACGGCCGCGATCGCTCTCTTGGCAGCGACTTCGGGGCTTTGGCCGGCCGGATCGATGAGGATGGCGTGCCTGGTCGGCTGGGTCCTGTCACAGATGAGGTCCGCCACAGGCCGCTCAGCGTCCGTCATGAGTCCACCAATAATTGTCGGGGGTCACGGCTGTATAATTGTATCAATGAGCCTCTTGGCGGTTTTGATGCCGGCTTTGATCTCGGCCTCCAACGAAGAGGCGGGATCTTCCCCCACCCATCGCATTCTGTGCACCCACTTCCCTTGGTCGGGATTCTGGTCTCGCCACCAGACTTCGATAGTGCCGTCTGGTCTTTCCCCCTGAATTCCATAGGGGGGGGTATGGAGGCGGGCGCAAACCCCACCCTCCCACTCCTCTCCGGAGTGATCTGGTGGCCTCATGTCCAGAACTGTGTCGAAGAGGGTTTTCCCAGAGCCCATAACACCGGCTCCAACATACGTGACTTCGTACTCCTGGCTGACATCCACCACCCTTGTACGAAGGTGGAATGTGCATCCTCGTGTGGCTAGGGAAGTTGCCATGGCCTTCTCGAGCCACGATCTCCTTACCGCCCTTGATGATGGCTTGGGCTCTTGGGTTCCAAGTTCGGAAATCCAGTGTGCTGGTACTATCGGCCAGAGGGAAAGGATACCTGGTTCCTCGCCGGTCAAGCCGATCTCGGCTGCCTCTTCGATGATATGGACCTCCGCATGGGGTTGCGAGTCGAGGGTGGCATGAGCCGAAGAAAGGGCCCTTAGGTTACCTCCCAATATGCCAATTCTCATTCGGCAACCACCGGCTTGAGAGAGAGGGCATGGACGGGACAAGCGGGTATGCAGAGTTTGCAGTGTGTGCATTTGGGCTCGTCCACTATTGCGAGCAGGTTATCGAGGTGGAGAGCGTCGACCGGGCAAAGAGCTACGCATGCCGCACACCCAAAACACCTGTCATCTTGGACTTCGAAGATGCGTGTGGGGTCCCTGGCCATGGGACTGGGATGGTCGGTTCACCCTCAATCATTCCCCCCTACCCCATGATTACCACTGGAAAAAAGAAACCTTGGAAAGATTTTGTAATATTCATTTGATTTCGAGTCAATTTACGATAATCATTGAAGGTATGCGGCTGCCGGGAAATAATGGTTGGTAAGACGCTTCTAACAAACCAAGCATCAAACCCAATCTTCCAGTAGAAAAGACCGGGGGGGGCGTCTTGATGACACCCAACCCCATCCCCCACCCATGGTGCTTTACACCGCGGGGCGAACCTCTTCTCATCCAACAGACCCCCCTCCTTCTGGAATCAGGCTCAATTTTTTAGGAGGAGCCGATGAGGTCGGCAACGTAGCTTGCATCATCGAGGACAATAGCGGAACGAGACTGCTCGTGGACTACGGACTTGCACCAACCAGACCACCGAAGTATCCCTCGGAGGCCCCTAGGGTCGAGGAGGCGATAATGACCCACGCACACATAGATCACATTGGCATGGCACCTTGGCTGGTGGCCGCCTATGACGCCACTCTGCACAGCACGAAAATGACAGCCGCGGTCTCCGAGATCATGTGGAAAGACACTTACAAGGTCTCTGACATAGAGGGGTACCCCCTTGCTTGGGACAAGCGCGATATGGATCTAGCGCTAGACGCATGGGCAACTCACCATTTCGGCGCGTGGTTCCCGGTAGGCCAATGGAGATGCAGGCTCCACCGTGCGGGCCATATCCCCGGCGCTGCGATGGTTGAGATAGAGACACCAGAAGCCCGGATCCTCTGGTCAGGCGACATGGACACCCGAGACAGCCCGAATGCAGCGGGGGCGGTTCCCGTGGAATGCGACATCCTCTGCCTCGAGGGCACGTACGGGGGGAGGAGCCACCGACCAAGGAGGGAAGAGGAGGCGCGCTTCGTTGCCAAGGTGATGGAGGTCGTTGCCAGAGGCGGCATAGCCCTCGTCCCCGCATTCGCTTCCGGCAGGGGCCAGGACATCCTCAGGATACTCCACAGGGAAGCCCCCCATCTCGAAGTCCACTACGATGGGATGGGAACCAGGGTCACCAAGGAGTGGATGGGAAGCCCGGAGCTGATTCGTGATGCAGATGGGATGAAGAGGGCGTTCAGATGGTCCAAGAGGGTCTCGGGCAAGACTGACAGGAAGAAGGCACTGGGAGCCAACGTGATAGTCACGACCAGCGGCATGCTCGACGGCGGACCGGCCCTCTGGTACCTTAATCGCCTCAGGCATAACTCAGCCAACGCCATCCTTCTGACAGGCTACCAAGCCGAGGGCTCGGGGGGCCGGAGATTGGTCGAGGAGGGCAGGATCCCGATATTCGGCAGCCTCACCCCAGTCTCCCTCGAAATCGACAAGTTCGACCTGTCCAACCACGGGGACCACGCGGCACTCACATCCTTCGCCCGCGCGTGCTCCCCGTCCGATCTCGTGGTCTTTCACGCAACTGAGGTGGGCAGGAAGGCCCTCCACGACGAGCTTGCAGGGGAAATGAGGGTCCATCTACCTACCAACAACACACCCATTATCATTGGTGCCTGAGCCGGTAAACGCGCCCACACTGCACATTCTTGATATGCTGGCCGCTCACTCGTTGCCACTAGTGAGCGGTGGCTCGCGTATTTGAGGAAAGAAAGGTGAAAAAATGGAAGTGCAAGCAGCAGATGATTACTTTGGATATACGGAGAGGGGAAGCTCCTTCGATGCCGAGGTCAGGGCAGGTCTCACGACCTTCCTGACGATGGCGTACATCCTGCTCGTCAACCCCGCGATGCTAACGCTAGCGATTGGGGATGGCACCGATGCAGGAAATGCGCAGGCGTTCTCGGACATTCTCTTCGCCACGGCTATCGCCGCCTTCGTGGGCTGCGTAGTCATGGGATTGTGGGCGAACCTACC
>JASMKR010000021.1:0-4002 GCA_030749075.1 Candidatus Thalassarchaeaceae archaeon | reverse complement strand
TCTCGGTGACCATCGACCCCGCTCGCGACACTGTGAGCCACCTGGCGGAGTGGACCGAGCAGATGAGCTATGACTGGTACCACCTGACCGGACCGACGGCCACCCTGCAGGACACGTACAGATCCTGGAACGTGATTGTCGACAACGAGCACATCAACGCCAGCCAGCCGCCCAAGGAGGGTACGAATCGAATCGCGGTCCTATACCCGGACAACTCCTCCTTCCATCACGATGAGGTCGGGGCTGGGCTGAGTGCGAGCGACTTCGCGATCCAGGTCTTCAATGAATCAAACATCAGCTACGACATGAGCGGGGGCCTCATTGGGGACTGGCAGTCTGGTAACGAATGGTCCTGGGTCCTGCATCTGTGGGACATCGATAACGAGTCCTGGGTACCCACCGAGCGGGACATCTCATCCATCTCCCTAGATGCTGGGACTCATCTGGCCTGGGCAGCCAGCAACGCCGACATGGAGAATCTGCCTCCGGGAGTGGAATGCAACGGCCATGGATGGGTGATGGGTTCTGGAGGTGGGGCCCACTGTATGTGCGACGAGGGCTACGAGAGGCCTGATGGCGACTGGTTGGCATGCGTGGCCGAGGGTATCGGTAGCAGCGGCCAGAGTAACGGCGAAGACCCTCACGAAGATTCCCTCGGGGAGTATGAGGTCGGCCACTCCACGGTTACCTTCATCCTCGACAAGCAACTGCGCAAGCGCGTCGCCTATTCAGGAATCAGTTGGGATGTCGATGATTTCCTCCACGATCTCAAAGCGCTGGCAGACGAGTGATTCAGGGGTTCGTTTCAAGAATCCGCCCCTTATGGGGCGGGTGTGGCTGACGACGGCGTCGCTCGCTCGCTTTTCCTCGCAGGGCTGATGGTTGTCAGCGTAATGGTCGGCATTCTGTTCTTCGATGTCGAGAAGGAGGGGCAGAACCTCGCTCCAATCATCGAAGGCGAAATCCCCTCCAATATCCTCTTCGGAAGCATCGACTCGCTGAGCTTGAGCATCACGGATGAGGAGATGGGGGGGTTGACGGTGACCGCCACGCTCGACGAGAATCCCATTCAGGATATGATGGACACAGATGGCAATCTCGTCATTGACATCTCCGAGCTCAAAATGGGTAGTCACGTAATCAAGGTGGAGGCAACAGACAGTCTCGGGCAGGAGTCTAGGTGGACCACGGTATTCATCATCGAGTACCCCGATGAGGGTTTCACGGTGATAGTGGTCAGCAGCAACGAGATATTCGTCGAGCGTGGCAACGGCACCACTGTCTCTGGGGTCTTGGTCCACCAGAGCATGGAGACCTGCGAGCTAGGGTGGTCTGACGGCAACGTGGACGAGTTCAGCCTGAACCTGCCTTACGACGAGGACGGAAGGTTCGACCTAGAGTTCTCCGACATTCAGGAGAATCTGACGATATCAGTCAGGGGCACCTGTGGGACCTGGGTCGACTCTTCCGAGACCGAGGTGTTCAACATCACAGTCACCGAACCCGCTGAACAGCCTGAGCCGGTTCGCGGGTGCACCGACCCGGGAGCCAACAACTACGACGAGCGCGCCGAGGAAGACGATGGGTCGTGTACCTACGATGAGGAGCCCGAGCCCAACAGAGGATGCACCGACCCGGAGGCCAACAACTACGACGAGAGCGCCGAGGAAGACGACGGGACGTGCACCTACGACGAAGAGTCAGAGCCCGAGCCGGTTTCCTGATTGCCATACCACAAATCTAGGTCCGCCCTTGGATGGTGTCGGACTTCTGCTCGCTGTGGCTGCGGTCGGGCTCAGAGGATTGGCATCCGGCGCAGCTTCTCCAAATCGGGCAGGTACAACTCGCGGATGTCATCCAATTCCAGAATGAGCATTGCTAGGCGCTCCAACCCTAGGCCCCACGCGCAAACAGGCCACTCCGTACCGAGTGGCTCTGTGACCTCAGGTCGGAAGATGCCGGAGCCGCCCAACTCGAGCCATTCGCCCTTCCACATGACGTCCACCTCAACGCTAGGCTCGGTGTAGGGGAAGTAGGCGGGCCGCACCCTGACGTCTGGGAAACCCATCTTCGAGTAGAATGTCTTCAGAGTAGAGATCAGCATTGGCAGGTTTGCCTCAGCCTCGTGGATGATACCCTCAATCTGGTAGAACTCCGGCAGATGCGTCCGGTCGATTGACTCCTGACGAAACACCCTGCCAATCCCGAACACACGGCATGGCTGATGCGGGTTGTCGGCGATGTGTCGGACAGTGTTGACGGTCGTGTGCGTCCTCAGGAGTGCCTTCCTCGCCTCGTCCCTGTCGAATTCCCCTCCCCAGCCCCTACTTCCGGTGTCGTGGCCATACTCGTGTACCTTGGCCCAGAGATCCAAATACTCGGAATCGACCTCGACCTGCTCGGGCTCCGAGAGATAGAAGGTATCCTGCATGGTCCGTGCCGGGTGAGACTGGGGGATGAACAGTGCATCCATGTTCCACCCCGCTGACTGCACGAAGTCGCCCTCGATCTCGGAGAATCCCATCTCTAGGAACACCGAGCGAATCGTCTCGATTAGCGCCTGCATAGGGTGCGGCCTCCCACCCGAGGGAGTGGGTGCAGGGGCGTTGACGTCGAACGGCTTGAATCTCGCATCCCTCCATCCGTCGCCTTGCAGCAGTTCCGGGGTGACGTCACCAATCAGCTCGACCTCGTCGAGGGTCGACACATCGACGGCCGAACCGACCTCAGTGAGGGTCCAACTCCTCGAAACCCGCTGCTCAACGACAATCAGGCCTTTGCGCGAGGAGAAGTGGCTGACCATGTCGGCATTCAGCTCCGACTCGTCCACGGGGCCGTCAGCCAGCAATCCGATGAAGGCGGACCTCTGCTTGATGGCAGAATCTACCGTGCCCTCATCATCGACTACAAAGCGACCTTTCTCGAGACTAATTCCTAGGACCTTTAGCAAGCCCACTCCTGGGCCGGCCTCGTTGCGCTCAAACTCAGACGAGAGTGTGGCCATCGTCCTGCCATCCGGGCCCTGCTCCCTGAGCCAGCCCCATAGCCGATCCTCCAGCAGTCCCTCAGTTGCCGCAGACTTGCCCTCTTCGCCCAGCGACACGGAGCTCACTCGCTCCTCAGAGACCTCGGCCAGACCGAACTCCTCGAGGGCGGCACCGGCTCCCGCTACGTGCACCTGGTCATCCCAACCCGTTGCAGACAGCAGCTGTCCGAGCGACCATGGGCGATTGGGTTCAGACAGCATCGCACGAAGCATGCGACGCTCGTTGTTGCCCAGATCCACCTCATCACCCCGGGACTTGCCGAATTAAGCCGTCCACTTGATGCTTGCCGACGCGCCGCCCCTAAGGGCGGCGTTTACTCCTCCTCGGACTCCCACAGCAGGGTGGAACAGGAACTACACGAATGGCTGCTGGGCTTCCGCCCGTCGATCCAGTCGATGTTGCCGCACCTGCCACAGAGCACCGAGGTCCTGATTGGGGGCTCAAGGGTGGTGTCAACTCGGTACATCGCCCGCCCCGCGTCCGGCATCGTGGTGGAATCGGGCTCCCACGCAGCGACCTTCTCCGGGTCCACGTTCTCCTCGATTGCCATGCCGAGTCCGACTACCAGCAGAACAATTCCGGCTATTGCCAAGGGGGCTGCGACCGCGATAGCGAAGGCCGAGGCGTCAGATGAGAGAGTGATGCCGCTGCTGAGAGCGATGCATGCCCATGCGGTTAGTACCGTGTTGGTCCTCATGTTGCTCCGGGGGGCCGTTCGCACGGCCGTTCGAGAGGTCGCGGGTGCATGAAGATGGCCCTGCGAGTCCCGTTTGGTGAATGTAGGGTTCAAGAGTCCGAGTCCGTCGTCTTGGAGCGCGCCTCAGTAGCTCAGCCTGGTAGAGCATCTGATTTGTAATCAGACGGTCGGGGGTTCGACTCCCTCCTGGGGCTCCAAAACTCCACTGTGAAAGGTCAAAGTGCGAGTCGCCCCGGGAGTCGGTCATGGGCGCGGTAG